>NZ_JBVJHP010000012.1:0-276496 GCF_055586745.1 Nonomuraea sp. NPDC049378
CTAACAAAAAGGAATCCATCAACCGACAAACGTCGATCAACGGGGTTGTGCATCATGCACTGGCTTTTAACACACTGTTGAGTTCTCAAGAAACGGACGCGTGCTTCCTCGCCTTGATTCTCTCGAATCGAAACTCGGAGGCGTCTTTTTGCTTGCTTCACTTTATCAGGCGGCCTATTTCTCCGTCAAACCCGGAGGTTTGAAGAAAATCGGCCAACCTTCTTAGGATGGTGCACTCCGCTTCCGCGGAGACCCCCGCAACTTACCGTGCCATCCGAGGCGTGTCGAAACAACCGGTTTTTCGGCGATCGCGACGCACCCGCAGACGGCTCGGGCTTGAGCACGCCGAAGCGACTCCGCCGATTGGCTCGTCTCTATCAAGGGGCTTGCCCTGGGGCCCGTCCACCTGACCGGCGTCCGGCTCACACCCGGGGCGAACTGAAAGACTAGGTCGTGATCCGCAACACGTCAAATCGTCCCGCCCGACCGGCGTGGCGGCCGGTCACGATTCGGGCGTCACGCGGGCGATGGCCTCCACGCAGCGGGCCAGCAGGGCCCGCAACGCCGCGCGCTCCTCGGCGCTGAACTCGCCCGCGATCGCGCGTTCGATCAGCACCGCCCGCTCGTCCGCCGCCTCCAGCGCCGCGAGCCCGGCGGGCGTGAGCCGGGTCTCCAGGACGTTGCGGTGCCAGGGGTGCGGCGACCGTTCGACCAGTCCGCGTTCCTCCAGGTTCTTGAGCACCACGGTCATGGCCTGCGGAGTGACGAGACACGCTCTCGCCAGCGCCGCGCCCGAGATGCCGGGGTTGTCGGACAAGGCGAACAGCGCGGCGTACTGCGGGACGGTCAGCCCGGCCGGCCGAACGGCCGCCTGTTTCGCGGCGATCAGAGCCTGCTCGGCGCGCTTGATGTCCAGTCCGAGCCGTTCGTCAGCAGGCATGCCCATAGCGGGGAGCGTACAACCACATACGATCATTCCAGTCTTGATATACATCAAAGCTTTGATATTGTGCCCACGTCCGATGCCCTGAGAAGCGAGGAGAACGCGGATGATTCCCGCGAGCCACCTGGACCTGCTCAGCCGACCGCTGTTCGCCCACCTGGCGACACTCGGCCCCGACGGAGCCGTCAACGTCAACCCGGTATGGACGGTCTGGGACGGTGAGGTCCTGCGCTTCACCACCACGACGGACCGCAGGAAGTGCAGAAACGTCATGGAGAACCCGCAGGTGGCGGTCTCCGTCAACGACCCCGACGCGCCGTACCGTTATCTGGAGATCCGTGGGGTGGTCGAGCGGGTGGAGCCCGACCCGTCGGGCGACTTCTTCGACACTCTGGCCGAGCGCTACGGCCTGGAGTACGAGCGGCCGGTCGCCGATGCCGAGCGGCGGGTCGTGATCGTGATGAGGCCGACGCACACCACCCGGCAGTGAGGCGCTCAGGGGAGGATCGTGATCGTCTCGGCGAGGGCCCGCACCTGCCGCGGCGACTCGTACAGCTCCGCCGCCATGCCCGCCTCGCGCGCCGCGACGACGTTCACCAGGTTGTCGTCGAAGAACAGGATGTCCCGCGGCGTCGCCCCGATCCGCTCCGCACAGATCTCGTACGCCCGACGCTCCGGCTTGGCCGCCCCGATCCGGCACGAGAACGTCAGCGAGGCGAACCGTCCCAGCCAGTCACCATGACGCGATTCCCAGAAGGGCACCAGGTCCTCGATGATGTTCGACAGCAGGCCCAGCCGGTGCCCCTGGTCCGCGAGTTCGTGCACGACCTCCACCATCGACTCGTCCACGTCGCTCCAGCTGGCCAGGTCGGCTCCGATGAGCGCGGGCACGTCCGGGAAGCGGGTCCCCAGCCGGTCCGCCACCGCGTCCCAGTACGCGACACCGCTCTGGCCCTCGTCATAGAGCGGCCGGCAGGCCCAGTACGCCTCCCAGAACCGCTCCTCCGGTACACCCGCCAGCTCGACGAGCCGCCGCCGGCTCTCCGGACTCTGGGTCCGGGCAATCACGCCATAAAGGTCGAACACCATCACATTGGCCATACGCCCGACCCTACGGCGCGTATCCTGCCCCGGTGACCACTGCCGCCACGCTTGCTCCCCCTGCTCGTCCCGCCGCGCGTGTCCGCACGTCAGCGCCCTGGTGGATGGCGTCCCTCGCCGGAATCGCGGCGTTGTCCGGCACGGGCTCCGCCACCCTGAACGGCGACGAGCTGGCCACCGTCAGCGCCGCCTCCCGGTCGTTGTCCGGCCTGTGGGAGCTGGGCCAGCACATCGACGGCCATTTCCTGCCCTACTACCTGTTCATGCACTTCTGGGTGAAGGCGGGCACGGCGGAGCTGTGGCTGCGGTTCCCGTCGGCGGTGGCGATCGCCGTGGCGGCCTGGTTCCTGGCGGACCTGGGCCGGCGCCTGCACAGCGTCCGGGCCGGCGTGGCCGGTGCGGCCGTTTTCGCGATCCTGCCGACGGTCTCCTACTACGGGGCCTTCGCCAGGTCGTACGCCTTCGCCGCCGCCGCGGTGGTGCTCTCGTTCTGGGCGCTGCACCGGGCGCTCCGGCGGCCGGCCGCCCGGCGGTGGGTGCTCTACGGCGTGGCGGTCGCGCTCGTGTGCTCCACGCACCTGTTCGCGGTGCTGGTGCTGCCCGCTCAGCTGTGCCTGGCCCGCCGCGACGTGCTGGCGCGGATGGCCGCGGCGCTGGCCGCCGGGTGTGTTCCCGCCGTGGTGCTGGGGCTCATCGGGTACGGCGAGCGGCACGCCATCAGCTGGATCCCGCAGCGGGGGCCGGAGGTATGGCTGAAGTTCCCGAAGATGGCGGCGGGGACGACCGGGCTCGGCGTGATGTTGTTCGTGCTGGCCGTGGCCGGGGCGGTGCTGCTGTGGGCGGCGGCGCGCAGGCGGGTCCCGGGCGTGGCCGCAGGCCCGTGGGCGTTCGCGCTGGCGGGGTGGCTCGTGCTGCCGCCCGTGCTGCTGCTCGCGGTGTCCCACCTGGTGACGCCGGTCTACGTCGACCGCTACCTGTTCGTGACCGCTCCCGCACTGGCGCTGCTGGCCGGGATGGCCGTGGCCGCTCTCCCCCGGTTCCACGTGGTGGCCGCCGTGGCGGTCGTGCTCCTCGGGTGCGTGCTGTCGGTCCAGCAGCATGTGGACGTACGCGAAGAGAACGGGCGCTTCGAGAACATCCCGTGGGCGCTGCGCGTGATCAAGGCCGAGCCCGACGACGCCATCGTGTACGGGCAGAGCCAGTTGCGCGCGGGCTTCGACTACTACGCCGACTCCTTGATGCCGGTCGACGTGCTCAGGACGGGCGACGCCCCCGATCCCGGCGGGTTCGGCCATCCGGAGCGCTCCGATGTCTCGGCGGCCCTGGAGCGGCACGACCGGGTGTGGGTCGTCTGGCGCGGGACGAAGAAGTCAGGGCTGGAGGGCGACGGCATCGACCGGGTCGGGGAGGTGCGGGAGGCGGGCTTCGAGCTCGGCCTCGCCAAGCACTCCGGCGATCTGCCCGGGCTTACGGTGACGCTCTTCACCCGCCCGTGAACGCCGTACAAGGAGAAGGCGGGCCTGCCCGAACGGGAAGGGCCCGCCTCGCGCCCGGTCAGCCGACCTCGACGCCGCCGATCGACTTCTTGCCGCGACGCAGGACCAGGTAGCGCCCCGCCAGCAGGTCATCGGAGGTCGGCACGTAGGACTCGTCGGTGATCTTCACGTTGTTGAGGTACGCCCCGCCCTCCTTGACCGCCCGCCTGGCCGCCGACTTCGACTCCACCAGGCCGCTGTCGGACAGCAGGTCGACGAACGCCGCTCCGAGCGAGCCGACCTTGGCCTTCGGCACCTCGGCGAGCGCGGCCCCGAGCGTGGCGGCGGGCAGCTCCTCCAGCGTGCCCTGGCCGAACAGCGCCTTGGAGGCGGCCACGACCGCGTCGAGTTCGTGCTTGCCGTGGAGGAGCTCCGTGAGGTCCTCGGCCAGGGCGCGCTGGGCCTGGCGGGCGAAGGGGCGCTCGGCGACGGCCTTCTCCAGTTCCTCGATCTCCTCGCGGCTCTTGAAGGTGAACACCTTGAGGTAGTGGACGACGTCACGGTCGTCGGAGTTGAGGAAGTACTGGTAGAAGGCGTAGGGCGAGGTCATCTCGGGGTCGAGCCAGAGGGCGCCGCCCGCCGTCTTGCCGAACTTCGTGCCGTCGGCCTTGGTGATGAGCGGCAGGGTGAGCGCGTGCACGTGGGCGCCCTCGATGCGGCGGACCAGGTCGGCGCCGGCGGTGATGTTGCCCCACTGGTCGCTGCCGCCGATCTGCAGCGTGCAACCGTAGCGGCGGAACAGTTCCAGGTAGTCGTTGGACTGCAGGATCTGGTAGCTGAACTCGGTGTAGCTCAGGCCCTCACCCGACAGCCGCGCGGACACGGCCTCCCTGGCCAGCATGCGGTTGACCGGGAAGTGCTTGCCGATGTCGCGCAGGAAGTCGATCGCGGTCAGCTCGCCGGTCCAGTCGAGGTTGCTCACCATGAGCGCCGCGTTCGGCTGCGCGTCGAAGTCGAGGAACCGGCCGACCTGGCCGCGCAGACGTTCCACCCATTCGGCGACGATGTCGCTGGAATTGAGCGCGCGCTCGGTGTTGCGCCCGCTGGGGTCGCCGATGAGGCCGGTCGCGCCGCCGACCAGGCCGATCGGGCGGTGCCCCGCGAGCTGGAAGCGGCGCAACGTCAGCAGCGGCACGAAGTGGCCGACGTGCAGCGAAGGAGCGGTGGGGTCAAAACCGGAATAGACCGTGATCGGTCCCTTGGCCATGGACGCGCGCAGGGCGTCGAGGTCGGTGGACTGCGCGATCAGGCCTCGCCACGCGAGGTCATCGAGAATGTCGGTCACGGTGCCGGCTTTCCAGTAGACGGGTTGAGGTTGATTCGATACAAGCGTGCCTGATCGCTCGGGCAGGCCGCCACTTGGATACGCTTCGTGTCCATGTGGAGGGTCCGTCGCGAGCTGGCCGTTTTGAAGATCTTAGGGGCTCTGGCATGCGCCGGACTCGCCCTTTACTGGTGGGCGGGAGCCGACGTGGGCGGCGTGATCCTGGCCGTTCCCGCGGCCGTGCTGATCGGCGCGATGGGCCTGCGTGACCTGCTCGTTCCCGTACGGCTGGCGGCCGACGAGAGCGGGATCACCGTGGTGCACGGGTTCGCGGGCAGGCGGCACGTGCCGTGGGAGGCGATCAGCGACATCAAGGTCGACGTCCGCAGGCGGTGGGGTGTGCGCAGCGAGATGCTGGAGATCGACACCGGCGACTTCCTGCACATCTTCAGCCCTCACGAGCTGGGCGCCTCGCCCACGGAGGTGGCCGCGGCGTTGCGGCGCCGGGGCACGTGAGCGCGGTACGGCGAGACGGCCGGGTCGCCGTCGATCCAGAACCGCCACGGCGTCTCCTTGGCCGTCGAGACGCCCGTGCGAGGGCCCGACCTGATCGCGGACGGGTCCGCGGGGCGGCCCTCCAGCATGACCACCGCGCCGTGCGGGACACCGGTGAGCCGGTGATCCCGCGTTAACAGCGTCTCCGTCTCGCCGGGCGCGCCCGGCCAGATCGCGTCGATCCCGTTGTGCTCGCGGAGCAGGCCGAGGGCGACCGCCAGCCTGGCCGGCCCGCGGGCGAGATCACGATCGGCGACCCGCCGGCCGCCGCCACCGGAGGCCGCGCTGCCCGAACGGCGGGCGCGGGCGACGTCCGCGCCCGCCACCACCTCGCCCGCCCGCAGCAGCACGGCCGAGCCCGAGCCCTCCGGCAGGCACACGAGGTTCGCGCAGAAGTGCATGCCGTAGGTGAAGTACACGTAGACGTGGCCGGGCGGGCCGAACATCACGGCGTTGCGCGGTGTTCTGCCGCGATAGGTGTGGGCCGCCGGATCCTCTCCCGGGCCGCCGTACGCCTCGACCTCGGTCAGGCGCACGGCGACGGGACCGTGCACGAGGACGCGCCCGAGCAGATCGGGCGCCACCTCGGGCGACGGCCGGTCGAAGAAGCTCCGCGGCAGCGGGCCGGAGCTCAGCTGCCCGCCGCCCATGCCGCCTGCGCGTCGACGGACTCGCGCAGGGCGACGAGCTGGTCGCGTACGCGGTCGGGTGCGGTGCCGCCGTGTGCCTTGCGCGCGGCCAGCGCGCCGGGCACGCTGAGCACGTCGCGGACGTCCGGAGTCAGGTGCGGCGACACCTTGACCAGCTCGTCGTCGGTCAGCTCGCCGAGGTCCTTGTCGTTGACCTGGCACCACACCACGAGATGGCCGACCGCCTCGTGCGCCTCGCGGAAGGCCACCCCGCGGCGCACGAGCAGCTCGGCCAGGTCGGTGGCCAGCGCGAAACCGTCGGGGGCCGAAGCCTCCATGCGGGCGGTGTTGACGCGCATCGTCGCCACCAGGCCAGCCATCGCGGGCAGGACCAGCAGCAGCGTGTCGACCGCGTCGAACACCGGCTCCTTGTCCTCCTGCAGGTCACGGTTGTAGGTCAGCGGCAGGCCCTTGAGGGTGGTCAGCAGCGCCGTCAGGTCGCCGATGAGCCGCCCCGACTTGCCGCGGGCCAGCTCGGCCACGTCGGGGTTCTTCTTCTGCGGCATGATCGACGAGCCGGTGGAGTAGGCGTCGTCCATCTCGATCCAGCGGAACTCCTGCGAGGCCCACAGGACGATCTCCTCGCCGAGCCGCGACAGGTGAATGCCGATCATGGCCGCGTCGAACAGGAACTCCGCCGCGAAGTCGCGGTCGGCGACGGCGTCCATCGAGTTGGGCGCGGCGGAGGAGAAGCCCAGCTCCTCGGCCACGGCCTGCGGGTCGAGCGGCAACGACGAGCCCGCCAGCGCGCCGGCCCCGAGCGGGGAGACCGCGGCGCGTTTGTCCCAGTCGGCGATGCGGTCGATGTCGCGCGCGAAGGCGTGCACGTGGGCCAGGAGCTGGTGGCCGAACGAGACCGGCTGCGCGTGCTGCAGGTGCGTCATGCCGGGCGCGGCCGTGTCGGCGTGCTGCTCGGCCTGCGCCATCAGCGCCGTCTCCAGCTCGACCAGGCGGGAGACGATCGTGCGGGCGTGATCGCGAAGGTAGAGGCGCAGGTCGGTGGCGATCTGATCGTTGCGCGAGCGCCCGGCGCGCAGCTTGCCGCCGAGCGAGCCGAGCCGCTCGAGCAGGCCGCGCTCCAGCGCGGTGTGCACGTCCTCGTCGGCGACCGTCGGCCGGAACTCGCCCGCCTTGCAGGCGCGCTCCAGGTCGTCGAGCGCGCCGATCATGCGCTCGAGCTCCTCCTCGCTGAGCAGCCCCGCCCTGTGCAACACCCGGGCGTGCGCCCTGGAAGCCGCCAGGTCGTACGGGACGAGCCGCCAGTCGAAGTGCACGCTCACCGACAGCCGGGTCAGCGCGTCGGACGGACCTCCTTCGAAGCGTCCGCCCCACAGCCGCATCGGCTTGCCATCACTCACCGTCATCTCCTCCGTGCCGTGTTCAATGATCGCGCCCGCTTCGTGGTCGTCGGCATCGTGTCTCGCGCTCCCCCGAGCTCCTGCGCTCCGGCCGCGACCTTAGTGCAACTCAACGCCTTTTCGCGTCGCGCGCGGCCGCGATCTTAGCCGGGAGGGAGAAGAGCTGGACGAAGCCCTTGGCCAGCGACTGGTCGAACGAGTCGCCGGTGTCGTAGGTGGCGAGCGAGAAATCGTACAGGGAGTCGTCGGAGCGGCGGCCGGTCACGGTGGCGTTGCCGCCGTGCAGGGTCATCCTGATCTCCCCGTTGACGTGCTTCTGGACGTCGGCGATGAGGGCGTCGAGCGCGTTCTTGAGCGGCGAGAACCACAGGCCGTCGTAGACGAGCTCGCTCCACCTCTGGTCGACGCCCCGCTTGAAGCGGGCCAGGTCCCGCTCGACGGTGACGCTCTCCAGCTCCTTGTGGGCGGCGATGAGCGCGATCGCGCCGGGCGCTTCGTACACCTCGCGCGACTTGATGCCGACCAGCCGGTCCTCGACCATGTCGATGCGGCCGACGCCCTGCGCGCCGGCACGCTTGTTGAGCTCGTCGACCACCTGGAAGGGCGTGAGCGCCCGGCCGTCGACCTTGACCGGGACACCCTGCTCGAACGTGACGACGACCTCGTCGGCCGGGCGCGGCTGCCTGGGGTCGGCGGTGTAGGAGTAGACCTCCTCGGTCGGGCCGTTCCAGATGTCCTCGAGGAAGCCGGTCTCGACGGCGCGGCCCCAGAGGTTCTGGTCGATGGAGAACGGGTTCTTCTTCGACGTCTCGATGGGCAGGCCCTTGGCCTCGGCGTACTCGATGGCCTTGTCGCGGGTCCAGGCGAAGTCTCTCGCGGGTGCGATGATCTCGAGGTCGGGGGCCAGCGCGGCCAGGCCGGCCTCGAAGCGGACCTGGTCGTTGCCCTTGCCGGTGCAACCGTGGGAGACGATGGTGCCGCCGAAGCGCTTGGCCGCCGACACCAGGTGCTTGACGATGAGCGGTCGCGACAGCGACGACACCAGCGGGTAGCGGTCCATGTAGAGGGCGTTGGCCTGGAGCGCGGGCACGCAGAAGTCGGCGGCGAACTCCTCCTTCGCGTCGACGACGACCGACTCGACCGCGCCGCAGTCCATGGCCCGCTTCTGGATGAGCTCCATGTCCTCGCCGCCCTGGCCGAGGTCCACGGCGACGCAGACGACCTCGGCGTTCATCTTCTCGGCGAGGTAGGGGATGGCGACCGAGGTGTCGAGACCGCCGGAATATGCGAGAACCACTCTGTCGGGCATTGTGCTTCGTCTCCAGTGCTGAATGTCAGGATGTCCCGTACGGCGGAGCCCACTCACGCGGAGTGGGCTAACTACGTCGGTCGGCCACCTTCAGCAGCGCGTCGGCGACCGCCTCGCCGCCCATCGGGTCGCGGCTGATGACGAGGATCGTGTCGTCGCCCGCCACGGTCCCGAGAATGGACTCCCAGTCGGCGTGGTCGATGGCGGAGGCCAGGAACTGGGCCGCGCCCGGAGGAGTGCGCACGATGACCAGGTTGGCCGAGGCCTCGGCCGCGACCAGCAGCTCCTCCGCGATGCGGTGCAGCCGCGCCGCCGGGGTCTCGCCGGTGCCGAGCCTGGCCAGCGGGATGCGGCCGCCGCCCTCGCCGGGCAGCGCGTACACCAGCGAGCCGTCCTCGGCGCGCAGCTTGAGCGCGCCGAGCTCGTCGAGGTCGCGCGAGAGCGTGGCCTGGGTGACCTCGACGCCGCTCTCGGCGAGCAGCTTGGCCAGCTCGGGCTGGGAGCGCACGGCCTGCCGCTGCAGCAGGTCGGTGATCTTCGCCTGCCGCGCCGCCTTGGTCATCGGGATGATCACGCGCCCTCCGGCACCCTGGTCGGGTCGGCGTGCGTGGCCAGCCAGTGCAGCAGCGCCTTCTGGGCGTGCAGGCGGTTCTCCGCCTGGTCCCACACGACGCTCTGCGGGCCTTCGAGGACCTCCTCGGTGATCTCGTTGCCGCGGTAGGCGGGCAGGCAGTGCAGCACGATCGCGTCGGCCGCGGCGTGGCGGAGCAGCTCGGCGTTCACCTGGTACGGCATGAGCGCGGCGACCCGCTCCTCCTTCCCCTCCTGCCCCATGGACACCCACGTGTCGGTGGCGACCACGTGCGCGCCGTGGACGGCGGCCTCCGGGTCGGTCAGCGCGACGACGGAGCCGCCGGTCTTGGCCGCGATGGCGGCGGCCTGGCCGAGGATGACCGGGTCGGGCTGGTAGCCGGCCGGGGCGGCGATCCGTACGTGCAGTCCGGCCGTGGCGCCGCCGAGCAGGTAGGAGTGGGCCATGTTGTTGGCGCCGTCGCCCAGGTAGGTCAGCGTGCACCCGGCCGTGCGGCCCAGCCGCTCGTGGACGGTCTGCAGGTCGGCGAGGATCTGGCAGGGGTGGAACTCGTCGGTGAGCGCGTTGACCACCGGCACCCGGGAGTGGGCGGCCATCTCGTCGATGAGCTCCTGCCCGGAGGTGCGCCAGACGATGGCGGCGACCTGCCGGTCCAGCACCCTGGCCAGGTCGGCGGTGGGCTCGCCGCGGCCCATCAGCACCGAGACGTTGTCGACGACCAGCGGCAGGCCGCCGAGCTCGCCGATGCCGGTGTGGAAGGAGATGCGGGTCCTGGCGGACGGCTTGTCGAACAGCACCGCGACGGTGCGCGGCCCCTCGAACGGCCGGTAGCCGAACCGGTCCTTCTTCATCGCGGCGGCGAGCTCCAGCACCTCCGCCTGCTCGCCGGGCGACAGGTCGTCGTCTCTGAGGAAGTGACGGATGGTCATGCAGCCGCCTCCGTGAGGATCCGCGGGAACGACGCCACCAGGGCGCCCACCTCGTCCGCCGTCACGACGAGCGGCGGCGCCAGGCGCACCGCGTCCGGCTGGAGCGCGTTGACCAGGAAGCCGGCCGCCGCGGCGGCCTCCTGCACCTGGGCCGAGCGCGGCTCGCGCAGCACCGTGGCCAGCCACAGGCCGCGGCCGCGCACGCCCTCCAGCAGCGGATGGTCGATGGCCTCCAGCCCTTCGCGCAGCCGTGCGGCCACCGACCTGACGTGGCCGAGGTCGAGATTGTCGAGGACGGCCAGCGCCGCGGCGCAGGAGACCGGGTTGCCGCCGAACGTCGAGCCGTGGTCGCCCTTCTCGAACAACCTGCCCACGTCGCCGAAGCCTACGCAGGCGCCGATCGGCAGGCCGCCGCCCAGGCCCTTGGCCAGGGTCAGGATGTCGGGGGTGACACCGTCGGCCTGGTGGGCGAACCAGTGGCCGGTGCGGCCGATGGCGGACTGGATCTCGTCGGCGACCAGCAGCGCGCCGGTCGAGTCGCAGATCTCGCGGGCCGCCTCGAGGTAACCGCCGGGTGGCGGCACCACGCCCGCCTCGCCCTGGGTGGGCTCCAGGAAGAGCGCGATGCAGTCGCCGGTCATGGTCTCCTTGAGCGCGTCGGCGTCGCCGTACGGGACGAAACGCACCTCCACCGGGAACGGGCCGAACTGGTCGCGGATCGCCTTCTTGCCGGTCAGGGAGAGCGCGCCGATCGTGCGGCCGTGGAAACCGTTCTCGGCGGCGACGAAGTAGGAGCGGCCCTCGCGCCGGCCGTGTTTGAGCGCGAGCTTGTAGGCGGCCTCGTTCGCCTCGGTGCCGGAGTTGGCGAAGAAGACCCTGGCCGGGGCGTCGAGCATGCCGAGGAGTTTCTCGGCGAGCAGGACCTCGGGCTCGTGCAGGAACAGGTTGCTGGTGTGGGCGAGCGTGGCGACCTGCCGGGAGACGGCCTCGACCAGGGCGGGATGGGCGTGGCCGAGCGAGCTGACCGCGATGCCGCCGATAAAGTCGAGATATTCCCTGCCGTCGACGTCCCATACGCGGGTGCCCTCGCCTCGGGCCAATGCCACAGGGGGGACCCCGTAGTTGCCCATGAAGGCTTTCTCGAACCGTTGGAACAGGTTCATCAGGGCATCACCATCGTTCCGATCCCTTCGTTGGTGAAGATCTCCAGCAGCATCGAGTGGGGGACGCGGCCGTCGAGCACGTGGGCCCGGGGCACGCCCCCCTGCACGGCCGTCAGGCAGGCCTCCATCTTGGGTACCATGCCGCTGGACAGCGTGGGCATCATGGTCGCGAGCTCGTCGGCGCTCAGCTCGTCGATCACGTCGGTGTCGTCGGGCCAGTTGGCGTACAGGCCCTCCACGTCGGTGAGCACGATCAGTTTGCGGGCCTGCAGGGCCACGGCGAGCGCGGCGGCCGCGGTGTCGGCGTTGACGTTGTAGATCTCTCCGTCGTCTCCCCGCGCCACGCTGGAGACGATCGGGATGCGGCCGTCGTCGAGCAGGGCGGCGACCGCGCCGGGCTCGACCTTGATGATCTCGCCGACCTGGCCGATGTCGACCGGCTGGCCGTCGACGACCGCGTGTTTGCGCACCGCGGTGAACAGGTGGGCGTCCTCGCCGGACATGCCGACGGCGAACGGGCCGTGCCGGTTGACCAGGCCCACGATGTCGCGGTTGACCTGGCCGACCAGCACCATCCTGACGACCTGCATGGCCTCGGGCGTGGTGACCCGCAGCCCGGCGGTGAACGTGGACTCGATGCCCAGCCGGTCGAGCGCGCTGCTGATCTGCGGGCCGCCGCCGTGCACGACGACCGGGCGCAGGCCGGCGTGGCGCAGGAAGACGACGTCCTCGGCGAAGCCGGACTTGAGCGCCTCGTCGGTCATCGCGTTGCCGCCGTACTTGATGACGACGGTCGCGCCGTGGAAGCGGGTCAGCCACGGCAGGGCCTCGATCAGCGCCCCGGCCTTGGTGTGCGCGGTGGTCAGCCTCATGAGGAGTACGCCGAGTTCTCGTGGACGTAGGCGGCCGTCAGGTCGGTGGTGTGGACGGTCGCGGTGTGCGGGCCGGCCGACAGGTCGATGGTGATCGTCACGTCCCTGGCACTCATGTCCACCTTGTCGCGGTCGTCGCCCACCGCGCCGCCCCGGCAGATCCAGATGCCGTTGATGGCGACGTTGAGGCGGTCGGGCTCGAACTCGGCGTCGGTGGTGCCGACGGCGGCCAGCACGCGGCCCCAGTTGGGGTCCTCGCCGTGGATGGCGCACTTGAGCAGGCTGGACCGGGCGACCGCGCGGCCCACTTTCACGGCGTCGTCCTCGTCCGCCGCGCCGACCACCTCGATGGCGATGGCCTTGGAGGCTCCCTCGGCGTCGACGAGCAGCTGCCTGGCCAGGTCGGCGCAGACCTCGGTGACCTTCTGCTCGAACTCGTCGAGGTCGGGCCTGACCCCGGACGCGCCGCTGGACAGCAGGAGCACGGTGTCGTTGGTCGACATGCAGCCGTCGGTGTCGAGCCGGTCGAACGTGACGGCCGTGGCCCTGCGCAGCACGGTGTCGAGCTCGTCGCCGGTCAGGTCGGCGTCGGTGGTGATCACGCAGAGCATGGTGGCCAGGGCGGGGGCGAGCATGCCGGCTCCTTTGGCCATCCCGCCGACCATGTATCCCCGGGCCCCCGAGGACCCCCCGGACTGCAGGGAAGAGGCTTCCTCCCCCGCAGCGGCTTCGCCGCCGCGCTTGAACGAGATCTTGGAGACGGTGTCGGTGGTGCGGATGGCGTCGGCCGCGGCCAGGCCGCCGTCGCGGGCGAGCTGGGCGGCGGCGGTCTCGACGCCCGCCAGCAACTCGTCCATCGGCAGCCGCTCGCCGATGAGGCCGGTCGAGCAGACCGCGACCTCACCCGCGGAGTCCTCCAGGAGCGCGGCCACCTTCTCGGCGGTGGCGTGCGTGTCCTGGAAGCCCTCTGGGCCGGTGCAGGCGTTGGCCCCGCCGGAGTTGAGGACGACCGCGCGCAGCCGCCCGCCCGCCAGGACCTGCTGCGACCAGAGCACGGGGGCGGCCTTGACGCGGTTGGCGGTGAAGACGCCCGCGGCGGCGCGGCTGGGGCCGTCGTTGACGACGAGAGCGAGATCGCGGGCGCCGCCGGGCTTGATCCCTGCGGCGACTCCCGCGGCCCTGAAACCCAGGGGTGCCGTGACGCTCATGACACCGCCTTCCACGGGGACGGGAGCGATGAGCTCCCGTGCTCGTCGGTTGATGCGCTGCGCTTGCTCAAGGTGCAACTCCTGTCAGGGGAAGGCCGAGCTCTTCCGGCAGGCCGAGGGCGATGTTGACGCTCTGGACGGCGCCCCCGGCCGTGCCCTTGGTGAGGTTGTCGATGGCGATGACGGCGACCACGCGGCCCGCGCGCTCGTCGAGCGTCACCTGCAGGGCCGCGGTGTTGGCGCCGTAGGTCATGGCGGTGGCCGGCCAGACGCCCTCCGGCAGCAGCCTGACGAACGGCTCGCTCTTGAGCGCGACCTCGTACGCCGTGCGCAGCGACTCTTTGGTGACGCCTGGCGCGGCCGGGGCGGAGCAGGTGGCGAGGATGCCGCGGCTCATGGGGGCCAGCGTCGGGGTGAACGAGACACGCACGGGAGCGCCGGCGACCGCCGACAGCCCCTGCTCCATCTCGGGCGTGTGCCGGTGGACGCCGCCCACGGCGTAAGCGCCGGCCGAGCCCATGACCTCGCTGCCGAGCAGGTGGGGCTTGGGCGACCTGCCCGCCCCGCTGGTGCCGGAGGCGGCGACGACGACCACGTCGGGCCCGGCCAGCCCGGCGGCGAGCGCGGGCGACAGGGCGAGCAGGACGGAGGTCGGGTAGCACCCGGGGACGGCGATCCTGGTCGCCTGCCTGAGCACCTCGCGCTGTCCCGGCAGCTCGGGCAGGCCGTAGGGCCAGGTGCCGGCGTGCTCGCCGCCGTAGAACTCCTGCCAGGCGGCGGGGTCGGCGAGCCGGTGGTCGGCGCCGCAGTCGACGACCAGCGTCTCCTCGCCGAGCGCGGCGGCGACGGCGGCGGAGTGGCCGTGCGGCAGCGCGAGGAAGACCACGTCGTGCCCGGCGAGCGTGCCGGCGGTGGTGTCGTCGAGGACGCGGTCGGCCAGCTGGGGCAGGTGTGGCTGGTGGGCGCCGAGACGGCTGCCCGCGCTCGAGGCCGCGGTGAGCGCCCCGATTTCGAACTCCGGATGGCCCAGCAGGAGGCGGAGCAGCTCACCGCCCGCGTAACCGCTGGCTCCCGCGATCGCCGCTCTCATCCTGCCGCCTCCTGCATATTCATGCATCCTAGCTCATGACCTTGCTGGTGAAAATGATGCACTGGTGAGGATGAATATGCAAGCCGCGATGAGCCCGGGCGACCACATCGTGAGACCCGGCGGTCTCCGGGCACGGCGTCCAGCGCTACCGCCCCGCAGCGGTCATGACGTGGCCGGACGCGTGGACGCCGGGGAGGACGGCCGGAGCGCGCCGCCCGGCTTTCCCGCGGGCGGGCCCGGCGGCGGGGGCATGGGACGGCCCGGGCGGGGCGGACCCGGCACGTGGCTGCCGGCATGAGGGGCGCCGGGCGGCTCGTTGCATGCCTTCACCTATGACCCGGCGACCGCGATGTTAATCCTGGGTGTCGCAGATTCCCAGCAGGGGACGTACCGGGCGGGCCCGTTCCGGGGCCCGCCGGGTCCGTGTCAGCGGAGGAAGGCGGCCGCCACGCCCGCGTCCACCGGGACGTGCAGTCCCGTGGTGTGGGTCAGGTCGCCGCCGGTGAGCGCGAAGACCGCGGCGGCCACGTGCTCGGGCAGGACCTCCCGCTTGAGCAGGGTGCGCTGGGCGTAGAACTCGCCCAGCTTCTCCTCCTCCACCCCGTAGACGGCCGCGCGGTTGGCGCCCCAGCCGGAGGCGAAGATGCCGGAGCCGCGCACCACGCCGTCGGGGTTGACGCCGTTGACGCGGATGCCGTGCCCGCCCAGCTCGGCGGCCAGCAGCCGCACCTGGTGCGCCTGGTCGGCCTTGGCGGCGCCGTAGGCGACGTTGTTCGGGCCGGCGAAGACGGCGTTCTTGGAGGAGATGTAGACGATGTCGCCGCCCATGGCCTGGTCGATCATGACCCTGGCGGTCTCGCGGGAGACCAGGAACGAGCCGCGCGCCATGACGTCGTGCTGCAGGTCCCAGTCGGCCAGGGTGGTCTCCAGCAGCGCGCGCGACAACGACAGGCCGGCGTTGTTGACCACCAGGTCCACGCCGCCGAAGGCGAGCACGCCCGCGCGGACGGCCGCCACGACCTGCTCCTCCGAGGTGACGTCGACCGCGACCGCCACCGCCACGTCCGCCTCGCGGTACGCGCCCGCGCCCAGCTCGGCGGCCACCTTCTCGGCGGCGGCCACGTCGCGGTCGGCGACGATCACGCACGCGCCCTCGGCGGCGAGCCTGCGCGCGGTGGCCGCGCCGATGCCCGAGCCGCCGCCGGTGACCAGCGCGACGCGCGTGGCCAGCGGCTTGGGCCTGGGCATGCGGCGGAGTTTGGCCTCCTCCAGCTCCCAGTACTCGATGCGGAACTTCTCCGACTCGGGGATGGGCGCGTACGTGGAGACGGACTCCGCGCCGCGCATGACGTTGACGGCGTTGACGTAGAACTCGCCGGCCACGCGGGCGGTCTGCTTGTCCTTGCCGAACGAGAACATGCCGACGCCCGGCACGAGCACGATCGCCGGGTCGGCGCCGCGCATGGAGGGCGAGGCGGGGGTGGCGTGCCGCTCGTAGTAGGCGGTGTAGTCGGCGCGGTAGGCGGCGTGCACCTCGCGCAGCCGCTCGGCCGCCTGCTCCAGCGGCGCGTCCGGGGGCAGGTCGAGCACGAGCGGCGCGACCTTCGTACGCAGGAAGTGGTCGGGGCAGGACGTGCCCAGCGCGGCCAGCCTCGGATGCTCGGCCCGGGAGACGAAGTCGAGCACCTCGGGCGTGTCGGTGTAGTGGCCGACGACGCGCATGTCGGTCGAGGCCAGGCCGCGGATCAGCGGGAACAGCGCGGCGGCGCGGGCGTGCCTCTCCTCCTCCGGCAGCGTCCGGTGGATCACCGCGCCGAACGGGTCCGCGCGGCCGTGCTCGGCGAGGTACGCCTCGGCGGTCCTGATGATCTCCAGCGAGCGGGCCTCGCACTCCTCGGACGTCGAGCCCCACGCGGTGATGCCGTGTCCGCCGAGGACGCACCCGATGGCCCGCGGGTTCGCCTCCTTGACGGCGGCGATGTCCAGGCCCAGCTGGAAGCCCGGCCGCCGCCACGGCACCCACACGACCCGGTCGCCGAACACGCGCCGGGTCAGCTCCTCGCCGTCGGCGGCGGTGGCCAGCGCGATGCCCGCGTCGGGGTGGAGGTGGTCGACGTGCGCGGCCTCCACGAGCCCGTGCATGGCGGTGTCGATCGACGGCGCGGCCCCGCCCTTGCCGTGCAGGCAGTAGCCGAAGGCCGCCACCATCTCGTCCTCGCGCTCCACGCCCGGGTAGACGTCCTTGAGGGCGCGCAGCCGGTCGAGGCGGAGCACGGCCAGGCCGGGCTCCTTGAGCGTGCCCAGATCGCCGCCGGAGCCCTTGACCCAGAGCAGATCGACGTCCTCGCCGGTGACCGGGTCGGGCGCGGCGCCCTTGGCCGAGGTGTTGCCGCCCGCGAAGTTGGTGTTGCGGGGGTCGGCGCCCAGGCGGTGGGAGCGTCCGAGCAGTTCGTTCACGACGTCCATGGTGGTTCAGGCCCCCCAGCCGGCCTGCTCGCCGCCGACGCGCTCGGCGGCGATCTTCTCGAAGTATCCGGACTTGGCGTACGCGCTCATCGGGTCGGGCGCGAGTCCCATCTCCTCGCGCAGCTCGGCCAGCAGCGGGCGCACGTCGGTGTTGTAGGCGTCCATGAAGACGGCGTTGGCGCCCAGCACGTCGCCCTCGGCCTGGGCGGCCGACAGCGCCTCGCGGTCGACCAGCAGCGCCTTGGCGGTGGCCTCCTGGACGTTCATGACCGAGCGGATCTGGCCGGGGATCTTGGGCTCGATGTTGTGGCACTGGTCCAGCATGAACGCCACCCTGCGGAGGGCTGCGCCCTCCGCATCCTCCCCTGCAGGCCCGGTGCTTCGCTCGTCCCTTCCGTCGTCCAGGGCTCCGCCCCGGACGACCTCGTACATGATCCGGAAGAGCTGGAACGGGTCCGCCGCGCCCACCATGAGGTCGTCGTCGGCGTAGAAGCGGGAGTTGAAGTCGAAGCCGCCGAGCTTCCCCTCGCGCAGCAGGAACGCCACGATGAACTCGATGTTGGTGCCCGGCGCGTGGTGCCCGGTGTCGACCACCACCTGCGCCTTGGGGCCGAGCTTGGCGCAGTGCGCGTACGCGGTGCCCCAGTCGGGCACGTCGGTGGCGTAGAAGGCGGGCTCGAACAGTTTGTACTCCAGCAGGAAACGCTGGCCCTCGCCGAGCCGCTCGTAGACCTCGGCCAGCGCCGCGGCCAGGCGGTCCTGGCGGGCCCTGATGTCGTCCTGGCCCGGGTAGTTGATGCCGTCGGAGAACCACAGCTTGAGGGTGTCGGAGCCGGTGGCGTCCATGATGTCGACGCACTCGAGCAGGTGGTCGGTCGCCTTGCGGCGCACCCTGGCGGAGGGGTGGGTGACGCTGCCGAGCATGTAGTCGTCGTCCTGGAAGACGTTGGAGTTGATCGCCCCGATGCCGACGCCCGCCTCGCGGGCGTGCCGGGCCAGGTCGGCGTAGTCGTCCACCTTGTCCCACGGGATGTGCAGCGCGACCGTGGGGGCGATGCCGGTGTGCGCGTGCACCTGGGCGGCGTCGGCGAGCTTCTCGTACGGGTCGCGCGGCACCCCCTTCTGGGCGAACACCTTGAACCGGGTGCCGCTGTTGCCGTAGGCCCAGGAGGGCGTCTCGATGTGCTGCGCCCGCAGCACGGCCTTGATGTCAGTCATGACTCCCCGATCAATCCAGGTGGAAGACTTCGGTCAGCGGTCTCATGCCCTCGTCGGGCCGGCCGTCGAGATTCTCGAAGAACGGCGCCATCTCCGCCTGCCAGCGGGCGTTGACCTCGGTCTCGGCCATGGCCTTCTGGGCGGCCTCGAAGTCCTCGGTCTCCAGGTAGCCCACGAGCAGGCCGTCGTCCCTGAGGAAGAGCGAGTAGTTGTGCCAGCCGGTGCGCGACAGCGCCTCTCGCATCTCCGGCCAGACCTCGCGGTGGCGTTCGCGGTATTCCGCCAGCCGCTCCGGGCGGACTTTCAGCAGGAAGCAGACGCGTTGCACCGGCACTCTCCTCAAAACGTTTTAATGCTTCGCCAGGAAACTATGATTCCAGCTGCCCGCTGTCAATGCGCATCAGGGTCCTCCGCGGCCCCGGCGCAGGTTGGGGGCGCCGGGACCGTCAGGTCAGCCGCTGATCACGCGGACGTCGCCCGCGGCCACGGTGACGGATTCGCCCGAGGCCGTGGTCACGACGGCGTCCCCGGCCGTGTGATTGATCGCGAACAGGTGGGAGCGGCCGTCGGGGTGGGACCGCCGCACGACCTCGACCCCCGGCGGGCTCGTCGCGGGCGGCCTCGCCTCGGCCTCGGCGCAAACCGTGGCGATCACCTCGGCCAGCGCGTCGTCGTCGAGCCTGGTGGTCAGGTAGTGGGCCGCGCCGTCGCCCCACACGTTGCGGGTCCAGGCGGGCTCTCCGGTGGCGTAGGTGTCGAGGACCTTCGCGCTGGTCGCGTGCGCGACCTCGCTCCACACGCTCCCCGACCCGCCTGAGGCCAGCCGGATCGGGCCGTCCAGCGGGAAGAACTCCTCCACGGTGACGCCCAGCAGGTCGCGCCACGCCCCGGGATAGCCGCCGAGACGCACCCGGTCGTGCTCGTCGACGATCCCGCTGTACGGGCCGACGAGCGTCACGCCGCCCGCCCGTACGAACCTTTCCAGGTTGGCCGCCCCCGAGTCGCTCACCAGGTAGAGCGCCGGCACCAGGACCAGGCGGTAGCCGGTCAGGTCGCCTTCGGGGTGCGCCAGGTCGCAGGTGATGCCGGCCCGCCACAGCGCGGCGTGCCAGCGCTTGGCCTCCTCCACCGGGTCGAGCTCGGAGGAGGGCTGGGCGGGGTGGTCCTGCGCCCACACGCTGGAGTGGTCGACGAGGATGGCGACGTCGGCGTTGACCCTGCTGCCCGCCACCTCGGCGAGCCCGGCCAGCTCGGCCCCGAGCGCGCTCACCTCGCGCCAGACCTTGGTGCCGACGCCGGCGTGCGGGAGCATCGCCGAGTGCCACTTCTCTGCGCCGGCCCGCGCGGCCCGCCACTGGAAGAACATGATCGCGTCGGCGCCCCTGGCCAGATGGGCCAGCGAGTTGCGGCGCAGCTCGCCGGGCGCCTTGGCGCGGTTGCGCGGCTGCCAGTTGACCGCGCTGGTCGAGTGCTCCATCAGCAGCCACGGGCGGCCGCCGTTGAGCGAGCGCGCGTAGTCGGCGGCGAAGGCCAGGTCGATGTGCGGCTCCGCGCGGGCGCCGATCAGGTAGTGGTCGGTGGAGACCACGTCGAGCTCGGCGGCGAAGGCCCAGCAGTCCATGTCCCAGTGGGCGCCCGCCATGAGGTTGGTGGTCGCGGGCACCCCGGGGGTGAGCTCGCGCAGCAGGTCCCGCTCGGCGATGTAGAGCTCGACGAGCGCGTCGGAGCTGAACCTGCGGAAGTCGAGCTGCTGGCCGGGGTTGGTGAAGCTGGGGGTGTCACGCGGCGGCAGGATCTGCGCCCACTCGCCGTAGTGCTGTGACCAGAACGCGGTGCCCCAGGCGTCGTTGAGCGCCTCCAGGGAGGCGTAGTGGGAGCGCAGCCAGGCCCGGAACGCGGCGGCCGAGGTGTCGCAGTAGCAGCGGGCGTTGTGGCAGCCGTACTCGTTGTGCACGTGCCACAGGGCCAGGGCCGGGTGGTCGCGGTAGCGGGTGGCCACCTGCTCCGTGACGCGCAGCGCCTTCTCGCGGTAGATCGGCGAGCTGGGGCAGAAGCCCTGCCTGCTGCCGTGGTGCAGCCGCCGGCCGGCGGAGTCGAGCGGCAGCGCCTCGGGGTAGGCGTCGCCGAACCAGGGTGGCGGGGAGGCGGTCGGCGTGGCCAGGTTGGCCGCGATCCCGTTGGCGGCCAGCAGGTCCATGACGCGGTCGAACCAGCCGAAGTCGAACACGCCCTCGGCGGGCTCCAGCAGCGACCACGAGAAGACGCCCACGCTGACCCGGTTGACGCCGGCCTCGCGCATCAGCGCGACGTCCTGCTCCCACGTCTCCTCGGGCCACTGCTCGGGATTCCAGTCGCCGCCGTAGGCGATGACGTCCGGCATGAAGCCTGCCTTTCGAGATACTGTTAGCGCTCACAGCTGATGACGCCAGGGTTCACGGAGGGATTAAAACGTTCTGCGCCGTATGGCACAAGCCCCGGTCCCCCGTCCCGCCTCCTTGGGACCCATCCGTCCGTGCCGTGCCGCGCCCGCAGCGCGGCACGGACGGTGCGCGACGACGCCGCCGGCCCCGGCGAGGGCTCCCGGAGCACGGAGCTCAACCGCAGTAGAACGTTTTACTTCCCGCGCGGGAGGCTAGAGTCCGTCGCACGGCGGTGTCAACGCGGACCGGCGTCACGACCGGTGCCGCGACTGGCGCGCGCATCTTTAGTACGTTTTAATGAGGGCTCATGGCCATGGTCAGCATCAAGGACGTCGCCGCGCACGCCGGCGTCTCGCCCGGCACGGTCTCCAACGTACTGAACCGGCCAGGGAAAGTCGCGCCCGCCACCAGGGAGCGGGTGGAGGCGGCCATCAACGAGCTGGGGTTCGTGCGCCACGGCTCGGCGTCGACGCTGCGCGCCGGGCACAGCAGGACGATCGGCCTGAGCGTGATCGACATCGGCAACCCCTTCTTCACCGAGGTCGCCGCCGGCGTCGAGGACGTCGCCAGCGAGCTGGGCTACGCCGTGATCCTCGGCAACTCGGCCGGCTCGCAGGACAAGGAGGACCGCAACCTGCGGGTGCTGGCCGAGCATCGCGTACGCGGGGTGCTGATCACCCCGTCGGGTGAGGACCCCGCGCGGCTCGAACGGCTGCGCGAGCACGGCATCAGCGTCGTGCTCGTCGACCATCCCGCGCACCGGCCCGACCAGTGCGCGGTGGCCGTGGACGACGTCGGCGGCGGCCGGGCCGCGGTCGCCCACCTGCTGGCCAAGGGGGCCCGCAGCGTCGCCTACGTGACCGGCCCGCTGACCATCCGGCAGTGCGTGGAGCGGCGGGAGGGCGCGCGAGCCGCGATGCGGGCAGCCGGCCTCGACCCCGCGGACCTGCGGGTGACCGAGGCGATGACGATGACCGCCCGCGCGGGCGAGAAGGCCGCCGCCGACCTGGTCGCGAGCGGCCTGCCCGAGGCCGTCTTCTGCGCCAACGACCTGCTGGCCCTCGGCGTGCTGCGGGCGCTGCTGCGGGCGGGGGTGCGGGTGCCCGAGGACGTCGCGCTCATGGGTTACGACGACATCGACTTCGCCGCCGCCTCCACCGTGTCGCTCAGCTCGATGCGCCAGCCCACCTACCAGCTCGGCCGCATCGCCACCGAGCTGCTGCTCGACGAGTGCGACAACCCCGAGACGCACGCGCACCAGCACATCATGTTCCAGCCCGAGCTCGTCGCCAGGGAGTCCACGCAGTGAGTCACCGTTTCGCCGCCGTAGACCTGGGCGCCTCCAGCGGCCGGGTGATGCTGGCCGACCTGTCCGGCGGGCTGCGGCTCACCGAGGCGCACCGGTTTCCCAACGGCCCGGTGCGCGTGGCGGACCGCCTCCACTGGGACATCCTCGGCCTCTACCGGGAGATCCTGGCAGGGCTGCGCGCCGCCGGGCCCGTCTCCTCCGTCGGCGTCGACTCGTGGGCGGTCGACTACGGGCTGCTCGACGAGTCGGGCGGGCTGATCGGCAACCCGGTGCACTATCGCGACGACCGTACCCGAGGCGTGCCCGAGCGGGTGGCCGCCCTGGTCGGGGCCGACGCGCTGTACGACGTGTCGGGCCTGCAGGTGCTGCCGTTCAACACCGTCTACCAGCTGCTGGCCGACCGGCTCGACGGCGCCGCCACGATGGTGCTGATCCCCGACCTGATCGGCTACTGGCTCACCGGCGAGCTGGGCGCGGAGGTCACCAACGCCTCGACGACGGGGCTGCTCGACGTGCGCACCAGGTCGTGGGCGCGGCCCCTGATCGAGCGGCTCGGGCTGCCGGCCGGCCTCTTCCCGCCGCTGCGCCTGCCCGGCGAGCCGATCGGCGGGTTGCGCCGCGACGTGGCCGCCGAGATCGGCTGGTCCGCACCCGTCATGGCGGTGGGCTCGCACGACACCGCCTCGGCGGTGGCCGCGGTGCCCGCGTCGGGCCCGGCCTTCGCCTACATCTCGTGCGGCACGTGGTCCCTGGCCGGCGTCGAGCTGCCCGGCCCCGTGCTGACCCCGGAGAGCCGGGCCGCGAACTTCACCAACGAGGCCGGCATCGACGGCACCGTCCGCTATCTGCGCAACGTCATGGGCCTGTGGCTGCTCCAGGAGTGCATGCGCGCCTGGCCCGGCTCCGACCTGGGCGACCTGCTGACCGCCGCGGCGGCCGAGCGGCCGTTCGCCGCCGTGGTCAACCCCGACGAGCCGGTGTTCCTGCCGCCGGGCGACATGCCGGCCAGGATCGCGGCCGAGTGCCGACGCACGGGCCAGCGTCCGCCCGGCTCACCCGCCGCCTACACGCGCTGCGTGCTGGAGAGCCTGGCGCTCGGGCACCGGCGGGCCGTGCGCCAGGCGATGGAGCTGTCCGGGCGCGACGTCGAGGTCGTCCACCTGGTGGGCGGCGGGTCGTACAACGAGCTGCTGTGCCGGCTCACCGCCGACGCCTGCGGGCTGCCGGTGGTGGCGGGCCCGGCGGAGGCGACCACGCTCGGCAACGTGCTGGTGCAGGCGCGCGCGGCCGGGCTCGTCTCCGATCTGGAGGAGATGCGCTCGCTGGTCGCCGCCTCCCAGCCGCTGCGCCGCTACGAGCCGTCCGGCGACGACCGGCTCTGGGACGAGGCCGCCGCCCGCGTGTTCTGATCCCCTCTGACCTGCGCTTTCCGGTTTTCTCCCTCGTCGAGTAGGGCACAAGTCGGACCGGGGAGCATCGGGGGGCTTCATGGATCTCACGTGGCCGCTGCTGCGGCAGCTGACCGGCAAGGACCGCACGGGCCGCGGGCAGGCGGTGAAGTCGGCCGCGACGGAGGCGTTGCGGGCCCGCACGGACGGGGCTGACCGCGTCGTCAAGTCGATCTGCCCGTACTGCGCGGTGGGCTGCGGCCAGAACGTGTACGTACGCGACGAGCGGGTCGTCCAGATCGAGGGCGACCCCGACTCCCCCGTCAGCCGCGGCCGGCTGTGCCCGAAGGGCGCGGCCACCCTGCAGCTCACCACCGATTCCGGCCGGCAGCGCCAGGCGCTCTACCGGCCGCCGGGCGCGGCCGACTGGCAGGCGATCGACCTGGCCACCGCCATGGACATGGTGGCCGACCGGATCATCGCCACCAGGCATGAGACCTGGGAGCAGGAGCGCGACGGCAGGCGCACCGCCCGCACCATGGGCATCGCCAGCCTGGGCGGCGCCACGCTGGACAACGAGGAGAACTACCTCATCAAGAAGCTGCTGACCTCGCTCGGCGTGGTGCAGATCGAGAACCAGGCCCGCGTCTGCCACAGCTCCAGCGTGGTCGGGCTCGGCACGTCGTTCGGCCGGGGCGGCGCCACCACGTTCATGCAGGACCTGCAGCACTCCGACTGCGTGGTCATCCAGGGCTCGAACTTCGCCGAGGCGCACCCGGTGGGCTCCAGTGGGTGATGGAGGCCAAGGCGCGCGGCGCGGTGGTCATCCACGTCGATCCGCGCTTCACCCGCACCAGCGCGCTGGCCGACCTGCACGTGCCCATCCGCGCCGGCTCGGACGTGGCCTTCCTCGGCGCGATCATCAACCACGTGCTGGAGAACGACCTGTACTTCCACGAGTACGTGGTCAACTACACCAACGCGGCCACCATCCTCAACGAGGACTACCGCGACGCCGAGGACGGAGACGGCGTCTTCTCCGGTTTCGACGCCGCCGGCCACGCCTACGACGACGAGAGCTGGCAGTACGACGGCATGCAGGCCGCGCCCGCGTCGGGTGACCGCGACAGCGACTACCGGCGGCGCTCCGGCCGGGTGCCGCCGGGCCGTACGGAGATCACCGGCAGCGCCGGCATTCCCATGGACGGCACGCCCCGGCGCGACGAGACGCTGCGCGACCCCCGCTGCGTCATGCAGGTCCTGCGCCGCCACTTCGCCCGCTACACGCCGGAGATGGTCGAGCAGGTGTGCGGGGTGCCGCGGCGCCTGTTCGAGGAGGTGTGCCGCCACCTGACGGAGAACTCCGGGCCCGACAGGACCTCCGAGTTCGTCTACGCGGTGGGCTGGACGCAGCACAGCGACGGCTCGCAGTTCGTCAGGGCGGCGAGCATCCTGCAGCTGCTGCTCGGCAACATCGGCAGGCCCGGCGGCGGCATCCAGGCGCTGCGCGGGCACGCCAGCATCCAGGGCTCCAGTGACATCCCCACGCTGTTCAACCTGCTGCCGGGCTACATCCCGATGCCGCACGCGCACGAGCACGAGCGGCTGCGCGACTTCCTGCAGGCCGACGCGCCGCACGGTGGGTTCTGGGCGAACATGCCCGCCTACCTGGTGAGCCTGCTCAAGGCCTGGTGGGGTGACTCGGCGCAGCCGGGCAACGACTTCCGCTTCGATCATCTGCCCAGGCTGACCGGCTCGCACAGCACGTACGACACCGTGATGTCACAGCTGGCCGGCGAGTGCAAGGGCTACATCCTGCTCGGCGAGAACCCGGCGGTCGGCTCGGCGAACGCCAGGATGCAGCGGCTGGGCATGGCCAGGCTCGACTGGCTGGTGGTGCGCGACCTCAACCTGATCGAGAGCGCCACCTGGTGGAAGGACGGCCCGGAGATCGAGACGGGCGAGCTGGCCACGGCGGACATCGGCACGGAGGTGTTCTTCCTGCCGGCGGCGGCGCACACCGAGAAGAGCGGCAGCTTCACCAACACCAACCGGTGGCTGCAGTGGCACCACCAGGCGGTCGAGCCGGCCGGCGACGCGCGCAGCGACCTGTGGTTCATGTACCACCTGGGGCGGATCATCAGGGAGAAGCTGGCCGGCTCGGGGGATCAGAAGGACGCGCCGGTGCTGGAGCTCACCTGGGACTATCCGGTCGAGGGCGCGACGGCCGAGCCCTCGGCGGAGGCGGTGCTGGCCGAGATCAACGGCTGGGACGCGCGGGGACGGCCCCTTTCCGGGTACGCCGAGCTCGCCGACGACGGCTCCACCGCGTGCGGCTGCTGGATCTACTGCGGCGTGTACGCGGGCGGCGTCAACCAGGCGGCCCGCCGCAAGCCCTGGACCGAGCAGAGCTGGATCGCCGCGGAGTGGGCGTGGGCGTGGCCGGCCAACCGGCGCATCCTGTACAACCGGGCCTCGGCCAGGCCCGACGGCAGCCCGTGGAGCGAGCGCAAGCAGCTGGTCTGGTGGGACGAGCCGGCGCAGCGCTGGACCGGCCACGACGTGCCCGACATCGAGGTGGGCAAGAGCCCGGCGTACCGGCCGCCGCCGGACGCCCGCGGGGTGGCGGCGCTGTCGGGGATCGACCCGTTCATCATGCAGGCCGACGGCAAGGGCTGGTTGTTCGCGCCCGCGGGGGTGGTGGACGGGCCGCTGCCCACGCACTACGAGCCGCAGGACTCCCCGGTGGCCAACCCGCTCTACGGGCGGCAGCGCAACCCGGCACGCAAGCTCTACCCGCACGAGGACAACCGTTACCACCCGAGCGGGGACGATCCGGGCGCGTCGGTCTTCCCGTACGTGGTGACGACGTACCGGCTGACCGAGCACTTCACCGCGGGCGGCATGAGCCGCTTCACGCCCTACCTGTCGGAGCTGCAGCCGGAGATGTTCTGCGAGGTCTCGCCCGGCCTGGCCGCCGAGCGCGGGCTCGTGCACGGCGACTGGGCCACGATCATCACCGCGCGCAACGCGATCGAGGCGCGCGTGCTGGTCACCGACCGCATGCCGTCGCTCCATCTCGACGGGCGGGTGCTGCACCAGATCGGGCTGCCGTTCCACTTCGGGCCCAACGGGCTGGCCAAGGGCGACGCGGCCAACGAGCTGGCGTCGATCTCGCTGGATCCGAACTCCCACATCCAGGAGGTCAAGGCCCTGTCGGCGGACATCCTCCCGGGACGGCGGCCGCGCGGCCCGGCGCTGCGCGAGCTGGTCCGCTCCTACCAGCGGCGGGCCGGCATCGGCGAGCACACCGGAACGGAGGCGTGAGCCATGGCCTTCGACCTGGACGAGAAGCTCGCGGACGGCCGTGTCGGCTTCTTCACCGACACCAGCATCTGCATCGGCTGCAAGGCGTGCGAGGTGGCGTGCAAGGAGTGGAACGCCGTCCCCGACGACGGCATGACCTTCACCGGCATGTCGTACGACAACACCGTGGGGCTGGGCGCCGACACGTGGCGGCACGTGGCCTTCGTCGAGCAGCGGCGGCCGCTCGGCCACCAGGAGCCGGGCGTCGGCGACATGGACTTCCGCTGGCTGATGGCCTCCGACGTGTGCAAGCACTGCACTCACGCGGCCTGCCTGGACGTGTGCCCGACGGGGTCGCTGTTCCGCACCGAGTACGGCACCGTCGTGGTGCAGGAGGACGTCTGCAACGGCTGCGGCTACTGCGTGCCCGCCTGCCCGTTCGGGGTGATCGGCAAGCGGGAGACCACGGGTGTGGCGGCCAAGTGCACGATGTGCTACGACCGGCTGGGCGCGGGCGAGGAGCCCGCCTGCGCCAAGACGTGCCCGACCGACTCCATCCAGTTCGGCGACCTGGATGAGCTGCGCGCACGGGCCGAGCGCCGCCTGGAGCAACTGCACGCGGCCGGGACCGGCTCGGCCCGCCTGTACGGCCACGACCCCGGGGACGGCGTGGGCGGCACGGGCGCGTTCTTCCTGCTGCTGGACGAGCCCGAGGTGTACGGCCTGCCGCCCGACCCGGTGGTGACCACCCGTGACCTGCCGTCGATGTGGCGGCACGTGGGGGTCGCCGCCCTGGCCCTGCTCGCCGGCGTGGCCGCGAGCGCGTGGAGGAGACAGTCATGAGCCAGACCGACGTGCGCCTGGACGGCGCGGCCGGGCTGCGCGGCGAGCGCGAGGCCACGCCGGGCTCGGCGGGCCGCAGGCGTGAGCGCCTGCCGGTGCCGAGGGCGGACTTCGAGTCCTACTACGGCCGGCCTGTGTTGAACGAGCCGACCTGGCAGGCGCCCGACATCGCCGGCTACCTGTTCCTCGGCGGTCTGGCCGGCGCCTCGTCGACGCTGGCGGCCGCCGCCGAGCTCACCGGCAGGCCTCACCTGGCCAGGGCGTGCAAGGCCGGCGCCGTGTGCGCGCTGGGCGGGTCGCTCTACGCGCTGATCCACGACCTGGGCCGTCCCGAGCGGTTCGTGAACATGTTGCGGGTGTTCAAGGTGACCTCGCCCATGAGCGTCGGCACCTGGATCCTCACCGGCTACGGCCCGCAGGCCGGGGTGGCGGCGGCCACCGGGCTGACGGGGATGTTCCCCGGGCTGGGCCGGGCCGCCACCATCGGGGCGGGGCTGGCCGGGCCGGCACTGGCGACCTACACCGCCGCGCTGATCTGCGACACCGCGGTGCCCGTCTGGCACGAGGGCCATCGCGAGATGCCGTTCCTGTTCGCCGGTTCGGCGGCGGCAGCGGCCGGCGGGCTGGGCATGCTGGCCGCGCCGGTGTCGGAGGCGGGCCCGGCCCGCCGGGCGGCGCTGCTGGGCGCGGCCGTCGAGTGCGTGGCCGCCGTGCGGATGGAGCGCCGGCTCGGGCCGCTGGCCGAGCCGCTCAAGCGCAGCAGGCTGCTGCGCGCGGGCGAGGCGCTGTCGCTGGCGGGCGCGGTGGCCGGGCTGGTCGCCGGGCGCCTGGGCGGACGGGGCCGGCTCATGGCGATGGCGGCGGGCGCGGCCCTGCTGGCGGGGTCGGCGTGCACCCGGTTCGGGATCTTCCGGGCCGGGATGGAATCGGCGAACGATCCCAAGTACACGGTGCAGCCGCAGCGGAGGCGGCTGGCGAAGGCGAAAGCGGAGGGTGATCTGCGATGAAGCGGAAGGTCGTCGAATATCTGCCGTTCATGGGCATCGTGCTGATGGTCTGCACGGCGTCCTGGCTGGCGGGCAGGTCGTATCCGACCCGCCCGGCCGCGCTCGGGAGGGTCAGGGGCAGGCACGCGTCGCCCTGAAGCCGCGCGGGGGCCGCCCGCTCCGCCGCTCCACGTCTTGGGCGGGGTCAGGCCGCCTGAGGCCGGCCGGCGACGTACGATCAGCAGATGACCGAAAAGACCGAAACCACGCCTGGATGGCTCGCTCCCGACGAACTGGAGTCGGTGCGCGGCCAGCTGCCCGTCCTCTACGTCGACGCCGTGCCGGTGCGCGTCGACGACACCGGCGTGGTCACCCGCGTCGGCCTGCTGCTGCGCATCGCCGCGGACGGGACCGTCAGCAGGGCGCTGGTTTCGGGGCGGGTGCTGCTCCACGAGCGCATCCGTGACGCGCTCATGCGCCACCTGGAGAAGGACCTCGGCCCCGTGGCGCTGCCGCGCATCCCTGCCTCGCCGCAGCCGTTCACGGTCGCGGAGTATTTCCCCACGCCCGGCATCACCCCCTACCACGATCCGCGCCAGCACGCGGTGTCGCTGGCCTACATCGTGCCCGTCGCCGGCGACTGCCGGCCCCGGCAGGACGCCCTCGACCTGGTGTGGTTCACCCCGGAGGAGGCGGCCTCGCCGATGGTGCAGCAGGAGATGGCGGGCGGGCAGGGCGTGCTGCTGAAGCAGGCGCTGGCCCACGTCGGCTGCCTGCCCTGAGCGGAGGTCAGGGCCGCTCGGCGCCCCGGCGCACCCAGTCGTAGAGCGGGTCGCCGGGGCACGAGGTGGCGTAGCCGTCCCGGTGTCCCTTGACCTCGTCCCCCGCGTCGCCGTGCTCGCGCAGGTATTCGACGGCGTCGACGAGGGCGTGCAGCAGGTCGTCGTTGGGCTTGGTGAGCCCCGAGCTGCCGACCAGGGCGAGCACCGCGTAGTGGCCGGCGTTGAGGCCGGCGCCGTTGGCCGCGGGCAGCGCGTGGGGGCCGCGGCCCATGAACGTGTGGCGGTGGGGGCAGCACACCATGGTGTAGCCGAGGTCGATGTAGGTCTCGCCGCGGCCGCCCGACATGTGCATGCTCTGGATGTCTCGCACCAGCTCGCCGCACTTGTCGTGGTTGGCGGGCTCGGCGAGGTCGGCCGGCACCTTGCCGCCGGTGTAGTGGATCTTCACGCCCTTGGTCGATTCCAGGCGGGTGTAGTCACTGGTCGGCTTCTTCGCGTGCCACTCGGCACGGGTGATCAGATTCATGAGATCCTCTCCTGAACGGCACACTCTAGCCATCACCCTGCCAACTTTGCGTAGCGAGCAAATCACGCATCGTCACCACAGTGGCCTGCCGCGGGGGTGAGGGTTACCTGCCGTTTCGCTGGTAACACGAGGGAAACACCCCGATCGTCAGACTCGGATCATGTGCCCCCGGTTGCTGCGATTTATCGTGATTCTTTCCGGCGTGGCGCTGCTCATCGCCGCGCTCGTCCTGGCTCTGGACCGCCCCCAGGAGGAGCACTCGCCCTCCACCCTGGCATCCCCCCGGCCGGACACCCTGGTCATCGAGATCACGCCGCCCGCCACGCCGTTCGTTCCCGGCAAGGAGAGGTGCCGCGAGGTGCGGGCCCTCCTATCGAAAGCCACGCTCCGCCCGGTCGTGCCGGAAGGCGTCCAGCCGGTCGAAGTCGAGATCGTACGCCGACACTTCGGCGGGCGGAGGGCCGGAGAAGAAACCCTCGTGCGTCCGCGGGCAGGGGTCGGCGAACCCGGTGACTCCGGCGCACGGATGCCCGAGGTAGGTGGCCTCGTGGTGCCAGTCGCTGACGGCCACGTACGTCATGAACTCGTACGCCCGGGCCACGCTCATGTGCCGCCACAACTCGCGCGCCGGGGCGGGGCCGTCCCAGCGGGTGAGGGAGAAGGCGGGCACCAGGACCGCGTCGAGCCCGTCGTGCCCGGCCAGGCTCCCCGAGTACCACAGGTCGGCGCAGAGCAGGACGCGCAGGCGCCGGCCGTGCAGGTCGAAGCCGGCGCCGGGTCGGCCGGGCAGCACTCCGGAGCGCAGTTCGACCCCGTAGGGGTGGACCTTGTCGTACTCGGCCAGCAGCGTGCCGTCCGCGCCGAACACGGCGCCCCTGTTGATCGGGCCACCGTTGACGGCGTCGTAGTGCGAGCCGCCGACGACGGCCATCCCGGACCGCAGGGCCAGCGTGCGGACCCGGTCGAGGTAGCCGGCGCGGGGCAGGCTCGACCCGGCCAGTTCGGGCAGCAGCATCACGTCACCGGCGTGGGAGGCGACGAGCTCCTCGATCGCGTCGAAGTTGGCGTGGCCGTCGGGGGACCAGCGGGGAGGTTGAACCAGGAGGATCTTCACGTTCCTACTGTGGCTCAGGCGAGGTTGCCCGGGATGGCGGCGAGCAACTCGCGGGTGTAGTCGTCCGACGGATGGTCGAAGATCTCCTCGGCGGTGCCGCTCTCCACGATCCGCCCCTCGCGCATGACGTGCACGGCGTGCGAGATCATCCGTACCACGGCCAGGTCGTGGCTGATGAACAGGTAGCTCAGCCCCAGCTCCCGCTGCAGATCGGCGAGCAGCTCCAGGATCTGCGCCTGCACCAGCACGTCGAGCGCCGAGACCGCCTCGTCGAGCACGACCAGCTCCGGCGAGAGGGCGAGGGCCCTGGCGATGGCCACCCGCTGGCGCTGGCCCCCGGACAGCTCGTGGGGCAGCCGCTCGGCCGCCGACGCCGGCAGCGACACCTTCTCCAGCAGCTCGGCCGCCGCCCTTCTGCGGTCGGCCGCCGTACCGACGCGGTGCACGCGCAGCGGCTCGGCGATCGACTTGCCGACCGTGTAGCGGGGATCGAGCGAGGCGTACGGGTTCTGGAAGACCGGCTGGACGCGCCTGCGGAACGCGAACAGGTCACGCCGGCCCAGCGCCGTCATGTCCGTGCCGTCGAAGCGGATGCGCCCCGAGGTGAGGTCTTCGAGGCCGAGCAGCAGGTTGGCGGTGGTCGACTTGCCCGAGCCCGACTCGCCCACGATGGAGACGGTGCTGCCGCGCGGAATGGTGAAGGAGACCGCGTCCACCGCGGTGATCTCCTCACCGGTGCCCCTGAGCGGGTAGACCTTGCGCAGGTCCTCGACGACGGCCAGGTCGCCGGCCGGGCGCGGCGGTTCGAGCAGGCGCACCGACGACAGGCTCGGCACGGCCTTCAGCAGCCGCCTGGTGTACTCGTGCCCGGGCTCGGCCAGGATGGCGGCGGCGGGCCCCGTCTCGACGATCTCGCCCTGGTACATGACGGCCACCACGTCGGCCCGCTCGGCGGCCAGCGCCAGGTCGTGCGTGATGAGGAAGACCGCCGTGCCCATCTCGGCGGTCAGCTGCCCGAGTTGGTCGAGGATGCGCCGCTGCACGGTGACGTCGAGCGCGGAGGTCGGCTCGTCGGCGATGAGCAGCCTGGGCCTGCAGGCCAGCCCCATGGCGATCAGGGCCCGCTGCCGCATGCCGCCGGAGAACTCGTGCGGGTACTGCCCGATCCGCCGCTCGGGGTCGGGGATGCCCGCCATGTCCAGCAGCTCGACCACGCGGCCGCGGGCGGCCTTTCCCGCGGCGACGCCGTGCACCTCCAGGGCCTCGGCGATCTGGTCGCCGATGCGCATGAGCGGGTTGAGGTTCGACATCGGGTCCTGCGGCACCAGGCCGATGCCCGCCCCGCGGATCGCCGTCATCTCGCGCTGGCTCGCCGTGGCCAGGTCGCGGCCGTCGAAGAGCACCTGGCCGCCGGTGATGCGGCCGTTTCCGGGCAGCAACCGGTTGACCGCGGCCGCCGTGGTGGACTTGCCCGACCCCGACTCGCCGACGACCGCCACGGTCTGGCCGGGCAGGATCTCCATCGAGACGTTCCTGACGACGGTGACGTCCTGCCGCCGGGTGCGGAAGGCGACCGAGAGGTCGCGGATCTCCAGGAGCGGGCTCATACGGTCCTCGATCGTTCGGTGGTGGCCTGCAGCAGGTCGGCCCAGAGCTCCTCGGTCGGCACCGGGACGCCCTCGACGAGCAGGCGGTTGCTCGCGAGCACGAGGGCGATGTCGCGGCCGGGCACGAAGCCGACGGCGCAGCCCACGTAGCCGGGGTGGCCGAGCACGGTGACCGTCTCGCCGGCGAGCGCCAGGTCGTACCTGCGGAAGCCGAGCGCCTGCGCGGGGTCGGGGCCGGGGGCGAAGAACTCCCGTGCCACCTCGGGCCGCCACAGCCGGTCGTGCTCCTCGTAGCGGGACATCGCGGTGCAGTACTTGAGGAGGTCGGGCACGGTCGAGAAGAGCCCCGCGTGCCCGGAGACCCCGCCGAAGGCGTGGTGGGCGTTGCCGTCGGCGACCTGCCCGAGCACGGGCGCGCGGCGCCAGCCGGCGAAGTCGCCGCTGCGGTAGGGCACGGGGTACGGCTCCCCCGTGTCCAGCATGCGCATCTCGACCCGGTCGTCCAGGGCGCTCATGGCCACCTCGGAGCCGGCCGGGCGGGCGTAGGTGGTCGAGGTGAGCCCGAGCGGCCGGGTGACCAGCTCGGCCACGGCCCGCTCCAGGCGCATCCCGGTGACGGCCGAGACGATCCGGCCCAGCAGGACGAAGCCGAGGTCGGAGTAGTGCCGTGCGCGGCCGGGACGGTAGCGCGGCGGCGGCAGCCGCGGCTGGATGTAGAGCGGCCACCACTCCCACAGGCCGCCCCGGTGCAGCAGCAGGTCCCGCACGGTGATCGCCTCGTACGACCGCGGCAGGTACGCGCTGAGCGGCGCGTCGAGGTCCACGAGCCGGTCGGACACCAGGCGGATGAGCGCCGTCGTGGTGGCCAGGATCTTGGTGACCGAGGCGAGGTCGTGGTGGGTGCCGAGGGTCATCGCGGCGACGCCCTCGCGCTCGCCGTCGACCCAGCGCACGGTGCGGTGGCCGGTGCACTCGGTGAGGTCGAACCAGGGCGTGCGCGCGGCCATGACGACGCCGGGTGGCGCCTTCACCGCGCCAGCACCAGGGCGCGGGGCGAGCCGGCGAGCGGCGCGGGCAGCACGAGCGGGCCCGCGCCCGGGGTCAGGGTGCCGAGCACGCGGGCGGCCCGCGCGCCCGTACCGCCGGGCACGGTGCCCGGCAGGCCGTGCGCGCTCAGCCAGCCGATGAGGGCGAACGCGATGGCCTCCTTGTCGTCGGCGGGCGCGCCCAGGTCGTCGGACGGCCGCACGTTCACGGCGGGCAGCGCCGAGCGCAGTCCGTCCATGATCACCGGGTTGCGGCAGCCGCCGCCGGAGACGACCAGCGTGCTCACCTCCGCGGCCCGCACGTCGTGGGCGACCGTGCGCACGGTCAGCTCCGTGAGCGTGGCCACCAGGTCGGCGTCGCCCACCTCGCCGCCCGCCGCACCTCCCGCCCGGACCAGCGCCTCCTCGACGTAGCCGGGGTGGAACAGCTCCTTGCCGGTGCTCTTGGGCGGGGCCAGCCGGTAGTAGGGCTCGTCGAGCAGCACCTCCAGCAGCCGCGGCCGTACCCGCCCCGACGCCGCGATCCGACCGTCCTCGTCGAAGCCGCTGGCGTTCAGCCCTCTGCCCGTCACCACGGCGTCGATGAGCGCGTTGGCCGGGCCGATGTCGTAGGCGTACAGCTCGGCGCCGCGCACCACGGTCATGTTGGCGATGCCGCCCAGGTTGAGCGCGCCCGCGCCGCCGTCGTACGCGCCGAGCAGCAGCCCGTCCAGCACCGACACCAGCGGGGCGCCGTGCCCGCCCGCCGTGATGTCCCTGATGCGCACGTCGGACAGCACGGGCGTCCCCGTGCGCTCGGCGATCCAGGCCGGCTGGCCGATCTGCAGCGTGCCGCGCGCGTGCGCCCCCTCGACCCAGTGGAAGACGGTCTGCCCGTGGGAGACGATCAGGTCGGCGGGGCCGCCCTCGGCGATCGCCGCGGCGGCGGCCTCGGCGAAACACCGGCCGATGAGCGTGTCGAGCACGCACACCTCGGCCAGCGTCGCGGGCGCGGGCGGCAGCGCCGCGATCAGCCGGGCGCGCAGGTCCTCCGGGTACGGTGTGCTCGCCGTGTGGCCGACCCGCCCGTGGAGCACGCCGCCCGTCAGCTCGAAGTCCACCATCGCCACGTCGATCCCGTCGTGCGACGTGCCGGAGATCATCCCGAGAACCCTCATGCCCGCTCCTCCAGTGCAGCGCGCAGCCTGCCGCCGGCCGCGGCCAGCCGCGCCGCCGCGTCCCGCGGGGCCAGGCCGAAGCGGGCGGCGACGACCGCCTGTCTCACGTTGTAACCGTTGGCGTCCAGCACGGCCAGCGCCTCCTCGCGCCCCGCGCCCGTGATCGTGCGCACGATGCGCACGGCCCGCTCGCGCAACTTGCCGTTGGTCGCCTTCACGTCCACCATCAGGTTCCCGTACGTCTTGCCGAGCTGCACCATGACGATCGTCGAGAACATGTTGAGCACGAGCTTCTGCGCCGTGCCCGCCTTGAGCCTGGTCGAGCCGCTGACCACCTCGGGCCCGACGAGCACCTCGACGGCGTGCGCGGCGGCCGCGCTCAGCGGCGTGCCCGCGTTGCAGGACAGCCCCACGGTCAGCGCGCCCAGCTCCCCGGCCCGCCGCACCGCGGCCACCACGTACGGGGTGCGCCCGCTGGACGCGATGCCCACGACGGTGTCGAGCGGTCCCACACCGGCCGCGTCCACGGCCGCCGCCCCGGCCTCCTCGTCGTCCTCGGCGCCTTCGCAGGGCGACACGATCGCGCTCTCACCGCCGGCGATGATGGCGAAGACCTGCTCGGGCGGCGTGCCGAACGTGGGCGGGCATTCGGAGGCGTCCAGCACGCCGAGCCGGCCGGGGGTGCCCGCGCCGACGTAGACGAGCCGGCCGCCGGCCCGCACGCGTTCGGCGGTGGCCTCGATCGCCTCGGTGATCCGCGGCAGCGCCTGGGCGACCGCGGCGGGCACCGTGGCGTCGGTCGCGTTCATGGTCGCGGCCAGCTCGCCCACGCTCATCGTGTCGATCCCGGCGAACCGGGGGTCGGCCGTTTCCGTCGTCAGGTGTGAGAGGTTCACCGCTTGCCTCGGTTTCGCGGGTCGAGAGTGTCACGCAGGCCGTCACCGAGCAGGTTCAGGCCCACCACGAGCAGGACGACGACGGCGCCAGGCGCGATCAGCGTCCAGGGGGCGACGAAGACCAGGCTGCGCGCCTCGAAGATCATCGATCCGAGCGAGGGCGCCGGCGGCGGCGTGCCCAGGCCGAGGAAGCTCAGCGACGCCTCGGTGAGCACCGCCCACGACAGCGAGAGCGCGACCTGGACGACGATGATCGAGGTGATGTTGGGCAGCACGTGGCGCAGCATGATCTGCCAGCGGCTCAGGCCGGTCGAGACGGCCGCCTTGACGTACTCGATCTCCCTGAGCGACAGCACGGGCCCGCGGGTGACGCGGATGAAGATGGGCACGTACACGATCGCGATGGCCACGGCGATGGTGAACCGGTTGCGGTCCAGCACCGAGGCCAGCGACAGCGCCAGCAGCAGCGGCGGGAACGCGAACAACACGTTCGTGACGCCGCCGATCGCGCCGTCGGCGACGCCGCGGTAGAAGCCGGACACGAGCCCGCCCAGCGTGCCCACCACGGTCGCGAACGCCACCGCCACGACGGCGACGAACGCGGAGTTGCCCACGCCGGCCGCCACGCGGGAGAACACGTCCCTGCCGAACTGGTCGGTGCCGAACAGGTGCTCGCCCGACGGCGCGCGGAACCTCGACGGCGGATGCTGGGCGATCGGGTCGTACGGCAGCAGCCCCGCGTACGACAGCGCCGCCACGGCGGCCAGCAGCACGAGGATGACGACGCCCGCGACCCCGGCGGGGCTGCGCCGCGGCAGCGCGGTCACGACGCCCTCACCCGCGGGTCGATGATCCGGTAGAGCGCGTCGGTCAGGAGGTTGACGACGACGAACGCCAGCGCGATCACCAGCACGGTGCTCTGCACGACCGCGTACTCCTTCTGCTGGATGCCCAGCAGCACCTGCCGGCCGATGCCCGGCACGGAGAAGATCTGCTCGACCACCACCGCGCCGCCGAGCAGGTAGCCGAACTGCAGGCCCGTCATGGTGACGATGGGCACGAGCGCGTTGCCGAGCACGTGCCTGACCTGCAGCCGCCGCTCCGGAACGCCCTTGGCCCGGGCGGTGCGCACGAAGTCGTGCGAGCGCACCTCGAGCACCGCCGTGCGGGTGGTGCGCAGGATCGGCGCCGCGATGCCGAAGCCGAGGACGAGCGCGGGCAGGAACATCTGCTGCAGGTTGAGCAGCGGGTCCTCGATGAGCGTGGCGAAGCCCTGCCCGTTGGGGTTGAACCCGAACGAGGCCGCGAAGATCGACAGCAGCGTGGTGGCCAGCAGGAAGGCCGGGATCGACAGCCCGGCCAGGCTCACGACCTGGCCGAAGGCGTCCCTGGGTGCGTTGGCCTTCGACGCCGAGAGCATGCCGAGCGGCACCCCGATCAGCAGGGCCAGCACGATGGAGAAGACCGCCAGCTCGAACGTCACCGGCAGCGCGTGCAGGGTCAGGTCGAGCACGCTCTGCTGGGAGCGCGCCGAGTAGCCGAAGTTCCCGGTGAACATGTTGCCGAGCCAGGCGAAGAACTGCGTGACCAGCGGCTGGTCGAGGCCGTAGTACTGCTCGAGCGCCTGCTTCTGCGCCGGGGTGAGCGCCGCGGCCTCGGTGCCGAGCCCCGCCGTGATCTGGTTGCCGGGGATCGCCCGGAGCATGACGAACACGAACACGGCCACCCCGAACAGGGTGCCCACCGTGCTCGCCACGCGCCGTACGGCGCGGTTGCCTGCGATCCGGCGCATCAGCTGACGGACGTGGTGCGCAGGTACTGCAGCGAGCCGCTGGCCATGGGGACGAAGCCCTGCACGTTCGAGGTGGTCGCGGTGTAGGTGTAGCCGGCGAACAACCAGATCCAGGCGGCGTTGTCCTCCAGGTGGGCGGCGACCTGGTCGTAGATCGGCTTGCGGGCGGCCTGGTCGGTGGTCGCCTTGCCCTCGGCGAACAGCTTGTCCAGTTCGGGCGAGCTGTAGCCGGCGACCTTGTTGAGGTTGCCGTCGCTGGTGAAGTAGCGGCCGTAGGAGCCGTCGGGGTCGGGCCGGCCGCCGTTGAGCGCGACGGCGGCGTCGAAGTCGGCCGCCACCCAGCGGTCCACGAACGCGCCCGACTCCAGCACCTCCAGCTCCAGGTTGATCTTGGCCTCGGCGAGCTGCGCCTTGAGGTTCTGGGCCTCGTTGACGGAGGTGGCGTACTCGCCCTGCGAGACGATGGTCTTGACGGTCACCCCGCCGGACTTGCCGGCCTTGGCGAGATAGCCGGCCGCCTTGGACAGGTCGCGGGTGGGGCAGGGGCGCTTGGCCGGGTCCGACTTGTAGGCCGGGGCGGTGATCGGGCCGGTCACCTCGCCCTCGCCGAGCGCGGCCGTGTCGAGCACCTGCTTGCGATCGATGGCGCACTGGATCGCCAGCCGCACGTTGACGTCCTTGAGGTCGCCGTGGCTCGCGTTGAGCTGGAGGACGTGGTAGCTGAGCTGCGGCGTCTTGGCGACGGTGATGGTGCCGCCGCCCTCGGCGGTCTGGGCGACGAGCGGGTCGTCGAAGACCGCGAGCTGCACGTTGCCCGACTGCATCGCCGACACGATGGACGACTCGTCGGGGATCACCCGGAACTCGACCGTCGGGACCTTCGGCTTCTCGGGGCCCCAGTACTTGTCGTTCCTGGCCAGCGTGATCGACTGGCTGGCCACGCGCTTGCTCAGCGTGAACGGCCCCGTGCCGTTGGGGGTGGTGGCGAGCTCCTGCTCGGTGTCGTCGGAGGAGAGGATGGCCATGTTGACGGTGGCGAGGTTGGCGGGCAGCGCCGCGTCGGGGCCGGTCAGCTCCAGCACCACCGTGCTCGCGTCGGGCGCCTCGACGGACTTCACCGACGACAGCGACGCCCTGGCCACCGCCGCCGTCTTCTCGTCCATGATCTTCTCGAGGGACGCCTTGACGTCCTCGGAGTCGAGCGCGCTGCCGTCGGCGAAGGTCACGCCCTGGCGGAGCTTGAGGGTGAGCTTCTCGCCGTCCTTCGAGGTCTCCCACGACTCGGCCAGCCCCGGCACCACGTTGAGGTCCTTGTCGAACTCCGTGAGCGTGCCGTAGAGGTTCTGCAGCACGTTGACGGCCTGGAACTGGGTGGCCTTCCAGGGGAACAGCGTGTCGGGGTCGGAGGTCACGCCGACCACCAGGCCCTTGGCGGGGGTGTCGCCGCCGGCGGCGGGGCCGGAGGACGACGAGCAGCTGGTGAGGGCGATGGACAGCGCCGCGGCGATGCCGACCGCGGAGAGCGCGCCACGGGGCATGTGGTCTCCTCGGAGGAGTAGGTCATAAAATTACGCAGACCCTACCATCAAGGTACTTATTTTCCTTCTGCGGGGGATGACGATGGGCGAGGAAGCCGAGACGGTACTGATCCGCATCCGTGCGGCCATGCCCGCGCTGCGGCCGTCGGAGCGGCGCATCGCGGAGGAGTTCACCGGCGACCCGGCCGCCACCGCCAACCTGTCCATCGCCGAGCTGGCCGCCCGCTGCGCGACCTCCACGACCTCGGTGGTGCGCTTCTACCAGCGCATGGGGTACGCGCACTACAAGGACTTCAGGATCGACCTGACCAGGGCGGTGGCCAGGGAGGAGCTGGCCACCTCGAGCCTGCCGGAGGTGTCCGGCGACATCGACCGCCACGACAGCCTGGAGGGCATCGTCTCCAAGGTGGCGATGAACGAGACGCTGTCCATCGCCGACACGGCCCGCGCGCTGGACATGGAGGCGCTCGGCGAGGCGGTGGCGCTGCTGCTGGGGGCCCGCAGGATCGACACGTTCGGCGTCGGCGCGAGCGCCCTGGTGGGGCTCGACCTGCAGACCAAGCTGTCGCGCATCGGCCGTACCGCGATCAACTGGCACGACGCCCACTCGGCCTGGACCTCGGCGGCCACGCTCGACGGCGCCTGCGTGGCGGTGGCCGTCTCGCACACCGGCGCCACCACCGACACGGTCGAGTTCCTCGCGATCGCCCGCGCGTCGGGCGCCTCGACGGTGGCCATCACGAACTTCCGCGAGTCGCCGCTGGCCCGCGCGGCCGACGTGACGCTCACGACGGCCGCGCGGGAGACCAGGTTCCGCTCGGGGGCGCTGGGCAGCCGCATCGCCCAGCTCATGGTCGTCGACTGCCTGTTCACCGGCGTCGCCCAGGCCTCTTACGACGCGTCGATGGAGGCGCTGCGCAACACGTACGCGGTGGTGCACGACCGAGCCGCGCACAAACGCGGCTAGGTCACGTACGGCTCGAAGAAGCGGGTCAGCAGGCCGGTCAGGCGGTCGAGATACTCCTCGCCCGCCCGTGCGGTCGCCGGCCGGGGGTCGCCCAGCACGCCGATCTCCGACAGTGCCCTGGTGCCGTGCTCGAACAACCTGCGCGCGGTCGGCTCGTCGAACCGGCCGCCGAAGCCGGCCTCGGCCCGGTCCATGTCGACCAGGTCGGGCCGGAGCGCGAGCACGATCGACGTCTCGGCCTCCCCCGCGTGCGAGCCGCTGACCTCGGGCGGGAACCCGCGCTCCCACCCGGCCTCCGCCAGCGCCCCCACGAACTCCTGCAGGTCGGTGTACGGGACGAACCGGGCGCCGCCCACCCGGCCTTCCGTCTCCGCGAACAGCTCGGCCAAGGGGGCGAAGTTGCCGCCGTGGCTCGGCAGCACCAGCACGGTCTCGAACCCGTGGGCGGCCAGGCTCTCGCAGCAGCGCAGGATCACCGCCTTGAACGTCGCCTCGTCGAGGGTGACGGTGCCGGGGAAGGCCATGTGGTGGGTGGAGACCCCGAACGGGACGGTGGGGGCGAGGAGGACGCCGGGCAGCCGTGCGGCCACCCTGTCCGCGAGGGCGTCCCCGAGCATGGTGTCGGTGACCAGCGGCAGGTGGGGGCCGTGCTGCTCGGTGGAGCCCGCCGCGAACAGGACGGTCCGCGCGCCCGCGGCCATCCGCTCCTCGACCTGCGGCCAGCTCATCTCGGCCAGGCGCGGGGCCGGTGTGAGGCTCATCGGGTGCTCCTCAGGTGGTCGACGAGCAGCCGCGCGACCGCTCCGACAGCGGCGTCGGCCCGGCCGTCGCGCAGGTCGAAGTCGTGCTGGCGCAGGAAGATCGCGACCGCGTACTCCTCGCCGTCGCCGAAGTCCACGACGCCCACCTCGTTCCTGACGCCGCCGTAGAAGGTGCCGGTCTTGCCGGCGATCGCCGGGCCGTCGCGGTAGGCGGTGGAGAGCCGGTGCGGGGCGTACTGCTGGAGCATGACGCGCCGCACCTCCTCGCAGGCCGCCGGCGGCCCGGCCTCGTCGCGCCAGACGAGGCTCAGCAGGGTGGTCATGTCGCGCGCGGTGGTGGTGTTGCCGGTGGTCCCGGCCAGGGCGGGGCTGGCGGCGACCGCGGCCCTGAGCGCGTCGCGGTCCTCGTTCAGCGGATCGCCGTCGAGATCGTCGAAGATCTCCGCGATCAGCCCGGCGCAGTCGAGGCGCACGGTGGTGTCGCGGATGCCGAGGGCGTCGAGCCGGGCGGCGATGCGGGCGGTGCCGACGATCCTCTGCAGCACGTCGGTCGCGGTGTTGTCGCTGACCTGCATCATCAGCAGGGCCAGGTCACGGACCGACAGCTCGACCTCGTCGAGCATCGAGGAGATGCCGCTCGGGCCAGGGCTGCGGACGTCGCCGGGCACCCGGATCCGCCGGGTGAGCGGCAGCTCGCCGGCCGCGGCCTGGCAGGCGACCTCCAGCAGGACCGCGACCTTGTACGTGGACGCGGCGACCTGGACCGCGTCGGCGTCGAGGGCGAGCTCGGCGCCGCCGCCGACGTGGCGGGCGTGGAAGGCTCCGGTCGTGCCCGCCGCGGCCAGGGTCTCGCGCGCTCGCTCGATGGTGGCCGGCGCGCCGGCGGTGACGGTCATGTCGTGCTCCCTGTCTCGTGCCATACCCGGTCGAAGACGCGCAGCCAGTTGCCGCCGAGCACGGCACGGGTCTCGTCCTCGGTGTAGCCGCGCTCGAGCAGCCGCTGGGTCAGGTTGGGCAGGCCCGACGCGTCGTCGAGGCCGGCCGGGAAGTGCCACGGCGGTGGCGGGTAGGTGGCCGCCGACCAGATGCCGTCGCGTACGTACTGCTCGTAGAGCTCCATCGGCGGGTTGCGGATCGTGTAGTCGATCCCGATGCCCACGTGCTCGACTCCGACGAGGTCGGCGACGTAGGTGATGGCGTCGACGAAGCGGTCGAGCGTCGGCGGCGACTGCCCGGACAGGAACCCGGGAAAGCCGTTGATCCCGACCAGCCCGCCGGTCGCGGCCAGGTCCCTGATCAGGGCGTCGGAGATGTTGCGGGAGCTGGGATGCAACCCGGCGGGGTTGGAGTGGGAGGCGACGACCGGCGCGGTGGACAGGGCGATCGCCTCGTGGCTGGTGCGCGCGCCGGTGTGCGAGACGTCGATGACGATGCCCAGCCGGTTGAGCTCGGCGACGACCGTGCGGCCGAGCGAGCTGAGGCCGGCGTCCGACGCCTCCTCGCAACCGTCGCCGACAGGGCTGCGCTGGTTGTAGGCGAGCTGCACGACCCGCACGCCGAGCCGCCAGAACAGCTCGACGAGGTCGGCTTCGTACTCGAGCGCGTGGGTGCCCTGGAAGTGCAGGACCACGGCCAGCTTCCCGTCGGCCTTCGCCCGGCGGATCTGCTCGGCCGAGGTCGCGAGCACCAGCTGGTCCGGCCGTTCGCGCAGGTAGCGGAAGGCCTCGGCGAGCAGGGAGACCGCCCGGCGGCAGTCCTCGAACGCCACGAAGCTGACCACGCAGCAAGTGGCGCCGCCGTCGATCCAGGTCTGCAGCCGTTCCCTCCAGTGGAAGCCCGGACAGGTGCCGTCCACGACGATCGCCGCGTCGTGGAGGGCGCGCGCGGACCGGGTGACGGGCGTGGTCGTCGACACGGAGATCTCCCCTTACCTGACGTCGGGCGCGACCGGCCCGTCGTCCTCTGGCCGCCCCGCCCACAGGCCGCGGGCGTGGTTGACGTGCGTGGTCATCAGTGCCTCGGCGCCCGGCCTGTCGCCCGCCGCGAGGAGGTCGAGCAGGCGTACGTGCTCGCGTGCGGACTCCACGAGCGGCGCGGCTCCGCGCAGCTTCGGCAGCGCCGACAGCCGGGTCTGGTAGCGCAGCACCCGGACGAGCTCGACGTAGCGCGGGTTGCCGAGGAGCGCGGTCAGCGACAGGTGGAACTCGCTGTCCAGCACGACGAACGCCACCATGTCGCCGTTGGCGGCGTGCTCGACGAGCTCTTCGGCCATCGGGCGCAGCTTCTCCAGCTCGGGCTCCGGCCTCAGGTCCGCCAGCCTGCCCATCGCGGGCACCTCGAGGGTCAGCCGGATCTCGACGATGTCGTCGAGCTCCTTGCCGGTCGCCACGCGTACGCGGAAGCCGCGGTTCTGCACCATCTCGACGAGCTCTTCCTTGGCGAGTTCGAGCACGGCCTCGCGGACGGGCGTCGCGGAGACGCCCAGCTGCGCCGCGATGGCGGACATCGAGTAGATCACGCCGGGGGTGAGGGATCCGGCGATGATCTGGCCCCGCAGCTGCGCCGCGGCCTCGTCGCGCAGGTTGCGGCGGGGCAGCGACTCGAACAGGGGCTCTGACCTCGTCATGTGGCGCTCCTTGTGCATCCAGCCCATTGACATGTCGTATGTAAGGTATTACCCATTAAGCCTTACAGGCAACGGGGGGTTAAGGAGAACTCAATGGTCGACCAAGCACCCCCCGGAACCCGGGTCTCCGTGACGAGACGCCAGCTGCTCGCCGGGGCCGCGACGCTCGCGGTCGGCGCGTGCGGCGGCGGCCGCCCCGCGACGCCCCGGAGCACCGGCGGACCTGCCGGCCCGCCGCGCAGGGGCGGAACGCTGCGGCTGCCGCTGACGGCGGAGCCGATCGCGCCGGCGTTCGACATGGGCACGAGGGCGGCGGGCTCGGTCGGCACCGCGGCCATCGCCACCCTCGCCTACAACGGGCTGGTCGAGGTGACCGACGGCGAGGTCGTCCCGCAACTCGCCGAGGCATGGGAACGGGCCTCCCCCACGCGGTACGTCTTCGACCTGCGGCGCGACGTCGTCTTCCACGACGGCACACCGTTCGACGCCGCGGCCGTGAAGGCCAACCTCGACCGGCTGCTCGACCCGGAGGGCGGCGGGGTCAACCTGCCGCCGTTCCTCGAATCGGTGAAGGTCCTCGGCAGGCACCAGGTGGAGATGCGGCTGTCCCGCCCGGCCGCGTCGTTCCTGCCCTCGCTGCGCAGGGGGCGGGTGATGATGATGTCACCCGCCGCCGTGGCGAAGTTCGCGAAGTCCGATCCGTTCCGCGCCTCGATCGGCACCGGGCCCTACGTCTTCAAGGAATATCGCGCGGGCAACGTGATCCGCCTGGAGCGCAACGACGACTACTGGGGCGACGACAACTACCTCGACGCCATCACCTTCTCCATCATCCCGGACACCAACACCCAGATCATGGCGTTCCTGAACGACGAGTTCGACATGATCGGCGTGCTGCCCGGGCAGGCGAGCCAGGTGAAGCGGCGCAGGGACGCCGTGCTGCGCGAGGACATCGGCAACACGTTCAACTACCTCACCTTCAACCAGGCGGTGAAGCCGTTCGACGACGTCGACGTGCGCCGCGGCTTCTCGGCCGCGCTCGACAGGGAGGGGATCGCCGCGGGGGTCCACGCCGGGCACGCCAAGGCCGCCCACGGGCCGTTCTCCCCCGCCATCGGCGCCGCCTTCGAGGACCTGTCGGGCGGCGCCGCCCAGGCGTACTCCGTCGACGAGGCGAAGAAGTTCCTCGCCAGGGCCGGGTACGACTTCGGCGCCGAGATCGCCTTCAACGCCTTCACCCAGTCGCCGTGGGCGCAGGAGGCCGACGCGATGGCGGCGCAACTGGAGCAGATCGGCGTCAAGGTGAAGCTGAACAAGGAGGACTTCGGCTCGTGGGCCGACCGCATCTACACCAGCCGCGACTTCGCGCTGACCAACAGCGGCCAGACGACCCGCACCGTCGATCCCGATGAGGTCATCTACCCGCTGGCGCACAGCAAGGGCGACCTCAACGTCTCCGGGGTCGACGACCCCGAGCTCGACGCCCTGCTGGAGAAAGCGCGCGCCGAGGGCGACTCCGGCCTGCGGGCGGAGATGTACCACGACGTCGCCCGCCTGGTGGCGGACAACGCCTACGCCGCCTTCACCGTGTGGCCCTCGACGCTGACCGCGATGAGCTCCAAGGTGGGCGGCTACACGTTCTCGCCCGGCGGCACCCACGGAGCGGCGCAGTGCTGGCTGTCCGGATGAGCCGCGGCCGCCGGCTCGCGTCCGGCACGGTGGTGTCGCTGGCGGGCAGCGTTCTGCAGGCCACGGTGGTGGCCGCCGCCGCCACGTTCGTGGTGTTCCTGCTGATGCGGATGATTCCCGGCGATCCGGCCAGGATCCTCGCGGGGCCGGGCGGATCGGTCACTCCAGAACAGGTCGAGCGGACCCGCCGCGAGCTCGGGCTCGACGACCCGATCCCGCTCCAGTACTGGAACTGGATCACGGACGCCGTGCGGGGCGACTTCGGCAACTCCCTGGTCCTCAACGACACCGTCGCCGGCCTGCTCGCCGACCGGCTGATGATCACGGTGCAACTGTCGCTGTACGCGTTCGCGCTGGCGGTCGTGCTGGCGATCCCGCTGAGCCTGGTCGCCGCCCGCTGGCAGGGCGCCATCGCCGACAAGCTCTCCCGCCTGGCCGGCGCCACCGGCGTCGCGGTGCCGAGCTTCTGGCTCGCGCTGCTGCTGATCATCGTCGCCCAGGGCGTGTTGCCGACGTTCGGCTACGCGCCGCTGTCCGAAGGGCTCGGCACGCACCTCGCCCACATGCTGCTGCCGGCGCTGGCCCTCGGCGCCGGGTTCGCGACCCTGGTCTTCGAGACGACCAGGGCGGGCCTGATCGACACCCTGACCTCCGACTACGTCCGCACCGCCCGCGCGTTCCAGATCCCGGAGCGCCGGATCTACGGCCGGTACGCCCTGCGCAACGCCTTCCTGCCCACGCTCACGATCTTCGGCCTGGAGGCCGGCGCCCTGATGGCCGGCGCGCTGCTGGTGGAGAACGCGTTCGCGCTCCCCGGCATGGGCCGGCTGATCGTGCAGGGCGTGTTGTCGCGGGGCTATCCCGTGGTGCAGGCGTGCATCCTCGTGATCGTAATGATCTTCGTGGCCGTCAACCTGCTGATGGACCTGCTCTACGCCGTGGTCGACCCGAGAGTGAGGCGATCGCGTGGCTGAACGGACGATCGCGGCGCCCGCGCTGCTGCGGCCGCTGACCCAGAAGATCACCTGGTTCCTGCTGGCGGTGTTCGTGCTCGTGGCCGCCGCCGCTCCCCTGCTCGCGCCGTACGACCCGCACGCCCAGGATTTGCGCAACACGCTCATGCCGCCGGGCCCCGGGCACCTGCTGGGCACCGACGACTTCGGCCGCGACCAGCTCAGCCGGCTGTGCTACGCGCTGCGTTCGTCGCTGCTCATCAGCCTGGCGACGACCGCGGCGGTGGCGGCGGCGGGGATCCCGCTCGGCCTGCTCGCCGGATACGCCCGGGGGCTCGCGAACGTGGTCATCGCCCGCGCCATCGACGTGGGGCTGGCGCTGCCGTCGCTGGTGCTCGCCCTCGGCCTGATCGCCGCGCTCGGCGCCGGGGTGCGCAGCACCGTCATCGCCCTCGCGGTCGGCTACACCCCCTACCTCGCGCGGGTCGTGCGCGGCGTCGTGCTGCGGGTCCGGCAGGAGGAGTACGTCGAGAGCGCCCGGGTCAGCAACGTGCCGCCGTGGCGGATCGCCGTGCGGCACGTCGTCCCGAACACGCTCGGCGTGACATCCGTCCAGCTCACGCTGATCTTCGCGTTCGCCGTCATCGGGGAGGCGGGCCTGAGCTTCGTCGGGCTGGGCGTGCAACCGCCGACGGCCTCGCTGGGCAACCTGCTGGCCGACGGCTCCGCCCACAGCCTCGACCTGCCGATCCTCACCGTGGCGCCCGGCCTGGTGATCGCCGTCCTCGTCATCGCCCTGCTCTTCGCCGGGGACGGCATCCGCGACGCGCTCGACCCCCGGAGACGCCGATGACCGAGACCCTGCTGGCCCTCGACGGCGTCGCGATCGGCCTGGCCGCCGATCCGCGGGTCCGTGCCGTCGACGGGATCGACCTGCACGTCGCCCCGGGCGAGGCCGTCGCCCTGGTCGGGGAGAGCGGTTCGGGCAAGTCCGTCACCGCCTACGCCGCCCTAGGCCTGCTGGCGCCCGCCCTGCGCGCGTCCGGCACGCTCCGGCTCGGCGCCGGCTCCTACGACCTCGGCGACCCGGGCGGGCTCAGGCCGCTGCGCGGCGGCGAGATCAGCATGGTCTTCCAGGACCCCGGCACCTCGCTGAACCCGGTGATGACCGTAGGGCGCCAGCTGGAGGACGTGCTGCGGCGGCACGGCCGCACGCCCCGCCGCGAGCGGTGGCGGCGCGTGGTCGAGCTGCTCGCCGAGGTCGGCGTCGCCGCGCCCGACCGGGTGGCGCGGGCCTTTCCCTTCGAGCTCTCCGGCGGCATGCGCCAGCGGGTCCTCATCGCCATGGCCCTGTCCTGCGAGCCCCGGCTGCTCATCGCCGACGAGCCCACCACCGCCCTGGACACGACCGTCCAGGCCCAGATCATGGACCTGCTCATGACCCTGGTGCGCGACAGGGGGATGGCCATGCTGTTCATCTCCCACGACCTGGGCCTCGTCGCCGAGTCCTGCCGGCGGATGTACGTGATGTACGCCGGCCGCGTCGTGGAGAGCGGGCCGGTGGCCGACGTCCTGCGCCGCCCCCGGCATCCCTACACCCGGGCGCTGATCGGCTGCCGCCCCGCCGCGGGCCGGCGGCTCGCGCGGCTGCCCAGCATCCCCGGCACCGTGCCGCCGATCGGGTCCATGCCGGACGGCTGCCGGTTCGCGCCGCGGTGCCCGATCGCCGTCGAGGAGTGCCGTACCACCGATCCGGAGTTGCGCGCCGTCGGCGGGGGCGTCAGCGTGGCGTGCCCGCGGGCCAGTGAGGAGGAGTCGTGAGCGCCACGTCACCGGTCCTGCGTGCCGCGAACCTGTCCCGGTCGTTCCGGGTGCGGGGCACCGGGCACGAGGTACGGGCCCTGCGCGGGGTGGATCTGAGCGTCCCTGCGGGATCGGCCGTCGGGCTGGTCGGGGAGAGCGGCAGCGGCAAGTCGACGTTCGCCCGGATCGTCGCCGGCCTGTTGCGGCCGAGCTCCGGAGAGCTGGAGCTGATGGGCACCGGTGTCGCCGGCCTGTCGGAAAGGCGCAGGCGCAGGCTCGCCGTCCCGATCCAGATGATCTTCCAGAACCCGCGGGCCTCGCTGAACCCGCGGCTGCCCGTGCGCCGGTGCGTCGCGGAGCCGCTCCTGGCGCAGGGCCTGCGCCCGGGCAGGCAGGAGATCCTCGGCCTGCTCGACCGGGTGGGGCTGCCCGCCAGGGTCGCGGACCTGCACGCGCACGAGCTGTCCGGCGGGCAGTGCCAGCGGGTGGCCATCGCGCGGGCCGTCGCGGCCAGGCCCGCGCTCATCGTCGCCGACGAACCCGTCTCGGCGCTCGACGTCTCCGTCCAGGCCCAGGTGCTCAACCTGCTCAAGGACATCCAGGAGGAGTCCGGCACGTCGTTCCTGTTCATCAGCCACGACCTCGGCGTCGTCCGCTTCTTCTGCGACCAGGTCAACGTGCTGTACCTGGGCCAGATCGTCGAGCGCGGCGACGCGGAGAGCGTCTTCGCGGGCCCCCGGCACCCGTACACCGAGGCCCTGGCCTCGGCGGTCCCCGCCGTCTCGCCGTCGGACCGGCCGCGGCGCATCGTCCTGGACGGGGAGCCACCGCGGCCCGAGCAGCCTCCGCGCGGCTGCGCCTTCCACACCCGCTGCCATCGCAGGATCGGCCCGATCTGCGACGAGAGCGCGCCGCGGCCCGTGCCCACCGCCACCGGCGTCACCCGCTGCCACCTGGAGGCCTGACTCCGCGCCGTGCTTCCCGGTACCGGTTCACAGCCCTGATTCACCTGGGGTTCACTGCGCCGGCCTAGCTTGTAGCCCCATGAGCTGGAGGTACCGTGCCAACGCCACACTCGAAGGACTGACGGGATACACGTTGACGCGCCGCCTGCGCAGGGAGGCGCCGAGACCGGCCGCCAAGCCGCCGCCTGAGCTGCGGCGGCTGCCGGGCGACGCGGTACGGCCGCCCGTCGACGGCGCGCACGACCGGTTGTTGCGCGAACCGGTGTTCCTGCTGTCGTCCGTGCGGTCGGGCTCGACGCTGCTGCGCGTCATGCTCGACAGCCACTCGCGGATCCACTCGCCGATCGAGACGCACTTTCGCCGGGTGACCGTCGGCCTCGGCACCGATCCCGTACGGCAGGCCATGGACCTGCTCGGCCACACCCACAGCGACATCGAGCACATCGTCTGGGACCGGCTGCTGCACCGGGAGCTGAGCCGCAGCGGCAAGCCGATCCTGGCGGAGAAGACGCCGAGCAACGTGTTCGCCTGGCGGCGGATCTCGACCTGCTGGCCGGACGCGCGTTTCGTGTTCCTGCTGCGCCACCCCATGTCGATCGTGCAGTCCTGGCACGAGGCCGACCCGCCCAAGCGGCCCATGGAGGAGGCCGTGCCGCGCACGCTGAGTTACATGACCTACCTCCAGGAGGCCCGCACGCACCTGGAGGGCCTGACGCTGCGCTACGAGGACCTGGTCGCCGACCCCGAGGCGGAGCTGCGCCGGCTCTGCGCGTTCCTGGATCTCGCGTACGAGCCCGCCATGCTCGCCTACGGCGACCAGGACCACGGCGCCTTCGTCAAGGGCATCGGCGACTGGCGTGACAAGATCCGCGCCGGCACCGTCGTCGCGGCCCGCCCGCTGCCCGCGGCCGAGGAGATCCCGGAGGCGCTCCACCAGATCTGCCGCCAGTGGGGCTATCTCCGGTGAGTGACTTTTCTCACCGCCGTGGATGCCATGCTGTGACAGAGTTCGCCGGTGATTTGCCCGCTGTTCCCCGCAACCTCCGATATGTTGCCCTTCGTGATCAACGGGCTCTCCCGCCGCACCTTGTTCGCCGGAACTCTCGCCGGCCTCGCGGCGCCCTCAGCGGCCTCCCTGGCCCCCTCGGCGGCAGACGCGGCAGCCGTCCGCGGCCGCCTTCCCTCACGGCCGAACATCCTGCTCGTCCTGGCCGACGACCTCGGATGGGGTGAGATCGGCAGCCAGGGACAACGCAAGATCCACACGCCCAACCTGGACCGGATGGCCGCCGAGGGCGTGCGGTTCGCGACGGCGTACTCGGGTGCGCCGCTGTGCGCGCCGGCACGCTGCGCGTTGCTCACCGGGCTGCACGCCGGCCACGGCACCGTGCGTGACAACCCCGAAGGCGGGCCGCAACGCTCGTTGACCGACGCCGACCTCACCTTCGCCGAGCTGCTGCGGCTGTCCGGCTACCGGACGGCCTGCATCGGCAAGTGGGGCTTCGGCCCCGAGCAGCCCCACCAGGCCTCCCACCCGAACGTGCGCGGCTTCGACGAGTTCTTCGGCTACATCACCCACCGGCACGCCCACCACTACTTCCCGTCGTACCTGTGGCACAACGACAGGAGGGTGTCCGTCCCCGGCCGGTCGTACGCGCCGCACCTGTTCCGCGAGAAGGCGGCCGAGTTCATCGCCAAGGGCGACGACGACCCGTTCCTGCTCTACTACGCCAGCAACCTGCCGCACGCGCCCAGCGCCGTCCCCGGCGACGCGGGCGTCTACGAGAAGGAGCCGTGGAGCGAGGCGAACCGCCGCCACGCCGCACAGGTGACACGGCTCGACACCGACGTCGCCGCCCTGCTGCGGGCGCTGCGGGACGCCGGCGTCGCCGAGCGCACGCTCGTACTGTTCACCAGCGACAACGGCCCCCACCGTGAGAAGGGCGTGACGCCCCGGCTGTTCAACTCCAACGGCCCGTACCGCGCCGACAAGCGCGACGTGTACGAAGGCGGCATCCGCGTGCCGCTGATCGCCTGGTCGCCAGGGTTACGCCATCGCGTCGAGCGGCAGCCGGTCGCGTTCTGGGACGTGCTGCCGACGCTGGCGGACCTGGCGGAGGTGCCGGTGCCCGCCCACCTCGACGGGCGGTCGTTCCGCGGCCTGCTCACCGGCGGGAACGCGCCCAGGCACGATCACCTGGTGTGGAACCGGCCGCGCAAGGCCCAGGCCATCCGGCGCGGCCGGTGGAAGGTCGTCCGGTTCTCCCCGAACATCGCCGGCGCCGGGCCCGAGGGCCGGGTCGAGCTCTACGACCTGTCCGCCGACCCCGGCGAGAAGCTCGACCTGGCGGCGGACCGCCCCGAGCTGACCGCCGAACTGCTGGCCACCCTCGACGCGTCCATCGGGTCCGATCCGCGCCTCCCGTACGGGCTGCGCACGAGGCTCACGGACGACCAGGTCATCGTGACCCTGCACAACGGGTCGTCCCGTCCGTGGCGCGGGGTCGAGCTGGGACTCGACGGGCCGCGCAAGCGGCGGGCGCACCGGGTGGCGCGGCTGGAGCCGGGCACGGCGGTCACGGTCGGCTTCCCGCTCCCCGCCAAGCGCCGCGGGCGCATCGTCGCGCGCGCCGCCTTCACCGCGGGCGGCCGGAGGCAGGTCTTCCGCGCACGGCACGTCAAGCGTACGGACGCGCCCCCCACGCTCCAGCCCGTCACGTGAGCGCGTCGCCGGCCGCCCGGCGAACGGGCTCCGGGCGGCAGGCGACGTGAGCCCCGGCGACGCGTGAGGGGGGAGGCCCGAGCACGGCCCTCCCCCCTCATTCCGGCGCGCGAGCACCCTCGCGCGGGCGCTCAGCGCGTGGCGTAGGCGCGGATCACCTCCTGCGCCAGGGTGTTGCCGTTGACGTCGGAGGCGTTGAGCCGCAGCGAGACGAACCCGGACGGCGACCGGCCGATGGTCGTCTCGTACCTACGGTCGCCCTTGTCCCGCAGGCGGACCGGCTTCCACGTGGCGCCGTCGTCGTACGACACCTCCAGCGCGACGTCCCTGATCGCGCTCTGCTCCGCGCCCTCCTGGTGGTAGAGGGACAGGCCCAGCTTCCGCGACCTGGCCCGGTTCTTCAGGTCGACCGGCGCGTCGAACGTGGCCAGCAGCAGCGGGATCACCGCCGTTTCCGCGGCGCGCTCGGAGGCGAAGGTCCACACCCCCTTGGTACGCGTGGACAACTTCGCCCAACCGGCCTCGTTGGCCAGGTCGTACTCGATCCGGTAGTCCGCCTTCTCCGGGGAGAGCGTGCCCGACCCCGACGGCAGGTAGTTCGTCTGCCACAGGAGCGTGTCGCCCTGGTAGAGCCGGAAGTCGGTCTTCATGCCGTGCTCGAACTTGCTGGTGTGGGTGTCGCCGTAGTTGCGGGCGGCGTCCACGAAGCCCTGCATGGACACGCGCAGCTTGTCGCCCTCCCTGCGCATGGGGTTGCGCGGGTTGATGCCCGGCAGCAGCGGCTGCTTGAACACCGAGCGCCCGACCCGCTCGCCCGCCTCGTACGGGCGGAAGTCCGGCGAGGACAGCGCGATGCGCGGCGTGTCCGGGTGCGGCCACATGGTGTTGTAGTGCCGCTCGGGAACGCCGGCCGACGTGGCCCAGCGCAGGTCGGGCCCGGGGGTGACGTAATCGGTCCGGGTGCGCGGCGCCTTGGCCATCGGATGGTTCGTGGAAACCGACGTGGTGTCCCAGGGCTGGAAGACGAACCTGGCCTCGTTCACCGTCACGTCGCCGGCGAGCTGGGTGTGGAAGTCCGTCTCGATCCTCGCCAGCGACCTCGACCTGACCACGTAGCGCGGCCTGTCGCGCACCTGGCCCTTCTCCTGGAGGAACAGGTCGTAGACGTACGGGCTGGCGACGACGCCCTTGGCCACGATCGGCACCGGCAGCCGGCGCAGCCGCTGGACGAGCTTCAGCCCTTCCTCATGCGTCAGCCGCACGGTCGGGACGGCGAGCTTGACACCGTTGCCGCCGGTGGTGACGTCGTGGCCCGGCTGGTCGCTGTAGACGGCAACCATCCTCGCCCCGGCCGCCGCGGCCGCGTTGGACTGCGTGGAGACCGGAACTCCGGGGGTGCGGCGGATGACGGCGAGCTTGCCGCGCAGGTCGCGCGCCTTGATCTCGCCAGGGCCACCTCGTCCCGCGTCGGCCGCCATGAGCAGCCGGGTGCCGTCCAGGCGCGGGTACTCGGTGGCGAAGTCGCTGAACTGGACCGGGTCCACGTACTGGGGTTCCAGTTCGAGCCCGGGGGTGGTGAGGGTGATCTCGGGAGCCGTCAGCCGCCACCGGGTGGAGACGGTGAACGTGCCCTTGGTGACCTTCTCGGTGGGCTGGACGAACAGCCGCTCCTCCACCTGGCCGCCGGGCGCGATGTGGGTCCCGCCGCGCAGCGCGGTGCCCTGCTCCCCCGCCCGGTACCACCGCAGCGCTGCGGCCGAGCCGGTGTTCCGCTTGGTCCTGTGGTCGGGCGTCTCGACCTCGACCTCGACGGCCTTGCGGGCGTCCAGCACCACCTCGGTGTCCTCGGTGATCGTCATCTCGGGGTCGCCGAGCAGGCTCTCGTTGAGCGGCTTGCCCTTCGCGGTGCTGTCCTGGGTGGCCGGCATGGTGAAGATGTGGCCGAGCACCGAGTACGTGCCGGGCTTGACGAGCAGGCACGTGCCCTTGCCGTACTTCTGCTCGGTGCACGGCTGCGCGGGCTCGCCGGGAAGCACGCGGCCGACCAGGGTGCCCTCGTCCAGGTCGAGCACGGTGAAGCCGCCGCGGCCCGGTCGGCCGTCCCTGGCGATGCCGCGGACGCGCAGCTCGACGCGCTTCTCCTCGACGTCGGCGGTCAGCAGCGTGCGCACGGGTACGCCGCCCGCGACGGCGGCCGTCAGCTCCTGGCGCACGAGGCCGGTCTTGTCCGCCTTGAGCGTGACCGTGGCCTCGGCCGTCCCCGACGCGGGCACGGTGAGCCCGGCCGGCTCGACGGCGAACGCGCCGCCGCTCGACAGGTCCAGCTCCGCGGGCCGCTGCCCGAGGTTGTGGTAGGTGACGGTGAGGCTCTTCTCCTCGCCGGGGGCGAGCCTGCCGAAGTTGACCGAGCCCGCCGAGGCCGCGACCGGGTTCTTCAGCGCGGCGGCCACGTCGATCCTGCCCGCGCCCTGCGCGTCGACGGGGATGTCCTTGCCGGGCCTGGCGGTGGCCATGAGCAGCGACTTCAGCTCGCCGCCGGTGACACCGGGGCGGGCCTGCCGCAGCAGGGCCGCCGCGCCCGCGACGTGCGGGGTGGCCATGGAGGTGCCGGACATCGCGGCGTGGCCGCCGCCGGGCCTGGCGGCGGAGATGTCCACGCCCGGCGCGGTCACGTCGGGCTTGACGGCCTGGTCGGCGACGATCGGGCCCTTGCTGGAGAAGTCGGCCAGCCGGTCCTCGCGGTCGACCGCCCCGACGGTCAGCGCCTCGGGGGCGTCGCCGGGGGTGCCCACGCACGAGTCGCAGCCGTCGTTGCCCGCGGCCACCACGAACAGCGTCCCGTACTGCTCGCTCAGCCGGGAGACCGCGGCGGTCAGCGGGCCGCCCGGCTCCTGGCTGCCCAGGCTCATGTTGACGATCTCGGCGCGCTGCTCGCCGGCCGCCCACTCCATGCCGTCGATGATCCACGACAGCTGGCCGAAGCCGTCGCCGGCGAGGACCCGGCCGTTGAGCAGCCTGGCGCCGGGCGCCACGCCCTTGCCGCCGCCGTCCGTGCCGGCTCCCGCGATCGTGCTCGCGACGTGGGTGCCGTGGCCGTGCGGGTCGCCCGTGACGTTCTCCCCGGTGAAGTCGCGCTGACCGGCGACCTTGCCCGCGAGGTCCGGGTGCGCGGCGTCGACGCCGGTGTCGAGCACGGCGACGGTGGTGCCGGCGCCGTCGTACCCGGCGGCCCAGGCCTCGGGCGCGCCGATCTGCGGCACGCTGTGCTCCAGGACCGGCTCCACCTTGCGGTCGAGCCAGATCTTCGACACGCCCGCCAACGGCCCGGCGGCGCGGGCGTCCGGGCCGTCCAGCTTGGCCAGCTCCGCCCCGAACGCAGCCGCGTCCCGCTCGGCCACCGACACGCCCATCCCGCCGATGCTCTCCAGCGTGCGGACCTGCTTCACGGACGGCGGCGCGGCCTTGGGGGCGTTCCCCTCGTGGGTGAAGATCAGCGGGATGGCGTCGTCGTACCCCTGCTCGGCCAGCGCCGTCACGTTGAACAGCGCGCTGTCGAGCCGCTCGGGCACCAGGGCGGCGACGTCGTCGGGGATGACGCTCAGCTCCCCGCCCGACTCCAGCACCTGGAACGTCGGCACGGAGCCATCCGCCCTGGGCGCGGGGGTGACGGCCACGGTCCTGTGCTCACCGTCCACGGCGCGCACGCGTACGCGATCACCGGTGACCAGCGTGATCTCGTCGCCCGCCGCGTCGCTCGTGAACTCCACGGGCGGCGCGGCGAGCGCGTGCGCGCCAGGAGCCGGCAGCAGCGCGGCGGTCATGACGGCCGTGACGGCCATGACCGTTCCGCGCCGCCACCCCTGCCGCCACCCCTGCCGCCACCCCCGCCGCCGTTGTCCCGCGCGCCCTAACCCATGCAGCATGAACGACCTCCAGAAATCGGTAAGCACGAATATCCGACTTCCTAGCGGCCCTGAGCTGGCGCTGTCTATGAAGTTGGCGTGGCCAGATCCCGACTTGTCGTGGATCCGCCACTCGTCACGGCCGTCCCGGAGCCCCGGTCCAGGAGACGGTGGCCTGCGCCGCGGGCGAGCGACCGTACTCCGTGGAGACCGCCTCCACCTCGATCGTCGTGCTTTTCTCGCCGCCGGCGCGGTCGAGGCGGGGCACGAAGTAGGCGTCGTTGGGAGTGGCGCCCAGGTACGTACGCCCGCTGCCGGGGTCGCGGCGGTAGACGTCGTAGTGGTGCACCTTCCCGCGCGAGCCCGTCCAGGCCAGGCGGAGCGACTTACGGGTGTCCGACACGTCGGTGACGCCGAGCACGGTGAGCCCGGCAGGCGGGGACGGCCTGTCCACGGCGCCGTCGTACACCGCCAGCTGCCCGACGCGGATGTCGTAGGCCTTCTTCACGCCCGTCGTCCGCAGCCCGATCTGCGCGATGGTCCTGCCGGCGTGGGCGGACAGGTCGAGCGTCCTGCGCTCCCAGCCGGTGCCCCTGGTGGCCCCCAGGTCGAAGGTGGTGAACCTGGTGGGCGCGTCGGTGAACGCGACGGCCACCCGCAGATGGGTGGCGCCCGCCGCGGGCGTCCTGACCACGGCCGACAGTTTCGTGTCCGCCGCCACCGGCAGGCGCGTCTGGTAGAGCCGTACGGTGTTGACGGCGTCGAGGCGACCGGTGAGCCGCAGCGACGAGCCGCCCTCGTAGGCGTCGCCGAAGTCGATCGACGGGGTCAGCTCGGTGCCGCGGGAGCTGACGATCCACTGGTAGGTCGGCGGCACGTCCTGCACGGACAGGTTGTTCCAGCCGCCGTCGCGCACGCGGACCCCGCCGACGTTGTAGAAGCCGCCGTGCCCGAGGTTGAACCCGGTCACGAACGGTTTGCCGGTGACGGGCGTCGACTCGGCGACGTGGTGCGCCAGGCCCTTCCACGCCGACGAGGTCGACGTGTCGGACGGGTCCGCGTTGGCGCCGGCCCAGAAGCGGGAGTCCCTGGCCCGGAAGTCGGCGGGGCCCGACGAGGACCGCCACGTCCATTCGGGGCGGTAGATGCCGAGGGAGGTGACGTGCGGCCGCCCGGCGGGGAACACCGCGTCCCACGGCACGCTCGTGTCGTAGCCGCCCGCCTCGGTGTCGATGCCGGCGTACAGCTCGTGCTCGTCCCTGCCGAGCGATCGGGCCAGCGCGCGCGACGAGCGCAGCTTGCCGGCGTCCCACCCGAAGTCGAGGAACATCGAGTCGGACACGCGCTCGGGATCGTTGAGGAAGGCGTCGTTGGCCGGGGTGAGCGCCTCCTGCCAGTCGACCGGGCCGCTCTCGGTCATGGCGTCGTACCACATGAACTCGACCGGGCCCCTGGCGCGGGCGTACGTGATGAGCGAGCGCAGCTCGGTGGCCAGCGCGGCGTCCCCGCCCTCCGTCTCCTGGTTGATGAACCAGCCGTCGAACCCGTAGTGCCGGGCCACCTGGACCAGCTTGTCGGCGACGGGATAGGAGGAGCCGCGCTTCTGGACGAAGTCGCGCACCCACTGGAGTCGCCCGCCGAAGACCTCGGGCGGGAAGAAGACGGTGCCGTACACCTTCACGCCGTTGCGGTGGGCCGCGTCGACGACGGTGGGGTTCGGCGCCAGGATCAGCCCTTCGGCGGCCGAGCCGCCCCAGAAGACGAGCCTGTCGACGTACTGCCAGTGGCCGAAGGCGTAGTAGCTCTCGTCCAGCGAGCCCTGCGACGGGTTGTCCGAGGTGGGGGCGAACGACACGAGCGAGACGACGCGGCCCTCGCCCGCGCGGGCGTTCGGGTTGGCCTTCAGCGCCGGGTCCTGGGCACGTGGCCGCAGCGGCACGCGGGAGCGGTTGAACCGGGCGTCGGGGTCGGTGGCGGGATCCCAGTCGAGGATCGTGCCGGGGTACCAGTAGGAGGCGTAGGGCTGGTCGCCCGTCGCGGCCAGGGCCGGCCTGGCGGGCGCGGTGAGCAGGGCCGCCACGACCGTGGCCGCGCAGAGCGTGGGTAACAGCCTGCGTCGCATCTGATCTCCTCTCATTGCCGGTCGAGCACGGTGTCGATCCCCCTGGCCGCGAGGTGCGCGGCGTCGCCGGCGCGGGCGGCGGTGACGATGGCCAGCGGCCCGTCCTGGCGCAGCCGCACCCACGCGGCGTGGAAGGCGCTGCCCGGCGCGATCTCCGCGCGGCGCTCGGGCTCGGCTCTGAGGTCCACGTCGCAGGCGAGCGCCCGGCGGCGGCCGGCCCTGTCGTGCCGTTCCTTGACGGCGGCGGCCAGCTCCCTGGCCGCCGGCTTGGGCTGGTGGTCCACGGTGAACAGGCCGAGGTCGTACTCGCGCTCGGGGAAGTCGGCGAGCGAGCGGTCGAGGTCGTGGGAGCACCACCAGGTGACACCCCACAGGGCGGGGTTGGGGGTGACGGCGTCCAGCAGCCCGCGCACGAACGCGGGCGCGTCGGGCCCGGGCACGTCGGGCGCGGGCGCGCCGACCTCCTGGAGCCAGACCGGCCTGGCCGGGTCGGGAGAGGTGGCCGCGGCCAGCTCCACCAGGTAGTCGGCGTGGGTGACGGTGGCGGGACCGAGCGGGCCGTCGACGGCGGACACGCCGTTGAACACCCACGAGTGCACGGTCGTCAGGTCGCCGAGGTCGACGTTGTCGGCCGGGTGGAAGGGGTGTTCCGGGTCGTACCAGGTGGCGTCGTACAGGGAGTGCAGGTGGAGCAGGCGGGGGGCGGCGGCGCGGGCCACGCCGAGCAGCTCGGCGGCCCAGCTTCTGGAGTCGCCGAACGTGGTCGGGTTGGCCGGGTAGAGGTTGTTGACCTCGTTGCCGAGGGTCACCGCGAAGACGTTGTCGCGGGTGGCGGCCTCCCGGGTGAGCGTGTCCACGTACGACACCAGCCCCGCGCGTACGTCGGGGTCGGTGAACAGGCCGCGCCGGTGCCAGGTGAGCACCCACGACGGCAGGAAGTCGAAGCTGGACAGGTGGCCCTGCAGCAGGTCCACCGCCACGGACAGCCCGAACTCGGCGGCGGCGTCGATGACGGCGAGCAGGTCGTCGAGCCCGCGCCGCCTGATGAGCGCGCGGTTGGGCTGGATCCACGGCCAGATCGGGAACACCCGGACGTGGTCGAGCCCGATCCCCGCGAGGTCCTCGAAGTCACGGCGGGCGGCGTCGGCGGGCTGGTCGAGCCAGCCGTAGAACCAGCCGGACGAGGGCACGTAGTTCGCGCCGAAGCGGAGCGGGCCGGGGCTGTGGTGCGGCTGGGGCACGCGGGTCCTCCATGGGGTGAACCGTCCCCGCGAGGACGTTCCCCCGGCGGAGGGGCGTCCCCGGCGGGGGTTGAGCCGATCACCGAGACCCTAAACCGCTTTAGCCCGCTTGCCAAGAGCGGGCGGCGCGGTGCTCTGCCGGACGACCAGCCGCGGCGTGCCGGTCTTGAGGTCGCGCCTGGCCCCCGGGTCGGCGATGACCTCGAGCAGCACCTCGGCCACCTGGCCGCCGAGCGCGAAGGTGTCGCGCGACAGCGAGGTGATGCTCGGGTGGGTGACCCGGGTCAGCACCGAGTCGTCGAAGGCGACGATCGACAGCTCGGCCGGCACGGCCACGCCCATCTCCCCCGCCACGCCCAGCCCGGCCAGCGCCATCACGTCGCTGTCGTAGACGATCGCGGACGGGCGGGAGGCGCGCGACAGCAGCGTCCTGGTCGCCGCCGCCCCTTCGGCGTCGCTGAAGTCGGTCGGCAGGGAGACCGCGTCCACCAGGCCGAGCCGCTTGACCGAGTCGCGCAGCGCGCGCATGCGGCGCTGGGTGTGGCGGAGCCCGGGCAGCCCCGCGACGTGGGCGACGCGGCGGTGCCCGAGCGCCGCCAGATAGTCGACGACCGACACCATCGCCTCGCGGTCGTCGGCCCACACGCTGGCCAGCGCCCCGTGCCTGCCGGGCCCGCCGAGCACGACGGCGGGCACGCCCAGCTCCTCCAGCGCGGCGAAACGGGGATCGCGGACCTTGGGGTCGACGAGGATGAACCCGTCCACGCGGTGCGCGGAGGTCCACTCCCTGTAGACCTCGATCTCGGCCTCGGAGTCCTCCACCACCAGCAGGTGCATCGCCACCTGCTGGCGCGACAACCTCGCCTGCAGGCCGGACAGGAGCTGGGCGAAGAACGGCTCGACGCCCAGCGTGCTCGCGGGCCTCGCGATCACCAGGCCCACCGCCTCGGCCCTGGCGCCGCCGAGGGCCCTGGCGGCGCTGTGCGGCCGCCAGTTCATCTCCCTGGCCACCTCGATGATGCGGGCCCTGGTCGCCTCGCTGACGCCGGGACGCCCGTTCAGCGCGAACGACACCGCGCCCTTGGACACCCCGACCCGCTGCGCGATGTCGGCGATCGTCGGTCGGCCCACGCGGCCGCTCCTTTCCTCACAGTCCGGCCACACCCTATTGACAGCGGAGTCTAGCCCGGTGGATAGTCCCGCGACTAGAGCGGTTTAGTACCCGCCGGCCACGAAGGAGAGCGCCATGCGAAGGCACTGGGCAGGACTGGCCGTGCTGGCCGTCACGATCGCGGGATGCGGGCTGGGTGGCGCCGAACCGGACCAGGCCGCGCCGGTCACGGGCGCCACCGGCGAGGTGAAGGGCAAGGTCAGCCTGCAGACCTGGGCGCTCAAGCCGAAGTTCACCGACTACGTGCAGGGCGTCATCGACGGCTTCGAGAAGGAGTACCCGGGCACCGAGGTCGAGTGGCTGGACCAGCCCGCCGAAGGTTACTCGGAGAAGGTGCTCACCCAGGCGGCCGGCGGCTCGCTGCCCGACGTCGTCAACCTGCCGCCCGACTTCGCCTTCCCGCTGGTCAAGCAGGGCGTGCTGCTGGACGTCGGCCCAGCCGACCAATGGGCCGATCAGCAGGCCGACCAGAAGCTGGCCGACGTCTACGTCCCCGGTGGCCTGGAGGCCTACCGCTACCCCGGCGTCCAGGGCACGTACGGCTTCCCGTGGTACCTCAACACCGACGTCAACTACTGGAACGCGGAGCTGCTCACCGAGAACGGCCTGGACCCGGAGAAGCCGCCGGCGAGCCTCGACGAGCTCATCGCCCAGGCCAGGACGGTGAAGGAGAAGTCGGGCGGCAAGGTCTATCTGATGAGCCGCAAGCCGGAGCTGGGCGACCTGGCCAACGCGGGCGTCCCCATGATGACGCCCGACGGGACCCGCTTCGCCTTCAACACCCCGCAGGCGGTCGCGCTGCTGGACCGGTATCGCGAGGCGTACAAGGAGGGGCTGCTGCCGCGCGACGTGCTCACCGACACCTACGCCGGCAACGCCAAGCTGTTCACCGAGGGCACGGTCGCCTGGACGACCGCCGGCGGCAACTTCATCACGAGCCTGGCCACCGACAATCCGACGCTCGCGCCCAAGGTGGTGCCGTCGCCCGCGATCGGCACTCCGCCGCTCTACGTGCAGGGCCTTTCGATCTCCAAGCGTACGGGGAACGCCCCGGCCGCGCTCGCCCTGGCCCGCTGGGTGACCAACGCCGAGAACCAGGCCGCCTTCGCCCATCTGGTCAACATCTTCCCCAGCACCAAGGCCTCGGCGGACGACCCGTTCTTCAGCAAGAGCGACGGCACCCGCTCGGGCGACGCCAAGGTGATCGCGTTCACCTCGCTCGCCAAGGCCAAGGTGCTCGAGCCGGTCCAGGTCACCGAGGCGATGAAGAAGTTCGTCCGGCAGCAGTTCGCGCTGGCGATCAGCGGTGAGGCCACCTCCGAGGAGGCGCTGGACGCCGCCGTGGCCAAGTGCGACGAGCTGCTCAAGAGCTGATGACCCACCACCGCTGGTTCACGCCGTGGCTGCTGGTGGCGCCCGCCGCGGTCTGGTTGTGCGTCTTCTCCGTCTTCCCGTCGATCAACACGCTGGTCCTGGCGTTCACCGACGCCAAGCCGCTCGGCGGCGGCCACTTCACCGGCCTGGCCAACTTCGGCCGCGCCCTGGACGACGACCAGCTCGCCGACGCGCTGGTCAACAGCATCGTCTACATGCTGGTGTGCCTGCCGCTGCTCACGCTGCTGCCGCTGCTGATCGCGATCCTGGTGGAGAAGAAGCTGCCCGGCATCATGTTCTTCCGCACCGCCTTCTACACCCCGGTGGTCGCCTCGGCCGTGGTGGTCGCGCTGATCTGGGGCTGGCTGCTCGACGACCGCGGGCTGGTGAACGGCTTCGCGCAGTGGCTGGGCGTGATCGCCGCGCCGGTGCCGTTCCTGACCGACCGGTGGCTGCTGCTGTTCAGCGCGATCAGCCTGACCGTCTGGAAGGGGCTGGGCTACTACATGATCATCTACCTGTCGGCGCTCGGCAACGTCCGGCGCGAGCTGCACGAGGCCGCTGCCGTGGACGGCGCGGGCCCGGTGCGACGCTTCTGGAGCGTCACGGTGCCCGGCGTGCGCAACACGATGTTGCTGATCTCCGTGCTGGTGTCGGTCTCGGCGCTGCGCGTGTTCTCCGAGCTGTACGTGCTGTCGAACGGCACCGGCGGCCCCGGCGGCAGGGACATGTCGCTCGTGATGCTCATCCAGCTCTACAGCCGCGGCTTCACCGGCCACCTCGGCTACGCCTCCGCGCTCAGCCTGGTGCTGCTCGTCATCACCATCGGGCCGATGCTCCTGCTGCTGCGGCTCAACAGGAAGGCGGCCTGACATCAACACCGTCTCCGCCCGCGAGAAGGCGCTGCGTTACGTCCTGCTCCTGCTCGCGCTCGCCCTGACCGTCTCGCCGTTCCTGTGGCAGCTGTCCACCTCGCTCAAGAGCGTCCAGGAGGACATCTACACCCGGACGCCGAGCTTCCTGCCCCAGCAGCCGACGCTCGCCAACTACGCCGAGGTGGCCGAGACCGTCCCCGTGTGGTCGTACGCGGCCAACTCGCTGGTCGTGGCCGCCATCGTGGTCGCGGGCAACGCCGTGGGCGCCACGATCGCCGGGTTCGCCCTGGCCAAGCTCCGCTTCAGGGGCGCGAAGCTGCTGCTCGGGCTGTTCCTGGCGACGCTGGTGCTGCCCGGCGAGGTGACGATCGTCTCGCAGTACGTCACCGTCCGCTCGCTCGGTCTGGCCGACACCCTGCTCGGGGTGGCGTTGCCGGGCGCGATCGGGATGCTTAACGTGCTGTTGATGCGTACAGCGTTCCAGGCGATCCCCCGGGAGATGGACGAAGCCGCGATCATCGACGGGGCGACGGCGTGGCAGCGGCTGCGCCACATCGGCCTGCCGAACGTGCGCGGCATACTCAGCGTGGTCACGATCTTCGCGTTCATCGGGGCCTGGGACGACTTCCTGTGGCCGCTCATCGTCCTGACCGACCCCGCCAACTACACTCTCACGGTCGGCCTGCAGTATTTGAACGGCACGTTCAGCGCCAACCCGCGGTTGATCGCGGCAGGCACGATGATCTCCTTCCTGCCGATCGTGATCGTCTTCGCGGCGCTCCAGCGCTTCTTCTTCAGGGGCGTGGAGGAAGGCGCCATCAAAGGCTGACAATCCCCCTTTTTGTGTAAGGAGTCCCTGATGCACGACGACCGCGACCTGGTCGAAGCCCGCCTGAAGCGTGTGCTCAACGAGCGGATCCGCCCCGCCCTTCACCCCGATTCGGTGCCGCTGGAGGTGGCCGTCTGGCATGCGCCGGACGAGCCCGTACCGGTCGCCGAAGGGCTGGCCGCGACGCCTGAGCCGATCGCGGTGGGCGACGCGTGGGGCGCGCCGTGGGGCACCAGCTGGTTCACCGTCACCGGCACGGTGCCGGAGCGGTGGGCGGGCCGGACCGTCGAAGCCCTGCTCGACCTGGGCTTCGACGAGGACATGCCCGGTTTCCAGTGCGAGGGCCTGGTCTACCTCCCCGACGGCACCCCGGTGAAGGGGCTCAACCCGCGCAACCAGTGGGTCCGCGTCGGCGCCCCCGTCAAGGGCGGCGAGCGGGTGCGCCTGCACGTCGAGGCCGCCTCCAACCCCGTCATCCTCGGCCGCCACCCGTTCCAGCCGACCCGGCTCGGCGACAAGGAGACGGCCGGGAACGACCCCCTCTACCGGCTGACCCGCATGGACCTGGCCGTCTTCGACGAGACCGTGTGGCAGCTCGTGATGGACCTGGAGGTGCTCGGCGAGCTGATGCACGAGCTGCCCGTCGACGGCGCCCGCCGCTACGAGGTGCTGCGGGCCGTCAACCGGGCGCTGGACGCCGTGGACCTCCAGGACGTCAACGGCACGGCCGCCGCCGCCAGGGCCGAGCTGACCGGCGTGCTGTCGGCCCCCGCCGTGCCGTCGGCGCACCGCGTCAGCGCCGTCGGCCACGCCCACATCGACTCGGCCTGGTTGTGGCCGCTGCGCGAGACCGTGCGCAAGGTGGCCCGCACCGCGTCCAACATGACGGCGCTCCTGGAGGACGAGCCGGACTTCGTGTTCGCCATGTCGCAGGCGCAGCAGTGGGCGTGGATCAAGGAGCACCGGCCCGAGGTCTGGGCGAAGGTGACCAAGGCGGTGGCCTCCGGCCGCTTCGTCCCGGCGGGCGGCATGTGGGTGGAGTCCGACACGAACATGCCCGGCTCTGAGGCGATGGCCCGGCAGTTCGTGCACGGCAAACGTTTCTTCATCGACGAGTTCGGCGTCGACAACGAGGAGGTGTGGCTGCCCGACACGTTCGGCTTCGCGGCCGGGCTGCCGCAGATCATCAAGGCGGCCGGGTCGAAGCGGCTGCTCACGCAGAAGATCTCGTGGAGCCAGACGAACACGTTCCCGCACCACACGTTCCTGTGGGAGGGCCTCGACGGCACCCGGATCTTCACGCACTTCCCGCCCGTCGACACCTACAACTGCTCGATGACGGGCGGCGAGCTGGCCCACGCGGCCCGCAACTTCAAGGACAAGGGCGTCGCCCGGCACTCGCTCGCGCCGACCGGCTGGGGCGACGGAGGCGGCGGCACGACGCGCGAGATGGTCGCCAAGGCCGCCCGGGTACGCGACCTGGAGGGTTCGCCCGCCGTCACGTGGGAGACGCCGGCCGCCTTCTTCGCCAAGGCGGAGGCGGAATATCCCCACCCGCCGGTCTGGGCCGGCGAGCTCTACCTGGAGCTGCACCGGGCGACCCTGACCAGCCAGGCCAAGACGAAGCAGGGCAACCGCCGCAGCGAGCACCTGCTGCGGGAGGCCGAGCTCTGGGCGGCGACCGCGGCCGTGCGCGCCGGTGCGCCCTACCCGTACGCGCAGCTCGACCGGATCTGGAAGACGGTGCTGCTGCACCAGTTCCACGACATCCTGCCCGGCTCGTCGATCGCGTGGGTGCACCGGGAGGCGCGCAGGACGTACGAACTGGTCGCGAAGGAGCTGAACGCCGTCATCGACACCGCGCAGCGCGCGCTGGCCGGCGACGCCTCCGGCGGCACGCTCGTCTTCAACGGCGCCCCGCACGCCCGCCGCGGCGTCCCCGCAGGCGGCGCGGCACGGCCGGAGGCCGGCGTGCGGACCTCCGCGGGCGAGCGCGACGGCGGCGGTTACGTGCTGGACAACGGCCTGCTGAGGGTGGAGGTCGACGCCTGCGGCCTGATCGTGTCGGTCCACGACGTGGCCGCCGACCGGGAGACGGTCGCCCCGGGCCAGGTGGCCGGGCTGCTGCAGCTGCACCCCGACTTCCCCAACAAGTGGGACGCCTGGGACGTCGACGAGTTCTACCGCAACACGGGCACCGACCTGACCGAGGCCGACGAGGTGAGCCTGGCGGACGGCTCGGTCCGTGTCCGCCGCTCCTTCGGCTCGTCGAGCGTGACGCAGGTCTTCACGCTGTCCGGCCGGCGGCTCGACATCGACACCGAGGTCGACTGGCACGAGACGGAGAAGTTCCTGAAGCTGGCCTTCCCGCTGGACGTGCACGCCGACCGGTACGCCTCCGAGAGCCAGTACGGCCACGTCTTCCGCGCCACGCACACCAACACGAGCTGGGAGGCGGCCAAGTTCGAGGCCTGCAACCACCGCTTCGTGCACGTGGAGGAGCCGGGCTGGGGCGTCGCGCTCGTCAACGACTCGACCTACGGCCACGACGTCACCCGCACCGCCGGTGACGCGGGCACGACGACGACCGTACGCGTCTCGCTGCTGCGCGCCCCCCGCTTCCCCGACCCGGAGACCGACCAGGGGGTGCACCGCTTCCGCCACGCGCTCGTGCCGGGCGCCACGATCGGCGACGCGGTCCGCGAGGGCTATGTCGTCAACCTGCCCGAGCGCCGCGTGCCCGGCGACGCCGAGGTGGCGCCGCTGGTGACGGTGGACGACGACGCGGTGGTGGTGACCGCCGTCAAGCTGGCCGACGACGAGAGCGGCGACGTGATCGTGCGCTTCCACGAGTCGAGGGGCGGCCGGGCGCGGGCCACGCTGACGCCGGGCTTCCCGGTGGCGCAGGTGGTCAAGACGGACCTGCTGGAGCGTCCCACGGCCGAGCCGCGGCGCCACGACGGCCCGGTGCCGCTGACGCTGCGCCCGTTCGAGCTGGTGACCTTGCGGCTCAAGCGCGCGTGATCAGGCCGAGTGATCAGGCCGCGTGATCACGTCAGGGCCGCCCGGCGAGGGCCGGGCGGCCCGCTCAGCCGCTGAGCAGCGCCCCCAGGCGGGGCGCGTAGGTGGCGTGGAAGACCAGCGAGGCCGCGCCGATCGCGGCGGCGTCCGCCGCGATCGGCGAGGTCTCCACCTGGACCGCGTGCAGCCTCCTGGCCAGCGACCTGCTCGACACGGCCGCCGCGACCACCTCGCGGTAGATCCCGCCCACCTCCCTGAGCGCGGGCCCGCCGAGCACGAGCAGGTCGATGTCGAGCATGTTCACGACGCTCACGGCGGCGTCGGCCAGCCGCCCGGCCACGCGTTCGATCACGGCGCGGGCCTCGGGCTCGCCGCGCGCGGCCGCCGCGCAGATGGCGGCGTGGTCGGATCCGTTGCCCAGCGCCGCCTCGATGGCGCTCGGGCAGCAGACGGCCTCGACGCATCCCCGGTTGCCGCAGTAGCACTCGGGGCCGTCCGGTTCGACCGTCATATGGCCGAACTCGGCGGCGTTGAGCGACCGCCCGCGATAGACCTGGTTGTCGAGGAAGATCCCGCCCCCGATGCCCGTTCCCAGGTAGAGGTAGGCGAAGCTGGGCGTGGACCGCGCCGTTCCGGCCCACCGCTCCCCGATCGCCGCGGCGGTCGCGTCGTTGTCGACGGTGACGGGAAAGCGGGTGTGCTCCTCCAGCAGGCTCTTGATCGGCACCTGGTCCCAGCCGGGCAGCCGCGGCGGCGACATCATCACGCCGTCGCCGTCCAGCGGCCCCGGGCAGGCCAGGCCCACCCCCAGCACCTTGCCGTCGGCGACCCCCGCCTCCCTGAGGATGCGCCGCGCGGCCCTGGCCATCTGCCGCACCACGGCGTCCGGCCGGCGTCCCGGCCGCACCGGCTGACGCAGCCGCGCGACCGGCCGCCCGGCCAGGTCGGCGAGCACGCAGGAGATCTCCCCGGGGTCGAAGTGCACGCCGATGGCGTAGCCGGCGCCCGGGTCGACCCGCAGGATCGTGCGCGGCTTGCCCCCGTTGGACGGTGTGGAGCCGTCCTCGATGACCAGCCCCTCCTCCAGCAACCGGCGGACGATCACCGACACGGTCTGCGCCGTCAACCTGGTGCGGGCCGCGATCTGGACGCGGCTGATCCCGTCGGAGGCCTGGATCGCCTCCAGCACCACGGCGCGGTTGTAGCTCCCCACCTTGGGCAGGTTCGTGCCCAGCTGCATGTCGCCAATATCACACAAACTGTTGACTTTGTAAATCAAATAGATTTAGCTTCTCGGCAACCCCAAGGAAACTTCCCTGGCAACCCAAGAACCACCGGGAGCCCGTGATGAGACGTATGCTGGCCGGTTCCCTCCTGCTGCTGACAGCCGTGGCCGCCTGTGGCGCCGACACCGAGCAGAACACCTCCGGCAGCAAGGAACTCGAGGTCCTCTACAAGGTCGAGCCGACGTGGCCGCATCTGGAGAAGATGCTCACGGACGCCAAGAAGCAGTACGAAGCCGCTCACGCCGGCGTCACCATCAAACTCACGCCCGTCCAGGGCAACAACGAGGCCTACTACACCAAGCTGGCCCTGCTCAACCGGTCTCCTGACTCGGCTCCCGACGTCTACCTGCACGACACGTTCCAGGTGAACGCCGACGTCGCGGCGGGCAAGCTGGCCCCCCTGGACGACTACCTGGCCAAGTGGCCCGACTGGAGCGAGCAGTTCCCCGACTCGGTCAAGCAGGCCGCCAAGGGTGGCGACGGCAAGATCTACGGCGTCCCGATCAGCACCGACACGCGCGGCCTCTGGTACCACAAGGACGTCTTCGCCAAGGCCGGCCTGCCCGTCCCGTGGGAGCCGAAGACCTGGAACGACGTCCTGACGGCCGCCCGCACGATCAAGCAGAAGCTGCCCGGCGTCCTGCCCTTCACCATGTACTCGACGAAGATCCACGGTGAGGCGTCGACCATGCAGGGCTTCGAGATGCTCCTGTACGGCACGCCCGGCGGCACCCTCTACGACGAGGCGCAGAAGAAGTGGGTGGCCGGCGGCAAGCAGTTCACCGACGCGCTGACGTTCGTCAACACCATCTACCGCGAGGAGCTCGGGCCCAAGCAGGCCGACGCGCACAACGCCAAGCTGGCCGACAAGGTGAACTACGAGTGGTTCCCCAACGCCAAGCTGGGCATCGCGCTCGACGGCGCGTGGACCGCCTCGGCGTGGAAGCCGACCAGCACCAAGCCGTGGGCGGAGTGGAAGGACAAGATGGGCTGGACGGCCATGCCGACGCAGAACGGCGAGGAGCCGGGCGCGGTCAGCATGTCGGGCGGCTGGGTGATGGCGATGAGCTCCTACGCCAAGAACAAGCAGGAGGCGTGGGACTTCATCGCGGTGGCCACCAACAAGGAGAACTCGCTGACGTACGCGCTGGGCTCGGGTGACCTGGCCCCCCGCAAGGACGTCGCGGCCGACCCGAAGTACACGGGCGACAACCCGAGCGTGAAGTTCTTCACCGAGCTGGCCTCGGTGACCCACTACCGGCCGGCGTTCGAGGAGTACCCGAAGGTGTCGGCGCAGATCCAGGAGGCCCTGGAGTCCGTGACCACGGGCGCGCGGACTCCTGAGGAGGCCACCGCCGCCTACGCGAAGGCGCTGCCCACCGCCGTGGGCGGCCCCGACAAGGTGCTGGCCAAATGACGGTCGCCACGGCGCCGGCCCCGCCCGTGACGAGCACGCCCCCCGGCGGCTCGTCGCGGCGCGGGGTGCTGCGCTGGCTGCTCCCCCTGGGGCCGGCCATCGTCCTGCTGGCGCTCTTCCTCGCCGGCCCCATCCTGTGGAGCGTCTACGTCGCCTTCACCAACGAGACGCTCACCGGCTCGGCCTCGGTCAACTCCGAGTTCGTCGGCGTGGCCAACTTCACCAGGCTCTTCAACGACCCGAACTTCATCAACTCGTTCGTCCTCACGTTCGTCTTCGTGATCGGGTCGGCCGTCATCGGCCAGAACACCCTGGGGCTGATCATCGCCCTGCTCCAGCGCGGGCGCGGCCGGGTGACGCGCAGCGCCGTCAACGGCGTCGTCATCGCCGCCTGGGTGGTGCCCGAGGTGGTGGCGGCGGCCTGCTGGTTCTCGTTCCTGGCCGAGGAGGGCACGCTCAACTCGGTGCTCGGCATCTCCCAGGAGTGGCTCTACACGGCCCCGATGCTGGCGGTGATCCTGGCCAACGTCTGGCGCGGCACCGCGTTCTCCATGCTGGTGTACTCGGCCGCCCTCTCCGAGGTGCCGAAGGACCTGGTGGAGGCCGCCGCCGTGGACGGAGCGGGCCCGGGCCGCCGCCTGCTGCACATCACCCTGCCCCTGATCCGCAGATCCATCATGGCCAACCTCATGCTGATCACCCTGCAGACCCTGGCGAGCTTCGGCCTCATCTACGCCCTCACCGGAGGCGGGCCGGGCACGGCCAGCCAGACCACGCCGCTCTACATGTACGAGCAGGCGTTCCGCTACTTCGAGATCGGCTACGGCTCCGCGATCGCCCTCGTCATGCTGGTGATCGGCGCCCTGTTCTCGCTGATCTACCTGCGCCTGATCAAAGTGGAGGACGCGTGACCAGGCTCGCGGCCCGCGGAGCGGCGGGGTTGTCGCTCCTCATCATCTGCCTGGCCTTCCTCGGCCCGTTCCTGTGGGTGGTGATCTCGTCGGTCCAGCCGGAGGCGACCCTCGCCGCTCAGCCGACCCTGAACTTCTCGCTGGACAATTTCACGGCGGTGCTGACGTGGGAGACGCTGATCCTCCCGCTGATCAACTCCATCGTGATCTCGGGGTCCACGGCGATCCTGACCGTGCTCGTCGCCGGCCTGGCCGCCTACCCGCTCTCCCGCTACCAGCTCCGCTACCGCCGGCACTTCATGCTGACGCTGCTGTTCACCACCGGCCTGCCGATGACGGCGGTCCTGGTGCCGGTCTACGCGATGTTCTTCCGCTTCAACCTGTACGGCTCCGTGCCGGCGATGGTGCTGTTCCTGACGGCCAGCTCGCTGCCGTTCTCGATCTGGATGATGAAGAACTTCATGGACGGGGTGCCGGTGAGCCTGGAGGAGGCGGCATGGGTGGACGGCGCCGGCTGGATGCGGTCGCTGACGACCGTGGTGGGCCCGCTCATGGCGCCGGGCATCGCGGTGGTGGCGATCTTCGTGTTCGTCGGGCAGTGGGGCAACTTCTTCGCCCCGTTCGTGCTGATGGACACGCCGGAGAAGCAGCCGGCCGCGGTGACCATCTACACCTTCTTCTCCCAGTACGGGCAGGTCGCCTACGGCCAGCTGGCCGCGTTCTCCATCCTCTACACGGCCCCGGCGGTGATCCTCTACGTGGCGGTGAACAAGTATCTGGCCGGCTCGTTCAGCTTCGCCGGCTCGGTGAAGGGCTGAGGTCCGCCGGGCGTACGATCCGGCCTGCGGAGGGCCCGACCTCTTGCCGAAAGTCTGACTGAACGTTAGACATAAATGTCACCATTCGGCTGAGAACGGAGCTTTCATGCCCTCGCAGGCCAGTTCGCGTCCGAACCCCCGCCTCCCGCGAGCCCTCGGGGTCACGGCGGTCACGGCGGCCGGGATGCTCGCCCTCGCCGCGACGTTCTCTCCCGCGGCCGCGCTGGCCGCGCCGCCCTCCCCCTCGTCGGTGCTGGTCTGCCTGCCGGACACGCCCGTCTGCCAGGAGGTCCGCGGGGCGCCCGGCGACTTCCGCCTCTGGTTCAAGATCAACAACGCGACGGCTCCCGTGGGCCTGTCCTTCACCGTCAACGGCTCCCCCGCCTCCGGCTCCGTCTCCACGCAGGACCTCGGCGAGGCGATCGAAGGAGAGTTCCGGCCCGTGACGCCGCTCGTCAGCGGCGACGAGGCATGCCTCAGCTACGCCGGCGGCAGCGGCGAACACTGCGCCACCGCCCCGTGACGAGCGCCACCGGAAGGACATTCTGCCCCAACAGGGATGGTTGAAAGGCGTACGGTTGTCGCATGGCTGCGACCCCCGCAACGGTGCACTGGCGCGGCGTGCACCACCTCGCCCTGGTGACCGCGGACATGGACGCCACCGTGCGCTTCTGGCACGGCGTGCTCGATGCCCGGCTGGTCGCCACCCTCGCCGTCCCCGCGTTCAGGCACTACTTCTTCGAAGTGGGGCCCGGCAACACCGTCGCCTTCTTCGAATACACCGACCAGCCCATCGACAGCTTCGCCAAGCCCGCCGGCGTGCCGTACGCCAGGGCGGCGCAGTTCGACCACCTGTCCCTGCACCTGCCGGACGAGGACGCGCTCAACCGGATGCGCGACCGGCTCAAGGCGCACGGCTGCGAGGTCACCGACGTCATCGACCACGGCTTCCTGCGCTCGATCTACTTCAGCGACCCCAACGGCATCGCCCTCGAGGCCTCCTGGTGGACGCTCGACCCGACCGGCCGCCCCGCGGATCACGCCGACGAGCGGCTGTTCGCCGACCCCGACCCCGTACCCGCCGTCCGCGAGCTGCGCGACGGCGGCCGCCTCCACCACACGGCCGCGACGAAGCTCGTCGACGGCATCATCGAGGACCTCCGGCGCGAAGGCGTCACTCTGGAGCCCTGACCGCCCCGGCTCCGGCACGGCGGCGGCACGGCGGCAGGCGATCCCCCGGGGGCCTCCCCGGGGGATCGCCGTGACCGTCAGGCGCAGGTGTAGCCGGACGGCGTCTGCGTGTTCCCGTTCGGACGGGTGACCTGGAAGCCGAAGCTGGTGCTGGCGTTCGGCGCCAGGGTGCCGTTGTAGCCGGCGTTCCTGGCGGTGACGGTCTGCCCGCTGACGGTCACGGCGGCGTTCCACGAGCCGGCCAGCGTGTGCCCGGACGGCAGGGTGAAGGTGACGGTCCAGCCGGAGATGCCCGACGTGCCGGTGTTGGTGACGGTCACCGGCTGCACGACGTACCCGTTGCCCCACTGGGTCTGCACGGTGCCGGCGGCGGTGCAGCCGCCCCCTCCGCTGCCGCCCTCGGCCGTGGTGAACGTGGTCGTGGACGAGTTGCCGGACAGGTTGCCGGCGCCGTCGCGCGCCCGCACGTACACCACGTACTCGGTCTCGGGGCTCAGCCCGGTCAGGGTGATGGAGTTGGTGGTGGTCGTGCCGAGTTGCGTGTCGCTGGCTCCCTGCTCGCGGTAGACGTTGTACCCGGCCAGCCCGCTGCCCCCGCTGTCGGTCGAGGCGGTCCACGTCAGCCTGGCGGAGTTGGCGGTGACGTTGCTCGACGACGGCGTGCCGGGCGTGCTCGGCGCCGTGGTGTCGTCGTTGCTCGAGCCGTCGTCGAGCGCGTCGTGCACGGCGTCGTAGGCGGGCTTCTTCTGGTAGTTCTCGTCGTAGATGAGCGCCGCGCCCTCCCCCTGGAACGTGTCCGGCACCCACGAGTGCTTGTCGGTGAAGCCCCAGATCGTCACGCCCGCGCAGGCGCTGACGGCCAGGCAGGCGTTGACGGCGTTGCGGTAGTAGGTCGCCTGGGTGGCGTCCTTGGAGGAGTTTCTGGGCATCTGCATGCGGATGTCCAGCTCGGTGATGCGCACCTGGACGCCGAGGGCGGCGAAGCGCTCCATGTTCTGCTGCAGGTCGTTCGGGAAGCCGTACTGGATGGCGAGGTGGCCCTGGAAGCCGACGCAGTCGACGGGCACGCCCTGCTGGCGCAGCGACCGGACGAGGTTGTACATCGCGGTGCTCTTGGCGTTGATGCCCTCGACGTTGTAGTCGTTGATGCACAGCCGGGCGTCGGGGTCGGCCTCGCGCGCGGCCCTGAAGGCGTCGGCGACGAAGCTCTCGCCGAGCCTGTTGTACCAGAACGACGAGCGCCAGCTGCCGTTGTCCTCGAAGATCTCGTTCACCACGTCCCACGAGACCACCGCGGGGTTGTCGGCGTAGCGCCCGACGACCTGGGCGATGTGGTTCTCCATCGCGTCACGCATGGCGCCGGCGCCGAGGCCCTGCACCCATCCGGGCGTCTGGTTGTGCCAGACGAGCGTGTGGCCGTGGACCTGCTGGTTGTTCTGCGTGGCGAAGTTGACGATGGCGTCGGCGCCGGAGAAGTTGAACTGGCCCTGGTTGGGCTCGGTGGTGTCCCACTTCATCACGTTCTCAGCGGTGATCTGGTTGAACTCGGTGGCCGCGATGGTGCGGTACGCGGTCTCGTTGGACAGCGGGCTGGTGGCGAGCGCCGCACCGATGAACTTGCCCCGGCTCTGCGCGTGCGTCCGCAGGGGGGCGGACGCTTCGGCCGAGGTGACGGGGAGGAGGAAGGTCAGAAGCATCCCCACCAGGGTGAGGGCTCTGATGAGCGAGGACGAACGCACGGACATCTACCTCCGGAGGCAGGCACTCGGTCCCGAAAGTTTTCGACCCGAACAGGATCGCACCGGAGACGGTATGGAGATGCACCCACGCGGTCAACGCCGAGCCCGAGCCCGACGTATAAGTGCAGCTGGGAGCCAGAAACTATCGGCTTGAATGTGAAACTTTCATCATCCGGAGGCGCCGCACTCCGATGCCCGGCCGCCACGGCATCAGGCAGCCTTCCCCGATCGGGCCGCCGCGGAAACCCCCGATCTGCCTATCTTTCCTGGTCTAGCGTGACGTACCTACCGGTCGGTACTGTGTTTTCCGGAATAATCGTCCACTGCGGGAGTTCTGCGCATGTCTCTTTCGCACGCCCAGGCCCAGGACCAGCTCACCGGCCCCGGCCAGCTGTTCGAGATCGAGGAGATCGGCGACACCGGGATCCGCACCTGGAAACACGCTCCAGGCCACTTCCGCGCACTCCTGCGGACGAGCAGGCTCCACGGCGAGAAGGACTTCCTCGTCTACGAGGACGAGCACATGACGTTCGAGGAGCACTTCCGCCGCGCCGCCACCCTCGCCCACCGCCTCGTCGACGATTACGGCGTGCGCAAGGGCGACCGGGTTGCGGTGGCCATGCGCAACTATCCGGAGTGGGTGGTCTCGTTCTCCGCGGCGCTGGCGGCCGGAGCCGTCGCCGTACCGCTGAACGCCTGGTGGACGGAGGCCGAGCTGGCCTACGGCGTACGCGACTCCGGCGCCAAGGTGCTGATCGCGGACGGCGAGCGCGCCGCCAGGCTGGCCTCGACCGGCGTGCCGATGATCGTCACCAGGGGCGAGGCGCCTGAAGGGGCACGCGCGTTCGCGGAGGTGCTCGGCGAGGTCGCCGCCGGCGTCGAGCTGCCCGACGTCGAGCTGTCCCCCGAGGACCCGGCCACGATCTTCTACACCTCCGGCACCACGGGCAGCCCCAAGGGCGCACTGGGCAGCCACCGCAACCTGGGCCAGTCCCCCATGACGGTCGGGTACGGGCACATGCGCGCGCTCGCCATGGCCGGCAAGGACCCCGCCGCCTCGGCGGGCGTCCGCCGGGTCACCCTGCTGACGGTTCCGCTCTTCCACGTCACCGGCTCCTTCTCGGCCCTGACCACCTCCATGTTCAGCGGCGGCGGCCTCGTGCTCATGTACAAGTGGGACCCCGGCAAGGCCCTGGCCCTGATCGAGCGGGAGAAGATCACCGGGATGATCGGGGTGCCGACGAACGCCTGGCAGCTGATGTCCCACCCCGACTTCGGCGCGTACGACCTGTCGTCCCTGACCAGCCTCGGCTACGGCGGCGCCCCCGCACCGCCCAGGCTGCTGGAGCGCATCGGCGAGAACCTGCCCGACCGCGCGCCCTCCAACGGCTACGGCATGACCGAGACGAGCGCCCTGGCCATCGGCAACGGCGGCGCCGACTACCAGGCCAGGCCCGACAGCATCGGCCGGCCGCTGCCCGTCGTCGACGTGCGGGTGGTCGACCCCGCGGGCGGCGAGCTGCCGCCCGGCGAGGTGGGCGAGCTCTGCGTCCGCGGTCCCAACGTCATCCTGGGCTACTGGAACAAGCCGGAGGCGACGGCGCAGACGTTCATCGACGGCTGGCTGCACACCGGCGACCTGGCCAGGATCGACGAGGAGGGTTTCGTCTACATCGTCGACCGGGCCAAGGACATGGTGATCAGGGGCGGCGAGAACGTCTACTGCGCCGAGGTGGAGGCGGCCATGTTCGAACATCCGGCGGTGGACGATGTGGCCGTGATCGGCGTGCCGCACGACGAGCTGGGCGAGGAGGTCGGCGCGGTCGTCCGCCTGGCGCCGGGCGCCTCGGCCACGGCGGAGGAGCTGCGGGCGTTCCTGACCGGCCGGATCGCCACGTTCAAGATCCCGGTGCACGTGTGGTTCCGTGACGGCGAGCTGCCCCGCAACCCCGGCGGCAAGATCCTCAAGACCCGCCTGCGCAGGGAGATCCTGGGAACCTGACCGGCCCGCCCGGCCGCCCTCCTCCGGGGGCGTCCGGGCGCTTTCCGATCACGTCCGGCGCCGACGTGACGGTCCTCACAGAGACGGAGTCTCCGAGGTCGTACCGCCTCCACGGAGCCCGCTCGCGTGCCCGCTTACCTCGCGCGTAATCGCGGCCCCTATCCCGTGGCTGACATCGTTCAGGTGTCGCACCGACCCACTGGAGGAGCTGAGATGACCGCTCTGACCGTCACCACCGACCGGACGAGGTTCCTGCGTCTCGTCCTGGCCGCCGACGCCGTCGTCACCGGCGGCAACGGGCTGGTCTACCTGGCCGCCGCCGAACCCGCAGGCGCTCTGCTCGGTCCTGACGCGGCCCTGCTGCGCGGCGTCGGCGCCTTCCTCCTCGTGTACGGCGCCGCGGTCGGCCTGCTGGCCGGCCGAGCGCCGCGCCGCACGATCAGCCCGGCCGCCACCAGGGCGGTCATCGCCCTGAACATCGGCTGGACCCTCGCCGGCATCGCCGTCGTCGTCACCGGCGCGCTGGACCTCACCACCGCCGGCGCCGTCTGGGTCATCGCCCAGGCGCTGCTCGTGGCCGTGTTCGCCGAGCTCCAGATCGTCGGCCTGCGCAAGACCCGCACCACCTGACCAAGGAGAAGACATGACCCTCGTGGAACGCTACATCGCCGCCTGGAACGAGACCGACCCGCAGGCCCGCGCCGAGGCCGTGGCCGAGCTGTGGACCGAGGACGCCACGTACACCGACCCGCTCGCCGACGTGGCGGGGCACGCCGGGATCGCCGCCGTGATCGAAGGCGCGCAGGGCATGTTCCCCGGCATGGTGTTCACACCCGGCGAGCTGTACGACGCGCACCGCCACCTCGCCAGGTTCACCTGGCACCTGGGCCCGGCGGACGGCGAGCCGGTGGCGGTCGGCTACGACGTGGTGGAACTGGCGGAGGACGGCCGGATCCGCAAGGTGCTCGGCTTCCTCGACCAGGCACCCGCCGCCTGACCCGGCGCCTCCGAGGCCCTCGGCTCCGCCGGGGGCCTCCCGCCGTGCCCCGGAGAAGGTGCACCCCGGCCGCGTGCGTGCCGCGGAAAACGGTTTGCCCGGCCACGACGTTCGCCCGGACAATTCACTCTCGTGCTCGCCGCAGTGAAACGCCTTCTTCGCCACCTCACCCTCGACGTGAGTCCGCTGCGCGACTCCCGCGACTACCGCCTGCTCTTCGTCTCCGGCGTCATCACGATGTTCGGGACGTTCATCACCATGGTGGCGATCCCGTTTCAGATGAAGGAACTGACCGGCTCCTACCTCGCCGTCGGGCTGGTGAGCCTGGCGGAGTTCGTGCCGATGGTGGTGTGCGGCCTGTGGGGCGGGGCGATGGCCGACGCGCACGACCGCCGCACGATCATCCTGTGGAGCGAGGTCGGCCTGCTGGTCACCTCCGCCGCGCTCATGGCCAACGCGCTGCTGCCCACGCCCCAGGTGTGGGTCCTGTACGTGGTCGGCGCCGTCTCCACCGGCCTCGCCTGCCTGCAACGGCCCAGCATGGAGGCCGTGTTCCAGCAGGTGGTCAGGCACGAGCAGCAGGGCGCGGCCGCGGTGCTGACCAGCCTGCGCTGGAACTTCGGCGCCATCGTCGCCCCGGCGCTCGGCGGCCTGCTCGTGACCACCTACGGCTCGGCGGTCGCGTACGGGCTCGACACGCTGACCTTCGTGCTGTCGCTGCCGCTGCTGTGGCGGATCCGGTCGTTGCCGCCGGCCGAGGACGCCGCGCCCGCGTCGCTGACGTCGCTGGTCGACGGGTTGCGCTACGCGGTGGGGCGCAGCGACCTGATGGGCACGTACCTGGTGGACATCGCCGCGATGGTGTTCGCGATGGCGACGGCGCTGTTCCCGTTCCTCGCCGACGAGCTGGGCGCGCCCCAGGCGCTGGGGCTGCTCTACTCCGCGGGCGCGGTGGGCGCGCTGATCGCCTCGCTCACCGGCGGGTGGGCGGCCAACGTGCGACGCCACGGCCTCGGCGTGATCATCGCCGCCGCGCTGTGGGGCGCCGCGGTGGCCCTGGCCGGCCTGGCCACGAACGTCTGGCTCATCGTCGTCTGCATCGCCCTGGCGGGCGCCGCCGACATGATCAGCGGCATCTTCCGGATGACCATGTGGAACCAGACCATCCCGCGCGAACTGCGCGGCCGCCTCGCGGGCATCGAGCTGCTCTCCTACGCCAGCGGCCCGATGCTGGGCAACGCCAGGGCCGGCCTGATGGCCAACCTCGGCGGCACCCGCTTCTCGCTCGGGGCCGGCGGCGTGTTGTGCGTCGCCGCCGTCCTGGGACTCGCCGCCGCCCTGCCGAAGTTCCGCGGGTACGACGCCCGTACGGACGAGCACGCCCTGGCGGAGAAGGCCCGCAGGGAGGCGGCCACCCCGGAACCCACCCCCTGACCGGCCGCTCCCCCACCCTCGTAGCGAGCCGGACCTCACCGCCGACCAGCTGCCCATCCGTCGGATGGGCAGCCGTACGCGGTGTGTGCGCCCATTCACCTGGCGTGAGCACATTAGATTGGTAGCGTTAAGCCATGACTGCCGAAGCGGTGATCGAGATGACGTCGTCCTCGCTGCCCGACTGGGTTTTCCCCCCTCCTGAGGGGTTCACCGCAGAAGACCTCGATCACATTCCGGATTTGCCTGCGCACACAGAGTTGATTGACGGAAGCTTGGTCTTCGTGAGCCCTCAAGCCTCCTTCCACATGCGTGTCACCTCGCTTCTCGAAAGCGAAGTGCGCCGCGCGACACCGGCAGATCTCAGGGTGCGCCGGGAGATGAGCGTCATCCTCGACAGGGACCAGCGCCCCGAGCCGGACCTCTGTGTCATCTCCGCCGGCGCCGAGGAGCACGCCGAACAGACCTTCTATCACGCGCGGGATGTCCTGCTGGTGGCGGAAGTGGTCTCACCGGAGTCCAGAACGCGCGACCGCCAGCGCAAACCGCAACTCTATGCAGGTGCTGGCATCCCCAACTTCTGGCGTATAGAGAACCATTCAGGCAAGGCGGTCGTCTACGTGTACGAGCTCGACCCCGCCACCCAGTCCTACGCCCTCACCGGGATCCACCACGACAGGCTCAAGCTCACGATCCCCTTCGACCTCGACATCGACCTCGACGACATCGACCGCATCTGAGCCTCAACCCGCCTCCCGCCACCCCTCATACCGCGCGACCAGCTCATTTACCCTGGCCAGCGAGCGGTCGTCCATGCCTTCGACGACGACCAGCCACTGAGCGTCCTCGGCGTCGTCCTCCCCGGCCAGCGTCTCCCGCACCACCCGCGGCACCCCCGACGAGGGGAACCACTCCCCCAGCGTCTCGGCGACCTCTTCGGCGTCATCCCGCTCGCCGAACACCAGAAGCACACTCATAGCCTGATGATCGCATCCCGCACCCTGCGCGCAGGCGGGGATCCCCCACTCGACCTCACCACGCTGGACGCGAGCGGAACCGGGCAGAGGGCCGGCACGGCGCCCCGCCGCACCGGCCCTCTGCCAACGATCACCCGCGGAGCTGGGCACCCACGCGGTCGGCCGCCATCGCCACCGCCGCGTCCCGCGCCGCCGTGGTCTCCTCGACCGTCAGGGTCCGGTTGGCCGCACGGAACCGCATCGAGTAGGCGAGCGACTTGTTGCCCTCGCCCACCTGCGCGCCTTCGTAGACGTCGAACAGCCGGATCGACTCCAGCAGCTCACCGGCGCCGTCGCGCAGGGCCGCCTCGACATCGGCCACCGGCGTGAAGTCGGGAACGATCAGCGCGACGTCCTGGGTGGCCACCGGATAGGCGGAGACGGGAGGCGTCTCGACGGGGCCCGGCATGGCCGCCTCCAGCCGCGACAGCTCCAGCTCCATCGCCGACGTGCGGGCCGGCAGGCCGTAGGCCTCGATGACCCGCGGGTGCAGCTCGCCCGCGTGGCCCACCAGCGTGTCGCCGAGATAGAGCGCCGCGCACCTGCCGGGGTGCCACGGCTCGTGCTGGTCGGCGCTGATGGACAGCTCCGCCCGCGCCTCGGCCGCCACCAGCCGGGCGGCCTGCACCGCGTCGGCCCAGGTGGCCGGCCGGCCGGCGCCCCACCAGCCGGACCGCTCGAACTCGCCGGTCAGCACGACCGCGACGCGCAAGGGCTGGTCGGGCAGCGCCGCCTCGATCGAGGCGAGCTCCTCGGCCGTCGGGCGGCGCTCCACCCCGAGCGCCGGCGCCGCCTCGGGAGCTCCCTCGCGCGGCCGGTAGACCGGCCCGCTCTCGAACAGAGCCACGTCGGCGAACCCGCGCCCGACGTTGCGCACCAGGGTCTTGAGCAGCCCCGGCAGCAGCGTCGTGCGCATCAGCGGCTCGTCCTCCGACAGCGGGTTGGCCAGCCGCATGGCGTTGCGGCGCGCGTCGTCGGCGGGCAGCTGCAGGTGGTCGAAGTCGGCGGCGCTGACGAACGGGTAGCTGAGCACCTCGACGTAGCCGCCCTCGGCCAGTGCCCTGCCCACCCGGCGGCGCAGCCGCTGACCCTCGGTGAGCCCGGCGCCGGCCGGGGCGGCGGGCAGCACCGAGGGCAGGCTCTCGTAGCCCTCCAGCCGGATGACCTCTTCGGCCAGGTCGTTGGGGTCGGTGAGGTCGGGCCGCCACGACGGCGGCGTCACCGTGATCATGTCGTCGCCCGTCACGGCCAGCTTGGCCGCCAGCTCGCCGCCGGTCACGACCCCGGTCGGGTCGACACCGCCCTGGCGCACGGCTGCGTCGTCACCCTCGACGACGACGCAGCCGACCTGCTGCAGCCGCGCGACCACGGTCTCCTTGGAGTAGGTGGTGCCGGCCACGGCCCCGGGGTGGCCCGCCGGGATCGCGATGCGCGCCGGCGACACCTCGACCTCGGCGTGCGTGACGCCGGGCTGCACGGTGGCGCCGCCCAGCTCGGCCAGCAACTGCACGGCCCGCCACGAGGCGACGAGCGGCAGCTCCCGGTCGACGCCGCGCTCGAACCGCTTGGACGCCTCCGACACGAGCCCGTGCCTGCGGGACTCGCGGGAGATGCCGGTCGCGGAGAAGTGAGCGGCCTCGATGACGATGTCGGTCGAGCCGTCGGAGATCTCGGTCTCCAGGCCGCCCATCGTGCCCGCCATCGAGATCGGCCCCGACTGGTCGGTGATCAGGATGTCGTCGGGGTCGAGCTCGCGCACCACGTGGTCGAGCGTCTCCAGCCGCTCACCGGGCCGGGCCCGGCGCACCACGATCTCACCGCTCAGCCTGCCCCGGTCGAACGCGTGCAGCGGCTGGCCGAGCTCCAGCATCAGGTAGTTGGTGATGTCGACGGCCAGCGACACGGGACGCATGCCGGCACGTGCCAGGCGTACCCGCATCGGGAGCGGGGTCTGCGCGGCCGGGTCGAAGCCGCGCACCTCGCGCAGCACGAACCGGTCGCACGCCGTCGGGTCGGCGATGGAGGCCGGCCACGACGGCCCCGTCGCGGCGGGCGGCTCGACGTCCCCGGGGTCGCGGAAGGCCACGCCGAACGCGGTCGCCACCTCGCGCGCCACACCCCTGATCGACAGCGCGTAGCCGATGTCGGGGGTGATCTCCAGCTCGATCACCTCGTCGCGCAGGCCGAGCAGCTCGACCACGTCGCCGCCGATCGGGGTGCCGGCGGGCAGCACCATGATGCCGTTGTGGTCGTCACCGAGCCCGAGCTCGCGCTCGGAGCAGATCATGCCCTCGGACATGCGCCCGTAGGTCTTGCGCGCCCCGACCTCGAACCCGCCCGGCAGCACCCCTCCGGGCAGCACGACGGGCACCCGGTCACCGGCGGCGAAGTTGGTGGCGCCGCAGACGATCTCGCGCGGCGTCGCCTCGCCCGTCTCGACCTTGCAGTGCCTGATCGGCTTCTTGAAACCGGTCAGCTCCTCGATGGCGAGCACCTCGCCGACCACGACGTTCTTGACGTCGTGGCCGTGCGAGGTGATCGACTCGAGCTTCAGCCCGGCGGCCGTGAGCTTGTCGGCCACCTCGTGGGCGGTGACCGCCGGGAGATCGACATACTCCCGCAGCCAGGAAAGCGGGACCTTCATCAGATCTCCATTCCGAACGGGAGCGTGAAGCGCACGTCTCCCTCGACCATGTCACGCATGTCCTCGGCGTTGTGGCGGAACATCAGCGTGCGCTCGATGCCCATGCCGAACGCGAACCCGGAGTATCGCGACGGATCGACCCCGCACGCGATGAGCACGCGCGGGTTGACCATGCCGCAGCCGCCCCACTCGATCCAGCCCTCCGACTTGCAGGTGCGGCAGGGCGGGTTGCCCGGGATCGCCGATGCGCCGCGGCAGACGAAGCACTTGAGGTCCATCTCGGCGGACGGCTCGGTGAACGGGAAGTAGTTGGGGCGGAACCGGGTCGAGATGCCCTTGCCGAACATCACCTCCGCGAACCGGTCGAGCGTGCCCTTGAGGTGGGCCATCGTCAGGCCCTCGTCGACGGCCAGCCCCTCCGTCTGGTGGAAGACGGGGGTGTGGGTGGCGTCGAGCTCGTCGGTGCGGAACGTCTTGCCCGGTGAGATCACGTAGACCGGCAGCTCGCGCTGGAGCAGCGCGCGGATCTGCACCGGCGAGGTCTGCGTGCGCAGCACCATGCCGGACTCCGTTGAGCCCACGAAGAACGTGTCGTGGTCGGAGCGCGCCGGATGGTCCTTGGCGATGTTGAGGGCGTCGAAGTTGAACCACTCGCCTTCGAGCTCGGGCCCTTCGGCCACTTCGTAGCCCATGGCGACGAACGCGTCGGCGATGCGCTCCTGCAGCGTGGTGAGCGGGTGGCGGGCGCCGCGTGGCCGGCGGTCCCACGGCAGGGTGACGTCGACGCTCTCCTCGACGAGCACGCGCGCGTCGCGCTCGGCCTCGAGCTCGGCCTGGCGTGCGGCCAGCGCCTCGTTGATCACCTTTCGGGCGGCGCCGACGCGTTTGCCGGCCTCCGCGCGCGCGGCCGGCGGCAGGGCGCCGATCTCCCGGTTGGCCAGGGCGATGGGCGAGCGGTCACCCGCGTGCGCCAGCCTGGCCTGCTTGAGTGCGTCGAGGTCGTCGGCCGCCTTGATCGCCGCGACGGCGTCGGCCTCCATGCGGGACACCTCGTCGGCATGCAACGGTGTCACCTCGACGGGGTCGTAGTCAGACAAGAGTGAGCTCCGTATCCAGGGCTTGAGCGGAAATGAGTCTAGTGGGACCCGCCCACCGGGCCCGAATCGCTCGCTACGGGGTCGCGAAGTCAGGCGTGCCGGTGGGCACGGTAAATCGGAACTCCGCCCCGCCCTCGGGGGCCCGCTGCACGGCGATCGTGCCGCCGTGCGCTTCGACCAGGCCTTTCACGATGAACAGGCCGAGCCCGGTGCCGCCGCGCCTGCGGCTGTTTCCGCCGCGCCAGAACTGCCTGAAGACGCGCGGAGCCAGCTCGGGCTCGATGCCCTCGCCCTCGTCGCGCACCGACACGGCAACTCCCCATCCAACGGACTCGATCTCTATGGTCACAGTGCCGCGCCCATGGCGCAGCGCGTTTTCCACCAGGTTACCCAGGATCTGGTCGATCTTGTCCTGGTCGAGCCACATCTCCGGCAGGTGGTCGCCGGACACCAGGCGGAACCGGTGTTCGGCCTCGCCGGCCGCCACCCGCCCGGCGATGAGCCTGCGCGCCCTGGCGGGAAGGTCGACGACCTGGCGGCGCACCTCCAGCCGCCCCGACTCGATGCGGGAGACGTCGAGCAGCTCGGTGATGAGCCGTGTGACACGGTCGGCGTCGTTGTTGACGGTCTCGAGCATCACGCGCTTCTGCTCGTCGGTGAAGCGCGTCCACTTGGCCAGCAGGGTCGCGGTGAACCCCTTGACGCTCGTCAGCGGCGAACGCAGCTCGTGGGCCACCGTGGAGACCAGGTCGGCCCGGCTGCGCTCCAGCCGGGCCCGGGCGCCGCCGTCTCTGAGGGTGATCGTGATGCGCTCGACCTCGCCGCCGCGCTCCGGCTCGCGGATGAACCGGGCCGTGACGTAGAGCTCCTGGCCGCCCGGCAGGTGCAGCGGCCGCTCCGGCACCCTGCTCCGCGTACGCAGCCCGCCCTCGAGGTCGAGGGCCTTCCACCAGTCACGCCCGTCATGGTCGCGGAACGGGAACACGTCGGTCATGTGCCGGCCGACCGCGCGCTCCATGGCGATGCCGGTGAGCCGCGCGGCGGCTCGGTTGACGGCGACCACGCAGCCATGCCGGTCGGCCACGATGAGGCCGTCGGGGAGATCGTCGATGGCTATCGTGCACGCGGCGGCCACAACGCGCCCGTCGGTGTCTGCGCCGTGCACGACCTCGCCTCCTCCGCCTACATCGCCGACAATAGCGGGTTTCCCGCCGCCTAGGACACTCGCTGAGCCCTGGCGGAAGAGTAAAGGCACACCGCCGCCGCGGTGGCCAGGTTGAGACTTTCAGCCTGTCCGTAGATGGGCACCCTGACCACGTCGTCCGCCTCGGCGAGGATCTCCTCCGGCAGACCCCAGGCCTCGTTGCCGAAGATCCACGCGGTGGGGCCGGACAGATCGACGTCGTCGAGCGTGCGCTTGCCCGTGCCGTCGGCCGCCAGCACGCGCAGCCCCCGCTCCTTGAGGTGACGCACGGCGGCGCCCACCGGAGCACCGATGACGACGGGAAGATGGAAAAGACTGCCCGCGCTGGCGCGTACGCACTTGCCGTTGTACGGGTCGACGGAGGCGTCGGTGAAGATCACCGTGTCGGCCCCGGCGGCGTCGGCGGCGCGCATGACGGTGCCGGCGTTACCCGGATCGCGCACATGCGCGAGCATCGCCACCAGGCGCGGCGTGCCCTCCAGGGCCCGCTCCAGGGGGACGTGCACGAGCCCGCAGACCGCCACCAGCCCTTGCGGGGTCACGGTCTGGGAGAGCTCGGACATGACCTCGCCGCTGGCCCGGTGCACGGGGACGCCCTTGAGAGTGGCCTCGGTGATCAGCTCGGGGTGGCGCAGCTCGGCCTCGGCCGTGCTGAACAGCTCGAGGACCACGTCGTCGAGCTTGAGCGCCTCGCGCACCGCCTGCGGCCCTTCGGCCAGGAATCTACGGTCCTGCTCCCTGAAGGCCCGCTTGGTGAGCCGCCGGGCCGCCTTGACCCTCGGCGACCGCACGTTGGTCAGCTCGGACCCCGCCATGCTCTCCCCCACGCCCTTGCCCGCGTCCTTGCCCGCGCCCGGCGGGCCACGTCCCGCGGCCCGCGCGCTGGACGCGCTTCGTGTGCGTCCACAGCAAAGGGCCCACCGTCATCGGTGGGCCCTCGTTCAAAGCAACTGCCTCAGCCCGCGGCCGGAGCGTTCACGTCGGCCGGGAGCGCCTTCTTGGCGGCCTCCACGAGCGTGGCGAAGGTCTGGCTGTCGTTGACCGCGAGGTCGGCGAGGATCTTGCGGTCGACCTCGATGTTGGCCAGGCGCAGACCCTGGATGAGGCGGTTGTAGGTCATGCCGTTCTGGCGGGCGGCGGCATTGATCCGCTGGATCCACAGACGGCGGAACGCACCCTTACGGTCCTTGCGGTCCCGGTAGGCGTACGTCATCGAGTGGAGCATCTGCTCCTTGGCCTTGCGGTAGAGACGCGACCGCTGGCCACGGTAACCGCTCGCCCTCTCGAGGACGACCTTGCGCTTCTTCTTGGCGTTGAGCGCCCGCTTCACGCGTGCCATGATTCTTCTCCCCGGGGGTTCGCGCTACTTGGCGAGCAGCTTCTTGATCTTCTTGTGGTCGGCGTCGGAAAGGACGACCTCGTTCTTGAGACGGCGCGTCAACGTGGACGACTTCCACTCGTTGTAGTGCGCGCGATTGGCACGGCGACGCTTGATCTTGCCGGTGCCGGTGAGCCGGAACCGCTTCTTCGCACCGCTGTGCGTCTTCATCTTCGGCATGTCGCCGTCTCTCCTCGTTTCGGTCGTGCCACTGGCCGGGCCGGTGCTGGCCGACCCGGTAGCGGCGTCTTCGTCTGCCGGTGGCTTGGCTGGGGCCGCGCTTGTAAGGCTAACCCCAACTGCGGGTCACGCTTCCTGTGCGGAAGGCTCCTCGCCGCCACGCTGCGCCTTGGCTGCGGCCTTTTCGGCCTTGGCCTCGGCTTTCTTCTTGTGCGGACCGATCACCATGATCATGTTACGGCCGTCCTGCTTGGCGTGGGACTCCACGAAGCCGAGCTCCTGGACGTCGTCCGCCAGCCGCTGCAGCAGCCGGAAGCCGAGCTCCGGCCGGGACTGCTCGCGACCACGGAACATGATCGTGACTTTGACCTTGTCTCCCGCCTTGAGGAACCGCACCACGTGACCCTTCTTGGTCTCGTAGTCGTGCGGGTCGATCTTCGGCCGGAGCTTGATCTCCTTGATGATCGTGTGCGCCTGATTCTTGCGCGCCTCGCGCGCCTTCATCGCGGACTCGTACTTGAACTTGCCGTAGTCCATGAGCTTGCACACGGGCGGTCGAGCCGTTGCCGCGACCTCGACGAGGTCGAGGTCGGCTTCCTGGGCGAGCTTGAGCGCGTCGTGAATGGAGACGATGCCTACCTGCTCGCCGTTCGGGCCCACGAGGCGAACCTCGGGAACTCGGATACGCTCGTTGATGCGGGGCTCAGTGCTGATGGGGCCTCCTAGGTTTGCGATCCCTACGTGCTCGTCGTGCCGAGAGCCCCTCGCGCTGCGAACGCGAAAAGCCCCGCACGTCGCGCATGCGGGGCCACTGAGCTCTGTGGCTTCGTGGCCTCGAGCTCCCCGGAGTAGTCCGGCGTGATCCTGGACCCGGCCGCCTTTCGGCGACTCAGGTGGGAGGGAGACCTCCGCTTGCGCGTCCAGCAAGGCATGCCGGACCGATCAGAGAGCTACATTACCACAACCACGACGCCTCCCCGAATCATCCCGGCCGGCCATCGCCTGCCGGTAAACATCTACCCAGAAATGGCCATACGGCCACGGCTGCCGCCGTCGTGAACCGGGCGCCCCCACCGGTGCGGGCCGTCTCCGTGCCCCGATTCCCGGACAGCGCCGCGCCTCTTCGTCAACCGGTGCCGGTGGTGGCTACGACCGCCGCAGGAGTTCGGCTTCCCCGGCCGCGCGCATCGCCTCCACCGGCACATCCGTCCGGCCGGTCATCAACTCCACCTGCCGCACCGCCTGGTGCAGCAGCATCGCGAACCCGCCGACCACGGTGCCACCCGCCTCCTTGACGGCGGTCGCGGCCCGGGTCGGCCAGGGCGAGTAGACCACGTCGAACAGCGCGGGCACCCGCGCCAGCCGATCGGCGAAGGCGTCGGCGGCACCGCCGGGCAGCGTGGACACCGCCAGGTCCACCCGCGTCGCCACCTCGAGCTTGTCGAACGTCTCCACCGCCAAGGACACGCCCAGCCGTTCGGCGACCTGCGCCGTCTCCCCCGCGCGCGCGGGGTCGCGTACCAGCAGCGTCGCCTGGAACAGCCCGAGATCGCGCAGCGCCGCCAGCGCGGAGGCCGCCGTGGCTCCTCCGCCGAGCACGGTCGCCGAACCCGGCGCGGCCACCCCGGCCTCGGCCAGCGCCTGCTTGATGCCATGGACGTCGGTGTTGTCGCCGTGCCGGAGACCGTCACGGAACACCACGGTGTTGGCGCCGCCGACCTCGACGGCCACCTCGGACACCATGTCGAGCAGCGGCAGCACGGCACGCTTGAGCGGCATGGTCAGAGACAACCCCGCCCAGGCGTCATCGCCGCCGCGCTCCCGGCCCCGCACCGGCACCAACCCGGCCAGCAGCCCGGGCAACCGCGCCTCGTCGCACTCGAACGCCTCATAACTCCACCCGTCGAGCCCCATCGCCTGGTAGGCGGCCCGGTGCAGGTAGGGCGAGAGCGAATGACCGATGGGAGACCCCAGCACCGCAGCCCGCATCCACACTCCTTCACCCACGAACACGACGACCCTATCGCCCGCGCGTGGCGGCACCGTACGGCACGGGCCAGAGCCGAAGCTCCCGTCGACGAACCTTGCCCTACGGCCGTCCGCCCCGGCTCAGGGCCCGGGCTTCGTACGGCCGCCCGCCCTCGGCGCGGTGCGGGCGGACGGCGCCGAACCCAGGTGCCGAACCCAGGTGCAGCCGCAGAGGTCAGCCGCCGCAGCCGCCGTTGCTGCGGCACTCCGCGAGCAAAGCCTGACGCTCGGCCTCCGTGGTGGCGAACTTGGTCACGTTGCTCTTGAGGTCGGTGGCCACGAAGAACAGCCATGGCCCCTTGGCCGGGTTGAGCGCCGCCTCGATGGCGTGGTCACCCGGGTTGGAGATCGGGCCCGGCGGCAGCCCTTCGTACTTGTAGGTGTTGTAGCGGGACTTGGTCTGCAGCTCGGCGTGGGTGGCGTAGGTGCGGAACTTGCCGAGGGCGTACATCACCGTGCTGTCCATCCCCAGCTTCATCGGTGGCTTGCGGTCCAGCCGGTTGTAGATGACGCGGGCGATCTTCGGCATGTCCTCCGCGCGCCCGGCCTCGGCCTGGATGATGCTGGCGATGGTGATGATTTCGTGCGGTGTGTGCCCGAGATCCCTGGCACCGCTCTCGAGGTCGACCGACTCGGCCGTCTTCTTGTAGCGGTCGACCATGGCCGCGAGGATCTGCCGGGGCGTGGTCTTCGGCTGCACCTCGAACGTGGCGGGGAAGGCGTAGCCCTCCAGCTTGCCCTTGGCATAGGACGGCAGGTCCAGGGCGTCGACGTCCTTGGCCGCGGCCTTGAACTCCTTGAGCGGCATTCCGGTCTCCTTGGCGAGCGTGGCCAGGGTTTGGGACAGCCGCAGACCTTCCTTGATCGTCACTGGCACGCGCAGCCGGTTGTCCGGGTCGAGCAGCGCCACGGCGTTCTTGGCCGACATGCGCTTGCGCAGTTTGTACGAACCCGGTTGCAGCGAGGCGCTCGTCCCGGCGTTGCCGATCGCGTTGGTGAAGGCCCTGACACTGGCCACCACGCCTTGGCGCTCCAGCTCCACCGCCACATCGGAGGCGCTCTGGCCGCTCTTGATCTCGATGACGACCTCGCCGGCGCCCTGGCCGGTGTAGTCGTCGGGCACGAGCGCGTCGTTGAGCCACATGTAGCCGTAGTAGCCGCCACCGCCGATGATGCCGGCCAGCACCACGAAGGCGAGCAGTGGTGCGATGAACCGGCCGCGGTTACGGCGCCTGCGCCGCCTGCGGCTGTTGCCGCGCCTGCCGCCACGGCTGCGGCGCCGCGCGGGACCTTCGTCGTCCTCGGCGCCGAGCAAGGAGTTGAGATCGAGATCGCTCATGGGTTCGCTGGCCAATCTCCCGGCACGCCCGGCCAGGCGTCAAGCGGAACTGCCCAACCGGCTGGGGTCACCGAGCGGAACTGGGGGGTCCGCCGGACGTGCTGCCACGGCCAGCGGAGATCACACTGGGTAGCCATGCTAAGGGACGGGAAGAGGACGCATGCCCCGTTTTGGGGCTTTTGCGCGGTGATAGCGGGGGGTCCACCGAACATCAGCTCGTCCCGAGGTTCTTGTTCAACTCTTCCCGGTATCTCACGAACTCGCTCTCTTTGTTGGTGAATTTGGTGATTCTATGGGCTGGATCAGTGGTGACAAACCAGTGCCAATCACCCTCCGCCGGGTGCAGCGCCGCCATCAGCGCCTTCTCTCCGGGGTTGGCGATGGGGCCGGGCGGCAACCCTTTGTGGCGATAGGTGTTGTAGGGCGAATCGACCTTGGTGTCGCTCTCCGTGATCCTCAGCGTCCGGCGTTTCTGGGCGTACAGAACGGTGCTGTCGATCTCCAGCGGCGTGTCCTTCGCGAGGCGGTTGTAGATCACTCTGGCGATCTTGGGGTAGTCGGCGTCGGTGCCGCCCTCGGCCTGGATCAGGCTCGCCACCGTGACGGCCTCCAGCGGCGTCAGATGCACTTTCGCGGCCTCGGCCGCCAGACCCACCTGCCGGGCGGCGGCGCGGAACCGCTCCACCATCGCCGCCAGCACGTCGACCGCCGTGTCGCCCGGCTCCACCTCGTACGTCGCGGGGAACAGGAAACCCTCGATCCCCGGCGCGTAGTCGGGCAGCCCGACCAGCGCGCTGTCGACGCCCCGCAACTCCTCGAGCGGCAGCCCGGTCTGCTGGGCCACCCGGGCCAGCACCTCGGCCGCGCGCAGGCCCTCGGGCACGGTGACCCGCTTCACGATCCTGGACGAGGGCGCGAGCAGCAGGTCGAGGGCCGCCCCTGCCGCCATGCCCTTGCGCATGCGGTAGTGGCCGGGACGCAGCCGCCCGGTCACCGCGCGGTCCTCCGACACCTTCACGAACGACCGCGCGCTGGCCACCACCCCGGCGTCGGCCAGCGTCGAGCCGATGGACTCCGCGCTCGACCCGGGCGCGATGCGCACGGTCACCGAACCGCTGCCCGGCCCTTCGAAGTCGTCAGGACTGATGTACGGCTTGAGCACCGCGATCGCTCCGGCGCCCACGGCGACCAGCGAGACGAGCAGCCCGGTCGAGAGCAGCCCTGCCCGGCGCAGAGCGCGGCGCCGCTGGGACGGCGACCCGGCGGCCCCCGCCCCGGTGCCCAGCACGGAACCCGGCTCTGAGCCCGGCTGAGAACGTGACCCAGAACCCGGCCCGGCATCCGGTCCGGAGCCCGCCTGGGAGCCAGGCGCGGAAGCCGCTTCTGAGCCCGGCCCGGACTTCGCCGCGGAAGCCGCCTCGGAGCCCGGCCGGTCTGCCGTGGAAGCCGGGTCAGGGTCCGGCCCGAACGCCTCCTCGGGCCTCGCTCCGCAAGCCGCTCGCGTCCCCGGTTCCGGAGCCTGGTGCGGCCGGGCGTCGCTCCCCCCGCCGATCACCGGGTCAGCGTCGTCGTCCGCGTCGCGGAACGGGATCACGTCGTCGTCCTCGGGCGTACCGTTCACGAGGCCACCTCGCCACGCGCGCCCGTGACGGGAGCACACCTTCGCTCCGCCGCAGCGGACCCCGCGCACGGGGCGGCCACGCATGCGCGCCGGTCACGGCAGGGGCCCGTCGATCGGCCGCTCATGAGGCAGGTCCGCCGGCCGCCGGTGGCGGTTCGGCGGGCCTGCCTGGTGGTCTTTCCGTGGCGCGTTCGGAGTCGAGGGCATCCTGGAGCAGCACGACCGCGGCCGCCTGGTCGACGACGCCGCGCTGCTTCTTCGCCCGCACGCCGCTGGCTCTGAGCCCTTGCTGGGCGGTCACCGTGGTCAGCCGCTCGTCGAACAGCCGCACCGGTGTCGGCGCCACCCGGGCAGCCAGGGCGGAGGCGAACTCGCGTGCCAGCGCGGCCGCCTGCCCCTCACGCCCCGACAGCGAGGTGGGCAGCCCGACCACGACCTCGATCGCCTCATGCTCGGCGACGATCGCGGCGATGCGGTCGAGGGTGCCCTTGCCTCGTCTGACGGTCTCGACCGGCGTGGCCAGCATGCCCGAGGGGTCGCTGCGGGCCACGCCCACGCGTACGGAGCCGACGTCCACGCCGATCCGCGCACCGAATCTCATGCCGGCCGGGCTATCGGCTGACCTGGTCAGCAACGGCCTGCTCGACCAGGCGCAGCGCGTCGCCGATCGCCTCCGGTCGCGTGCCGCCGCCTTGCGCGACATCGTCCTTGCCGCCACCGCCACCCCCAAGAGCCTTGGCGGCGACGCCGACCAGTTGCCCGGCCTTGAGCCCTCGCTCGCGCCCCGCCTCGTTGACCGCGGCAACCACCACGGGCCTGTCGGTGGGGGCGCCGGCGATCACGATGACCGCCGGTCTGTCGGCCGGGAACCTGCCACGCACATCAAGCGCGAGCTTACGCAGATCATCCGCGCCGGTGCCATCAGGCGCGCGGTGTGTCACCACGGAGACTCCGTGCAGGTCACGAGCCTGAGCGGCCAGGTCGCCCGCCACCTGGAGCACCTGGGCGGAGCGGAGCTTGTCGAGCTCCTTCTCGGCCGTGCGCAACCGGGTGACGATGCCGTCGATGCGCTCGGGGAGCTCTTCGCGGCGCGCCTTGAGCTGCTCGGTGAGCTGCGCGACCAGCACGCTCTCGCGCGCCAGGAAGCGGAAGGCGTCGATGCCGACGAGGGCCTCGACACGGCGCACCCCGGCGCCGACCGACTGCTCGCCCAGCACCTTGACCAGGCCGAGCTGTCCGGAGCTGTGCACGTGGGTGCCACCGCACAGCTCTCGGGAGTAGTCGCCGATCTCGACCACGCGGACCTCGTCGCCGTACTTCTCGCCGAACATCGCCAGCGCGCCCATCGCCCTGGCCTCCGCCTGGGAGGTGTAGAAGGCGTTGACCTGGAGGTCGTTGACGAGCACGGCGTTGACTTCGTCCTCGACGTCGCGCAGCACGCTCTGCGGCACGGCGCCCGAGGCGGTGAAGTCGAAGCGGAAGCGGCCGGGCGAGTTCTCCGAGCCGGCCTGCGCCGCCGTCTCGCCGAGCGCGTTCTTGAAGCCGCGGTGGACGAGGTGGGTGGCGCTGTGGCTGCGCGAGATCGCGCGGCGGCGCTCGACGTCGATCTCCGCCTGCGCCTCGTCGCCGACCCTGATCTCGCCCTTGCGGACCTTGCCCCGGTGCACGACGAGCCCCGTGAGCGGCGTCTGCACGTCGACGACCTCGACTTCCGCGCCGCTGGTGCGGATCACGCCCTGGTCGGCGAGCTGGCCGCCGCCCTCGGCGTAGAACGGGGTGCGCGCGAGCACGATCTCGACGCTCGAACCCGCGCCCGCCGCCGGCACGGACACCCCGTCGGCGAGGATGCCGACCACGCTGGTGTCGGCCTCGGTCTGGTCGTAGCCGAGGAAGTCGACCTTGCCCGACGCCTCGAGCAACTGCCCGAAGACGGAGATGTCGGCGTTGCCGGTCTTCTTCGCCGCCGCGTCGGCCTTGGCCGCCTGCCGCTGCTCCTTCATGAGGCGGCGGAAGCCCTCCTCGTCGACCTTGAGCCCGTGCTCGGCCGCCATCTCCAGCGTCAGGTCGATGGGGAAGCCGTAGGTGTCGTGGAGCTTGAACGCCTGCTCGCCGGGGAGCGTGGTGGCCGACCTGCGCTTGGTCTCCTCGACCGCCACGTCGAAGATGGCCGTGCCGGTGCGCAGCGTGCCGAGGAAGGACGCCTCCTCGGCGTCGATGATGCCGTGGATCTGCGGCGCGTCCGCCTTCAGCTCGGGGTATTGCTCGCCCATGACGTTGATCGCGACGTCGGTCAGCTCGTGCATGTAGCGGTCGTCGCCGGAGCCGAGCAGGCGCAGGTTGCGCACCGTGCGGCGCAGGATGCGGCGCAGGACGTAGCCGCGGCCCTCGTTGCCGGGCAGGACGCCGTCGGCGACCAGCATGGTGCCGGTGCGCACGTGGTCGGCGATCACCCGCAGGCTGACGTCGGAACGGTGGTCGCGCCCGTAGCGGGTCTTGGTGAGCTCGGCCGCGCGGTCGAGGATCTTGTAGGTGGTGTCGATCTCGTAGAGGTTGTCGACGCCCTGCAGGATCGTCGCCATGCGCTCGAGGCCCATGCCGGTGTCGATGTTCTTCGAGGGCAGCTCGCCGGCCACGTCGAAGTCGACCTTGGAACGGACCTGGCTGAGCTGGTACTGCATGAACACGAGGTTCCACACCTCGAGGTAGCGGTCCTCGTCGGCGACGGGACCGCCCTCCTTGCCGTATTCGGGGCCGCGGTCGTAGTAGATCTCCGAGCACGGGCCGCCGGGCCCGGCCACGCCCATGTGCCAGTAGTTGTCCTCCAGGCCGCGGCGCTGGATGCGCTCCTCGGGCAGGCCGACGCTGTTGCGCCAGATGTCGTACGCCTCGTCGTCGTCGAGGTAGACGGTCGCCCAGAGCCGGTCTTCGGGGAAGCCGAAACCGCCCTCGGACTCGGACCTGGTGAGCAGCTCCCACGCGAACGGGATCACTTCGGCCTTGAAGTAGTCGCCGAAGGAGAAGTTGCCCAGCATCTGGAAGAAGGTGGCGTGCCGCGTGGTCTTGCCGACCTCTTCGATGTCGGGGGTGCGCACACACTTCTGCGCGGTGGCCAGCCGGGACGCCGGAGGCTTGCGCTGCCCCAGGAAGTACGGCTTGAACGGCACCATACCGGCAGGAACCAGGAGTAGCGTGGGGTCCTCAGCGATCAGGCTGGCCGAGGGCACTATCTTGTGCCCACGCTCCTCGAAGAAGCGCAGGAAGCGGCGGGCGATCTCTGCCGACTCCATGGTGGCCATCCTTTGCGTTGGTTGTGGAAATCACTTGTCTTCAGCGTCGTCGAGCCCGAAGCGCGCCCGCAACTCTGTTTCGCGGCCGGCCGCCTCGCCGAGCGCGTCGGAAGTAAAGTCTCTCACCTGCCGGAGCATGCCCGCCGCGCCGTCGGCGGTGCGGCGGGCGACGTGGTCGGGGTGGAGCGCCTGCAGCCTGCGCATCACCCAGAAGGCGAGGAACGCGCCGAGCGAGAGGTAGAACAGCCGCCTGATCATCTCGGCCGCCTCCGCACCGTATCCCGGACCGTCCCCCGCGACCCCTGCCTCGGCCTGGCCGGCGTGCGGGCCTCGATGGCGCGCCGCACGCCGTAGCCGAGCGACGAGACCTTGATCAGCGGCCCGGTGAAGATGGTCTGCGTCACCGCGCTGAGCTTGGCCGCGTGGCCGCTGACCTGCTTGACGTCTCTGGCGATGGCCTCGACGGCGACCAGCTGCCTGTTGGTCTCGTTGACCGTGACGCTCATGTCGTCGAGCAGCGGCGTCAGCCGGTTGTTGAGATCGGAGACCGCCTTGGTGGTCTCGGTGAGCAGCCTGGCGACCTTGACGAGCACCATGGCCAGCACGCAGACCAGGACTATCCAGCCCGTGGCCGCGATCAGCCCGGCGACCTCTCCAGCGGTAAGCATCCGCGCATCTCCCTCGTACGCTGGGCCGGAACGGCAAGACCCTATCGCGTTCGAGCGACCACATTAGTGGGGAAAGCGACCTTGATCAGGCCGCCACGTCGGCCCCCGGCACTTCCGTGACCCCCCGCGTGAGACCGCGTGCCGCCACGATCCCGGCCCGATCCCGGGCACGAGCCGCCGCTCCGGCGTCAGCGGGAACGCGCCGACGCGCTCGCGGCGTGTCCCGCCGTCACTGCTGTAACCGTACATCCGCCGGGCACGCTCGCGGACCTCAGGCGCCGCGCAGGAAGGCGCGGATCCTGGCCCAGCGCTCGGCCACGGGCCCCTCGGCGCCGTGCCTGGTCGGCTCGTAGTAGCGCTTGTCGCGCACCTGCTCGGGCGCGTAGTCCTGGCGCACCAGCCCGTGGTCGAAGTCGTGGGGGTATTTGTAGCCGTCGCCGTGGCCCAGCTTGGCGGCGCCGGCGTAGTGGGCGTCGCGCAGGTGGCCGGGCACCTGGCCGATCAGGCCCTTGCGCACGTCCCCGACGGCCGCCCCGATGGCCTTGACCACGGCGTTGGACTTGGGCGCCGTCGCGCAGTGGATGACGGCCTGGGCGAGGTTGATCTGCCCCTCGGGCAGCCCGATGAGCTGCACCGCCTGCGCGGCGGCCACGGCGGTCTGCAGGCAGGTGGGGTCTGCCATGCCGACGTCCTCGGAGGCGAAGATGACGATGCGCCGGGCGATGAACCGAGGGTCCTCGCCGGCCTCGATCATGCGGGCGAGGTAGTGGAGCGCCGCGTCGGCGTCGGAGCCGCGCATCGACTTGATGAAGGCGCTGATCACGTCGTAGTGCTGGTCGCCCTGCCGGTCGTAGCGCACGGCGGCCTTGTCGACGGCCTTCTCCACCACCTCGACGGTGATGTCGTCGCCCAGCAGCGCCGCCGCTTCCAGGTAGGTCAGCGACCGGCGCGCGTCGCCGCCCGCGAGGCGTACGAGATGCTCCAGGGCCTCCGGGGCCAGCGTCGCGCGCCCGCCCAGGCCGCGCGGGTCGGACACCGCCCGCTCCAGCACCACGCGGACGTCGTCGTCGGTCAGGGACTCCAGCGTGAGGAGCAGCGAGCGCGACAGCAGCGGCGAGATGACCGAGAAGAACGGGTTTTCCGTGGTTGCGCCGATGAACGTGACCCAGCGGTTCTCCACGGCGGGCAGAAGGGCATCCTGCTGGGCCTTGTTGAAGCGGTGCACCTCGTCGACGAACAGCACTGTCTGCCGGCCGGTCATGCCCAGCTCGCGCCGGGCGTTGTCGATGGCCGCCCGCACGTCCTTGACGCCCGCCGACACGGCGGAGATCTCGACGAAGCGGCGCTTGGTGACGTTGGAGACCACGTAGGCGAGGGTCGTCTTGCCGGTGCCCGGCGGCCCCCACAAGAACAGCGACATGGGCGCCTCGCTCTCGACCAGGCGCCGCAGGGGGGTGCCGGAGCCGAGCAGGTGCCGCTGGCCGATCACCTCGTCGAGGGTGCGCGGGCGCATGCGCACCGCGAGCGGCTGCGGCGTGGCCTCCTCGGCCGCCGAGTCGAACAGGCTGTCCACAACGCGAGGCTACAGGGTCCGCCGGGTCTCGAAGCCCGCGCGGCGACGGTCTGCGCCCTCTGCGCGCGGGCCATGGGGAACGCGGGCGAGGCGGCGGCGGTGTGCAGCGATCACACCCGTAGCATCAGCGGCTTTCGCCACTTACGTCCGGCACATATCGGAGGCCGGTAGCATGCGCGGAGTTGTTTGGTCATGCGTGGGCAAAAGCGAGAGGACATAGCGGTGAGCGGCGACGACCGCCAGAACGAAGAAGACCGCCAGAGGAAGCTGGCGCGGGAGCACAAGGAACGGCAGGTCAAGCGCGCCGCCGACCAGACCTCCAAGGGGAGGCGGAACACCTTCCTCGGCGCCGGCGTGGCAGTGGTCGTGGTGGCGGGCGGGATCTTCGCCGCGACCACGATGGTCAACAAGGAGCCCGGCGAGGCCACGGCGCAGAGCACCCCCTCCGCCAGCGCGTCCATCACCCCGCCGGCGACGCCGAGCCCGACCAAGACAGGGCCGGTGACCTGCACGTACAAGCGGGACAAGTCGCTCCCGCACAAGTTCGTCGGGCTGCCGGGCAAGAAGCCCGACATGAAGCTGAAGAAGATGACGGTCGCCACCAACCGCGGCAGCTTCACCGTCGACCTCATGACCGACGCGGCGCCGTGCGCGGTCAACTCGATGCGCTTCCTCGCGAAGAAGAAGTTCTACGACGACATGAAGTGCCACCGGCTGGTCACACCCGACGTCGCCGGCGTGCACATGCTGCAGTGCGGCGACCCGCAGGCCAAGGCCGACGGCAAGAACCCGACCGACGGCCAGGGCACCGCGGGCTACGTCTACGGCGACGAGAACGCCGAGATCCCGCTGGGCAAGGGCGTGGTGTTCATGACCCAGCCCAGTGAGGCGGCCGGCCGCAACAACAGCCAGTTCGCCGTCTCGCTGTCGGACGAGAACCTTCAGGTCGGCGCGGGTTACTCGGTCATCGGCACGGTCGGCGAGGGCATGGACATGCTGCTCGGGCTGGCCACGAGCGGGCAGGACCTGCTCCTCAACAACGCCGACATCACTGGCGACGGCGGCACCACCGCGCCCAAGAAGCCGGTGATCATCAAGGAGATCACCTTCTCCTGACCGCTCGTGAACGGGTGACGGCAGGCGCCGCACGGCGCCTGCCGTCACCCGTTCTCCGGCCTGTTACGGCTTGGGCGGCGCGTCGACGCCCGCCTCCTTGCGCTGGCCGGCCGTGATCGGCGTGGGCGCGCCCGTGAGCGGGTCGAAGCCGGAGGCCGTCTTCGGGAACGCGATCACGTCACGGATCGACTCGCCGCCGGACAGCAGCATGCAGATGCGGTCCCAGCCGTAGGCGATGCCGCCGTGCGGCGGCGGGCCGTACTTGAACGCCTCCAGCAGGAAGCCGAACTTGCTCTCCGCCTCCTCCTTGGAGATGCCGAGCACGTCGAACACGCGCTGCTGCATCTCGGCCCGGTGGATACGGATCGACCCGCCGCCGATCTCCATGCCGTTGCAGACCATGTCGTACGCGTAGGCCAGTGCCTCACCCGGGTGGTCCTGGAAGTTGTCGGCCCACTCCGGCTTCGGCCCGGTGAACGGGTGGTGCACGGCCGTCCAGCCGCCCTCGCCGCCGGACTCATCGGACACAGGCTCGAACATGGGCGCGTCGACGACCCACAGGAAGGACCACTGCGACTCGTCGATGAGGTCGCAGCGGCGCCCGATCTCCAGCCGGGCCGCGCCCAGCAGGTCGCGCGCGGCGTTCCTGGCGCCCGCCGCGAAGAACACCGCGTCGCCGGGCTTGGCCCCGACCTTGCCGGCCAGCCCGGAGATCTCCGCCTCCGACAGGTTCTTCGCGACGGGGCCGCCGAGCGTGCCGTCCTCCTGGACGAGCACGTAGGCCAGGCCCTTGGCGCCACGCGAGCGGGCCCACTCCTGCCAGCCGTCGAGCTCCTTACGGGTCTGCGAGGCGCCGCCGGGCATGACGACCGCGCCGACGTAGTCGGCCTGGAAGACGCGGAAGGAGGTGCCGGAGAAGTAGGCGGTCATCTCGACGAGTTCCTGGCCGAAGCGCAGGTCCGGCTTGTCGGAGCCGTAGCGGTCCATCGCCTCCGCGTACGTCATGCGCGGCAGCGGCGTCGGCAGTTCGTAGCCGGCGATCTCCTTCCAGAGCCGGCCGATCAGCGTCTCGCCGACCTGGATCACGTCCTCCTGGTCGACGAAGGACATCTCGACGTCGATCTGGGTGAACTCCGGCTGCCGGTCGGCCCGCAGGTCCTCGTCGCGGTAGCACTTCGCCAGCTGGTAGTAGCGCTCCAGCCCGGCCACCTGCAGCAGCTGCTTGAACAGCTGGGGCGACTGCGGCAGCGCGTACCAGTTGCCGGGCTGCAGGCGCACCGGGACCAGGAAGTCACGCGCGCCCTCAGGCGTGGAACGGGTCAGCGTCGGCGTCTCGACGTAGACGAATCCGAGCTCGTGCATCACCTCGTTGGCGAGGTAGGTGGCCTTGGACCGGGTGCGCATCGCCGTGGCGACCTGCTGGCGGCGGATGTCGAGATAGCGGTATTTGAGCCGCGCCTCCTCCGACACCCCCACGCTGCCCTCGATGGGGAACGGCAGCGGCGCCGACTCGCTGAGCACCTCGACCCGGTCGGCCACCACCTCGATCGCGCCGGTCGGCAGGTCGGGGTTCTCGTTGCCTTCCGGGCGCACCCTGACCTGGCCGACGACCTGCACGCAGTATTCGGCGCGCAGGTCGTGGGCGTGGTCTTCCTCGCGGAAGACCACCTGCGCCGAGCCGGAGGCGTCACGCAGGTCGATGAAGACGACGCCGCCGTGGTCACGGCGGCGGGCCACCCATCCTGCGAGCGTCACCTGCTGCCCGGCGTGCTCCTCACGGAGCGACCCGGCGGTATGCGTGCGGATCACTGCACTTTCCCTTCGTACGGATAGGAGGGGCGAAGGGACGGCGGCGACCCGGCATGAACCGGCCGGAGGATCACCGCGCCTTCCCTTCACACGGATGGAAGAGGCGAACGGACGGAGGCGACCCGGCACGTGCCGGCCGGCGGATCACCGCGCCTTGCCTTCGCACGGGCAGGAGAGACGACGATGCGACGGCGACGACCCGGCCGGTCACTGCACCTTCCCCTTCAGAACGTCGACGACCTGGGCCAGCGGCACCTCGGTCTGCTCGGCGTCGGTCAGGTTCTTCACCTGCACGACCTCGGCCGCGAGGTCACGCTCGCCCAGGATCAGCGCGAACCCGGCACCCGAGCGGTCGGCACCCTTCATCGCGCCCTTGAGCCCCTTGCCGCCGAAGGCCATGTCGGCGCTGACGCCCGCCGCGCGCAACTCGCTGACGATCAGGAACATCCGGCGGCGGGCCTCCTCGCCCAGCGGGACACCGTACACCTGGACGCGCGACTGCGCGTGGTCGTCCAGCAGCCCTTCGGCCTCCATGGCCAGGAAGGTGCGGTCGACCCCGAGCGCCCACCCGACGCCGGGCAGCGGCGGGCCGTCGAGCATCTCGCTCAGCCCGTCGTAACGCCCGCCGCCCCCGACGGCCGACTGGGAGCCGAGCCCGCCGTGGACGAACTCGAACGTGGTGCGCGTGTAGTAGTCGAGCCCCCGCACCAGCCGCGGGTCGTCGTCGAACGCGACCCCGGACGCGGCCAGCAGGGAACGGACCTCCTCGTGGTAGGCCTTGCAGGCCGCGCACAGGTGGTCGACCACCAGGGGCGCGCCGGTGAGCTGGGCCTGGACCTCGGGGCGCTTGTCGTCGAGCACCCGCAGCGGGTTGATCTCGATGCGGGCCCTGGTGTCGGCGTCGAGGTCGAGGCCGCGCAGGAACTCCTGCAGCGCCGCCCGGTAGGCGGGCCTGCAGACCTTGTCGCCGAGCGAGTTGAGCAGCAGCGTGACGTTCTTGAGGCCGAGCGAGGCGAACCCGCGGGCGCCGAGCAGGATGAGCTCGGCGTCGAGCGCCGGGTCCTCCGACCCGAGGGCCTCGGCGCCCACCTGCCAGAAGTGGCGGTAGCGGCCCTTCTGGGCGCGCTCGTAGCGGAACTGGCTGCCGGAATACCACACCTTCACGGGGAGCTGGCCGGTGTGCAGGTTGTGCTGCAGCACCGCGCGCACGACGGAGGCCGTGCCCTCGGGGCGCAGCGTCAGGGAACGGCCCGCCTTGTCGGGGAAGGTGTACATCTCCTTGGAGACGATGTCGGTCGACTCGCCTACGCCCCTGGCGAACAGCTGGGTGTCCTCGAAGACAGGCGTCTCGATGTAGCCGTAGCCCGCCCCGCGCAGCGGCGCGGCGAGGGCCTCGCGCACGGCGAGAACCCGCTCGGAGCGGGGAGGCAGCCAGTCGAAGGTGCCTTTCGGTGCTTGGAAGCTCATTAGATCCCTCGTGTGGGACCGGCGTGCGGCGCCGCCTCTTTCAGGTACGGATTGACGGCGCGCTCGCGGCCCATCGTTGTCTGTGGTCCGTGGCCCGGCAGGACGACCGTATCGTCCGGCAGCGGCAGACACTTGGTAGCCAGGCTGCGCAGAATGGTGGCGTAGTCGCCGCCGGGAAGGTCAGAGCGGCCGACGGAGCCGGCGAACAGCAGGTCGCCCGAGAACATGACCTCGTCGCCGGGCGACCGGAAGCTCACCGACCCCCTGGTATGGCCCGGGGTGTGGTCGACCACGAGCTCGAGGCCGGCGAGCCGGAGCACGGCGCCGTCGGACAGCTCGCGCACGTCGTCGGGCTCGCTCAGCGTCAGGCCCCCGAACAGCTGGGCGCTCGTGTCGGACCAGCCGGCGGCGGGGTCGCTGAGCAGGTGGCGGTCGTCGGGGTGGATCCACGCGGGGACGTCACGCGCGCCGCAGACCGGGGCCACCGACCACACGTGGTCGAGGTGGCCGTGGGTGAGCAGGACCGCGACGGGCTTGAGCCGGTGCTCGCGCAGCAGCTCGTCGACGCCCTCGGTCGCGTCCTGGCCTGGATCGACGATCACGCACTCCTCGCCGGCGGCAGGCGCGACGACGTAACAATTGGTCTGGAAGGCCCCTGCGGGGAAGCCGGCGATGAGCATCTGCCTCAGGTGATCTCGTCGAAAAGCCAATGGGAATGTAACCGAAGGGTACCGGTGCGGGTCGCCGGGCTGCGAATCATTACCCGTTGGCCGATACGATTCGCCCACCTCAGTTGATTCACTATGGGAGGCAAAGCGGTGGCCACGGGGAAGGACCGGCAGAAGCAGCTGGCGCGTGAGCACTACGAGCGGCAGATGCAGCGCCGTCTCGAGCGCGAGCAGAAGGCCAGGCGCACGGCGATCATCGGCTCCACCGTGGGCGTGGTGGTCGTGGTCGGCGGCATCGTGGCCGCGATCGCGTTCATGGGCGGCGGTGACACGCCGACGGACGCGGCCGCGTCCCCCACGGCGGCGCCCCAGGACACCGCCTCGGCGGCGGAGTCCACGGGGCCCAAGCCCTACGACGCGGCGGCGGGCACGTGCGACTACGCCGCCGACAAGACCGGCGGTCAGGTCAAGGACGTCGGCATGCCGCCGAAGAAGGTGAAGACCAAACCGGCGACGAAGACGATGACGTTCGAGACCAACCGCGGCGACATCGTGATCGAACTCGACAACGCCAAGGCGCCGTGCACGACCAACTCGCTCGAGCACCTGGCCAAGAAGAACTACTACGACGGCAGCAAGTGCCACCGGCTGGGCAGCGACCAGTTCCCGATGCTGCAGTGCGGCGACCCGTTCGCCAAGGCCGACGGCAAGAGCCAGGACGGCTCGGGCGGCCCCGGCTACGTCATGGCCGAGGAGAACCTGGAGGGTGCCGCGTACAAGCGGGGTGTGATGGCGATGGCCAAGACCCAGGCGCCCGGCACCACGGGCAGCCAGTTCTTCCTGGTTTTCGGAGACATCAACCTCCCCCCGCAATACACGCCGGTGGGTACGATCACCAAGGGGCTGGACATCCTGGACAAGGTGAACAAAGCAGGCGTCGTCGCAGACGCGGGAGACGGGACCGGAGCGCCGAAGCAAAGCGTCGAAATCAAAGACGTGACATTCGCCGGCAAGAGCTGACGTAATACAAACTAGGGACGAAGTAGTCCCGAAGGGTCTGATGGATAGTGCGGGAGGACACGGTGAGCACCGACCCGTGGGGCCGGGTAGACGACGACGGCACCGTCTACGTGCGTACGGCTGAGGGAGAGCGAGCCGTCGGGTCCTGGCAGGCCGGTGAACCCGAAGAGGCACTGGCCTACTTCCATCGCAAGTACGACGAGCTGGCCGGCCAGGTCCAGCTGCTCGAACAGCGCGTCAGGAGCACCGACCTGGCTCCGGCACAGGCCGAGGCGAGCATCGTCAAGCTGCGCGAGGCCGTCGCCGACGCCCACGCGATCGGCGACCTCGCCGCGCTGACGGCCAGGCTCGACGGCCTGACGGAGCTGGTCGCCCAGCGCCGCGAGGAGGTCAAGGCCGCTCGCGAGCAGGCGCGGGCCGAGGCCAGGGCGGTCAAGGAACGCATCGTCGCCGAGGCCGAGCGCATCGCCGACGAGACCACCCACTGGAAGTCCGGCGGTGAGCGGCTGCGCCAGCTCATCGAGGAGTGGAAGGCCGCCGACCGCATCGACCGGGTCACGGAGGCCGCGCTGTGGAAGCGGCTGTCGGCCGCGCGCACGGCGTTCGCCAAGCGCCGCAAGCAGTACTTCGCGGGGCTCGACGAGCAGCGCGAGGAGGTGCGCGCGGCCAAGGAGCGCATCGTCGCCGAGGCCGAGGCGCTGTCCGACTCGACCGACTGGGGCGGCACCGCGGCGATCTACCGCGACCTGATGCAACAGTGGAAGAGCGCCGGCCGGGCCTCGCGCGAAGCGGAGGACGAGCTCTGGGCCCGCTTCAAGGGCGCCCAGGACCAGTTCTTCCAGGCCCGTTCCGCCGTGTTCGCCGAGCGTGACGCCTCGCTCGCGGCCAACGCCACGGTCAAGGAGCAGCTGCTCACCGAGGCGGAGAAGATCCTCCCCGTCACCGACGCACGCACGGCCAGGGCGGCGCTGCGGCACATCCTGGAGCGCTGGGAGGCCGCCGGCCCCGTGCCGCGCGACCAGCGCGACCGGCTCGAAGGCGGGCTGCGCAAGGTCGACGACGCGGTGCGCAAGGCCGAGGACGCCGAGTGGAAGCGCTCCAACCCCGAGGCGAGGGCCCGCGCCCAGAGCACGGTCGACCAGTTGCGCACCTCCATCGACCAGCTGGAGAAGCGGCTGTCCAAGGCGCAGGCCGCCGGTCGCGCCAAGGACGTCAAGGAGGCCGAGGAGGCGCTGACCGCCCGCCGGTCGTGGCTGGAGGAGGCCGAACGCACGCTGGCCGAGTTCAGCTGAGCTGAGCCGCGGCCCCCGCGGAGCAGGAGTCCGAATCGGGCGGCGCGCGCCGGCACCTGGGATCTAGGCTGACGCCATGGATCCCGTCACCGACGCGCGCGCCCTGGTCGAGGAGATGTTCCCGGGGGCGCTGTACGCCTTCGTCGGCGGCAGCGTGCTCACCGAGCGCCGCACCAGCACCTCCGATCTCGACGTCGTGGTGGTGCTCGACGGCCTGGCCGCCCCCTACCGCGAGTCGCTGCGCTGGCGCGGGTGGCCGGTGGAGATGTTCGTGCACAGCGAGACCAGCCTGCACGCCTACTTCGACAAGGACTTCGGCAGGCGCAGGCCGAGCCTGGCGCGCATGTGCGCGGAGGGCGCGGTGCTGGCCGACAGGACGGGCGGGCGGGCCAGCGACCTGCAGAGCGCGCTCGGCGAGCGCCTGGCCGCGGGCCCCGGCGGGCTGACGCCCGACCAGGCCGAGCGGGCCCGCTACGTGCTGTCCGACCTGCTCGACGACCTGGCGGGCGTCACCGACGCCGGCGAGCAGGCGTTCATCCGCTGGGAGGTGGTCCAGGAGGCCGCCAGGACCGCGCTGGGCGTGGGGCGCAGGTGGCAGGGAAGCGGCAAGTGGCTGCTGCGCGAGCTGCGCGCGCACGACCCCGAGCTGGCCGGCGAGCTGCTCGCCGCGCACGACGACCCCGTACGCCTGGCCGCCGTCGCCTCAGGCGTGCTGGAACGGGCCGGAGGGCGGCTCTGGGAGGGCTACCGGGCCGAGGGCGACCCGTTCCACCAGCCGCTGCGTCACGTGCCCGCCGGCGGGCTCTCGGGCGACACGGCGCAGAGCTCCGGCATGCGACGGCTGGCCGCCATCAGCGGCGCCACGGCCGGCTCCACGCGGTTGTGGATGGGCCAGACGCACGTCGCGCCCGCCACCCGCTCGTCCGACCACCACCACGGGGCGTCCGAGACGGCCATCTACGTGGTCAGCGGCACGCCGGCGTTCGTCTTCCTGGAGGACGCCGAGGAGGTGCGCATCGAGGCGGGGCCCGGCGACTACATCTACGTTCCGCCGTACGTGCCCCACCGGGAGGAGAATCCGGACCCGTCGCAGGAGGCGGTGGTGGTGATCGCCCGCAGCACCCAGGAGGCGATCGTGGTCAACCTGCCCGGCCTGGCGGGCTGACCGCCCCATCCGACGGTGCCGTCCGACGGTGCCGGCTCAGCCGCCCGCGCCGCTCACCCGGTAGACGTCGAAGACGCCCTGGATGCCGCGTACGGCCTTCAGCACGTGCCCCAGGTGCTTGGGGTCGCCCATCTCGAACGTGAACTTGCTGACCGCCACCCGGTCGCGCGAGGTCGTCACCGAGGCGCTGAGGATGTTGACGTGCTGGTCGGAGAGCGTCCGCGTGACGTCGGACAGCAGGCGCGGCCGGTCGAGCGCCTCGACCTGGATGGCCACCAGGAAGACGCTGTCGTCGCTCGGCGACCAGCTGACCTCCACCAGCCGGTCGGGCTGCGCCTTGAGCTGCTGCACGTTGGTGCAGTCGCCGCGGTGCACCGACACGCCGTGGCCGCGGGTGACGAAGCCGACGATCTCGTCGCCGGGCACCGGGGTGCAGCACTTCGACAGGCGTACCCACACGTCGGCGTCGCCCGCGACGACCACGCCCGCGCCGCCACCGCCCCGGGGACGGCCGCGCAGCCGGGTCGGCAGCGAGGTCTCGGCGATGTCCTCCTCCGCGCTGTCGACGCCGCCGATCGAGGCCACGAGCTTCTGCACGACGTTCTGGGCCGCGACGTGGCCCTCGCCCACGGCCGCGTAGAGGGCGGACACGTCGGGATAGCGCAGGTCGCGGGCCAGGGCCAGCAGCGCCTCACCCGACATCAGCCGCTGCAGCGGCAGGCCCTGCTTGCGCATGGCCCGCCCGATGGCCTCCTTGCCGGCCTCGATCGCGGTCTCGCGGCGCTCCTTGGAGAACCACTGCCTGATCTTGTTGCGGGCCCGGCCGGACTTGACGAACTTCAGCCAGTCACGCGAGGGGCCGGCGTCGGGCGACTTCGAGGTGAAGATCTCCACCGTGTCGCCGTTGCCGAGCCGCGACTCCAGCGGCACCAGGCGCCCGTTGACCCGCGCGCCGATGCAGCGATGACCCACCTCGGTGTGCACGGCGTAGGCGAAGTCGACCGGCGTCGCCCCCTCCGGCAGCGCGATGACCTGCCCCTTCGGGGTGAAGACGTAGACCTCCGACACCGACAGGTCGAACCGCAGCGACTCGAGGAACTCGCCCGGGTCGGAGGTCTCCTTCTGCCAGTCGAGAAGCTGGCGCAACCAGGCCATGTCGCTGCCCGGCTTGACCTTGCCGGGAGGGCCGGGGCTGCCGACCTCCTCCTTGTACTTCCAGTGGGCGGCCACGCCGTATTCGGCCCTGTGGTGCATCGCGTGGGTGCGGATCTGCAGCTCCACCGGCTTGCCCTCGGGACCGATCACCGTCGTGTGCAGCGATTGGTACATGTTGAACTTGGGCATCGCGATGTAGTCCTTGAACCGCCCCGGCACCGGGTTCCACCGGGCGTGGATCGTGCCGAGGGCGGCGTAGCAGTCGCGCACGCTGTCGACCAGCACGCGGATGCCCACCAGGTCATAGATGTCGTCGAACGCCACGTCCCTGGCGATCATCTTCTGGTAGACCGAGTAATAGTGCTTCGGCCGGCCCTTGACCACGGCGCGGATCTTCGCCTCGCGCAGGTCGCCGGAGACCTTCTCGATGACCTCCTGCAGAAAGAGGTCTCTGCGCGGCGCCCGCTCCGACACCATGCGCGCGATCTCGTCGTAGCGCTTGGGATAGAGCATGGCGAAGGCCAGGTCTTCGAGCTCCCACTTGATGGTGTTCATGCCCAGGCGGTGGGCCAGCGGGGCGAAGATCTCCAGCGTCTCGCGCGACTTCTGGTGGCGCTTGTGCTCGGGCAGGTAGCGCATGGTGCGCATGTTGTGCAGCCGGTCGGCCAGCTTGATGATCAGCACGCGGATGTCGCGCGACATGGCGACGACCATCTTGCGCACGGTCTCGGCCTGCGCCGCGTCGCCGAACTTGACCTTGTCGAGCTTGGTGACGCCGTCGACCAGGGAGGCTATCGTCTCGCCGAAGTCGCCGCGGAGCTCGTCGAGGCTGTAGGCGGTGTCCTCCACCGTGTCGTGCAGCAGCGCCGCGCACAGGGTCTCGTCGTCGGTGCCGAGCTCGGCCAGGATCGTCGCCACCGCCAGCGGGTGGGTGATGTAGGGGTCGCCCGACTTCCGCTTCTGGTCACGGTGGTGGTAGGCCGCGACGTCGTAGGCACGCTCGATCAGACGCAGGTCGGCCTTGGGGTGGGTGGCGCGGACCGTACGGAACAACGGCTCCAGCACCGGGTTCATGGCCCCACCCCCAAACCGCCTTCGGCGCACCGCCGGAACGCCGGGCGCTTCGGCGTTGCCGGATTCGGTTACGTCAGGCGCGACCACATCACGGGGCACACAGACTCCTCACGCAATGACTCCTCACGTTCGAGTCCAGATCCCCCAAGTGTATCCAGGCAGCCAACTTGAGCAGTCGCGGGGCGGTTCACACGATCACGAGCGAATGCAACGGCACCCCCGTCAGCCGCTCACGTCCGTGCAGGAACGCCAGCTCCATCAGCACCGCCACACCGGCCACCTCGGCTCCCGTCCGCCTGACCAGCTCCACGGCCGCCGCGGCGGTGCCGCCCGTGGCCAGCACGTCGTCGACGATGAGAACCCGCTCGCCGGACGCGAGGGCGTCACGGTGGACCTCGATGCTCGCGGAGCCGTACTCCAGATCGTAGGACTCCTCGAGGGTTTCGGCGGGCAGTTTCCCCTTCTTGCGCACCGGCACGAACCCGGCGCCCGCGCGGTACGCCACCGGAGCGGCGAGGATGAACCCGCGTGCCTCGATCCCCACGATCTTGTCGACCTGGTGCAACCCGGCCAGCTCGTCCACCACGGCGGCCATCGCCACGGGATCGGCCAGGAGCGGGGTGATGTCCTTGAACAGGACGCCCTGCTTCGGGTAGTCGGGAACGTCCCTGATCCGCTCCAGGATCAATGTGTCCAGCTCGCTCATGGTGTTTCCTCGCATTCCTCACCGGCCGTCTGCCGCGCTCCATGATGGTGCATAGCGGACCCTGGCCGGACCTCCTCACACCGGCCCTCCGTACGCACCCCTGCGCGCCTCAGAGCGTTCCTGGCGGCATGACGACGGCCGTGGTGCCCTTCCGCGCAACGCCCTCGCCAGGAGCGCTCTCAAGGCCGCGCCGGGTCGCTCACGAGGCCCGGGGACACGACCGCGCCCTCGCCCGATGCCGGGCGAGGGCGTCACGAAAGGCGGTGGGCAGCTATCCCTTCGCCGCCGCGGCCTTCTTGGAGTTCTTCGTTCCCCTGGCGCCGCCCGTGGAGGCCAGCCGCTTGGCGATGGCCTGGTATTTCGGCTCGCGCTCCTTCAGCGTCACCAGCAGCGGCGTGGCCACGCACAACGAGGAGTAGGTGCCGACGACCATGCCGACGAACAGCGACAGCGACAGGTCCTTCAGCGTGCCGGCGCCGAGCACCGTGGTGCCGATGAACAGGATCGCCGCCACCGGCAGGATCGCGACCAGCGAGGTGTTCAGCGATCGGATCAGCGTGTGGTTGAGCGCGTCGTTGGCGGCCATCGAGTAGGTCTGCTTGGACGTGTGCCCCAGCTTGGCCGTGACCTCCTTGATCATGTCGAACACCACGACGGCGTCGTAGAGCGAGTAACCGAGGATGGTCAGGAAGCCCAGCAGCGTCGCCGGCGTGACCTCGAAGCCCGACCAGGCGTAGATGCCGGCCGTGATGACGAGGTCGTGGATGAGCGCGACGATCGCGGCCAGCGCCATCTTCGGCTCGAACGCCATCGACAGGTAGAGGATGATCGCCAGCATGAACACGCCCAGGCCGATCCAGGCCTTCTGGGAGACCTCACCGCCCCAGGACGGACCGATGGCCTGGATGCTCACCTGGTCGAGCGGGACCCCGAAGTCCTTGGCGATCTCGCTCTGCACCTGGGCCCGGGTGTCCTCCGGCAGGCTCTCGGTGGTGGCCCGCCAGCCGTCCGTGCCCGCCTGCTGGACGATCACCTGGTGCACGCCCTGGTCGAGCACGGACTCACGCACCTGCTCGACCGTGGTCTGCGAGGACTTGAACGAGAAGATCGTGCCGCCCTTGAACTCCACGCCCAGGTTGAGCCCGTTGACGAGCAGCCCGGCCAGCGAGACGGCGAGCAGCAGGCCGGACAGGCTGTACCACAGCCGCCATTTGCCGACGAAGTCAACGTCGATCTCGCCGCGGTAGAGGCGACGCCCCAGTCCCATCTCAGGCCTCCTGCGGAGTGGTCGTGCGGCCGGTCGAGCCGACCTCGCTCATACGCTCGGCGTCGAGGCCGGACAGCGGGTGCCCCTTGGCGAAGAACTTCACCCTCGCCAGCGAAGCGATGAACGGCTTGGTGAACAGGAACACCACCACGACGTCGATCAGCGTGGTCAGGCCCATCGCGAACGCGAATCCGGCGACACCGCCAACCGCGAGGAAATACAGCACGATGGCGGCGATGAACATGACGGCGTCGGCGATCAGGATCGTCCGCCTGGCACGGACCCAGGCCACCTCGACGGCCGAGCGGAGCGTGCGCCGTCCTTCCTTCATCTCGTCACGGATGCGTTCGAAGTAGACGATGAAGGAGTCGGCGGTGATGCCGATGGAGACCACCAGGCCGATGATGTGCGGCAGGGAGAGGCGGAAGCCGGCGTTGTGCCCGAGCACCACCACGGACGTGTACGTGATGACCGTGGCCACCACGAGGCTCAGCACCGCCACGATGCCGAGGCCGCGGTAGTAGAGCAGGCAGTAGACGACGACGAGGGCCAGGCCGATCAGGCCGGCGATCAGGCCGCCCTCGAGCTGGTCCTGGCCCAGGGTCGAGGAGACGGTGTCGACGGAGCTGCGGTTGAACTTCAGCGGCAGCGCGCCGTATTTGAGCTGGTCGGCCAGCGTGGTGGCGCTGGCCTGGTCGAAGCCGCCGGTGATCTCCGCCCGGCCGCCCGGGATCGGGCTGATGATGTTGGGGGCGGTGATGACGACGCCGTCGAGCACGACGGCGACCTTGTTGCGCGGTTCCTGGGAGTTGTAGGCGGCGGTGGTGAGCTTGCTCCACTCACCGGCGCCCTTGCTCTTGAAGTCGAGTTGGACGACCCACTCGGTGGTGCCCTGGCGGACGCCCGCGGAGGCGGTGTCGATGTCGGTGCCGACGACCTTGGCGACGTCGAGGACGTACTTGAAGCTGCCGTCGCTCTCGCAGCCGGCGTACTGCTTGTTGGGGTCGTCCTGGACGCCCTGCCCGCGGTTGGCGGGGTCGGCGCAGTTGAGCTTCTTGAACTGGGCCAGCACCGCGGGGTCGATGCCCTCGGTGTTGACGCCCGTGGCGTTGGGGTCCGCCGCCGGGGGTTGGCTGGGGTCGTCGCTCGGCGCGGGCGTGGATTTCCCGTCCTTGGTGCCCCGCTTGTCCTGGCCCTTGGGGCTCTGCGTGGCCGTGGGCTCGGCCGAGGCGCCGGGCGTCGGCGCGGTCAGCGCCGACGACAGCGCCTTGCCCGTGGGCGACGTGCTCGGCTGCGGCGCTCCGGCCGGCTGAGACGCCGGCGGCCTGACCGGCTCTGAGGCCTTCGGCTTGGCCGGGTCGGAGGCCGCGGGCTCGCCCGACTTGCTCGCGGGGTCCGAGGGCTCGGCGGACTTGCCGCCCGAGGGCGAGGCGCTCGGCGTCGGCGCGTTGGTCGCCAGGTCTGCCGGGGCCTGCGTGGCCTCCATGGCGAGCACCTGGCGGAAGCGCAGCTCCGCGGTGGTCGCGACCAGCTTGATGGCCTCGTTCTGCCCGACACCCGGAATGGAGATGATGATGTTGTCGCCGGACTTGGCGACCTCCGCGTCCGAGATGCCGGTGCCGTTGACCCGGTCGCGGATGATGTTGACCGCCCGGTCAAGGATCTCCTCTGGAGGAGCCGCGTTGTTCTGGGTCACGGGCGACAGAGTCACCGTCGTGCCGCCGGCTAGGTCGAGCCCCAGCTTGGGCGTGTACGCCTGCTGCAGGAACATCGTCCCGCCCAGGGCGAGGAAGAGCGCCAGGAGCACCAGGAGCGTACGCCCCGGTCGGCTGTGGCGGCTGGTCGGTCGGGCCACTGGTCGTCAGTTCTTTCAGATAGAGGTTTGTCGCAGAGCTTAGTCAGGACTGCTTGGTGCTGGAGTCCTGGTCTCCGTTGCGATCCACGGCGGCCTCGGACTCGTTCTTGCCCTCCTCGTCGGACGCGGCCTCGTCACCTGCGGAAGCGTCTCCGGGCGTGACGACGCGGCCGATGGCGGCCTTCACCCAGCGGGTCTCGACACCGGGGGCGACCTCGAGGACGACGTCCTCATTGTCCACCGCGACGACGGTGCCGAACAGGCCCGTCGTGGTCATGACGCGCGCACCCGGGGTCAGAGAGTTCTGCATCCGGATCGCCTCTTGCTGGCGCTTGCGCTGAGGGCGGATCAGCAGGAAGTAAAACACCACCACCAAGAGAATGAGCGGCAGGATGCTTCCGAGTTGTCCCATGTCCATAAGGGGCGACCTTCCATTGTCGTACAAGGAGTTGACACCGGCCTCGCGCCGGAAATTCCGTGCGTCGCGTCGGACCGCGCCACTCGGGCCGTCAGCCTACACAGCCAGCCAAGCCACGGAGTGTAGGCGCTTGTCGCGAAACGCGGCAACGAAGCAGCGTTTCGGCGCGCGGGGAAGTTCCCATATTGAAACGGTTGCAACCGTTCTGTGATCAGTCGAAAAGCGGGGCTCCGAATGCGTCCGGTGGTGGAGTCATGCCGAGATGGGTCCACGCGGCCGCGGTCGCCACCCGGCCGCGCGGCGTCCTGGCCAGCAGACCTTGGCGTACGAGGAACGGCTCGGCCACCACTTCGACCGTCTCCGGCTCCTCGCCCACGGCGACCGCGAGGGTCGACAACCCCACGGGACCGCCCCCGAACTTCTTCAGCAGCGCGCCCAGCACCGCTCTGTCGAGCCGGTCGAGCCCTTCTGCGTCAACTTCATAAAGGTTGAGCGCCGCCGCCGCGACGGAGCGGTCGATCACCCCGTCGGCGCGCACGTCGGCGAAGTCGCGCACCCGCCGCAGCAGCCGGTTGGCGATGCGGGGCGTGCCCCTCGACCGCCTGGCGATCTCGTGGGCGCCGTCGTCGGGCAGGCCGACGCCGAGCAGCCTCGCCGACCGGTAGAGCACCTGCTCCAGCTCGCCGACCTCGTAGAAGTCCATGTGGGCGGTGAACCCGAACCTGTCGCGCAGCGGCGCGGGCAGCAGCCCGGCCCTGGTCGTGGCGCCGACCAGGGTGAACGGCGCGATGTCGAGCGGGATGGCGGTGGCCCCCGGGCCCTTGCCGACGACGATGTCGACCCGGAAGTCCTCCATCGCGAGGTAGAGCATCTCCTCGGCGGGCCTGGCCATCCGGTGGATCTCGTCGATGAACAGCACCTCGCCCTCGGCCAGCGTCGACAGGATCGCCGCGAGGTCGCCCGCGCGTTCGAGAGCCGGACCCGAGGTGATCCGGAGCGGCGCGTTCAGCTCGGCCGCGATGATCATCGCCAGGGTCGTCTTGCCGAGCCCAGGAGACCCGCTCATCAGCACGTGGTCGGGTGGCCGCTGCCGGCGCAGAGCACTTTCGAGCACGAGGGAGAGCTGCTCGCGCACCCGGCCCTGGCCGATGAACTCGCCGAGCCGCTTGGGCCTGAGCGCCGCCTCGATCTGCAGCTCCTCGCCCTCGGCGTCGGGTGAGACGAGCTCCCGATCAGAGCTCACCGTGGCACCTCCTCACGCCGTCGACGACCCTGCGCACCGCATCCAGCCCGCGGGACCCGGCATGGCACCGCCCGTCGCGACCCGGAGGGGCCAACCTATCGAAAGTGCGGCAGGCCACGTCGGCGCGTGCGGTGACGCCGGCTCCGCCGTCATGACTCATCGCACGCTCAGCGATCGCAGCGCGGCCTTCAGCAGCGTGGCCACCCGCGGCTGGCGCCCGGCGGCGAGGTCGGCGTCGGCCTCGGGCTCCACGGCGGCGATCGCCTCGTCGGCGTCCTTGCTGGAGTAGCCGAGCCCCACCAGCCCCGAGTGCACCTGCTCGCGCCAGGCCGCGGCCTTCCGCTCGCCGTTGAGCGCGGCGTCGACCGCCGTCTCCGGCGTGCCGAGCCGGTCCTTCAGCTCCAACACGATGCGCTGGGCCCCCTTCTGCCCGATGCCCGGCACCTGGGTGAGCGCCTTCAGATCGGCGCCGGCCACGGCCACCCGCAGCGCGTTGGGCGTGTGCACGGCCAGCATCGCCAGCGCCAGCTTCGGCCCGACGCCGCTGGCCGTCTGCAGCAACTCGAACACCGCCCGCTCGTCGTCGGTGGCGAAGCCGAAGAGGGTGAGGGACTCCTCGCGCACGACGAGCGACGTGGCCAGGCGCGCCTCCTCGCCGAGGCGCAGCGTGGCGAGCGTGCCGGGGGTGCAGTGGGTGAGAACCCCGACGCCGCCGACCTCGATCACGGCTCCGTCGGGCGCGATCGCCGCCACCTTCCCCGCCACCGACGCGATCACAACCCGCCTCCTGTCTTGGATCCGATCACAACCCTGCCCTCCGCCTCGGGACCCAGCCTGCCGGAGGCCGGCCCCGCACGTGGCGCGAACGCCCCCAGGAACCGCCCAGGAAGCGGCCGGAGCCGCCGCGCCAGGACCACCTGGCCCTCCGGGTGGAAACGGCCGCCCCGGCGCCCTCACGAGGCGGCGGGAGACGGCCCGGCGCCCGAGAAGCCGGCTCCCCCGCCGGACCGTCCGGCCCGGGGGCGACGCGTGGACGAGGCGCACGGCGCTCCGGGGCGCCGTGGGCCGTGCTGCTCCACTGCGCCGTCACGGCCCGGCCTTCCTGGCCTTGGCGAGGGCCGCGGCGAGGCGGTGCTGGGCGCCGCCGCGCCAGACGTGGCAGATGGCCAGTGCGAGCGCGTCGGCGGCGTCGGCGGGCCTGGGCATCTCGGCGAGCCGCAGCAGCCGCGTGACCATGGCGCCGATCTGCTTCTTGTCGGCCGTGCCGCTGCCGGTGATGGCGGCCTTCACCTCGGACGGCGTGTGCAGCGCCACGGGCAGCCCGCGCCGGGCCGCGCACAGCACCGCGATCCCGGCGGCCTGCGCCGTGCCCATGACGGTGCGTACGTTGTGCTGGCTGAAGACCCGCTCGACCGCGACCGCGTCGGGACGCACGTCGTCGAGCCACTTCTCGATGCCGGCCTCGATGCCCACGAGCCGGGCCCCGAGCTCCTCGTCGGCGCCGGTGCGCACGACTCCGACGGCCACGAGCGTCAGCGGCGCGCCCGGACGCCCTTCGACGGCGCCCAGACCGCACCGGGTCAGCCCCGGATCGACGCCCATCACCCGCACCGGCATGCCCTCCCGCGTACGCCGAACATCTGTTCGGCACGAGACTCTACTCCGCCCGCGGTGGCCGCGCACCGGGAAACGCCCGTCAGAAGTCCTCGAGCATGTACGGCCTGGCGGCGAAGGCGGCGTCGAGTGTCTCGTCGTATCGGTCATCTCCGGACATGAGCCCGCTGAGGCGGAGGGTGGCCGCCGGGATCCCGGCGTACAGGGCGGAAAGGCCGTTCACGCTGAGCCTCACCCCGGGCTGCTCGGCCGGGATGACCGCGGCGGAGCCGCCGGCGAACTCCAGCCGCCACGTGCCGCCCCCTCCGAGAGGGTCGTCCACGGTGACGACGGCGTCGCCGGCAAGGCGCGCCGGGTAGCCCCTGCGCTCGGCCGCCGCGGCGACGTCGAGCACCCTGAACATCCACCGCCGCTGCGTGACCTGCTCGACCGTCCGCTCGCGCAGCAGCCACAACACCGGGTCGTCGGGAGCCACGTGCGCGACGACCTCGTGCGCGATCGAGGACGCGCTGCCCACCAGGGACCACAGTGCCCTGAGCGTCTCCCCCGATCCGGCGACGAGGCTGTCGACCAGCATGTCCTCGCCGTGCCACCGGTAGACCACGAAACCGTCGTCGGCGACGTAGAGGAAGTCGTCCTCACTCTCGAGCCACAGGCTCCAGGTCTGCTCGTCCCAGGAGACGGGCCCGCTGGCGCGGGCGGCGCCGTGGACGCGGTGCAGGATGGAGACGACCTCTCCGGCGTCGCCAGGGCCCATCCTGCGCAGCTTGACCTGGCCGGACTGCCGGATCTGGCGCAGCAGCTCGGCGGGGAGCCTGACGCTGTGCTGGGCTCCTGCGTGCTCATAGCCGAGCGAGCGGTAGATGCCGGTGGTGGCCGGATAGAGCACGGAGACCGCGTCGCCGAGCGCCCTGCCGCGTTCGACGACGGCCCGCATGATCGTGCTGCCGCAGCCGCGGCCGCGGTCCTCCGGCGCCACGGTGACCCCGGCGATCCCGGCCATCGGCTGCGGCCTGCCGTGCCACCACTGCGTGAACTGACGCAGCCGCGCCGCGGCGGCCAGCCTGGTGCCGTCGAAGGCACCCAGATAGCGGCCCTCACCGAGGGATGGGAGCACCGCCCTGCGCCACCTGTCCCGGTCGGAGGCGGACAGCGGGCCGAAGGCGCGTCTGCGAAGGTCAAGGACGTCGTCGAGGTCTTCAGGGGTGAGGTCGCGTATTTCCACAGTCAGCCAACTTATGCGGCGGGAGTACGCGCTCGCGAACCGGTTAGCGTGAGATCGAGCCTGCCGGGACAGGGCAGCTGCGCGGCGGCCGTGGCCACGGCCGGCCGCCGGCGCCACGGCGACGACGGTCGCGGCATCCGATCACGCCCGGGATCGCCCCTGTGACGGTCGCGACGGCCGCTCGGCGCCTGCTCCGCATTCCCTGAAGGCATAGGCTCGCGAGCGTCTCTGTGGAGCGCTCAGGGCCCGCCACACCCGAGGTGCCCGGACGCACCCCGGCCTTCGCCGGGCAGGAACGCTAGTCCAGCGCCGCCAGCACGTCGTCGGAGACGTCGAAGTTGGCGTAGACGTTCTGGACGTCGTCGCTGTCCTCCAGCGCGTCGATGAGGCGGAAGACCTTCTTGGCCCCCTCCTCGTCGAGCGGCACGCTCATCGTCGGCAGGAAGCTCGACTCCGCCGAGTCGTAGTCGATGCCGGCGTCCTGGAGGGCCTTGCGCACCGGCACCAGGTCACCGGCCTCGGACACGACCTCGAACGAGTCACCGAGGTCGTTGACCTCCTCGGCGCCCGCGTCGAGCACGGCCATCAGCACGGTGTCCTCGTCGAGGCCGTTCTTCGGCACGATGACGACGCCTTTGCGGTTGAACATGTAGGAGACGGACCCGGGGTCGGCCAGCGAGCCGCCGTTGCGGGTCAGCGCCACGCGCACCTCGGAGGCGGCGCGGTTGCGGTTGTCGGTGAGGCACTCGATGAGCACCGCGACGCCGCCCGGCGCGTAGCCTTCGTAGGTGATGGTCTGCCAGTCGGCGCCACCGGCCTCGAGGCCGCCGCCGCGCTTGCGGGCCCGCTCGATGTTGTCGTTGGGCACGGAGTTCTTCTTCGCCTTGAAGATGGCGTCGAAGAGGGTGGGGTTGGCATCAGGGTCAGGGCCACCTGTCCGGGCCGCCACCTCGATGTTCTTGATGAGCTTCGCGAACAGCTTGCCGCGTTTGGCGTCGAGCGCGGCCTTCTTGTGCTTCGTCGTCGCCCATTTGGAGTGGCCGGACATTGGCTAGAGCTCCCTCAGCATGTCTACGAAGTAACGGTGCACGCGAGCGTCTCCGGTCAGCTCGGGATGGAACGACGTCGCGAGCAGCGGCCCTTGTCGGACCGCGACGATCCTATCCCCAGGCTCGCACTTGCCCAGCACGTCGACGCCCGCGCCGACGGATTCGACCCAGGGCGCGCGGATGAAGACCGCGTGCACCCGCTGCCCGGCGAAGTCGATGTCCTCCTCGAACGAGTCGACCTGGCGGCCGAACGCGTTGCGCCTGACGACCATGTCGATGCCGCCGACGGTCTGCTGGCCGGAAACGCCGTCCTCGATCCGGTCGGCCAGCATGATCATGCCGGCGCAGGAACCGTAGGCGGGCATGCCCTCCTTGATCCGCATGCGCAGGGGCTCGAACATGTCGAAGGCCTCGGCCAGCTTCCACATCGTCGTCGACTCGCCGCCGGGAATGACCAGGCCGTCGACCGCCTCCAGCTCGGCGGGCCTGCGCACGGCCGTGGCCCGCGCTCCCGCCTCCTGGAGCATGCGCACATGCTCGCGCACGTCGCCCTGCAGGGCGAGTACACCGATCGTGGGCACGGCAGATCCTTCCGTCCGGGTGCGGGTTCAGACAATTCAACACCACGACCGGCCGGGATCTTCCTGGCAGGGTCCGCGCCTCGGGGCCGGGGAGCCGCGGAGCGCGCCGGCCGGGACACGGCGGGGTGTCCCGGCCGGCGCGCGAGAGTTCACGGACGCTCGGTCTCCAGGCGGACCGTCTCCTCCACGGTCATGGGCTGGCTGCGCAGGGCCGGGTCGACCGGGCGCAGGTACGTCTGCTGCACCCCGGGCGTCCGGTCCTCGATCACGAACGTGGCCCGCGTGTACACCTCGCCTCCAGGTGTCTGCACCTGCGGCACCACCTTGAAGTCGGCCGTCATCTGATCGCGCTCGACCTTCGTCAGCACGTAGCCGCGCTGGTTGTTGTAGAACTTCAGATGCGGGTTGATCTTGAGGAACGGGTGCGTCGCCGGGTCGGAGTCGGCCCCGTTCCCGCCGGTCGAGATCGAGGTGGCCACCAGTTCCGACCCGACGGACGGACCCGTCGGGTCGTCGTAGTCGAGCTTGAGGTCGCTGGCCCAGTGGGCGTGCACGTCGCCGGTCAGCACGACCGGGTTGCGCACCTTCGCGTCGAGCCAGCCCTGCGTGATGCGCTTGCGGGAGGCGACGTAGCCGTCCCACGCGTCCTGGCTGGTGATCTTGGCCGGGCCGTCGTTGTTGTCGCGCTGGGCGAAGAACACCTGCTGGCCGAGGATGTCCCACTGCGCCCGCGAGTGCCGGAAGCCGTCCAGCAGCCACGCCTCCTGCTCGGCGCCCGTGATGGAGCGGGCCGGGTCGATCGAGGCGGGGCAGTCGCGGTAGCCGTCGCCGCAACCCTGGTCGTCGCGGTACTGGCGGGTGTCGAGCATGTGGAAGGTGGCCATCCTGCCCCACCGGACGCGGCGGTAGAGCTGCATGTCGATGCCGCGCGGGATGGAGGTGCGGCGCAACGGCATGTTCTCGTAGTAGGCGCGGAAGGCGGCCTCGCGCCTGCTCAGGAAGTTCGGCTGGGGGTTCTCGGGCTTCTCGGGCACCTCGTCGGCCCAGTTGTTGTCCACCTCGTGGTCGTCCCACACCACCAGCCACGGCGCGGCGGCGTGCGCGGCCTGCAGGTCGGGGTCGGTCTTGTACTGGGCGTGGCGCTGGCGGTAGTTGGCGAGGGTCTCGGTCTCGGAGCCCTCGTGGTCGCGGACGTTGCCGCCGGGGATGGTGTAGGTGTCCTTGGTGTACTCGTACTGGTAGTCGCCCAGGTGCAGGATCACGTCGGGGCGCTCCTCGGCCAGCCGGCGGTACGCCGTGAAGAAGCCGTGCTCGTACTGTGAGCAGGAGACGAACGCCATGGCCAGGGCGCCGCCGTACGACAGGGGGTGCGGGGCGGTGCGGGCGCGGCCGAGCGGCGAGACGTACGGGCCGACGCGGAAGCGGTACCAGTAGTCGCGGTCGGAGCCCAGGTTCGCAAGCTCCACGTGGACGCTGTGCCCCCATTCCGGCGCGGCCACCGTCACGCCGCTGCGCACGACGCGGCGGGCGCGCTCGTCGGAGTACACCTGCCACAGCACGGGGAACGGCCGCTGCGGCATGCCTGCGAGCCCGTCCTCGGCCATCGGCTGCTGGGCGAGCCTGGTCCAGATGACGAAGCCCTCGTGGTCGGGGTCGCCCGACGCGACGCCGAGGGTGAAGGGGTCGGTGCGCAGCCCGCGCGAGGCGAGGCTCCGGGCGGTTTCCTTACTGGGGTCCGCGGCGGGGTCTGGGGCGGCGTGCGCGCCGGTCGCGGGGATCGCGGCGGCGGCGCCCGCCGCTAAACCGGTGACGAGGAAGTGCCGGCGGTTCAGCTTGGACACGTGAGGCTCCCGGACGATCAAGGGTGAGGGACGTCCGTAGCTTGACTCAGGATCATGACCAGAGGGTGAACAGCAGGACAGAAAAAGGCGACATCCTTCACGGATGCCGCCTTTCTGACGATTTTCGTCGTACGGAGTGTGACTACCAGCCGCGCTCGGCCAGCCGGTGCGGCTGCGGGATGTCGTCGACGTTGATGCCGACCATGGCCTCCCCCAGGCCGCGCGAGACCTTGGCGATGACGTCGGGGTCGTCGTAGAAGGTGGTGGCCTTGACGATGGCCGCCGCGCGCTTGGCCGGATCGCCCGACTTGAAGATGCCGGAGCCCACGAAGACGCCCTCGGCGCCCAGCTGCATCATCATGGCGGCGTCGGCCGGGGTGGCGATGCCGCCAGCGGTGAACAGCACGACCGGCAGCTTGCCGAGCTTCGCGACCTCCGCGACCAGCTCGTACGGCGCCTGCAGCTCCTTGGCGGCGACGTACAGCTCGTCCTCGGGCAGCGACGTGAGCCGCTTGATCTCGGCGCGGATCGTCCGCATGTGGGTGACGGCGTTGGAGACGTCACCGGTGCCCGCCTCGCCCTTGGAGCGGATCATCGCCGCGCCCTCGGTGATGCGGCGCAGGGCCTCTCCCAGGTTGGTCGCCCCGCACACGAACGGCACGGTGAACTGCCACTTGTCGATGTGGTTGGCGTAGTCGGCCGGGGTGAGCACCTCTGACTCGTCGACGTAGTCGACGCCGAGCGCCTGCAGCACCTTCGCCTCGACGAAGTGGCCGATGCGGGCCTTGGCCATGACGGGGATCGACACGGCCTCGATGATGCCGTCGATCATGTCGGGGTCGCTCATCCTCGACACGCCGCCCTGGGCGCGGATGTCGGCGGGGACGCGCTCGAGGGCCATGACGGCGACCGCCCCGGCGTCCTCAGCGATCTTGGCCTGCTCGGGCGTGACGACGTCCATGATGACACCGCCCTTGAGCATCTCGGCCATGCCGCGCTTGACGCGGGCCGTTCCGGTGACGGGGCTGCTTTCTGGCGTGCTGCTGGACACGGTCTTCCTCACGGGCTCTCACGACGAATCGGTATGTTCTCAAGCCCATCGTAGGTCCTGACGGACCCCTCCCCCGACATGCCAATATGTCAGGGTTTATCGCCTTACTTATACAGAAGGACTAGGGGATGACGGGCTTGCGGCTGGCGAGGGCGACCCAGACCTGGCCGGGTGCGAAGTTCATCGGCTCGCCGCTCTCCGTGGTGAACGTCGTGCCGTCCTTCTCCGATTCCCGCTCCCAGTTCGCCTTGAACGCCTTGCCGTCACGCAGCACGATCGCCTTGCCCTTGCCCGTGGTGTGCACGAGCGGCGTGTAGCTGTCGTTCTTGTCGTGGAACTGCGAGCGCTCGGTCTTGGTGTACTGGATGACGACCGTCGGCGCGCCGAGCTGCCCGCCCTCCGCGGCCACGTCCTTCTTGCCGTCCTGCCAGATCATCCACTTCTTCCTCGCCTCGGACCAGGCGAAGGTGAAGCGGGCCGCGGGCCACTTGACCGTGTACGACTTGCGCTCCACGCCGCCCTCGGCCGGAGCGTCGCCGAAGGTGAAGCCGATGTCCTTGGCCTTGCTCGCCTTCGGCGCCGCGGCCAGCAGCCGCTTGGTGTTGGCGAACAGGTTGTAGGGGGCGAAGCGGCCCGGCTGGCGGAAGTACGCGTTGGGGTTGCGCGTGTCGCCGACGTCGAACAGGGACGCCTCGGCGATGAACGGCAACATCTTGCTCTGCGCCCCCGAGTAGGAGAAGGCGGGCTTGCCGAACTGCGGCGCGATGTGCAGGTCGGAGATGCGGGCGCTGCGCACCGGCCCCACCTTGGACGGCAGCTTGGACGAGAAGATCGCCATGAGCCGGGTCAGACCGGCCTCGACCTGCTCGACGTAGACGATGTCGGCGCTCTTCAGGCCCTGCTGCGGCTTGCCCGCCGCGGTGTTCTCGATCTTCACGGCGAGCACGGGCTTGAGGCTGTCGTACGGCCTGCCGGTGAAGGGGTGGGTCTTGACCTCGACGGGCTCCTCGCTCGGCGCGACGGAGGCGGCCGCCTGCGGCACCTTGCCCGGCGCCGGCTCCTCGGAGGAACAGGCCGAGACGGGCAGGAGCACGGCCGCTCCGGCCAGCCAGATCGTGATCGTCCGGGATAGCCGCACCAGTAACACTCCTCGCTTCAGCCGTGAAACGGGATGAAGCTTACTGGCTTCACCAAATTAGGTCATTCAGTTGCCATAGCCGCTGGTGGATTGTCATCGATCTCGAAGAATCGGGGGTACTCGGTGTGGCCGGCCAGGCGGAGGGTCCTGGCGAGCCAGCGGCGCTGCGCCGTACGCGTGACCGCGACCGCGTTGTTGTAGAAGCGGCGGGAGTAGACCACCTTGGCCACGGCGGCGTCGAGCTCTTCGAGCAGGTCACGCCCCCCGGGCGCCTCCGACAGCTTCTCCCTGAACCGCTCCTGGTCGACGACCGCCCGCAGCGCCCGCGACAGGTCGCTCTCGGCGTGCTCGCGCTCGTCGGGGCCCGCCGTCCTCGCCTCGTGGGCGGCGGCGGCCAGCACCAGGGACGTGGCGGGATCGAGCAGGCGTGACCCGGCCAGCTCCAGCACCACGGCCCTGCGCCGCATCAGCGCGGCGTCCAGCGACTCCTGAGCCAGCTCCAGCCGGATGTGCAGGCGGTCGAGCCGGCCCGCGCGCCAGGAGATGTAGACGGCCACGAGCACCACGACGATGCCCACGATCAACACGATCATGGTGGATGTCACAGGTCTTCCTCCACACGCCCCGCGCCGCTCGTGGTGACCGTCTCGTAGACGCGCACGACGTCGCGCGCGACCGTGGACCAGTCGTATTTCCTGACCGCGACCAGCGCCTCGGCGGCCAGCTTGGCCCGGCGTTCCGGAGCGTCGAGCAGCGCGCCCGCCTCGCGTGCCAGCGCGCCCGGGTCGCCGTTGGAGAACAGCGCGCCCGCCTGCCCGTCGCCGAGCACCCTGCGGAAGGCGGGGATGTCGCTGGCCAGCACCGTGGCCCCGGACGCCATGGCCTCGGCCAGCACGATGCCGAAGCTCTCGCCGCGCGTGTTGGGCGCGCAGAACACGTCGACCGAGTGGTAGGCGCGGATCTTGTCGGCCTCGCTCACCATGCCGAGCACGGTCACCCGGTCGTGGAAGCGTTTGGGCACCCGCTCGTAGACGTCCTTCTCGTCGCCTGGGCCGGCGATGAGCAGCTTCACCTCCGCCCGCTCGGCCGCGAGCTTCGAGAACGCGTCGAGCAGGATGGGCAGCCCCTTGCGCTCTTCGTCCATCCGGCCGAGGAAGCCGAGCGTGGCACCGTCGGGCCCCCAGCCGTCGAGCGGCTCGGCCTCGGTGTAGCGGGAGACGGTCACGCCGTTGGGGATCAGCACGGTGTCGCCGCCGAACTGCTCCACCAGGCTCTTACGGGCCGCGTCGGAGACCGCGATGCGCCCGCTGAGCTTCTCCAGCGCGCTCTGCAGCACCGGCTCGGCCACCGCGATCGCCCGCGAGCGCACCCACGAGGCGTGGAACGTCGCCACGATCGGGCCCTTGGCGGCCCAGCAGGCCAGGATGCCCAGGCTCGGGATCAGCGGCTCGTGGATGTGCAGCACGTCGAACTCGCCCGTGCGCACCCATCGCCGCACCCGCGCGGCCGACAGGAAACCGAACGACATCCTCGCCACCGACCCGTTGTACGGCACGGGGACGGCCCGGCCCGCGCCCGTCACGTAGGGGGGCAGCTCGTCGTCGTCGGCCGCCGGCGCGATCACCGACACCTCGTGGTCCTGCGCCATGAGCGCCTGGGCCAGGTCGTCGATGTGCTGCTTGACCCCGCCCGGCATGTCCCACGAGTAGGGGCAGACGATGCCGACCTTCATGACCGCAGGTCCTCCAGCCAGAGCCGCTGCAGCATGTGCCAGTCCTCCGGGTGCTCGGTGATCCCTTTCTCGAACACCTCGGCCATGCGCTGCGCCACCGCGGCGACCTTCTCCTGCCGGGTGCCCTCCTCAGGGACCGGGACCTCCTCGTGGATGTGGATGCCCCAGTCGTCGCCCACGAAGTAGACGGTCGCGGGCAGCAGCGCGGCCCCGGTCTGCACGGCCAGCAGCGGCGGTCCCGCGGGCACCTTGGTGGTCGCGCCGAAGAAGCGCACCTCGACGCCGCTCCTGGTCAGGTCGCGCTCGGCGGGCAGGCACACGACCCCGCCCCTGCGCACCCGCGTGGCCAGGGTGCCGAAGTTGTGCCCGTCGCCTCCGGTGAGCGGCAGCACCTCCATGCCGAGCCCTTCGCGGAAGGCGACGTAGCGGCGGAACAGCGACTCCGGCCTCAGCCGCTCGGCCACGGTGGTGAACGGATGCCCCACGCCCACCAGCCACGCGCCCGCCTGGTCCCAGTTGCCCATGTGGGGCAGGGCCAGCACCACGCCCCGCCCGGCCGCCACGGTGTCGTGCACGTGCTCGGCGCCGATGACGTGGGTGCGGCGCACGATCTCCTCGGTGCGCATCGACGGCAGCCGGAAGATCTCGTGGAAGTAGCGGAAGTAGGAGCGCATGCCGGCCCTGGTGAGCTCGCTCAGCTCGAGGCTGCCCGCCTCGAGGCCGGTCACCCTGGCCAGGTTGGACTCCAGCCGGCGGACGGACCTGCCTCCCCTGCGCCAGACGCGGTCGGCCATGAAGCGGAAGACCGCCGCCGTCGGGCCCTGGGGCAACAGTGGGACGAGCTTCCAGCCGGCCGCGAAGCCCGCGGCCACGATGCGATCGCTGACGGACGCCTTCTCGCTCATGTCTCCCTCGTCTGATGGTAGACCGCCACCACACGCTGCCCCACGGTGATCAGGCTGGCCACCGCGAGCAGCCACATGCCCGCCGGCAGGACGTACGGTACGCCGAGGCCCGAGAAGAAGGCCGCGACCAGCGCCACGACCAGCCGCTCAGGACGCTCGGCCAGCCCCACGTCGGCCGTGAGCCCGAGCCCCTCCGCCCTCGCCTTGGCGTAGGAGACCACGGCGCCCGCGACCAGGCACACCAACGTCACCGCGGCCATCAGCGTGTCGCCTCCGGCGACGAAATACAAGATCAGGCCGGCGAAGATGGCGGCGTCGGCGACCCGGTCGAGCGTCGAGTCGAGGAACGCCCCCCAGGCGCTGCCGCCCTTGCCGCCGAGCCTGGCCACCACGCCGTCGAGGAGGTCGAACAGCACGAAGACGGTGATGACGAGGGCGCCCACGGTCAGCAGCCCCAGCGGGAAGAAGAGCAGGGCGGACACGACGGTGCCGAGGGTGCCGATCGCCGTGACGGCGTCGGGGCCGATCCCGCGGCCGGCGAGAGCCCTGCCCAGCGGGGTGAGTATCCGGGTCATGGCCGGGCGCAGGAGTTTGAGCATCGCCGTCCGATCGTAGGCCATCACGGACCTGACAACTTTCTTTGCCCTGCCCCTCTTGTGATATCCGCCACAGGGGTATTTGGTGAACACACCGCGTCCATGCGGTTTCTGTCACCTTCCGCGCGGGCGCGGCGTTGGGAAACATCCGACGACGCGGGAGGCGATGTGGCGGAAAGACACTCAGGCGGCGCCGTGGGAGCCGCGGGCAGGGCACCCGCGGCCGACCGGGCGGACGCGATACGCAATGTCGTGCTGGTCGGCCACTCGGGAGCGGGCAAGACGACCCTCGTCGAGCAGCTGCTGGCCGCCACGGGCACCATCCAGCGCCCGGGCCGCGTGGAGGACGGCAACACGGTCAGCGACTTCGACGAGGTCGAGGTCCGGCAGCAGCGCTCCGTCAACCTCGCGTCGGCACCGCTCATGTTCAACGGAATCAAGATCAACCTTCTCGACACGCCCGGTTACGCCGATTTCGTGGGGGATCTGCGCGCGGGGCTGCGCGCGGCCGACGCCGCGCTCTTCGTGGTGTCGGCCTCCGAGGGGATCGACGGCCTCACCCGCATCCTCTGGGAGGAGTGCTCCCAGGTCGGCATGCCGCGCGCGGTCGTGATCACGAAGATCGACCACCAGCGGGCCGATTTCGACGAGGTGCTCACCACCTGCCAGGACGTGTTCGGCGACGGCGTCGCGCCTCTCTATCTCCCGGTGATCACCAACGGCCACGTCAACGGCCTCATCGGGCTCCTGTCGCAGAAGTTCTTCAACTACGCCACCGGCACGCGCACGGAGAAGGACCCTGGAGCCGAGTACGCGTCCCAGATCGAGGACCACCGCGGCGTCCTGATCGAGGGGATCATCCAGGAGAGCGAGGACGAGTCGCTCATGGAGCGCTACCTCGAGGGTGAGCCCATCGAGACCAAGGTCCTCATCGACGACCTGGAGAAGGCGGTCGCGCGCGGCAGTTTCTACCCGGTGCTCTGCAGCGGGCTCGGCGTCGGTGCGACGGAGGTGCTCGAGCTCATCACGCAGGGCTTCCCGTCCCCCCTCGAACATCCCATGCCGGAGATCACCGATCTGTCCGGCAAACCGGTCAAGGACATCACCTGCGACCCGGACGGCCCGCTCGTGGCCGAGGTCGTCAAGACCACCAGCGACCCGTACGTGGGCCGCATCAGCCTCGTACGCGTCTTCTCCGGCACGCTGCGCCCCGACATGACCGTGCACGTGTCCGGGCACGGCCTGGCCGAGCGCGGCCACGAGGACCACGACGTCGACGAGCGCATCGGCACCCTGACCTGCCCGCTGGGCAAGCAGCAGCGCGGCGCGGCCAAGGGCCTCGCCGGCGACATCGTGGCCGTGGCCAAGCTGTCGCGCGCCGAGACCGGCGACACGCTCTCGGACGTCGAGCGGCCGCTGCTGATGACGGCCTGGCAGATGCCCGACCCGCTGCTCCCCGTGGCCATCAGGGCCAAGTCGAAGGCCGACGAGGACAAGCTGTCACAGGCCCTCGGCAGGCTGGTGGCCGAGGACCCGACGCTGCGCCTGGAGAACAACGCCGAGACCAGGCAGCTCGTCCTGTGGTGCATGGGCGAGGCGCACACCGACGTGCTGCTCGACCGCCTGTCCAAACGGCACGGCGTCGAGGTCGAGCGGGTGGACCTGCGGGTGCCGCTGCGCGAGACGTTCGGCGGCAGGTGCCAGGCGATGGGCCGCAACGTCAAGCAGACCGGCGGCCACGGCCAGTACGCCATCTGCCACCTGGAGGTCGAGCCGCTGCCGTCGGGAGGCGGCTTCGAGTTCGTCGACAAGATCGTGGGCGGCGTGGTGCCGCGCCAGTTCATCCCGTCGGTCGAGAAGGGCGTGCGGGCCCAGATGGAGCGGGGCGTCGTCGCCGGCTACCCGATGGTGGACGTCCGTGTCACCCTGTACGACGGCAAGGCCCACTCCGTCGACTCCTCCGACATGGCCTTCCAGATCGCGGGCCAGCTCGCGCTGAAGGAGGCCGCGTCCAAGGTGCCGACCCTGCTGCTGGAGCCGGTGGACGAGATCTCCGTGCTGGTGGCCGACGACTATGTGGGCTCGGTGATGTCCGACCTGTCGTCGCGGCGCGGGCGGGTGCTCGGCACCGAGCCCGTGGGCACGGGCCGCACTCTGGTGAAGGCGGAGGTGCCGGAGCTGGAGATAACGCGGTACGCCATCGACCTGAGATCCATGTCACACGGTACCGGCAGCTTCCAGCGCACGTTCCTGCGCTACGAGCCGCTGCCGTCCAACCTCGCGAGCAAGGTGGCGGCAACCGGCTGAGGAACAGGCGGGCCGGCCGGAAGGGCTTTGTCCCTTCCGGACCGGCCCTACCCTTTAATCACAGAAGCATCACGAGTACATTTCTTTTTTTGGTCCCGAGCATGTCAGGGCAACTGCCACACTGGGTGGCACTATGCGAACTGGACGCCCACTCCTAGCCGCTGCCACGCTCGCCGTCGCCACCACGGCCGCCGCCTACGTGTTCGGCCCCGGAGCCGGAGAGAGCCCCGCAGCGAGCCAGAAGAAGACGGCCATGGCCGCCCCCGCCGCGGCATGCAAGGCCGACGCCCGCTTTCCCAAGCGCGAGCTGCGCGGGGTGTGGATCGCCACGACCCAGAACATCGACTGGCCGTCCAAGGCCGGGCTGAGCCCCGCCAAACAGCGGGCCGAATACGTGAAGATTCTGGACAGCGCCGCCCAGCGCCACCTCAACGCCGTCTTCGTCCAGGTCAGGCCCGCCTCCGACGCGCTCTACAAGTCGTCGCTCGAGCCGTGGTCGCAATATCTCACGGGCACGGCGGGCAAGGACCCCGGCTGGGACCCGCTGCCGTTCCTCATCGACGAGGCGCACAAACGCGGCATGGAGTTCCACGCCTGGTTCAACCCCTACCGCGCCTCCTACGGCGACAGCACCGCCAAGCTGCCCGCCGGTCACCCCGCGCGCAAGCACCCGGGCTGGACCGTGAAATACGGCGGCCGCCTCTACTACAACCCCGGCCTGCCCGCCGTGCGCCACCACGTGACCAAGGTCATCACCGACGTGGTCAGCCGCTACGACCTGGACGGCGTGCACTTCGACGACTACTTCTACCCCTATCCCGTGGCGGGCGCGACGTTCGACGACAGCGCGGCCTTCAAGAAGCACGGCAAGGGCAAGAAGCTCGCCGACTGGCGGCGCGACAACGTCAACACCCTGGTCGCCGAGGTCGACAAGGCCGTCCACGACGCGAAGAACCACGTGAAGTTCGGCATCAGCCCGTTCGGCATCTGGCGCAACACCTCCAACGACCCGAGCGGCTCCAAGACGTCGGGCATGTCGGCGTACGACTCGATCTACGCCGACGCGCGCGCCTGGATCAAGTCCGGCACGGTCGACTACGTGCTTCCGCAGCTCTACTGGCCCCGCGGGCACCGGCTGGCCGACTACAACACGCTCGCGCGCTGGTGGGCCCGCGAGGTCAAGGGCACCGACGTGCAGCTCTACATCGGTCACGGCCTCTACCGCGTCGGCGCCAACGACGACAAGGCCTGGAGGAAGCCGGGCGAGCTGGCCGCGCAGGTCGGCGTCAACCGCAAGCTCAAGCAGGTCGACGGCTCGGTCTACTTCAGCGCCAAGCAGGTGCTGAGCGACCCGCTGGGCTCGGTCGACCGCCTGGCCAGGTCCCGCTACGCCCGCCCGGCGCTGCCGCCCCTGATGAAGGAGCGCGGCGGCGAGGCTCCCGCGCCGCCCGCCGGCGCCCAGTCCTCCGACGGCACGCTGACGTGGACTCCTTCCGAGGGCGCCCGCGCGTACGCCGTCTACCGGGTGCCGAAGTCGGGCAAGGACTGCCGCACCACCGACGCCCGCGACCTCGTCGCCGTCGTCTCGCAACCGTCGTACGCGGCGAAGGAGGGCACCTACCTGGTCACCTCGCTCGACCGGCTCTACCACGAGAGCGAGGCCGTCAAGGTGAAGGCCGGCTGACGCCCGCTCCCGTACGCGTCGCAGGAGGACCCGCCGCAGGGCATCGCGGCGGGTCCTCCCGCATGACGTGGGAGCACGCGCCCGAACGGGGAAGGAGAAGAGGTGCATCACACCCGGTGGAGGGAGGGCCGGGCGCGGGACGAGACAGCGGCACGAGACAGCGGCGCGAGACAGGGGCGCGACGCCCGCGCCGGGCGGCCCGGAATCGCACCGAGCACATCCGCCGCGTGAGAGGGTAGTCGGGTCCGGTGGCGCCGGGACGTGAGCTGATGCGTCGTGCCACGGAACATCGACCGCGGGAGGTTCTCGGGTGAGGCGCGCGCTAGTGGTGCTGGCCGTGCTGGCCGTTCAGATGCTGGCGGGGCCGGGGTTGTTCACCGGGGCGGCGCGGGCCGACGACAGCGCAGGCCGGGTGGCCCTCATCGGCGTGTCGGGCCTCCACTGGAACGACCTCACCCAGGCCGACACCCCCAACCTGTGGGAGCTGGCCAGGGCGAGCGCGATCGGCTCCATGTCGATCCGCACGGTCGGCACCGTGACCTGCCCCTACGACGCGTGGCTGACCGTGTCGGCGGGCACCAGATCGGCCGTCGGCTACCGCTGCGGCGCGCCTCCCACGCCCGAGCCGCAGGGCGCGGGCGCCGTCATCCCCCACTACCGCTACCTCATCGACGTGGCCGGCCAGCGCAACGCGGGCGTCCTGGGCGAGTCGCTGAAGGCCGCAGGCCAGTGCTCGATCGCCATCGGCCCGGGCGCCGCCCTGGGGCTGGCCGACCGGCAGGGCGCGGTGCGCCACTACCACTCCTCCCCGCTCCAGGTGAAGACCGCCGACCTGGAGAAGTGCCGGGTGATCGCCATGGACGTGGACGACCTCGTTCTCCCCTACCTCACGAGCGGCCAGCTGCCCAGGGTGCCCGACCAGCTCAGCGCCACCGAGCGCCGCGACGCGCTGCGCCTGGCCGACGCCAAGGCGGGCGCGCTGCTGTCGGTCCTGCCCGTGGACACCACTGTGGTGCTCGCGGGCCTGTCCGACCACGGCTCCGTGCCGCACCTGCGGGTGACCGCGCTGCGCGAGCCCGGGGCGGCGGGCCACCTGCTCGGCGCGACCTCCACGCGCCGCGAAGACCTCTCGATCACGCCCGACCTGACCGCCACCGTGCTGACCAAGCTGGGCGTGCCGGTGCCCGCCACGGTCGTGGGCGGTCCGCTGCAGGTCGGCGGCCAGGGTGCGACGGTCGACCGGCTGCGTGACGCCGACGCCGACGCGCAGGCCGTGCGCTCGGTGAAGGGCGTCTACTTCACGGTCATGGCGGTGCTGCAGGTGCTGTTCTACCTGGTCGCGTTCCTGCTGCTGCGCCGCCGCAAGGGCCTCGTGCCCGTACGCGTCGCGGGCGCCGCCCTGGCCGCCGTGCCCGCCGCCAGCTTCCTGGTGAACCTGCTGCCGTGGTCGAGTGTGCCGCAGATGGTCGCCGGGGTGCTCGCATGGACGGCGGCCATCACCGCTCTGGCGTTCGCGGGGCCGTGGCGGCGCGCGCCGCTCGGCCCGCTCGCCGTTGTGGCCGGCGCCACGGCCCTGACGCTCGTCGGCGACCTGCTGACCGGCACGACCCTGCAGGTCAACAGCGTCATGGGCTACAGCGCCGACGTCGGCGCCCGCTACTACGGGCTCGGCAACATCCCGTTCGCGCTGCTGGCGACCGGCACGCTGCTGACCGCCACGGTCATCGCGCACCGCTGGCCCGGCAGGGCGGGCGTGGCCGCGATCGTGCTGCTCGGCACGTTCGCGATGGTGCTCGGCGGGTCGGGCATGGGCAGCGACTTCGGCGGCGTGATCGCGTTCGTGCCCGGCATCGCGGTGACCACCCTCGTCCTGGCGGGCAAGCGCGTCTCGCTGGTGAAGCTGGGCATGTTCTGCGTGGCGGGCGGGGTGATCGTGATGACGTTCGCCTGGCTCAACTACCTGCGGCCGCCGGATCAGCAGACGCATCTGGGCAGGTTCGTGGGCCAGGTGCTGACCGGAGAGGCGTTCGACGTCATCTTCCGCAAGCTGCAGGCCATGCTCGGCACCCTGCTCAGCCCCAACCTCATGCCGATCGTGCTCGCGGCCGTCGCCTTCCTCGTCTACGCGATCCTGCGGCCCGAGCAGGCCTCGGCCGGCGTGGTGCCGGCCGCGTTCGAGCACTCCCCCGCCCTGCGCGCCGGGCTGATCGGCACGCTCGTCAGCGGCGTGCTCGGCATGCTCGTCAACGACTCCGGCGCGGCCGTGTTGTCCATGGCGCTGGCGCTGGCCGTGCCGCTGCTGCTGGCCACCGGCATCGGCGTGCTACGCGCGTCCGCGTCCGCCGGCGCTCTGGGAGACCTGGCGAGCGCGCGAAGGTGAGCCGTGGGCAGCGATCGGGTCAGTCCCAGGCGTCGGCGAGCAACCGCCGCGTGTCGCGCAACAACTGCGGCAGGACCTTGGTCCGGCCGACGACCGGCATGAAGTTCGTGTCGCCGCCCCACCGGGGCACCACGTGCTGGTGCAGGTGCGCGGCGATGCCCGCGCCGGCGACCTGGCCGAGGTTCATGCCGACGTTGAAGCCCTGAGCGCCGCTGGCCTTGCGCAGCGCCCCCAGCGACTTCTGGGTGAACTGCCCCAGCTCCACCAGCTCGGCGGGCCGCAGCTCCGCGTAGTCGGCCACGTGGCGGTAGGGCACCACCATCAGGTGCCCCGAGTTGTACGGATAGAGGTTGAGCACCGCGTAGACGGTGTCGCCCCTGGCGACGATCAGGCCTTCCTCGTCGCTCATCTTGGGGATCGCGTCGAACGGGCACCCGTCGCCGGGGCCGGTGCCCGTGGGTTTGTTCTCGCCCTTGATGTAGGCCATGCGATGCGGGGTCCACAGACGTTCGAAATTGTCCGGATCCCCTGCCCCTGCCTGATCGTGCATACCTAGCAGCATAGGACCAGGAACAATCGGGGTGCTCCCCCCGGTACGAACCCCGGGCGCCGCCCGGCGGCGGGCCTGGAGCCCGCGCGGCCCGCCGTCTGGTTTGCCAGGATGTCACCCATGACCTCTCAGCTCGAACCCATGCCCGAAGACTGGCAGCGGGCCCTGGCGATCGTGGCCCATCCCGACGACCTGGAGTACGGCTGCGCGTCGGCCGTGGCGACCTGGACCGACGCCGGCCGCGAAGTCTCCTACCTGCTCGCCACGAAGGGAGAGGCGGGCATCGACACGCTCGAACCCGTCAAGTCCGCCGCCGTGCGCGAGCGCGAGCAGCGGGCCAGCGCGGCCGTCGTCGGCGTGACGAACGTGGAGTTCCTCGGCCACGCCGACGGGGTGATCGAGTACGGCACCGCGCTCAGGAAGGATCTGGCCGCCGCCATCCGCAGGCACCGTCCGGAGCTCGTGATCACGCTGAATCCGGACGACACCTGGAGCGGCACGTACTGGAACACGCCCGATCATCGTGCGGTGGGCCGGGCCGTGCTCGACGCGGCCGGTGACGCCGGAAATCGGTGGATTTTTCCTGACACGGAGGCGGAGCCGTGGGACGGCGTCCGCTGGGTCGCCGTGGCCGGATCCGACTCCCCCACCCACGCCGTGGACGTCACCTCCGGCCTGGAACGCGGCGTGCGCTCGCTCGTCGAGCACCGCGCCTACATCGAGGCCCTCACCACCGAAGACCCGCAAACCTACGCCCGCAACCTCATCGAGGGCTTCGCCACGGAGACGGCCGAACGCTTCGGCGGCCGCCCCGCCGTCTCCTTCCGCCTCTTCCCCCGCTGACCCCGCTGGCCCTCGCCGTCTCCGTGCCCCCGTCACCGCGGTGGCCCGCCGGCTCCGTACGCCTGGCCCCTGCCGGCTCGGTGACCGCGCCGGTCACTGACCTGGCCGGCAGCGTCCGTCCGGCAGGGCCCGTCCGGCAGCGCCCGTCCGGCAGGGCGCGGTCAGTACGGGCTGGCCACGGCGCGGCAGCGAGCCGGTGCGGGGAAGAGCGGTGAGGCGGCGGCCCGATGCGGGGGTCGCCTCACCGCGGCGTACGGGGTCAGACCTGGACCCGGCGCTCCACGGCGTTGACGATCTCGGCGATCGCCTCGTCGATGGGGACGCCGTTCTTCTGCTCGCCGCTGCGGTAGCGGAACGACACCGCGCCGCCCGAGATGTCGTCGTCGCCGGCCAGCAGCATGAAGGGCACCTTGGCCTTCTGCGCGTTGCGGATCTTCTTCTGCATGCGGTCGTCGGAGGCGTCGACCTCGACCCTGATGCCGCGCTCCTTCAGCCGCTTGGCGACGTCCTGGAGGTAGGGCACGTGGGCGTCGGCGATGGGGATGCCGGCCACCTGCACCGGGGCCAGCCAGGGCGGGAACGCGCCGGCGTAGTGCTCGGTGAGGACGCCGAGGAACCGTTCGATCGAGCCGAACAGCGCCCGGTGGATCATGACGGGCGTCTGGCGGCTGCCGTCGGCGGCCTGGTATTCGAGCTCGAAGCGCTTGGGCTGGTTGAGGTCGAGCTGGATGGTGGACAGCTGCCAGGTGCGGCCGATCGCGTCCTTGGCCTGCACCGAGATCTTCGGGCCGTAGAAGGCCGCGCCGCCCGGGTCGTCGACCAGCTCGAGGCCCGACTCCTCGGCCGTCTGGCGCAGCGCCTCGGTCGCTTCGTCCCAGTCGGCGGGGTCGCCGATGAACTTGTCGGAGTCGTCGCGGGTGGACAGCTCCAGGTAGAACTCCGACAGGCCGAAGTCGCGCAGCACGCTGAGCACGAAGGTGAGCAGGCTCTTGATCTCGCCGGCCATCTGCTCGCGGGTGCAGTAGATGTGGGAGTCGTCCTGCGTCATGCCGCGCACCCGGGTCAGGCCGTGGACCACGCCCGACTTCTCGTAGCGGTAGACCGAGCCGAACTCGCACAGCCGCAGCGGCAGCTCGCGGTAGGAGCGCCCGCGCGCCCGGAAGATCAGGTTGTGCATCGGGCAGTTCATCGGCTTGACGCGGTATTCGATGCCCTCCAGCTCGAAGGGCGGGAACATGTCCTCGGCATACCACGGCAGGTGGCCGGAGGTCTCGAACAGCGTCGACTTGGTGATGTGCGGGGTGTTGACGAACTCGTAGCCCGCCTCGCCCTGCCGCCGGCGCATGTAGTCTTCCATCTCCTTGCGGATGATCCCGCCCTTGGGATGGAAGACCGGCAGGCCGCTGCCCAGCTCGGGCGGGAAGCTGAACAGGTCGAGCTCGGCGCCGAGCTTGCGGTGGTCGCGCTTCTCGGCCTCCTCCAGCAGCTTGAGGTAGTCGTCCTGCTTGTCGCGCGACTCCCACGCGGTGCCGTAGATGCGCTGGAGCTGCGGGTTCTTCTCGCTGCCCCGCCAGTAGGCGCCACCGGAGCGCATGAGCTTGAACGCGGGGATCGACCGGGTGGACGGCACGTGGGGGCCGCGGCACAGGTCTTTCCACGCCCGCTCGCCGGTCTTGGGGTCGAGGTTGTCGTAGATGGTGAGCTGACCCGCTCCCACCTCGACCGACTCTTCGTCCCCGGCCCCGCCTTTGAGCCCGATAAGCTCCAGTTTGTACGGCTCGCCCGCGAGCTCTTCGCGCGCCTCGTCGTCGGAGACGGCCCGGCGGGAGAACAGCTGCCCCTGCTTGACGATCTCGCGCATGCGCTTCTCGATGCGCTTGAGGTCGTCGGGGTGGAACGCCTGCTCGACGTCGAAGTCGTAGTAGAAGCCGTTGTCGACGGGCGGGCCGATGCCCAGCTTGGCCTCGGGGAAGAGCTCCTGCACGGCCTGGGCCATGACGTGGGCGGTGGAGTGGCGGACGATCGCCCGGCCCTCCTCGCTGGAGATCTCGATCGGCTCGACCGAGTCGCCCTGCTCCAGGGGGTGGGCCAGGTCGCGCGCCTCCCCGTTGACCCTGGCCGCGACGACCGTGCGGCCGTCGGCCTCGAGGGCCTGCCCCGCCGTCGTGCCGGCCGCGACCACACGCTCGGCTCCGGCGAGGGTGATGCGTAGCTCGGCTGACACGGTGACTCCTCAGGGATCGCGCTCGATGCCCGGCACCGAGGCTGCTTCGATGGTGTTCACCGATGCTATCGCGGGCGATGGGCGTCCCCGGCCACCGTGCCCGCGCCCCGCACGGTCCTCGGGGCGGAGCGGCTGCGGGTCAGCGCCGCCGGCGCGGGCGATACCCCAGCTTCGTCAGCTCCTTGCGGGTGCCGTGGAAGATGTTGCGGTCGATCGGGCTGTTGGAGTACTGGTGGATGGTCCAGTCGGCCCAGGGACGCGGCACGTCGGGCCGGCCGCGCGGCTTCGCCGGGCTCGCGATCCACAGCGGATATTCGGCCAGGCCCGCGCAGTGTCCTCCGTTGGCGAAGGCGTGGAAGGTGTAGATGAACGGCCGCACGCCGCCGTGCCGCTCGACGTGGTGGCACCAGCGGCGCGCGAAGCGGGCGACCCGCTCGGGGCGCGCGCCGTCGTTGGTCTCCAGGTCGAGCGCGACCAGGTCGCCGCGGCGCAGCCCGCCCGCCTGACCGATGGTGCGCAGGAAGTGCCGCGCCTGCTCGATGGGGTCGCCCTTGGGCCGGGCGAAGTGGTACGCGCCGCAGACGATCCAGCTCTCCCGCATGCCGTTCCAGTTGCGCGCGAACCACTTGTCGACGTAGTCGCCACCCTCGGTGGCCTTGGCGAAGGCGAAGGACACGCCGGTTTCCGCGTGGTCGGCCCAGTCGACGGTGCCCTGCCAGTTCGACACATCTATGCCCAGGAGCAAGCGCTTCACCTTGTCGGAGTTTATTGAGATGTCTCCTGATCAGCCCTTCGCCGCGCCGATCAGCAGGTTCAGGGTACGTTCCCTGCCGGAGTACGCGGAGCCCACGAAATCGGTCACTCCGGCCTGCCTGAGCTCGTCGAGCTTGGCCAGCACCGTGTCCTCGTCGCCGACGACCGCCACCTCGCCAGGGGTGGCCGCGCCCTCCCTGTCGAGCATCGCACGGTAGGACGGGAGCCGCCCGTACGTCTCGAAGATCTCGTTGGCGCGCGCGACCGCGGCCGCGGGGTCGTCGGTCACGCAGACGGGCAGCGCGCACACGATCCTGGGCGGCTCGCGGCCCGCCTCGGCGGCGGCCGCCTTGATGGTGGGCGCGATGTGCTCGGCGATCGTCCTGGGGCCGGTCATCCAGAGCACGGTGCCGTCGGCCACGGTGCCGGCGAGCCTGAGCATCCGGGGGCCGAGCGCGGCGACCAGCACGGGGAATCCGGCGCCGGGGGTGCTGAGCCGGATGTCGGCCTTGAGCGTCTCGCCCTCGTACCTGACCTGCTCTCCCCTGCTCGCCGGGATGAGGATGTCGAGGTATTCCTTCATGTGGCGGCCTGGCCGGTCGAAGCTGTAGCCGTACATGTCCTCGATGACGACCTTGTGCGACAGGCCGATGCCGAGGGCGAGGCGCCCGCCGAGCGCGGCGTTGACGGTCATGGCCTGCTGGGCGAGCGCGGCCGGGTGGCGCGGGTAGGTCGGCACGACGGCGGTGCCGAGCTCGATGCCGGGCACCTGGCCGCCGGCCGCCGCCAGGGCGGTGAGGGCGTCGAGGCCGAAGATGTTGGACAACCAGGCCGAGGTGAAGCCGTCCCGGGCCGCCCCGGCGATCTGGTCGCGCAGGTCGCCGATGGGGTCGTCCGCGTTCCGCTCGGACAGGAAGAAGCCGTATCGCATAAGAACAGAACTCCGTTCTGGTGACTGACGCGAATCTATCTCCCGACCCCGGCGGGGGGCATCAGCCGTGCCGGACAAGATTTGTAAAGTGGCGAACATGACGCACGAACGCGCGGGAAAGCCCGCCCGACCAGCCGACCTCGTCGACGTCGCCCGGCTGGTGACGTCCTACTACGCGCTCCGCCCCGACCCTGACGAGGTGGAGCAGCGGGTGGCGTTCGGCACCTCGGGGCACCGGGGGTCGGCGTTCGACGCTGCGTTCAACGAGGGCCACATCCTCGCCACGAGCCAGGCCATCTGCGAATATCGGCGCGCGCAGGGCACGGACGGGCCGTTGTTCCTCGGCATCGACACGCACGCGCTGTCGGAGCCCGCGCGGGTGTCGGCGCTGGAGGTGCTGGCGGCCAACGACGTCACGGTCATGATCGACACGCGCGACGGCTACACGCCGACCCCCGCCGTGTCGCACGCCGTCCTGCGGCACAACCGGGGGCGCACGTCGGGGTTCGCCGACGGCGTGGTGGTCACGCCGTCGCACAACCCGCCCGGCGACGGCGGCTTCAAGTACAACCCGCCGCACGGCGGCCCCGCCGGCACCGACGCCACCAAGTGGATCCAGGACCGCGCCAACCGGCTGCTGGCCTCGGGGATGGAGGGCGTGGCGCGGATCCCCTACTCCAGGGCGCTGGACATGGCGGAGCGTTACGACTTCCTCGGGACGTACGTCGATGACCTGCCGTCCGTGCTCGACCTCGACGCGATCAGGGCGGCCGGGGTGCGGGTCGGGGCCGACCCGCTGGGCGGGGCGAGCGTGGCCTACTGGGGGGAGATCGCCGAGCGGCACCGCCTCGACCTGACGGTGGTCAACCCGGTGGTCGATCCGACGTGGCGGTTCATGACGCTCGACTGGGACGGCAGGATCCGCATGGACTGCTCGTCGCCGTACGCGATGGCGTCGCTGATCGCCAATCGCGAGAAGTACGACATCTCCACCGGCAACGACGCCGACGCGGACCGCCACGGCATCGTCACCTCCGACGGCCTCATGAACCCCAACCACTACCTCGCCGTCGCCATCTCCTACCTCTACACGCACCGCGACGGCTGGCCGGCCGGCGCCGGGGTCGGCAAGACCATGGTCAGCAGCGGCGTCATCGACCGCGTCGCGCAGTCGCTCGGCCGGCGGCTCTACGAGGTCCCGGTGGGTTTCAAGTGGTTCGTGCCCGGGCTGCTCGACGGGTCGCTGGGGTTCGGCGGCGAGGAGAGCGCGGGGGCGTCCTTCCTGCGGCGCGACGGATCCGTCTGGTCCACCGACAAGGACGGCCTCATCCTGGCGCTGCTGGCCTCCGAGATCCTCGCCGTCACCGGCCGGTCGCCGAGCGACCACTACAGGGAGCTGGTGGAGCGGTTCGGCGAGCCCGCGTACGCCCGCGTGGACGCTCCCGCGACGCGCGAGGAGAAGGCCGTGCTCGGAAGGCTCTCCGCCGAGCAGGTGACGGCCTCGTCGCTGGCGGGCGAGCCGATCACGGCGGTGCAGACGTCGGCGCCCGGCAACGGCGCGGCGCTCGGCGGGGTGAAGGTGGCGACCGAGAGCGCCTGGTTCGCGGCCCGCCCTTCCGGGACCGAGGACGTCTACAAGATCTACGCCGAGTCCTTCCGCGGGGCCGACCATCTGGCCAAGGTCCAGGAGGAGGCCCGCTCCCTGGTCTCGTCGGCCCTCGCCTGAACAGCGGAGCGTGGTGTCGCAGGCGCCGTGACTCCCGGGGCAGGAGCTCCCGGCCCGGCCCACGAGCGGCGGCCGGCGCGTCACGAATTCATCGGCGCACCGGGACTGCTGCCGTCAGCGAACGCATCACAGTTGCCCGGCGACTGACACCGTCTATACCGCCGGTCGGAGACGGCTCAGTGACTGCTGCAAAAGTTTACCGCCGAATTCAGCCCTCCGATTGACTACGGCATCAGGCCACCGTGGTTTCATCGTCACGAACGTAGCAGTTCGCAAGCAAGCCAACGTGAATGAGCTGGGCCGGTCTGATCCGACGGCCGATGGCGACGAACCCGTTCGGTGCCGGCGACCGCGAGGAGCCGGATTCGCGTCGAGGCTTGCCGGCACCATGCCTGGTCGCGCTTGCCTGCCGTATCGCCCGCAGAGCCGTCCAGCCGAGCGAGGAGACGAGCTCACATGAGTCGAACCAGGAATTTTCCCTTCGAGCCTGGCCCTTTCGGCGCTCCTCCGCCAGAGCACAGGAGACGTCAGGCGGACGACCCCCTGGGGCGCGTGATCTTTCCCACGACGGACGAGGTGGTCCTGGCCGTCCGCTATGACGATGTCCGCGCCATGCTGGGCAGTGCCTCCTTCAGCGTCGAGGCGTTGCAGCTCGGGCATGCGGACGCGCCATTGGCGCTCGCCCGCAGCGCACCTCTGCGCATGGTGGGTTCCTTGATGAATACGGATCCCCCGGACCATACGCGCTTGCGGCGCATCGTCATCGGATTGTTCACGCCCGCCCGAATAGAAGAGCTTCGTCCTCGCGCCCTCCGGCTCGCGAACGACCTCATCGACGATATGGCAGCGCCTCCGGCCGACTTCATCGAGGAATTCGCGGCACCGTTCTCCGCCCACCTTCTTCTGGACATCCTCGGTACGCCCGACCACGGCCGCGAAGAGGTCATCAGGCACTTCGGCAGCTTCATGTTCACCAGTTCACTCACTCTGGCCGAACGCATGAAGCAGGCCGGCGAGTTCAACAAACATGTGATCGCGTTGCTCATGAAGGCACGGTCGGCCAGATCCGGGCGAGGCCTTGTCGGCGTCCTGGCGAACGCGCGCGAGGAGGAAGGCAGGCTCACCGAAGAGGAACTGCACGGCCTGATCTACGCGATCGTCACAGTGGGGCACGGGACCGCGGTCGCCATGATGGCCAGAGCGGCATGCACGCTCCTGCGCCACCCGGACCAGTTCAGCCTGCTCAGCGACCCCTCCCGGGTGCCGTCCGCCGTGGAAGAACTACTCCGGCTGGATATTCCAGGTGAGGGCGGACAGCCTCGTGTCGCCACCGAGGACGTCGCGCTGCCTTCGGGCACCATCCCCAAGGGGGCGACGGTCGTCCCGTCCATCGCCTCCGCCAATCGCGACGAGAGCCGCTTTCTCGATCCGGACGCATTCGACATTCACCGCTCACCCAACCCACACATGGCCTTCGGCTACGGCCACCACCATTGCCTGGGCGCGAGTCTGGCCAGAATGCAACTGCAGGTCATGGTCCAGCAGTTCGCCGGGCGCGTACCGACATTGCGCCTGGCCGTTCCCGCCGAGGAACTCGTCTACGCGAACAACGGCGCCACCAGAGGGCTGACCTCGCTCCCTGTCACCTTCGACGCTCCCCGCCCACAGTGAGCGGGGCAACAGAGAGGAAATACACCATGTCAGCGACCACGACCATCGGCGACTTCTTCGACCGCGAGCTGATCAAGGAGAATTTCGGGGCGTCCCGCTCATTCCTCGATCTGGAGGAGGAGCTCAAGGACACCCGAGAGGCCGACGAGCTGAAAGCCGGAGTGTCCGACGACTCGAAGCCCTTCGGCTACGCCTTCGAACTCGACGGAACCCTCGACGTGAACATGATCACGCAGTTCCACTCGATGGAGGACGAGATCGCGGGGCACAGCTACGACCCCGAGGCCCAGATCTGGACGAGCTCGCACGACTCCACGCAGATCCGTTCCGCCTTGACGTTCTGCTTCAGGGGAACGTGTGGCTACTTCTGGGGATTCGACAACAACGTCGACGATGGGTGGCAATAGTAATGCCCGACCCGATCGTGCTTGTGCTGACCCAAGAATTCGATGTCACCGCCGACAGTGTGGTCAAAATTCTCAGCGAGCGCGACGTGGCGGTTTTCCGCTACGACACCAGCTACTTCCCGCAGAATTCGACGCTGACCTACCAGTCCACCGACGCCGGCTGGCACTCGACGCTTGTGGACACGACGCATGGTCATCGATCGCTCCGCCTCGAAGAGGTCACCTCTGTCTGGTATCGCCGTCCGACGCCCTTCACCGCCGACCCTTCCTTGGGGAAGGCGCACCAGGAATTCGCGGTAAAAGAAAGCGCCCATGCCATGGGCGGGGTGTTCACCGCGCTTCCCGCACGATGGATGAATCTTCCGGCCTTCGAGCTGCGGGCGCACTACAAGCCGCTCCAGCTGAAGGTCGCGCGCGAGGCAGGGCTGCGAATCCCGAGGACACTCATCACCAACGACCCGGAAGAGGTCCCTCCTTTTCACCGCGAATGTGGCGGGGCCATCGTCTACAAGGCGCTCAACAGCGGTCTTCTCCATCAGCCCGGCGGCTGGCCACGAGGGCTGCTCACCACTGCCCTGCCCGACATTCCGCCGGACATCCTGCCACGGGTGCGCTATTCTCCGTGCATTTTCCAGGAGCTGATCGACAAGGCGTACGAACTGCGGATCACCGTCATAGGCAAGAAGATCTTCGCCGTCCGCGTCGACAACAGGAACGACGACGGCGAGCCGCACGTCGACTCCCGGAACTTCCGGGGCACCAGCCGATACACGCAGGTCACGCTCCCCGACGAGATCGAGGAGCGGATCAGACGGCTGATGGACACCTTCGAGCTCGTCTACGGTGCGATCGACGTCGCGGTCGACCGCGCCGGCGAGCACTACTTCCTGGAGGTGAACCCCGCCGGCCAGTTCGCCTGGCTCGACGACGAGACACCCGGCCTGAACCTGGCCTCGGCCATGGCCGACTACCTGTCCGGCGTGTCGGACTAGCACTGCGGGCGGCTTGTGCGGAGGAGAGAGGAAGGCAGCGAACGTGCCACATGAACCCTCGCAGGCTGCGACCACGCCACAGCAAGAAGACGTCGACGGCGCGCCGGGGCAGGAAGCACCGAAGGACGTCGGCGCCGTCGAACTCGCACCCCACTCTCTCTGGTACCACGAGGAGGCCCTGCCCCGGACAAGGCTCAGCACGATCGTCAGGCGACTGCCCGCCCTCGTGGGGACGGCCCTCAAGCTGGCGTGGAAGGCCTCCCCGGCCGACACCGCCGCGACCATCGGGCTCAATGTGATCGTGGGCCTCCTCGGCGCGGTTGGGCTGCTCGCCACCACAGGTGCCCTTGACGCCCTTCTCACCGGCGGCCCCGCACCGGACAGGCTCCGCGCGGCCATGCCCGCATTGATCGGAGTGGCCGCGGCACTGACCGCGCGTTCGCTCCTGCAATCGGCTGCCGCGTGGACGCAGTCCAGGCTCAAGCCGAGAGTGGACCGGCTGGCCGAGCGCCGCCTGTTCGAACTCACCACGGCCGTCGCCCTCCGAGCGATGGACGACGCCGACTTCTACGACGCCATGCAACGAGCCCGCAGCCGCGGCGCACGGGGAGCTGCGTTGGTGGTGGACGCAGGCGTCGGGCTGATCACGTCAGCCGCAGGCATCGCCGCGGCAGCGGGCACGCTGGCCGTCCTTCACCCGGTTCTCCTCCCTCTGCTCCTGGTCAGCGTGCTGCCGGCCGGCTGGGCGACAGCCCACTCAGCTCGCATGCAGTACCAGGTCATCTACAAGCTGTCGACCAGCATGCGACGGCAATGGATCCTCTCGGATCTCATGGCCGACCGCCGTCCGGCTCCGGAGATCCGCGCTTTCGGCATGCGGGACTTCCTGCTCAAGCAGTACGACGACGTCGCCCGTCTGTCCGAGAACGCGCATGTCGATCTGGCCCGTCGCCAGGCACTCGCCCGGTTCGCTGGAGAGGCGGCGAACGGCGTCGTGGCCGTGCTCGTCTATGCCGCCCTGGGTGTGCTGCTCATGGCAGGAGCCGTTCCCCTGGCGATCGCAGGGGGGACGATCCTGGCCATCCGCATGGGCAGGTCGTCGTTGTCCGCGCTGGTCGGCGCGGCGAACGACGTCTACGACGAGGGCCTCTACTTCTCCGACTACCTGGATTTCTGCAAGGAAGCCGAACACCGTACGTCGCAACACCGCCTCGACCTGCCGGCACCGGAATTCGCCGGTGTCGAACTGCACGAGGTCTCCTTCACCTACCCCGGTGCGGAGAGGGCCGCGCTGAGGGACATCTCGCTCAAGATCGGAAAGGGCGAGGTCATAGCCTTGGTCGGCGAGAACGGCTCGGGCAAGACCACGCTGGCGAAGATCATCGCTGGTCTGTACGAACCCGGCTCCGGCACCGTCCTATGGGATGGGGCCCCGATGACCCTGCTCGACCGCGATGCCGTACGGGAGAAGATCGCGATGATCCCTCAAGATCACACCCCGTGGCCGCTCACCGCCCGGCAGAACATCACCGCCGGGGTGGACATTGACGACGACGCAGTCATCGGCGCAGCCGAACTCGCCGGGATCCACCGCACCATCGAGGAACTGCCTGAAGGGTACGACACCCTGCTCGATCCACGGTTCAAGACGGGCCACGAGCTCAGCGGGGGGCAGTGGCAACGAGTGGCCGCAGCCCGCGGGTTCTGTCGCCGCGCTCCCCTCCTCCTCTGCGACGAGCCCACCGCCGCCCTCGACCCGCGAGCCGAGCACGCGTTCTTCGAGTCCATCCGCCACTTCGCCGAGACGGATCCCGCCGCCCCACAGACCACCGTCCTGATCACTCACCGGCTCACCAGCGTCCTCATGGCGGACAGGATCTACGTCTTGGCCGGCGGACGCCTCGCCGAGAGCGGGACGCACCCGGAGCTCATGGATCTCGGCGGCCTCTACGCGTCGCTGTTCAAGCTCCAGGCCGAGGCGTACACACCGTGACGTGGACGCCCTTCGCCCGCGCCGACACCAGTGAAAGGTCTTCCTCGCTCATGCCTCGCACGGATCTGCCCGAGCACCTCGTCTCAGCCCTGACACGGCCGAACCCCTGCGTGATCAGCACGATCCGCCCGGACGGCGCGCCCGTCTCCGTGGCCACCTGGTACCTGTGGGAGAGCGGTAACCTCCTGGTCAGTATGGATGCCCAGCGCAAGCGGCTGGACTATCTGCGTGCCGACCCCCGGGTCTCACTGACCGTCCTGGACGCCGACAGCTGGTACCGGCACATCAGTCTTCGAGGGCGCATGGTGTCCCTGACGGATGATCAAGGGCTGGAGGACATCGACCGTATCTCACGTCATTACATGGGCGTGCCGTACGGCGACCGCGAGCGACCGCGGGTGAGCGCCCGGGTCGAGATCGACGCCTGGCACGTGTGGAACCTGTCCTGACCCCCCGTGGCGCGGCGAACGACCAGGCCGATCTCCCGTCGGCCACGCCCCTGCGCGCCCCGGGGCCACGAGCGGAACCCCCTGTGTACGCGACTGTTGCAACGGTTGCCCCAACAGTGCATCGTGGCGTCACGAGGATCTCTTCGCCGGAGACCAGACCCATGACCCTTGCTCGCTCGCGGCACCGGTGTGAGCCTTGCGCATAAGCCTCGTGCTCCTCGCCCGGCAGTTGTCCGCGCTGGACTCCCGGCTGCTCGACGGCACGCTCGCGACCGCGCTCGTCGTCGGCAGCTGGGCATGGGAAACCCTCGAGCAGGGCAAGGGACACCCGCCCACGCCCCTGTCCATGACACTGACCGTGCTGGTGAACGCCCCGCTGACATGGCGCAGGCGAGCCCCGTTCACGGTCCTGATCGTCTCGGTGGGAGCGTCGCTGACGTATCACTTCCTGGGCTACCACCTGGGGCTCAACAGCATCGGCCCGCTGGTGGCGCTTTACTCCGTGGCCGCGCATGCCTCCCGGAAGGCCACCGGGGTGGGGGCGGTGCTGGTGATCGCCGAGTGGACGCACAGCTCGGCCGGCCAGCCCGGTGTGGCGCTGTGGTCGGCGCTGGGCCAGTCGATCATCGTGGCAGTCTGGGCGGTCAGCACAGGAATCGTCGTGCACCTGCTGGTCGAGCGCGGCAGGCAACTTGCCGAGGAACGCGACGCCGCCGCTCGACGAGCAGTCGTCTACGAGCGCGTACGCATAGCCCGCGAGTTACACGACGTCGTCGCCCACCACATGTCAGTCATCTCCGTGCAGGCCGGGCTCGGCCGTTACGTCGCCCTGTCGGACCCGGCCACCGCGCACACCACGCTGGGCGTCATCGCCGACGCCAGCCACGAAGCGCTGGCCGAAGTACGGCGTCTGCTCTCGATCCTGCGCCCGGAGGCCCCCGACCATGATGACGAAACGCCGTACACGACGATGCCCGGGCTGCGCAGCCTGGACGCTCTGGTCGAGCGTATGCGCGCAGCCGGGCTCACCATACGCTTGACCGTCGACGGGGAGCCGAGGGCGCTCCCTCCTGGACTGGACCTGTGCGCCTACCGCATCGTCCAGGAGTCACTGACCAATGTCCTCAAACACGCCGGGCCCGCGCACGTGGACATCCGCCTGACGTACGAGACCGACGCGCTGAACCTGCGTGTCACCGACGACGGCCCGGGGGCGATGCCCGGCGCTCGACCTGATGGACATGGGTTGATCGGTATGACAGAACGTGTCACCCTCTACGGGGGAGTGATCCACGCGGGATCGCCTCCGGGGGGAGGGTTCGATGTGCTTGCGACTTTCCCGCTCTTCCCTTCTGAGGAGGGCCCACTGACCTGAGGCGGGGCGATGGTCGACGTCATGGTGGTGGACGATCAGGTGCTGATCCGAGCCGGCCTCGCCTCACTGCTGCGGGCCGCAGGGCTGAACGTGGTGGGCGAGGCAGCCGACGGTGAACAAGCCGTACGCATGGCCGCCGAGCTCAGGCCCGAGGTGATCCTCATGGACATCCGTATGCCCGGCATGGACGGCATCACCGCCCTGGAACACATCCTGGCGGGTGAAGGACCGCCGCCCAAGGTACTCATCCTGACCACGTTCAACCTGGACGAGTACATCTACAACGCGTTGCGCCTGGGCGCCAGCGGCTTCCTCCTGAAGGACACCGCTCCAGAGCGGATCATCTCCGCCATCCACGTCGTCGCCGCGGGCGACGTGCTCCTGGCTCCCAACGTCACCAGACGTCTGATCGAGGCGTTCATCGTCCCGTCCGCACCCGCCGCGCCGCTCCACGCCCTGACCGCCCGCGAGACAGAGGTGCTGCGCCTGGTGGGGCACGCCCTGTCCAACAAGGAGATCGCCGAACGGCTGTCGGTGAGCGAGGGCACGATCAAGACCCATCTCAACCGCGTGATGGCCAAACTGGGCCTGACCAGCCGGGCCCAGGCGGTCGTGCTGACCTACGACAGCGGCCTGGTCAGACCCACCCGCTGAAGCGGCCGAGGGCAGGTCACCTCTGACGCCATACGCGCGGCGAGCATGCCATGAACCGCCGCCGTCGGCAGGCCCGCACGGCCGGCGACACCGCCGTCGGTGTCCGTGCCGGTCCCTCACTCCCCGACCGGTCGCCGGCGCAGGGGGTCGAAGGCGGTGATGTCCATGTCCTTGCTCTCGACCGAGGCGTGGAAGGCCGCGAACGAGATCGCCGCGGTTCCGACGAGAAACGCCGCGACCAGCCACGGCGCCCCGCCCAGCTGAGCCGCGAGCGCCGCGCCGATCAGCGGCGAGAACCCGGCCACCGCCGCGCCCAGCTCGCGCGAGGCCGCGAACCCGGTGTAGCGCACCCGCGCCCCGAACAGCTCGGCGTAGAACACCGGCTGCACCGCGACCTGCGGGGCGAACCCGAACGCCCCCATGATCATCATCGCCAGCCACACGAGCCAGGGCACGCCGGTGTCGACCATGAGAAAGTACGGGAAGGCGAACACCGCGACGAACACCACGCTGAACAGGTTGAGCGGGCGCCGCCCCACCCGGTCCGACAGATGGCCGTAGATCGGCTGCAGCACGATGACGGTCAGCCCGAAGAAGATCACCCCCAGCAGCGCCGTGTGGCTGTCCAGGCCGAGCCGGCCGGTGGCGTACGCGACGCTGAACGTGGCCAGCGTGTAGACCACGGCCGTGTCGCAGATGTGCGCCCCGACGCCGACGAGGAAGTTGCGCGGGTGGCGGGCCACGGCGTCCTTGATCGGCAGCCTGACGATCTCGCGGTTCCGTTCCATCTCGCGGAACACCGGCGACTCGGCCACCCGCAGCCGCACGTACAGCGCCACCCCGATCAGCGCGAAGCTCACGAGGAACGGCACCCGCCAGCCCCACGAGAGGATGTCCTGCTGCGGCAGGAGCTGCACGAGCAGGAACGCCGAGGTGCCGAGCACCAGCCCGATCTGCACGCCGGTCTGCGCGTAGGAGGCGTAGTAGCCGCGCCTGCCCTGCGGGGCGTGCTCGGCGAGCAGCGTCGCCGCGCCGCCGAACTCGGCGCCCGCGCCCAGCCCTTGGCAGACCCGCAGCAGGGTGAGCAGGATGGGCGCCCACACGCCGATCGACGGGTAGGTGGGCAGCAGGCCGATGAGCCCGGTCGACACGCCCATGATCAGGGTGGTGATGATCAGGGTCGAGCGGCGGCCGATCTTGTCGCCGAGGTGGCCGAACAGGATGCCGCCGAAGGGCCTGACCACGAATCCCACGCCGAACGTGGCGAACGCGGCGATCGTGCCCGCCGCTGGATCGGCCTCGGTGAAGAACAGCTGGTTGAAGACGAGCGCGGCGGCGGTGCCGTAGATGAAGAAGTCGTACCACTCCAGTGCGGTGCCCACGAGGGCGCCCGCGACGACGCGCTTCAGCTCGGGTGTGGGGGCGGACATCTGACCTCCAGGGGCTCAGGGTGTGGCGGGCCGCGGAGCTCACGGCTGCGGAACGCCGAGCCGTGCGGCGAGGGCGCCCAGCTCGGCCCAGACGGGCGCGGGCACGGGGATCCCCTCCTTCAGCCGCGTCGCGCGCGCCTCGGCCTCCGGCTCCCCCGGAACGACCACGCCGGGGCCCGATGCGCGCAGGGCTTCGCAGAAGGATTCGACCTGGGCGACGTAGTCGTCCAGGGGGACGAACGCGGACAGGTCCACCGCGGTGATCACCGTGCCGAACGTGCCGTCGTACCCGGGTGAGCAGGCGGTGCCGGTGCCGGTGAGCAGGCCGCCGACCAGCTCGATGAGGACGCTCAGGCCGTACCCCTTGTGGCCGCCGAACGGCAGCAGCGCCCCGCCCCGGTAGAAGTCGGCCGGGTCGGTGGAAGGGCGGCCCTCGGGATCGACGACCACCCCCTCGGGTGCCTTCGAGCCGCCGGCGAGCAGCAGGCCCAGCTTCCCTTCGGCCATGGCGGCCGTCGCCCAGTCCATGACCACGGCCGCGCCCCCTGCCCGGGGCACGGCCCAGGCCATGGGGTTGGTGCCGAGCATCCTGCGGCGCCCGCCGTACGGGGCGACGGTCGGGTCGGCGTTGCCGACCACCTGGGCGACGAGTCCCCGGGCGGCCAGCGTCCCGGCGTACTCGCCGAGCCTGCCGACGTGGTTGCACTCCCTGATGGCGACCACGCCGGCGCCGTGCTCGGCGGCGAGCCGCGCGGCCTCGGCGGTGGCCAGCCGGGCGGCGGCCTGCCCGAAGCCGCGCCGCCCCGACACGACGGCGGTCGCGCCACGGCGCGAGACGACGCCGGGGCGGGCGTCCGGCACGATCACACCGGCCTCGATGCTGTCGACGTACGGCACGAGCCGGCGCACGCCATGCGAGCCGTGCCCGGCGAGGTCGGCCTCGACCAGGGAGGCGGAGACCGTCGCCGCCGTGTCGGCGGGGACCCGTGCGGCGGTCAGGAGGTCGCGGGCGAGATCGCGTAGCTGGTCGGCGGTGATGAGACGGGAGGATGCGTTCACGGTGACCTGTCTCGCTTCCGCGGATCCTGCGTTCCGTGCGCGCTTATGCCCGCGGTGAGCCCGCCCAAACGGATCTGCGGAAAGGGCTTACCCCAAGCGCTTGCTCCGAGTGGTGGGTGGGGTCAGCGGACGAGCTCGGGGGCGGTGGCGGTGCTCATGCCGGTGCGGCCGATGTCCGCGTGGCGGCCCGCGGCGACCCCGTCGCGGTAGCCGGTGCCGCTCGTCCTGGGCACGCTCATCCGGATGTCCGGGTAGCGGGCCGCCACCACCCGCTCCACCTCGGCCCTCCGGTCGGCCAGCACCACCGCCGTCCCGGTGCCGGCGGACTCGGCCTCGGCGCGGGACTCGGCCTCGCACAGCAGCCGGTACACCTCGTCGGTGAACCCGAGCAACCACGACCGCCGGTAGGCCCGCACGGCCGTGACCCCCTCGGGAAGCCGTACGCGTGCGAGCCCCGAGGCCATCTGGAGCAGCAGCGAGGTGGCCAGCAGGTCGGCGCGTTCGAGGTCGGCGGCGAACCCGAACACGTGCACCCGCTGCCCGCCCTCACCCCGCCCGATGAGCAGGGGCCGGCACCGCACCGCCTGGGCGACCAGGCTCACGAGGCGGGCCTTCTCCCTGGCCCACGGGTGGGGCAGGGAGACGATGCGGTCGCCGGGCGTCTGGCGGGTGCCCGCGGGAGGAAGCGCGTCGATGCCGTGCCTGGCCATGAGCGCCGACGCGGCCGCCATGAACGTCGCCCGCTCGTGCTCGTTGTCGGTGCGTTCGGCCTTGGCCAGGAGTTTCCTGACGCGCTCCAGCGTGCGCTCCCGCAACGGTGCTCCTCCAACGACGCCTCAGGACTTCGTCAGCACCCTCCCGTCGGCCCCCAGGGCGGGGAAGGCGCCTGTGTCGACGATGCCGTGCTGGTGGTACAGAGCCTCGATGAGGGCGTGCGCCTGCGGCTCCAGCTTCCAGAGAGCACGATACTCGCGCGCCGTGGCCAGCGAGATGCCGATCTCCTGGGCGATGTCGACGGTGCGCGGCACGATGCCCTTGGCGATCTGCCGGTCCCAGTAGTCGCGCGCGGCCCGCATCAGGGCGGCCCGCTCGGCCGTGCTGACCACCTGCGGGGTGGCGTCGAGCACCTCGACGTCCTCGTCCTCGTCCTCGACGAGCTCGGCCAGCGCGGGCGGCAGGGCGGGGCGGGCGGGCACCGGCCGGTGGTCGGCCTCCGGCTCCCAGGGGACGCGGGGGTCGGCGTCGATGAGGGCGGAGGTGTTGTACAGGGCGGCGATCTGCGCCAGCAGGGCCTCCTGGCGGCCCTGGTCCACGGCCAGCCCGGTGTGCTCGACGGCCTGGTCCATGGCCTTGTCGAGCTTGCTCAGCGCGCCGCGCATCTTCCGCTCGGACGCCCCTCCCTCGCGCAGCGCCTTGGCCCGCTTGGCGGCCAGCGCGACGCGGGTCAGCCTGCGGTGGGCGTCGACCTCGCTGGCCGTACGGTCGCTGACCTCGGCCAGGCCCATCCTGACCATCAGCCGCTCGGGCGTCAGCCGCCAGTTGATGCGGCCGGTGCCGCGGATGCGGTGGCGTTCGATGGCCATGCCGCGCTCCCACAGCCAGGCGGCCACCAGCGGGGCGGCCAGCCTGAACAGCGCCTCGGGCACGCTGCGCGCGTCCATGCTGGACAGGACGGCGGTGAGGCAGGTCAGCGCCCACACGGCGATGCCGTCGATCCCGGCGGAGAAGTTCTCGCGCATGTTGCGGCGGGCGCGCACGGCGGAGGTGATGATCGCGACTTCGATGAACGCGAACAGCAGCAGCCGCAGCGGCCCGTCGAGCCCCAGCACGTCGCCGGAGAAGCGCCACATGCCCTGCGCCGACACGCCTGTGGCGATGGACGCGGCCACGATGGTCAGCACGTCCTCGACGGGACGCTGGGCCACGTATCGGGCGAACAACCAGGCGGCCGCGCGCCAGACGACCCTGATGACCAGGAACGCCAGCGCGAGCCCGGCAAGGCTGAGCAGCGCGATGACAGCGGTGGCGAGCGGCTTCTCTGTGACGAAGGCTGCTATTTCCTCGAATGTCGGCATCAGTCACTATCCGTGGGGGCTCTGGCTCCGGCTCTATGCGACGAGATCATCGCAGAATGTCGCCATCTTGTACGCCAAACGGCATCTGCGGCCCCATTTTGCCCAGCTTTCCCCCCAGTTCCGACGCTTGATCGACTCCGGAAAACCGGTTCGAGGCGATCGGTGACACTCCCGGCAGCCCTCTCCCCGCCACCGTCCGTACGGTCCGTCCAGCCCACGATCGGGTGACCCGGCGGTCACAAAAGGTGAGCGCCGGGAGCAGCGGTCCCGCCCGCGAGCGGGACCGTAGGGTGAGGACGACCTCCACCGGGTCGAGGACAAATTCCTCCTTTGGGAGGGCAACAGTCCCCTTTGCGGGTGAGACCATCTATGGAGGGGTTTATCCCGACATGGTGTGATGCATCCCAGCAGGACGGATATCGATGGCAGACAACGAGTTCCCTCTCGTCCAGTTCATGCGTGACGGGTTCGATCCCGTGGGTGAGCTCGGCCGCATCCGGGCCGAGCACCCCGTCTTCCCGATGGAGATCCCCGGCGGTCAGACCGTTTACCTGGTCACCCGCTGGGAGGACGTGCGCGGCGTCCTCGGCGACCACGAACGCTTCAGCAACGACTTCGCCGGAGTCGTCGGGCTCGGGTCCAACCAGGAGGACCCGGGCGGCCTCGGCTTCCGTGACCCGCCCGAGCACACCCGGCTGCGCAAGTTCCTGACGCCCGAGTTCACCATGCGGCGGCTGCGCAGGCTGGAGCCGCGGATCGAGGCCATGGTCGAGGAGGCCCTCGACCGCATCGAGGCCAAGGGCGCCGAGAGCATGCCGGTCGACCTGGTCGAGGAGTTCGCGCTGCCGATCCCGTCCCTCGTCGTGTGCGAGCTGCTCGGCGTCCCGTACGACGAGCGCGCCGACTTCGTGAAGCTCAGCAAGGACCGCTTCGACTTCACCGCCGGACCCGAGGCGTCCCTGCAGGCGATCAACGACGCGATGGCGTACCTCACCGACCTCGTGGCCAGGGAGCGCCGGCAGCCGGGCGAAGGGCTGCTCGGGCAGTTGCTGCGCGACCACGGAGACGAGCTCGACGACCGCACTCTCGCCAGCATGGCCGACGGCCTGCTGACCGGCGGCCACGACACCAGTACGAGCATGCTCGCGCTCGGCACCCTCTGGCTGCTGCGCAACCCCGAGCAGGCCGCCAAGGTGCGCGAGGTCGACGGCTACGTCAACGACGTCGTCGAGGAACTGCTGCGCTACATGACGGTCGTGCAGGTCGCCTTCCCGCGGTTCGCCCGCGACGACATGGAGCTGCACGGCGTGCCGATCAAGAAGGGCGAGATGGTGCTCTGCTCGCTGACCGGCGCCAACCGCGACCCCAGCCTGGGCGACGACATCGACGTCGTCCGGCCCGGGCGCGACGTCGCGGGCTCGCACATGGCGTTCGGCCACGGCATCCACCGCTGCATCGGCGCGCCGCTGGCGCAGATGGAGATGCGCATCGCCTTCCCCGCGCTGCTGCGCCGCTTCCCCGGCCTGCGCGTGGCGGGCGAGGTGCCGTTCAGGGAACTCGCCATCGTCTACGGCGTGAAGGAGCTACCCGTCGCCTGGTAGAGCGGTTACGTTCGCACTGTGAACGAACGCAGCGCGAACGAGCCCGTCATCGACCTGGGCGTGATCAGCGCCGTCGTGTTCGACACCGACGGCGTGGTGACCGACACCGCCCGGGGGCACGCGGCCGCCTGGAAGCACGTCTTCGACGCCTTCCTGCGCGGCCGCTCGGCGCCCTTCGACATCCGCGACGACTACCTCCGCCACGTCGACGGGCGTCCCCGGCTCGACGGCATCCGCACCTTCCTGGCCGCGCGCGGCATCACGCTGCCCGAGGGCGCGCCCGACGACGAGCCAGACGCGCCGACCGTGCACGGGCTCGGCCTGGCCAAGGACCAGATCTTCATGGCCCAGGTGGACAAGTACGGCGTGGCCGCCTTCCCCTCCACGGTCGCGCTGCTGCACGAGCTGCGCCGGCGAGGAGCGCGTACGGCGGCCGTGTCGGCCAGCCTGCACGGCCGCAGGCTGGTGACCGCGGCGGGCGTCACGCACCTGTTCGACCTGCTGGTCGACGGCAACGACGCGGCCCTGATGAACCTGCCGGGCAAGCCCGATCCCGCCCTGTTCCTCGAGGCCGTACGCCGCCTCGACCTGCCCGCCGCCAGGGCCGCGGTGGTCGAGTCCGCGCTGCCCGGCGTCGAGGCGGGCAGGAAAGGCGGCTTCGGGCTGGTGATCGCGGTCACCAGGGACGGCGGCGGCGCGGCCGAGCTGCACGTGCACGGCGCCGAGATCGTGCTGCCCGACCTGGGCGAGCTGGCCGTGCGCGGCCGGGTCCTGCCCGTCCGGCGCTGAGGCGGCGGGCCCGGCCCGGCCGCCCATGGTGGCCCGGCCGCGGCGCCCTTCTATTCTTGGGGTCGTGACCGTCCTCATCGACCCGCCCAACTGGCCGGGGCCGCGCGGCCTCATGTGGTCGCACCTGGTCAGCGACAGCTCGCTGCGGGAGCTGCACGACTTCGCGCTGCGGCTCGGGGTGCCGGAGCGGGCGTTCGACCGTGATCACTACGACGTGCCGGAGACCGTGCACGCCCGCGCGGTGTCGCTGGGCGCCCAGGCGGTCAGCTCCCGCGAGCTGCTACAGCGGCTCGTCGCCGCCGGCCTGCGCCGCCGCAAGCGCCGCTAGCTCGGCGGCCAGGTTGGCGCGGGCGGCCTCCTCCCACCACTCGCGCGCCCGCGCCGTCCGGTAGAGGGACGGCCCGGCCAGCAGCCGGCGCAGCACCTCGGAGCGCCCCTTGGCGAACAAATCGTCGGGCACGTGGGCGTACTCCTCGCGGACGGCCGCGGCGTAGCCGGCGTAGTCCGGGCCGCCGAGGACGGCGAGGTCGGCGTCGCACAGGACGGCGCCGTCGCGGTCCCCGTCGGCCGGCGCGTGGGCGGCCGTCAGGCGTACCAGCCTGGCCACCTCGGCGACGCGGCCGGCGGGCACGCCGCACCTGGGCAGCCTCGACTGCGCGAGCTGGGCGCTGCGCTCCTCGTCCCAGCCCGGCCTGCCGTCGTAGACGGCGTCGTGGAACCAGGCAGCCAGCAGCACCGCCGCGGGATCGTCCGCGTCTCCTGCCAGCCGGCCGGCGGCCGCGAGCACGGCGGCCAGGTGGCCGAGGGTGTGGTAGCGGCGGTGCGGCTCCGACCAGCGGGCGACCAGTTCCGCCCCGGTGGCGAGGCTCGCGGGCGAGCCGCCCGCGAGCGCGGTCCAGTCGTCGATCACCATCCCACCGTACGCGGTTCGTCCAGGATCGTTTGGTAACGTCCTGGTCATCGACGCCACACCGAAGCAGCCGCGGCGCCTGCCCCGCTGGCGGGAGCTGCGGGCCGTGATGCCCGGCCGGCCCCGCTGGTCCGCGGCCCAGCGCATCGCGGGCGCCGCCGACGTGGCCGGCCTGCGGCTGCTGGCCAGGCGGCGGGCTCCGCGGATGGTGTTCGACTACGTCGACGGCGCGGCCGAGGGCGAGCGGTCGATGGCCAGGGCGCTGGAGGCGTTCGAGCGGGTGGAGTTCAGTCCCCGCGTGCTGCGGGACGTCGCCGAGGCCCCGACCGCGGTCGAGATCCTGGGGCGGCGGATCGCGATGCCGGTCGTGCTCGGCCCCACCGGCTTCACCCGCATGATGCACCGCGAGGGCGAACCGGCGGTGGCGCGGGCCGCCGCACGCGCGGGCGTCCCGTACACGCTGTCCACCATGGGCACCACCAGCGCCGGCGACGTGACCGCCGCGGCCCCCGGCGGGTGGAACTGGTTCCAGCTGTACGTCGTCCGTGACCGCGCCCGCAACCTGGACGTCCTGTCCCTGGCGCGGGAGGCGGGCATGGACGTGCTGGTGGTGACCGTGGACGTGCCCGTGGCGGGGGCCCGGCTGCGCGACGTGCGGCACGGCCTGACCGTCCCGCCGTCCCTGCGCTGGCGCAGCGCGCTCCAGGCGGTGCGGCACCCGGCGTGGTGGTTCGACTTCCTGACCAGCGAGCCGCTCAGGTTCGCCACCGTGGACGGCGCGCCCGACGACCTGGCGGGGATCACGAACCTGATGTTCGACCCCTCGGTGACGATCAGGGACCTCGGCTGGATCCGGTCGGCGTGGCGGGGCAAGCTGCTGGTCAAGGGTGTGCAGCGGGTCGACGACGCCAAGGAGCTGGCCGCGGTGGGAGTGGACGGCATCGTCGTGTCCAACCACGGCGGGCGGCAGCTCGACCGCGCCCCCACGCCGCTGGAACTGCTGCCCGCGGTGGTGGCCGCCGTCGGCGACCGCACCGAGGTCTTCCTCGACGGGGGCGTCCGCACGGGCGCCGACGTGGCCGCCGCGGTCGGGCTGGGCGCGAAGGCCTGCTTCATCGGCCGCGCCTACCTCTACGGGCTGATGGCGGGCGGCGAACCGGGCGTGCGCCGGGTGCTCGACCTGCTGCACGCCGAGCTCGTACGCACCCTGCAGCTGCTGGGCGTCGGCGACGTCACCGAGCTGGGCCCCGACGCGGTCCGCCTGCGCTAGACGGACGGCCAGAAGTCCGTCATCCATCACCAGAAGGGTGCGTATTTCCCCGCCATCGGCGGCGCTCTGCACCTTCGCACGGGGCACCGCCCCGCGGAGAGGAGAGCGACATGGCGACCGGGGAATTCCACGTGATGAAGGTGCCGGCCGAGCAGCTGACCGGGACTCTGCACGGTCAGGTGGTCGATCCCGGTGCTCAGCCCACGAAGGTCGTGCGGCGGGGCGAGGGCTGGACCGTGGACGTGAGCTGGGAGGTCACCGGTGAGCTGGTCGACTGGCTGGCGGGCTGCTGGAAGCTGGAGATCATCACCGACCGGCCGGGAGGCGGTGAGTCACGGCATCCCTCTCCGCCCATGGAGTTGACCTTCACCCCTGGCTCGGGCCGGTACACCGCTTCGGTCCCGATGCGCGGCCGGCTCAGCGCCGGCACCTATGACCTCGTGGTCAACCTCACCACGGCGACCGCCGCCGGCAGCGCGGGGGCGCTCGGCGGGTACGTCGTGCTCAGCAGGATCGTGGTGCTGGACTGAGGGCGCCGCCCCGGGAATGCCGCCCGGGGCGGCGGATCGACGATTCGTCTGCAAGCCCGTCGCAAGCGGCGGCTCCTACGCTCCTGGCTGGCGGCCACGGGGCAGAGCCGGCCGCCGACCGTATCCGACGCCGCCGGAGCACGCTCTTCGAGGCGACGGGACCAGCAACACGGGAGACCCCATGTCCGACACTCCGATGACCGCGGACGACGTGCTGCGCATCGCGGCCTACAAGGACCGGAGCCCGGCGCTCGAAGCGATGGTCATCGCCCACAGCTACCACCGCGTCGCCGGTGACCTGGCCGCGCACCTCGGCAGGGACGCGACCAACTGGTACTGCTACGCCACCTGGACGTCCAAGGCGGTCGGGGAGAGCCTGGACCTCAGCCCCGGCTCGCCGTTCATCGAGGACGTCGGGCGCCGGCTCGGAGTGCCGCAGCGGTTCATGCGGGTGTTCAGGGCCGCGCTGCTCACCCTGCTCGGCCCCAGCTACCGGCTCGGGCTGGCGCTGGCCAACCGGGCCATCTTCCTGGAGACAGCCAGCCTCGCGGTCAACCTGTGGAACGACACGCCCGACCGCTACCTCAGGGTGAGCCCCGAGTCGGGCCTGACGCCGACGCCGCCGCGGTTCCTGACCGACCTGCTGGCCGACGCCGACGAGCGTTACCTGAAGGACGCCGCGCAGCTGCTGGTGGAGGCCCGGGAGGCCACCGACCCGGCGGACCGGGCCGAGCTGATGCTGGGCGCCAACATCGCGCTGTCCGCCTACGAGCAGGCACGCGCGCAGAAGGCCCTGGAACTCGTGCTCTACCGGCCCGTCAGGTGGCTGACGCGGGTGTCGTGGCGGTCGTTGCGCTCGCTGGTGACCCGGCGGCCCTTTCCCAGGTTCCGGCTCTACAGCGCGCGGCACGAGGACCAGCCGTGGCTGACGCGCCTGCTGGAGTCGGCGTGGTCCTCACTCTACACGCGCCACATGTTCGCGGTGCGCACGCCGCTCAGCGACGTCAGGGTCGGCAGGCCGCTCACCGCGCCCGCCGGCGTCGACCTGGCCGAGGTGTGGGCGCCGATCAGGAACGAGAAGGTGCGCAAGCTGGCCGAGGAGTTCATCACCGAGGACCAGGAGGCGTCCATGGCGGGCGTCACCGACTGGGTGTCCTACCGCGACCGGATGCGCTTCATCGTCAGCTATTTCCGCGTCTACCAGACCGTCTCCGCGCTCTACGACGCCCCGTTCGCGAAGGAGATCTCCGAGGGCCTGGCGGAGGAGATGAAGCGCGGCCTGGTCCCCCAGGCGGTCGGCGACATGTTCGCCGGCAACCCGGGGCTCGGCCGTCCGCGCGGGGTCTACCGCTATCCGTCGGAGACCGATCCCGACGCGTACGAGATGGAGCACTTCGACTTCGAGCCGTTCCTGGAGGCGATCCCGCTCGGCCCGGACACGAAGTGAGTCAGTCAAGGAAGTCGCGGGTGATCTCCCGAGCCTGGAGCAGCCCGCGCAGCTTCGCGAAACAGCGGGCTCGGGTGGGCCCGATGCTCCCGACCGGCCTGCCCAGCCTGCGTGCCACGTCCACGTAGTGGGGCTCGGAGGTTTCCGTGAGCGCTCTGAACAGGACCCGCTGCGCCGCCGGCAGCTCCTCGACCAGCTCGGCCAGCGTGCCCGCCAGCCAGATCCTGGCCAGTTCCCTGTCGACGTCGTCCGTGCTGCCCAATGAATCGAGGTCGGGCGTGCAGATCTCCTTCGTCCGCCTGGTGAGCTTGAGACACTCGCGGAAGGCGATGGTCGCCAGCCAGCCCGCCATCCGCTGGCCGTCGCTCACGCTCTTCAGGTTCTGCCAGGCCAGCAGCCAGGTGGTCTGGAGCACGTCCTGGGCGTCCTCGTGGCTGAGCCTGAACCTGCGGATGCGCGCCCTGAGCATGGGGCTGAACTCCTCGACCAGCCGCTCCCACGCCGCCGCGTCGCCGTCCTGCGCGGCCGACACCAGCGCGGCCGTGGCCGTGCCGGGACGCTCGATGGTCTCCACGTGCATGTCTGTCTTCTCCCTGCCGGTCCGGGTACTCGGGGGGCCAATCCCGTCCGGCAGGTCCACCGTGCGTCGAGTGATCTGTCCGGTCTGTTCCGGACGACACAGTACGGCTGTGTTCCTCGTCACATTCCAGGCATCGGCGGCGGCTCCCTGTCCAGGCGCGGAATGCGGCCTAAAGTTCTTGCATGAAAGGGCATCTCCCTCACGACGCCGAGGCGATCGCCACCGTGCTGGCGGAGATCCCCTTGTTCCGCGTGCTCGGAGAGAGCGGCATCCGGAGCACGGCTCAGGCGGGGCTGGCGCGGAGATACCGCTCGGGGCAGATCATCTTCCACCAGGGCGACCCGGGAGAGTCCCTCTACGTCCTGCTGGACGGCCTGGTGAAGGTGGTGTTCACCACCGAGCACGGCGACGAGATCGTGCTCAACATGCTGGGCAGGGGCGACACCTTCGGCGAGATGGCGCTGCTGGACGGCTCGCCGCGCTCGGCGTCGATCGTGACGGCGCGGGCGGCGTGGGTGTTCGCGCTGCCCAGGGCGCGGCTGCTGGAGCTCATGCGGGAGCACCCGGGGCTGGCCGACGAGTTCCTGCGCATGCTCGGCCACATGGTGCGCAGGCTCACCGACCAGGCGGCCGACCTGGCCTTCCTCGACCTCGGCGGGCGGCTGGCGAAGCTGCTGCTGCAACTGGCCGACAAGCACGGCCACGCCGACGGCGTGGTGGAGATGCCGGGGCTGACGCAGTCCGACCTGGCGGCGCTGATCGGCGCGTCGCGACCGGCGGTCAACCGGGCGCTGCAGTCGCTCGTGTCGCGCAATCTCATCGCCGTCAAAGGCCGGACCATCACGCTGCTGGATGTCGCCGCTCTGCGCAAACGGGGCGGCCTCTGACCGAATCTGGAGTACGGGGCACATGACGGAACAGGACGAGCGCTGGCCGGAAGAACGGTTCCGGCAGCTGAGGCAGCAGGCGGATCCCGACATCGACAAGGTGGTCGCCGACTATCTCGAGGCCCAGCCCGAGGGGAGCGGCCCGCTGGAGCTGCTCAAGGCCGTGGTCGCCGAGCTGGGGCAGGCCAAGCGGGAGGCGAGGGCGCCCTCGGGCGAGCCGCCCGCCTCCGAGATCTTCGACGCCATCGACTTCGCCAGGGACCTGCCCGGCTGGGGCGACGACGAGGAGTTGCTGGCCAGGGGGCAGGCCGTGTTCGCCGACTACGGGCTCTACCAGTCGGCCGCGCTGTTCTGCAAGTGCCTGCCGATGGCGTACGTGGAGGTGTCCAGCGCCAAGGTGCTGGCCGGCGTCTCCAACCTGGCCACGCACAGCCTCACCCGGAGGGTGGCCGAGACGGGGCAGATGCTGATCGACGTGATGGGGCTGCGGGCGACCGGCAGCCTGCGGCCCGGTGGCCCCGGGCACACCACGGCGATCGGGCTGCGCATCCTGCACTCGTTCGTGCGCGCCGTGGTCGACGAGCGCTACGCCGACCGCTGGGACACCGCGAGATACGGGCCCCCGGTCAACCAGGAACTGCTGCTGGCCACCATCTTCGACTTCTCGGTGGTGACGTGGGAGGCTCTGGAGCGCATGGGCGTCGTGCTGACCGAGGAGGAGCGCGCCGCCCACCTCTACACGTGGAGCGTCTTCGGCCATCTGATGGGCGTCGACGCCTGCCGTGACAGGCCTCTCACGCTCGCCGACGTCGAGCCGGTCAGCGAGCGTCTCGGCCGCCTCTACGAATCCAGCGAGGAGGGCCGCCGGCTGATGGCCACGCTGCTGGCGGAGATGGAGGAGTTCATGCCCCTCGGGTGGCGCAAGCTGCCGCGCAGCCTGGTGCACTGGGTCTTCCGCGACGCCGCCCACCGTGCCGACCAGGTGCCCGAGCTGCTCCAGGTGCCGAAGCCCGCATGGTGGTTCACCGCCCTGTTCGCGGCGGCACGTTCGGCGCACCGGCACTCCTGGCTGGCGGGCCCCGTCGACGGCGTGGCCCGCCGGCTGACGCGCAAAGCCGGCAGGCACATCGTCATCGCGCTGATCGACCGCCACTCCGACGGCACCGCGGCGTTCCGGATCCCCGAAGAGCTGGCCCGCGCCTGGCGGATCAGGCAGTCGCGCCCCGCGGTGGCGACCCGGGCGGTCCGCCGGGAGGTCCGCGGCAGATTGCGGGCGCCCGTGCGGGCCATGAAAGGGCGGACGCCGCAAGGGCCGGGCACGTGACTCCCCCGCACGCGCCCGGCGCGCTCACCACGGCGACTATCCTGTTCACCGACGTGGTGAGCTCCACCGCCCTGCGCGTCAGGCTGGGCGAGGAGCGGGCCAACGTCGTCTTCCGCCGGCTCTACCAGCTGCTGCAGTCCGTCGTGACCGCCAACGGCTCGACGTTCACCAAGAGCCTGGGCGACGGGCTGATGGCGGTGTTCGACTCGGCCACGGCCGGGCTCGACGCGATCATCGCGGTCGAGCAGGCGGTCGCCGACGAGAACGAGCGCGCCCCGGAGAAGATCTCCATCCGGGCTGCGCTCGCCGCCGGCGACGTGTGCTGGGGGCGCGACGACGTCAGCGGACTGCCCACGGTGGAGGCGGCACGCCTGGTCGCGCTGGCCGAGGGCGGCCAGGTGCTCTGCACCGACCTGGTGCGCCGGCTGGCGCAGGGGCGGGGCAGGCACGAGTTCAAGGACCTGGGGCGGCTGCCCGGCAAAGGGCTGCGGGAGCCGCTGCACACGTACGAGCTGCACTGGCAGAGCGCCGAGCACCACCAGAGCGGCGGGCCGGCGCCGTGGCTGGACGAGAACCACGTGCTGCCCTTCGTCGGCAGGGAGGAGGAGCTGCGGGCGCTGGACGGCGAGCTGGCGGCGGCCGAGTTCGGCAGCGGGCTGGTGATCCTGCAGGGCGAGCCGGGCGTGGGCAAGACCCGGCTGGCCTCCGAGGTCGCCAGGCGGGCGCTCAAGCGGCAGTTCACGGTGCTCGCGGGGCGGTGCACGGATCCGGCGCGGCAGGCGTACGAGCCGATCGCGGGCGCGGTCGAACGGCTGGCCCGCACCTCACCCGCGCTGCTGCTGCGGGCCGGGGTCGACCAGCAGTGCGGCCAGCTCGTCCGGCTCGCTCCGTCGCTGGCCGCGCCGCCGCTGTCGCTGGAGGTGCCGCCCGCCACCGAGCCCGTCTCGGAGCGCTACCACCTGATGGCCGCGGCCCGCACGCTGATCGAACGCCTGGCCACCGTACGACCGGTGCTGCTGGTGATCGACGACCTGCAGTGGGCGACGCTGGAGTCGCTGCAGATGCTCAACGCCCTCATGTGGGACGCCGACGCCCTGCCCATGCTCGTCCTCGCCATGTCGCGGCCGTTGCCGGTCGAGTCGGCGATGCCGGAGCTGCACAAGGTGACCGCGGAAAGCCGGGTCATCCCGGTCCCCGCCTTCGGCCTCGACGAGGTCGGTCACGCGCTGGCGCAGCTGCGCACCGGCGGCGACGCCGAGCGGCTGCACCGGATCACGGGCGGCAACGCGTTCCTGGTCAGCGAGGTGGTGAGGGAGCTGGCCGCGGGCAAGGACCTCGACGCGCTGGCCGTGCCCGACTCGGTGTCCAGGATGGCCGTGGCCCGCATGGCGCAGCTCCCTCCGGACGCGCGTGACCTGGTCAACCTGCTGGCCGTCGGCGAGCGCATGGAGCCGGCCGAGTTGCGGGCCGGGCTCGACCTCGACGAGGCGCGGTTCGTGGCCGCCGTCGAGGAGGCGATGGGCGCGGGCCTGGTGAGCATGTCCGACGGCGGCTCCTGCCACTTCACGCACGAGCTGACCAGGAACGCCCTCTACGCCAACCTGTCCGTGCCGCGCGCCGGGCTGCTGCACGGCCGGGTGGCCGACGCGCTGTCGCGGACCGACCCGGGCGCCATGGAGGCCCGGCCGTACGTCGTGGCCGCTCACCTGCTGGCCGCCGCCGAACACGGCCGCGACCCCGCCCGGGTGCGCGCGGCGGCGGAGGCGGCGGTGCGCGCGGCGCAACACGCGCTGGCCGGGCTGGCCCACCGCGAGGCCGTCACGTGGTACCAGCGGGTGCTCGACCTGCTCGGCGACTTCCCCGGCACGACGCGGGAGCGGCGCGCGGAGCTGCTCATGGAGTGCGGCAGGGCGATGTGGCTGGCGGGCGACCCGGAGGCCAGGCAGACCCTGGTGCGGGCGGCCGACCTGGCCAGGGAGTGCGAGCGCCACGACCTGATCGTCATGGCCGCGCTCGGCGGCGACCGCGGCTTCTCCACCATCTCGGCGGCGCCCGACACGCAGCGCATCGCCCTGCTGACCGAGGCGCGCCGGCTGGTCGACTCCACCGACGTCAGCACCAGGGCGCTGCTGGCGGCCCAGCTCGCCTCGGAGCTGATCTGGGCGCCCGACGGCGAGCGGCGCTTCGCGCTGAGCGACGAGGCGGTGGCGCTGGCCCGCAAGTCCGGCGACCCGCGCACGCTGGCCGGCGTGCTGGGGTTGCGCAGCCTGACGATCATCCCCGCCGACCCGCTGCACCAGCGGCACCGCGACGGCGACGAGATGCTGGAGGCCGCCCGCATGACGGGCGACGACCTCGCGCTGTTCCACGCGTACGTGCAGCGCACGCCCCCGGTGCTCGACAGCGGCGACGCGGCCAGGGCGGCGACGCTGCTCGACCAGGCCGACGAGCTGGCGCGCCGGCTGGCGCAACCCCAGCTCAACTGGGTGATCGGCTATTCCAGAGCCGGGCTGACCCTCATGCAGGGCGACCTGGCGCAGGCGGAGGCCGAGGCGGAGGCCGCCATGCGGCTCGGTTCGGAGATCGGCCGCCGCCTGGAGGCCGTGGCCATCTACGCCGAGCAGATCGGCGAGATCCGGCGGTTGCAGGGGCGGCTGTGGGAGCTGGGCGACCGGCTGCGGCGGGCCGCCCAGGCGCCGCGCGTCGACCCGGTGCACGCGGTGCTGCGCTTCCTGTGCGAGCTGGGCGACGAGGGGGCCGCTCCCCTGCTCGACCGCATCCTGGCCGACCAGGGCGCCGAGCCGCCACGGAACATGGCCTACCGGCCCGCTCTCGACAACCTGGCCGTGGCCGCGTCCAGGCTGGGGCGGCCCGAGCTGGCCGGGCAGCTGTACGACGCGCTGGCCGCCGACGGCGAGACGTTCGGGCACGGCACGGTGGCGCACCACTGCGGGCACCACTATCTGGCGCACCTGCGCGTCGCCATGGGGGATCCGCGGCGGGCCGCCGAACATTTCGAGGCGGCGGCCGAGGTGCACGAGCGGCGTGGGGTGCCGCTCATGCTGGCCGAGTCCCTGCTCGACTGGGCCGGCCTGCTGGCCGGGGGCGAGGCGCGCGGGCCCGACCCGGCGGATCTGCGCGAGTGGTGCGGCTCGCTGCTGGCGGGCCGGGGAGCGCACCTGCTGGAACGCCGGCTCACGTGATCTCGAGGGTCTGGCCCGCTTCGATGGCGTCGCGGACGCTCCTGGTCAGGGTCTCCTGCAGCGTGTCTCCCTGGGCTTCGAGCTCGCGCAGCCCTTCGGTGTCGTCGGTGTGGGCCAGCAGGGCCCGGTACTTGTGGTTGTTGCCCAGGGCGTCCATGGCCCGCAGGGCGGCGTCGGCCTCCTGGACCCGACCGGCGTACCGCTCCAGGCTCTCCACTCTGGCCGTCACCGACGCGACGGAGCGGCGCAGGGCCTCCTGCTGGGGTTCGAGCACGGCCAGCAGTTCGGGGGTGACGCGTCCCTGGCGGGCCTCGTCCTGCTCCTCCTGCAGGTGCGTCTGCACCCGCAGGAGCATGGCGATCTCCCAGAGCTGCCTCGGTAACAGGGTCTCGTTGGCCAGGTCGTCCAGCAGCCGCCGCCGCATGACCTGGGAGGTGTAGACGGACATGACGGCCGCTCTGGCCCGTTCCAGCAGGGCGCGTGACGGCGTGGACAGCTCGTCCACCGCCACGAACCTGTCACGGTACGGCGACCGCGCCGGGTTCCGTCCCAGCCTCGGAACGAAGCAGTCGATCACGGCCAGGCGCTCGACGTCGGTGAGGGAGGGGTCGGTGACGAGGTCGACGGTACGCCGGACCCGGTCACGCTCGCGGGCGAGCCGCTGCCGCTCGCCGGCGTTGACGGCCCGGTGGTTCATGACGTCGTGCGCGACGACCAGTCCGCACAGGCCGATGGGCGCCATCAGCAGGGCGAGGAGCAGGACGCCTGATCCGAGGTGGACGTAGGCGACGAAGCCGATCACGACGAGCGCCGCGCATCCCGCGCCGGATGCCAGCGCGTACAAGCACCCCTTGGCCACGCCGTCCCCCTCGAAACGAGTTTCCGAAGTGTCCCTAGAAATTCACAATAACCGCCTGATTAACGGAGATTATGAGATTTGGGTGGCTTGTCAGCGAAGGTATGAGGCGCCGTTCAGATCGAGCACCGTGCCGCTGGCCCACTCGGCGGACGGCGACGCGAGGTACAGCACGGCCGTCGCGATCTCCTCCGGCCGCGCCACCCGCCCGAACGGGCTCTGCGACCTGATCGCGTCGCCGCGCGGCGCCTTGAGGTGCTCGTTCGTCATGTCCGTCTCGACGAATCCGGGCGCCACCGAGGCCACCGCGATGCCCCGCGGGGCGAGCGCGATGGCCAGTGACTGGCCGAAGGCGTTCAGCCCCGCCTTGCTCGCGCCGTAGGCCGGGCTGTCGGGCTCGCCGCGGAAGGCGCCGCGCGAGGAGACGTTGACGATCCTGCCGCCGGCGGGCATGTGCTGGACCGCGCACCAGGTGGCGTTGGCCGCGCCCGTCAGGTTGACGTCGAGCGTCCGCCGCCAGGCGTCCTGCCACTGCTCGTAGGACATCTCGGTGACGGGGTGGTGGAGGAAGACCCCGGCGTTGTTGACCAGGACGTCGATGCCGCCGAAGGCGCGCGCCGCCTCGTCGGTCATGCGCCGCACGCCGTCGGGGTCGGCCAGGTCGGCCTGGACGACCACATGGCCCCGGCCCGGCAGCTCGCCGAGCAGGCTCCGGGCCTCCTTCGCGGAGTCGCGGTGGTGGATCGCGACCCGATCTCCCTGGGCGGCGAAGGCCGCCGCGATCGCGCGTCCGATGCCTCGCGACGCTCCGGTGACAAGAACTCCACGTCCGCTCATCCGCCGCACCCTAGCAGCACGCCACCGGTACGCCCCGCCTGCGGTCCTGTCCGCGGCGCCTGGTGACGTTCAGGAGCCGTCCTCCTGCCTGACCGTGTCGAAGACCACGTCACGCCAGTCGGCGGGCGTCTTCTTGACGACGCCGACCTCCTTCATGAAGGCGCCGAGCTTCAGCAGGGCGTGCGGCGTCGTGGTGAACTCGATGCCGTCGAACGTCAGGTACTCCTCGTACCGGGCCGGGGAGACCTTCCCCCCTTCGGCCTCGGAGAGGATCTGCGCGGCCTCGCCGGGAGAGTTCCTGATGAGGTCGCTGGCCCGGGCGATGTTCCTGTGCACCGCCTCGATCACGTCGCCGTTCTGCTCCGCGTACTCCTGGGTGGCGACCATCATGTTGAACCCGTGCGGGCCGAACAGCTCGTAGCTGTCGACCAGCTTGCGCGCGCCCTGCTCCACCGCCTGGAACTGGAACGGCGGCGAGGTGTAGGCGGCCGCGATCTGCCCGCCGACCAGGGCCTGCAACGCGTCGGGGTGGGCCATCGCGACGATGTTCCCGTCGAGCGCGTGGGCGTCGCCGAGCTGCTGCCGCGCGGCCTTCTGCAACATGACGGACTGGATGGAGCCCGGCGAGACGGCGGCGATCTTGTCGGTGGGCTCGAAGTCCCGCAGCCCGCGCAGGCGCGGGTCCTTGGCCACCAGCCACAGGGGCATGTCGTTGAGGGAGCTGACGATCTTCCAGGGGATGCCGGCGTCCCAGCCGATGAGGTAGGGGCCGACGCCGCTGGAGCCGACGTGCAGCTGGCCGGCCAGCAGCCCGTCGCGGGTGGCCGCGCCGCCGCTGACGAGCTTCCAGTTGATCGTACGTCCCGGGAGATCCTTCTCCAGCCAGCCGTTGGCCTGCATGATGGTGAGCGCGGCGTAGCTGATCCCGGAGCCCTGCGAGATGTTGATCTCCTCGCCGGAGCCACCCGAGCCGCCCCCTTCGCCGCACGCGGCGGCCAGCGCCGCCAGCCCGGCGCCGGCCGCGCCGACGCGCAGGGCGTCGCGGCGGCTGTAGCGTCGCGGTGCGAGCCGGTTCGCCGGCGTACGCGAGCCTTGCGGAGTCCAGATCACGCCGTGCCCTCCCTCATGCCCCAGCGGGTCACCGTGTACCGCTCGACCAGGTTGAACACCAGGTCGAGCGCGATGCCGATCAACGCGATCGTCACCAGCCCGGCGAACACGTCCGGGATCCGGGCGTAGTACCGGGAGTTGTTGATGAAGAAGCCGAGCCCGCCGTCGGCGCCGGCGGCCCCGAACACCAGCTCCGCCGCGATGATCGTGCGCCAGCCGAACGCCCAGCCGGTCTTCAGGCCGGCGATGGCGTGCGGCAGCGCGGCCGGCATCATCACGTCGCGGGCCAGCCGCCAGCCGCTCAGGCCCAGGTTGCGGCCGACCATGACGAGCGTGGCGGGCGTGGTCCGCAGGCCCATGCTGACGTTGACGGTCATCGGCCACAGCACGGCGTTGGCCGTGACGAAGATCAACGCAGTGTCGGTCAGCCCGAACCAGAGCATCGCGAGGGGCAGGATCGCCACCGACGGCAGCGGGTTGACCATGGACGACACCAGCGTCAGGACGTCGTTCCCGATCGTCGTGGTGACGGCGAGCACGGTGAGGACGACGGTCAGCACGACCCCGATGCCCACGCCGGCGCCGAGCAGCCTCATGGTGGTCAGGGTGGAACCGGTGATCTCCCCGCCGGCCCAGCCGTCGGCGAACGCCGTGGCCACGTCCCAGGGGCCGGAGAACACGAACGGGCTCACCCCGGACAGCGAGGTGTAGAGCTGCCAGGCTCCGACCAGCGCGACGAACACGATCGTCCGGCGGGCCCAGCTCGGCAGGCGTGACCAGAGGCGCGGCGACCGGCGATGGGCGACCGGCTCCGGCCGCTCCCTCCTGGCGGGCTCCAGCACGTCACTCGAAGACGGCGCCGTCAAGGTCCTCCCCTTCCTCCGCGAGCAGGGCACGCAGCCGGCGCCGGGCCTCGGCGAACCCCGGCGAGTCCGGCTGCAGGCCGGAGACGTCGACGATGTCCTCGACGCGCGAGGGACGGCCGCCGAGCACGACCACGCGGTCGCCGAGCAGCACGGCCTCGTCGATGCTGTGGGTGACGAACAGCAGGGTCACGTCGGTGCGCGCGGCGATCCCGGCGAGCTCGCGCTGCAGCCGTCCCCTGGTCTGCGCGTCGAGCGCGCCGAAGGGTTCGTCCATGAGCAGCATCAGGGGGTCCATGGCCAGCGCCCGCGCGATCGCGACGCGCTGTTTCATGCCGCCCGACAGCTGGTGGGGATGGCTGTCGAGGGCGTCCCCCAGCCCCATGAGCTCCAGGTGCTCGACGGCCCGCCGCCGGGCCTGCCGCCGGTCGGCGCCTGTCACCCGCAGCGCGTGGACGACATTGCCGAGCACCGTGCGCCACGGGAAGAGCTGGTCGAACTCCTGGAAGACGAAGGCGCGGTCCGGGCCTGGCTCCGGGGTGTCGCGCCCGTCGACGAGGATGCGGCCGGCCGTCGGGCGGAGATATCCCCCGACGGCCTTGAGCAGGGTGGACTTGCCCGAGCCCGAAGGGCCGAGCAACATGATCTTCTCGCCGCGCCGCACCTCGAAGCCGGCCTCCGCCACCGCCGGCACGTGGCGGCCCTGCCGCTGGTAGCCGATCGCGACCCGGTCGACGAGCAGCAGCGGCGGCTCACCCCTCGTTCCGTCGCGTGGGGTGGCGTCCGTCGTCGCGGATGTCACGGAAGTCTCCTTCGGTCCTTCTGCCCTAAGGAGATTAAAGCTACCAATAAAGAGGGGAATATGTCAGACCAGGTGCGCGTCCACCGCCAGGGCCGCGAGCTCCCTTGGCTCGGCCAGCAGCTCGGCGTCGGCGACCGTGACCGCGGTGCCCGTCGCCGGAGGGCTTGGGCACGCTGATGCCGGACGCCACCGCGACCAGCTCGCCGGCCATCCGCCCCGCGTCGCTGATCAGACCATCCACCAGGTGCAGGTCCGTGCCCGACGCCACGCACTCGCGCCGGGTGATCTCCAGCCGCAGCCCGGGAGACGCCGACCGCGGTCCCTGACCGGCGACAGCTCGTGGTAGCGCCACAGGTCGGGCCCGCGCCCCGGGAGCTCAGCGAGGTGCGGACCGGTCAGCGGAAGTCGGAGACGCGCAGCACCGCCAGCATGTCCGTGGCCCGGGAGCCGGTCGAGAAGGAGGCCTCCGCGCCGACCCAGCCGCGAAAGGCTCCCCTGTCGTCGATGATCTGCATGAGCGGTTTGACGTGGGAGTTGCCGGTGTAGCAGAACTCACGGCGCTCCATCGCCAGGCAGGTGCACCAGTGCCACAGGGTGTCACGGCGGTCGGACTTGGAGATCATCGTCAGGTAGTACTGGATGGAGCTGATGTTGGAGCGCGTCCCGCCTCCGTACTTGGGGCAGCCGCCGGACTTCTGGCACGCGCCGCGCGAGGACGGCTGCAGGTAGGTCAGGCACGAGGTGGTGCCGGTGCAGGCGCGGAAGGCGGAGTAGCCGAACGGCTGATCGGCGGAGTTCACGAGCTTGCCGCTCGCCCAGCTCGTCAGGTCCTGCCTGAGCGAGCCGCGGAACGCCTTGACCGAGCTCATCGCGCGACGGGTCCCGAGCGCGGCGTTGCTGCCGTAGGCGTACCCGTGGGTGGCCAGCGTGCTCCGCTTGAGGTCCAGGCGGGCCAGCCTGCCGTCGGGCGAGCGCCGCACGTACCACTGCTCCGTCCACGTCTGGGCGATCTTCCACCGGATCGTGAGCACGTCGCCCGCCACGGTGTACGTCCCCGTGCGCTTCTCGCTCGGGCCGCCGGTGAAGCCCCCGGCGGTGAGCACCTCGCAGGCGCGGGGCCGCGACGCGGCACCGCCCGCCTTGGTGGTGCAGCTGGGGTCGGGGACGGTGCCGGTGCGCTGCCTGGCCTTGGGATGACGTTGCCACCACAGGTACAGGGCGGCGCTCACCGTGCCGTTGGCGGCGAAGCGGTAGCTGCCCAGGCGGACCCAGTTCTGCCGGGAGGCGGCCTTCAGATGACCTTGTGAGACGACATAGGAGGTCTTGCCGCCCGGCAGCGGCGAGGCGGAAACCGCGGCGGTGGCGGGCCGGACGGGCAGGATGGTGATGGCGAGCACGAAGGAGAGGACTGCGGCTGCGGTGCGCATGAAGTGACCCCCGAAGGCTTACGGGCTTGGCCGAATGTCAACGAGTCACCGTATTCGGACCGGACCGGATGTGTCCCGCGAAACCGCGGTCTCGACGCACCTGGCGCACCGGGCGCCTGTCGGCGCATCTCGGATCCGTCCGCGGCGAACCGGCATCCGCCGCCAACTCATCACCCCCGGCTCTCTATTCCGCCTGACGGAATCCGGTCTTGCGGGAGCGCTCCCACGACATTATATTGCGCTCGAAACGCGACTAACAATCATTGTTATGCATCTCAACCAGCTTGAGTCGGGGCGCAATGGCGTGCGTCCGGCCCGCATGGCCGGCGCCCCTTCTCGGGCACCGGGCCGGGGCTCGCGGCGCGAACGCCCCTGGCCGACGGAGAGAACCGCTGCCCCGATGCACCGACCAGTGCCGCAAGTCCCCGCACTCCTGGAGCCCCGATGGCGAAAGTCCTGTTCGCGGCGACACCCTTCCACGGTCACGTAACCCCCTTGCTCACGGTCGCGAAAAACCTCCAAACCCGCGGCCACGACGTGCTCTTCGTCACGGGTTCACGTTTCGAGGAGGCCGTGATGTCCGGCGGGACGCGTTTTGAAGCGCTCCCCGAGGAAGCGGACTTCGACGACCGGCACATGTCCGCCGCATTTCCAGAATTCGCCGACGCGGGCACGGGATACGAGCACCACACCTTCTTCTGGAAGCGGGTGTTCGCGGACGCGGCGGCCGCGCAATACCGTCAGATCCAGGCCCTGCTCGAACATTTCCCCGCCAGCGTGCTCGTGCACGACACCGTCTTCCTCGGCGCCCTGCCGGTGTCCCTGCGACCGCCGAGCGCCATCCGGCCGACGACGATCTGCCTCGGCGTCCTTCCCCCCATGCTGCTGAGCGACGACGTTCCCCCGTTCGGGCCCGGGATTCCGTATCTCGGCGGCCCCGAGGGACGTGCGCGGAACCGCCGGCTCAACGCCGAGACGCTCGACGCGTACGCGGGCCTGCAGAAGGACGTCGCGAGCGTCTTCGGGGCCATCGGCTGTGACCTGCCCGGGTTCATCTTCGACTGTGCGGTCACCGGGCCCGATCACTATCTCCAGCTGACCGTGCCCGGCTTCGAGTACCCGCGTTCGGACGCGCCCGATTCGTTCCGGTGCGTCGGGGCGCTGCCGCAACCGTCGAGCGACTCCTACGTGACGCCGGAGTGGTGGCCCGAGTCCGCCGCGGCGGGCCGCCCGGTCGTGGCGGTGACCCAGGGCACGCTGGCCAACGAGGACCTTTCGGAGTTGATCCTGCCGACGGTGCGAGGGCTCGCCGCCACCGACGTCACGGTCGTCGCGGCGACGGCCCGCCCTGACGGCCCGGAGGACTTCGCTCGCCTGCTCCCCGAGATCCCCGGCAACGCCGTCATCGCCGGCTACGTGCCGTTCGACCGGCTGCTGCCGCCGGCGAGCGTCCTGGTCACCAACGGCGGCTACGGCGGCGTGCATGCCGCGTTGCGGAACGGGGTGCCGCTGGTCGTCGCCGGCGACACGGAGGACAAGCCCGAGGTGGCGGCCCGGGTGCAGTGGAGCGGCGCGGGACTCGACCTGCGTACCGGGCGCCCCCGGCCGGAGCAGGTCCGTCGGGCGGTCACCACCGTGCTCGGCGACGCCCGCTACCGCGCGGCGGCCGGGCGGCTGCGCGCGGAGATCGCCGAGTTCGACCCGTTCGGTGCGGTGGCCGGCCTCGTGGCCGCGTCGAGCCCCGTGCGCGAGCAGGCCGCGCTCCGCCCGAAGGGCCCCCGGTGACCACCCTGAGCAGCAGCGACCCGCTCGCGGACACGGTCGCCGACCGGTTGCGCCGGCTCGCCGCCGCCGAACGCCACAAGGTCGGCTTCCCGGGCTGGTCGGCCGCCTTTCCCCAGTCGCTCGTGCCCTTCCTGTCGCATGAGCTCAACAACTACGGCGACCCCGAGGTCGACCCGGTCTTTCCCTGGCACACCAAGGACCTCGAACGCGAGCTCGTCGAGGACCTGGCCGACCTGTTCGGCGCCGGCCCGGCCCGGCGGTGGGGCCACGTGACCTCTGGGGGCAGCGAAGGCGTCCTGCACGGCCTGTGGCTCGCGCGGGCGGCGCATCCAGGGGCGAAGGTCTACCACTCCAGGGCGGCGCACCCCTGCGTGGCCCGCAGCGCCGGCATGCTGCGCATGGAGAACGTCGCCGTGCCGACCGACATCCAGGGCGAGATGAACTACACCGCCCTCATGCGGCGGCTCGTGGCCGACCCGCACCCGTCGGCGATCGTGGTGGTCACGATCGGCACCACGCTGACCGAGGCCGTGGACGACGTGCGAAGCATCCGGGTCACGCTGTCGGCCGCCGGCAAGCAGTCCCATCTCCACGCCGACGCCGCCATGTCGGGCATCCCGCTGGCGCTGCACGCCGAGGGCCGTCCCGTGTTCGGGCTGCACGCCCAGGGGGCCGACAGCCTGTCGATCAGCGGCCACAAGTTCCTCGGCGCGCCGTTCCCCTGCGGAGTCGTCCTGACCAGGATCGACCCCGGGCGGAGCCCGAGCGCCTCGGACCTGCTGTGCGGCGCCTCCGACTCGCTGACCAGCTCCCGCAACGGGCATGCCGCCCTGATCCTCTGGTACCTCCTCAAGGAACGTGGGATCAGCGGCCTGCGGGAGCTGGCACAGGCCGGGCAGGCCACCGCCGAGTACGCCCAGCGCCGGCTCGCCGCCGCCGGGTGGCCGGCGTGGCGCGCGCACCGCCGTGCCCGCACGGTGGTGTTCCCGACGCCCCATCACACCGTCCTCGAGACGTGGGCGCTTCCGGTGGTCCGCGGGATCAGCCACATCGTCTGCACCCCGGGCGTGACCCGTACCCGCGTCGACCGCTTCGTCACGGCGATCAGCGCCGCGATCCCCGAACCGATCAAGGACGGACAGCCATGGACCACTCCCTCACGTGTTCTGTGATCATCCCCACGTACAACCGCGCCCGCCTGCTCGACTGGACCCTGCACGCGCTGACCCGCCAGGACCTGCCGGCCGACCGGTTCGAGGTGGTGGTCGTGGACGACGGATCCAGCGACGGCACGGCCGCGGTCGTCGAGCGGTACCGCGACCGGCTCGCGGTGACCTACCACTACCAGGAGGACCAGGGCTACCGGCTCGCCGCCGCCCGCAACGTAGGGATAGCACACGCGACCGCCGACATCTGCGTCTTCATCGACTCAGGGGTACTGGCCCACTCCCGCTGTCTCAGCGCCCATCTCGACAGCCACGCCTCCGCTCCAGGCCCGACGGCCGTCGTGGGGTACGTCTACGGCTTCAACCTGGACAACGAGGACGCCGAGCGCATCGAGCGGAGGGTCGACGTCACCGACCCCGACGCCAGCATCGTCCGGCTCGCCGAGGACGGGCGGCTGGATCTCCGGGAGGAGTTCTACGTCCGGCACGACGACAGGATCGGCGACCTGCCCGCGCCCTGGACGGTGTACTGGAACTGCAACGCCTCGGCCCGGACGGCCCAGTTGCGCTCGGTCGGGGCGTTCGACGAGGCCTTCCGCACCTGGGGCGGGGAGGACATCGACCTCGCCTACCGGCTGCACCGCGACGGAGCCCGGTTCGTCCTGAACCGGCAGGCGAGCTCCATCCACTACCCGCACGAGAAGAAGGCGGACGACAACATCGCGAGCTGCGCCCTCAACTACCGCTACATCGCCGACAAGTACGGCACGCCACTCACCCGGCTCCTCCTGCCGCTGCCGACCATCAACCCGTTCAACCTCAACGACGTCGCCCGCTTCCTCGACGTGCCGTCATGCGCGGACTACCTGGCCGGGAAGGCGTGAGCGGGGCGCCGCACCCGGGTTCGCAGTGGCGGGTCGTCCGGCTGGTGCCGCGCGTGGGGCCGGCGCTGCTGTCGGTGATGGTGCCGGTGAACCTGGCGCTCGGCGCGCTGCCCGTCGTCTTCGTCGTCGCCGCCGGCCACCTGCTGGCGGAGGTGCCCGCAGCAGTGTCCGGCCCTATGTCCGGCGGCACCGGGTCACCCGCGTTCGACCGGTTGCCGGCCGCGTTCGCGGTCGCCACGGCTGCGTTCCTGCTGCGCGAGGTCCTCTCTCCGCTGCAGGAATCGCTGGGTGAGCTCGCGGCGCGCCGGGTGGACGGCCTCATGTACGACCGGCTGATGGCGGCCGCCCTTCGCCCCCGGGGCATCGCGGCCCTGGAGGATCAGCGGGTTCTCGACGCGCTGCGGCTGGCGTCGCGGGAACTGGAGTACGGGGTCCAGAGCCCGGGGCAGGCCTGCGCCGGAGCGCTCGCCCTGCTCGCTCGCGCAACCGAGTTGTGCTGCTGCCTCGTGGCCATCGGCACGGTGTTCTCCTGGTGGGCCGCGCTCGGGCTGGCCGGGGTGGTGCTTCTGTTCCGCCACGGGCAGCGGGGCGGGCTGCGCCGCTACGCGCAGGCGCGGGTCGCGCTGGCGGACGAGGAACGGCGGATCGACTACCTTCGCCGGCTCGTGATCGAGCCCGCCGCCGGCAAGGAGATCCGGGTGTTCGGGCTCATCGGGTGGTTGTCCGGCCTGCTGGAGGACGCCTACCGCGCGTGGCTGCGGCCCCTGTGGGCGGCCCGGCGGCGCGCGTACGTGTGGCCCTTCGTCTGGTTCACGGCCGCGGGCGTCGCCGTCACCGTCGCCGTGTTCTGGGCGGTCGGGACGACGGCGGCGGACCGGCTCACCCTGGTCGGTTTCCTGATCGTCGTGCAGGCGGCCCTGGGCGCGGTGCGGCTCGGCGAGCACTACTCCGAGGCGGACCTGCAGACCGAGGTCGGCCTGCGGGCGCACGACGCCGTCGAGCGCCTCGTCGCCCGGCTCGACGCGTACCCGGCCGGCCCGGGGACGGTGACCGCGGCCGGGGCGGTGCCGGATCCGGTGCAGGCCATCCGGTTCGACCAGGTCCGCTTCGGCTATCCGGGAGGGCCGGGGCTCGTGTTCGACGGCCTGGACCTGACGATCCCGGCCGGCCGGTGCACCGCCATCGTCGGCATGAACGGCGCGGGGAAGTCCACGCTGGTGAAGTTGTTGTGCCGGCTGTACGACCCCGACAGCGGCACGATCCGCGCCGACGGCACCGACATCGCGTCCTATCCGGTGGCGGCCTGGCGCCGGAAACTGAGCGTGGTCTTCCAGGACTTCGCCCGGTACGAGGTGTCCGCGGCGGAGAACATCGGCTTCGGCGCGGTCGACGCGCTGGGCGACCGGGCCGGGATCGAGGCCGCCGCGCGAACCGCAGGCGTGTCCGCCATGCTGGACGCGGTGCCCGGCGGCCTGGACGTGCCGCTGGCCCGGCACCTGTCGGGCGGCGGGGACCTGTCGGGCGGGCAGTGGCAGCGGATCGCCCTGGCCCGCACGCTGTTCGCGCTGCGGCACGGCTCACCGGTCATCGTCCTGGACGAGCCCACCGCGAGCCTGGACGTCCGCGCCGAGGCCCGGTTCTTCGACGAGTTCGCCGAGCTCACCCAGGGTGCGACCACTGTGCTGATCTCGCACCGGTTCGCCACCGTACGCCGGGCCGACCTCATCGTCGTTCTCGCCGACGGCCGCCGCGTCGAGCAGGGCAGCCATGACGAGCTGATGGCGCTCGACGGCCGGTACGCGTACCTGTTCCGCCTGCAGGCCCACCGCTTCGCCGAGTGCACCGGGGACCCGACGTGAGAGAGGTCTTCCGGACGGTGCGGCACCTGGTCTGCGGCGCCTGGCGGGCGGACCGCGGCAAGACCGCGACCGCGTTCGCCCTGGTGCTCGCCGGCGCGGCGGCCGCTCCGCTCCTGGCCGCCTGCCTGGGCCGGATGACCGACGACGTGCTCGCCGGCCGGTCCGGTGCCGCGGCGCTCGCCGGAGCCGGCGTCGCCGTTCTCGCCATCGTGTCGCTGACCTTCGGCCACTTCGCGCACATCGCGTACTTCGAGCTGTCCGAACTCGCCGAGATCGACTTCGACCTGCGGCTGGCGGCGCTGTCCAACGGGACGCCCGGGACCGCCCACCACGACCGGCCCGAACACGCGGACACGTTCACCGTGCTGCAGCGGGAGAGCCGCCGCTTCCACACCGGTCTCGGCGCGATCGTCAACGCCGCCGGCCTCGCGATCGCCATGGCCTGCACCGGGATCCTGCTGGCCCGGGTGAGCGCGCTGCTCCTGCTGCTCCCGCTCGCCGTGGTGCCGCCGCTGGTCGCCGGACGCGTCGCCGACCGGGCCCTGGACCGCGCCCGGCAGGATTCGGCCGAGCCGACCCGCATCGCGCTCAATCTGTTCCGCCTGACGGCCACGGCCCGCCACGGTGGCGAGCTGCGGGTCTCGGCGCTGGGAGAGGAGTTGCGCGACCGCCACGCCCGGCTGTGGGCGACCGCCACCCGGCGCCTGTGGCGAGGGCAGCTCACCGCCACGGTGGTCCGTGCCGCCGGACTGGTGACGTTCGCGGCGGGGTACACGGGCGCGGTGCTCGTCGCCGTCAGGAGCGCGGTTTCCGGGGGCGCCTCGGCGGGTGGCGTCGTCCTGGTCGTGGTGCTGGCCGTACAGGTCAACCAGCAGGTCACCACCGCCGTCCGGCTGATGCAGGACCTGCACAGGATGGCCACCGCGCACCGGCGGCTGGCCGACCTGGCAGCCGCCCTCGCAGAGCAGGCAACGGTCGGAGGACAGCCGGCGGCGGCCGGCGGTCACGGCCCACCGGACCGGCTCGATCGGGGGATCACCCTGGAGGACGTGAGCTTCGCCTATCCCGGCACGACCAGGCCGGTGCTGACGGACGTCCGGCTGGTCCTCCCGGCCGGCGCCACCGTGGCCGTGGTGGGCGAGAACGGCGCCGGCAAGTCCACCCTGGTCAAGCTCCTGTGCGGGCTCTACCAGCCCACCCGCGGCCGGATCCTGCTCGACGGCGTCGACCAGCGGCAGGTGGCGCCCGATCCGTGGCGGCTGCGCGTCTCGGCCGGCTTCCAGGACTTCGTCCGGTACGAGCTGACGGCCCGGCAGGCGGTCGGCCTGGGCGACCTGCCGAGGATCGCCGATGATGCCGTGGTGGCCGCGGCTCTGGAACGCGCCGCCGCGTCCGACGTCGTCGCCCTCCTCCCGCACGGCCTGAGCAGCCAGATGGGAAGGTCGTACGCCGACGGCGTCGAACTCTCCGGCGGTCAATGGCAGAAGCTCGCCCTGGGCCGCGCGTTCATGCGGGAGACCCCCCTGCTGCTCGTCCTGGACGAGCCCGGCTCGGCCCTCGACCCGGAGGCCGAGGACGCCGTGTTCGAACGGTACGCCGCGCAGGCCAGGCGCGTCGGCCGGTCGGTGGGCGCGATCACCGTGTTCGTCTCGCACCGCCTGTCCACCGTCCGCATGGCCGACCTCATCGTGGTCCTCGACGAGGGCCGGGTGGCCGAGGTCGGCGATCACGCCACCTTGATGGCGGCCGGCCGGACCTACGCCGGCCTGTTCACGATGCAGTCCTCCGCGTACGCTCCCGGCCGGCATCCGGTGCACAAGGCGGGGCCGGAGAGCTCACCTCAGCCGGCCGCCGGCACCTGCCCGCGACGGGACAGGCCGGGCACGGGATAGCGAGCTCATAGGTTTTTCATAGAGCTCTGGGATTCGATGGTGTCTGTCCCGATCCGGTCCATCACCGTCTGGAGATCAGATGACCCGCCTTCGCGCCCTTGGACTCCTCGCCGTATCCGTCGCCCTGGCCGCCGGCGTGACCGCCGCGCCGGCCGGCGCCACCGCACGGAGCGGCAGCGCCGCGTCCTGCTCTGCCACCAGCAACAAGACCGGCAAGTACGGCCTGGTCACTCTCAAGTGCACGACGACCTGGAAGTTCCAGGTCAGTACCTGGTGCTACAAGAAGAACAACACCGACTCCGACCGCACACGCATCTATGGAGGTCTGGCGCAGGGCCCGCGCCAGCTGTCCTCGGCCGTCTGCCGCGGCTCCTACCCCTACCGCCTCAGCACCGGATACACGTACGACGTCGTGGGCTAGCTACCGTGGCCGAAGGCCGGATGCCCGGCGGCTGAGCGGCGCAGATCGAGCACGTGGGGGTCGGAGAACCTGGCCGGATCCCTGTTGGCGGCGTTGATCGCGATGACGACCGTGTCGCCCGCCTTGAGTTGCCTGCCGCCGAGCTCCACGTCCTCAGCACGCCGCGCATACCGGTGGCGGCGACCACCCCGCCGAGCTCCTCGTCGGTCAGGTCGCCGCTGCTGACCAGGTCGCTGCGCAGGTCGCGGTCGGCTTGGCCCGCTTCGCGAGCGCGAGCTCCCGCAGGTACGGCACGCCGGGCAGCTCACAGATCGTCAGCGCTGGAACCGGCTGGGCGAAGACCTCGACGAGGTCGGCGGGCGGCCCCGTCATGGCGGAGCCGGCGTTCGGCCCGCGTGAGTGCCCCGGGGCCGGCCGCCACCCAGGTCAGCACCCTGATAGTGTGTTCCGCTGGCCAGGACGGAGGCGCGGTGACGGCATGGTGGCGACATCGCCGGACACGACGTGGGAACACTAGGTGATCTCTGATCAGCGCCTCGGCCGGGTCGATTCCCCCCTTCGAGGTCGCCGGCGCCCCCGCGTCGCCCTCCGCCGATCCCGGTCAAAGCTGACCCGCGGCATCGCTCTACCCGAAAGCATCAGCAACCGTGCGCACAACGTCCCTCATCGCCCTTGCCCTCCTGGCGGTGACCACTGCGGGCTGCGGGCTGCCGCCTCTCACGCCGCCCACCGAGCAGGCTCGGCCGACCGCCTTCGCCCGCGGGTCGTCCCCGGTCACGCCATCGACGTCACCGGTCGCCACCGGCCTCACGATCGCAGACGCCAAGCGGGGCGCCGCGAACTGGCTGGCTGACCACAACCGGACGGTCAAGGACCGCGACTGGTGGGACGATTCATCCGCGATCGACAGACTGTTCTGGGACGGCACCAGGCATGAAGCGGTGATCGACCGGTGGGCCGTGAAGGACGGCGACAGGAGGAAGAAGCGCGAAGCGATCCGCCTGACCGGGCATGTCTACTACGTCCCCCGCGAGCAGACGATTCCTGACGGACAGTGGTTCCTCCTCCAGGCCACGTACGCGGGCCAGGACCGCCCGCACATTCTGGCGTTCTGGCGCCCCGAGGGCGGAGCGTTCAAGCTCGCGGCCAAGAGCCCGTTGCACCAGGGTCAGCGGGTGCCCGAGCCGCGGCGGGACGCCGAGGGCTACGTCACCGCCATGCCGGCCCGCATCGGCAAGCAGGTCGCCCAGGAGTACATGGTGTTCTGGGATTACGACAGGCACGACCAGGAGGGCCGGAACGGCTACCGGCTGGCCGAGGACAACTACAGCAGGCGCGCCTACCGCACGGTCTCCGAGGGCGCGTACATGGGTTACCAGTCCTACAGCCGCCCGTACGGGTTCCGCACCGCGGACGGCGGTTCATTCCACGTCTTCTGCCTGCTCAACGACCCGCAGAGCATCTCGGCCGTCCTCACCTTGGGCGTGTCCACCCGCGGGAAGGGCAACGCACTCCACGAGATCGCCGCGGACTGGTACGCCTGAGGCCCCTCCCCCGGGCTCCAGCCAGGAGAGCAGGAGCTTGATCAGGGGCACCGGCGTGAACCAGACGACGGTCCGCGGGACGGTGACGAGCGCGAGGCTGGGCACGGCGATCGCGGACGGCCGACGGGCGACGCACGTTCGGTGGCACGACCTGATGGAGTCGTTCTGGTCACGCCTGCAGGCCGCGCTCCTGAGCCGCCGACGCTTGTCCATCGAACCGGGGCACCTTCACGATCTCGCCTGCGGGCGGACCCGGCCAAGCCCTTCCGGGCTGTTCGCCCTCCGCTCGCCTGACCGGCTCGTGTGTCCTACTTGAAGGCGCCCGCGGTGAGGCCGGTGACGATGCGCCGCTGGAACACGAGGACGGCGGCGATGAGGGGGAGCGTCACGATGGCCCCGGCCGCCATGATCGCCGTATAGGGGATCTGGTGCGGCTGGGAACCGGCGAAGTTGGCGATCGCCACGGTCACCGGCGCGACGTCGGGGTTCCCGTTCGACAGCAGGCTGGACAGCAGATACTCATCCCAGGCGGAGAAGAACACGATGATCGCAGTGGTGAACAGACCGGCCGCCGCGAGCGGGAGCAGGACCTTGCGGAACGCCTGGGCCGGGGTCGCGCCGTCCGCGAGCGCCGCCTTCTCCAACTCCCAGGGCATCGCGGCGAAGAAGCTGGTGAGAATCCAGAGGGCCAGGGGCAGGGCGAAGGAGATGTTGGGGACGATGAGCGCCTGGTACGTCCCCAGCCATCGGATGTCGGTGAACAGCTGGAACATCGGGGTCAGGATGGCGACGCCGGGGAACATCGACGCGCACAGCACGGCCGCCAAGATCTTCGGTTTGCCGCGCATCGGCAGCCGTACCAGCGCGTACGCCGCCGGGCCCCCGATGAGCAGAGCCAGCGCGGTCGACGCGCACGCGACAACCATGCTATTGAGCAGCGCCCGTCCGAAGTGGTCGCCTCCGCTCGTGTCGAACGCCGCCCGGAAGTTGTCCAGCGTCGGGTGCGCCGGCCACGGGGTGGCGTCGAAGGTGTGGCCGACGTCCCGGAACGCGGTGACCACCATCCAGTAGAAGGGGCCCAGGCACCAGAGCACGATGACGGCCGCGCCGGCGTACAGCCACAGTGGCCGCCGCGTCCGCCGAAGGCGCGTCTTCCACGTGTGTTTCGAGAATTCGGCTGTCGTCATCACTAGGACATCCCATGCTGTTCGGACTGGACGAGGTTGACCCGGAACACCCGGACAAGCGCCAGAGCGACACCGAAGATGAGCACGAAAGTCAGCGTGGAGAGGGCTGACGCGCCGCCGTAGCCTTGCTGGATCTGCCGGACCGTGAGAATCGACAGCGTCGTGGTCGCGTGCCCATCACCGCCACCGCCTTGAGTGAGGATCGCCGGCAGGTCGTAGATGCGCAGGACGTCCAGCACGCGGAACACGATGGCGACCAGCAGCGCCGGCCGTATCAGCGGCAGGGTGATCCGCAGGAAGCGCTGGAACGTGGAGGCGCCGTCGATGCGGGCGGCCTCGTAGAGCGCACCGGGAATGCCCGACATACCGGCGAGCAACAGCAGCGCGACGAACGGCGTCGTCTTCCACACGTCGCTGATGATGACAGCCACCCGTGCTGACCAGGCACCGTCCGTCCACAGGATATGGGTGCCGAGGGCTCGGTTGACGATGCCGTCGTAGGCGAACATGAAGAACCAGAGCTTCGCGGTGACGGCCGTCGGGATCGCCCAGGGCACCAGGACGACGGCGCGGAGGAAACCGCGTCCGGCGAACGCCTGGTTCATGACGACGGCCATCAGGAGACCGAGGACGACCTCAAGAGACACCGTGACCACCGTGAAGAACAGCGTGACCAGGACCGAGGTCCAGAACTGGTCACCGAGCGTCCCCGGCGGACAGGACGTGTCGCCGCACTGCTGCCCCAGCCAGTGCAGGTAGTTGGAGAATCCCGCGAACTCCCCGCCGGTGGTGAAGAACCCGTCCCGCAGGGTCGGATCGGTGCGGAACGAGGTGACCAGCGCGGCGACGATCGGGTAACCGATGACGGCGGCGAGCAAGACGAGTGCCGGTGAGACCAGTAGCGCGCCGAGCCTGCTGCGGCTCTGCGCTGTCGTTTCGGACGGTTTGGACATGGAACGTTCCCGTCTGGCGTGCGTCACTGCTCGCTGGTCGCGGCGAGGATCGCCGCCTGGATGTCTTCGACGGCCTTGTCGACCGGCTTCTCGCCCTTGATGGCCGCGTAGGCGTTCTCGCTGATGGCCTGGGTCACAGCCGGATAGAACGGCGTGACAGGCCGCTCGGCCGCGGTGGCGATGCTCCGTTCGAGCGCGCCCAGGTAGCCGAGCGCGGGATCGTCGAGCAGCGACCTGTCGCGGTAGAGGCTCTTGACGACGGGAGGCTGGCCCTGCTCGATGAGCAGTTTCCGCTGCACGTCCGGAGACTGCAGGTAAATGAGGAAGTCTCGGGCGGTCGCCTTGCGCTTGGAGTAGACGTTCACCGCGTTGTCCTGACCGCCGAGCACCGCCCGCCCGGGCCCGTCGACCCCCGGAAGCATGGCCACCCCGAACTTGCCCTTCACCACGGAGCCGCCGTCGCTCTCGGCCAGCGGATACACGTAGGACCAGTTGCGCAGGAACAGTAGTTTGCCGGCTTCGAACGCCTGGCGGCTGTCTTCCTCCTGGTAGGTGATCGCTTCTTGCGGGATGTCGCCGGCGCGATAGGCGTCGACGAGTAGGGACAGGCCCTTGCGGACGGCCGGGGTGTCGGCCGACGGGGTCGTGCCGTCGGCTTTGACGAAGCTGCCGCCCGCGGCGGCGACGGCCTCCGCTACGTTGACGGTGAGGCCCTCGTACTTGGCGAACTGCCCGGCGTAGCAGCCCATGCGCCGTTCCCGGGCGATCTCGCAGTACTTCAGCAGCTCCTTCCACGTCCGAGGCGGACGCGGTACCAGGTCCTTGCGGTAGTAGAGCAGGCCGGCGTCCGTCATGAACGGCGCGGCGTAGAGAGTGCCCTGATACCGCGCGGTCGTGACCGTCTGCTCCAGCAGCGGCGACGTGTCGAAGGTGTAGTCGCCCTCGAAGGGCTGCAGCCAGCGGTGCGCCGCGTACTCCGCGATCGTCACGATATCGGCGCCGAGGACGTCGTAGTTCGCGTCCTCGGCCTTGAAGTGACGCACAAGATTGTCGTGCAGTTCGTCGACGTCACTGAACTGCCTGAGCGTGACCCGCTGGTCCGGATGACGCAGGTTCCACGTCTCGATGACCTGTTTGGTCGCGGCCCCGGCCACGTCCGACGCCTGGACGTACGTGATCGGCCCGCGGCCCGACAAGTGCTGCCGCGCCGCATCGAGCCTGCTGTCCGGCGTCGCACAGCCGGTGACCGCAAGGATAAGCGCGCCCGCTGCGGCGGACAGCCCACGCCGCGCCCTCACGTCCATCTCCTCCTCGTTCCTCGCCGGGTCATCCCGCGGTCCGCAGGACGACCGCTTCCCAGGGGCGCAGCGTCGGGTTCGTGCCGGTCTCGGGCAGGCTCTCGCGCACCGTGGCACTCGACAGCAGCGGCTCACCGGTCAGCGTCAGCCGCTGCGGCTCGGCGGAGAAGTTGGCCGCCACCGTCAGCGGGCCGCAGGTGTAGATCCATCGCGAAGCGCTCACCTCTACCTCGCGGTAGCCGGCGATGCCGCCGGCGAAGGCTTCCCGGCGGAGCAGCACGAGCGCGCGGACGAGAGCGAGAGTCGATGCAGAGTCGGCCCGCTGCTCAGCCACGTTGACGCTCTCGTCGTCGGGCAGCGGAAGCCAAGGTGTGCCGGTCGTGAACCCCGCGCCGACAGTGCGGTCCCAGCGCATGGGGGCACGCGCGTTGTCCCGCGGCCACTGCCCGTTCCGGCCGCCGGCCGTGAGCGGATCACGGTGCAACCGGGCCGGAATGTCGCTGTCCACCATTCCCAGCTCGTCGCCGTAGTAGAGCGCGTAGGTCCCGGGAAGGGTCGCCATGAGGGTGTGCGCCAGGCGGGTCTTGCGGTTGTCTCCGGCCGCCCATCGCGTCGCCATGCGCGGCAGGTCATGGTTCGAGCCGGCCCAGATCGGACACGTCCCCTCGGGGAAGGAGGCCAGAGACTCCGCCACCACCCGCGAAAGGGCCGGCGCCTCGAACGGCGCGAAGATGAACGGAAAGTTGAACCCCAGATGCAGCTCGTCGTCGTCCCCGAAATACGGCACGAGCTCGTCGACCCGCGCCACCCACGTCTCACCGAGGAGCAACGGCGTCTCCACCCGGCTCTCCGCACGCCGGCGCCATTCCCGGTAGACGTCGTGCACTTCCGGCTGGTTGAAGTTGTACAGGTGCTGTATCCCGTATCGTCCCTGGACCTCGGTGCCGTAGATGTGGGCGCCGTCGTGCGTGGGGTTGTCCCGGAGCAGCGCGTCCTTGTACAGCCCATTCGCCACGTCGATCCGGAATCCGGCGATCCCGCGGTCGAACCAGAAGTCCATGATGGCGGCGAATTCGGCATGCACCGCCGGATTCCACCAATTGAGGTCCGGCTGTTCGGGGAGGAAATTGTGGAAGTAGTATTCGCCGCTCTTCTCGTCCCATGTCCACGCCGGTTCGCCGGTGTCGTCGACCCAGTTGTTCGGCAGCGACCCGTCGCTCTTGGGCGGCGCCCACACGTAGTAGTCGCGGTACGGCGAGCCCGGGTCGGAACGGGCTTCGACGAACCACGGATGCTCGCTGCTGGTGTGGTTCGGGATGAGGTCGAGTATGACGCGCATCCCGCGCTCCCACGCCTGGGCGATGAGAACGTCCAAGTCGTCCAGCGTACCCAGCTCTGGATGGACGCCACGGTAGTCGGAGACGTCATAGCCCCAGTCGTGGTTGGGAGACGGCATCGTGGGAGAGAGCCAGAGGGCGTCGACTCCGAGCCACTGGAGGTAGTCGAGACGTCCGATGAGACCTTGGAGATCTCCATAGCCGTCCCCTTCGCCGTCCTGGAACGAGCGGACGTAGACGTGGTAAAGCGTGGCACCGTGCCACCAAGGGGAATGGTCCACCGGAGTCCTCTCGTGGAAGCCGAACACGGCAAACGAATCCGGATTCGTTTCTCCGGTATGGTGTCTACCAGGATTTACAGCTGTCAAGGCGCCAACCGAATGACGTTCGTTTATCGCGTCGGCCGCCACCATGGAAAGCAATCCGGAAGGGACCACGGGATGCCGCGCCCGCGCAAGGCACTTCTTTCACGGGAGATCATTGCGACCGCCGCATTGGAGATGACCAGCGAGACCGGCGGCTTCACCGTGCCCGATCTGGCGAGGCGGCTCAATGTCCGCCAGTCCTCGCTCTACAACCACGTGAGCGGGCGGGCCGAGATCATCGAGCTGATCCGGCAGCGGCTGCACGAGGCACTGGCGGTCCGCGTCGACGTCACCGCCGACTGGGCGGATGTGATCCGGCACGTCGCCTCCGCCCAGCGGGCCTCGATGGCCAAGCACCCGTGGGTCATCCCCCTGCTGGCAACGTCCCCCGCCGACCTTGACGCCACGATCACCACGCTGGAGAACGTGGCCATCGTCCTGTCCCGCGCGGGCTTCACCGATCGCGACGTCATGCTCGCGATAGCCATGCTTGACATAGTGACGATCGGCGCAAGCCTGGACCTGGTCTCCCCGGAAGACCTCTACCCAGCCGAAGCGCTCGCCCAGGCAGCGACACTTGCCCGCGTAGTCCGTACTGCGCCGCCAGGCGTCCCCCGCGCCGACGTCGCCTTCAACTTCACCCTCGACCTGATCATCGAGGCCCTGCGCATCCGCCTCTCCCACAACACGAATCCCCTATAGACCCTTCCCCAGGACCGACTGCGGCGGCGTCGTACGACATCGCCTCCGAGCTCCGGCAGGGCGCACACCTTCGACACCGCCGGACCGTTGGACGGCGGAAGAGCGCCTCACTCCGGGCCCATTCCTGAGGGCCTCAACGGCTAGGATCACCCGGTGGATGCCTGCGGAGTCCGCCATTGTTTGACCTGCGGTCAGAATATCTTGTAGCAAAAACATCCAGTCGCGCGAACAAGGCACTGAAGGTGCCGCTGATGAGCATCATTGTGCAAGCACAATCCATGGCGGACGCCTCCTCCCTGCCGGCCTTAAGACGCGCGAGATCCAGATCCGTTCGGCTGTAGATCTTTACTCGCATCCTCTCCGATCTTCCCAATCGTGCGCGGATGCAGTTCATGAAAGCGCCTCTTGTGGAGGCCCGGCATCCGGGTTATCGTCCTGTGTAGCGTCGACTGCCGGGAGGGGAATTATGGCAGAGGCTGACTCGCCAAGATCAAACGTGCTCTATCAAGGCGCCAATTCGCAGCAGACGGCGTGGGTGGGTTCAATTCTGGACGGCAGTCGCTTCGTACGGTCGAGTTTCAGCGACTGCGAGTTCATCGACACCTCCCTCCGAAGCGACACGTTCGCACAGGTTTCGTTCGATGACAGTCGGATGTTGAAGTGCAGCTTCAACAATGTCGTGATAGAGGCGAGTGACGTTTCCGGCCTCGTCATCAATGGCGTCAACATCGGCGATCTGCTGGCCGAGCGCAAGGCGGAGGGGTGATTCGTGTGGCGAGGGAAAAGTTCTTCATCGTTGAGAATGCCCGCCCGGACGTCCTTGGCGACTTCAGGTTGTCAGCGCTCACGATCGATGACGCCATCGCCAACGCCCTGTCCCTTGCCGCGGACGGCTGTCATTCCGATGGAAAGGAAGGCGGCTCCGACGGGAACGAGACGGGTAAGGAATCGAGCGAGAAGGACAGCGAGGGCAAGGAGGCCAGCGACCCTGAGATTCTCAGCCCGATCGACGCAGTCGTGCTTCCGGGTGAGATAAGCGCCGTGGAGCAATTCATGCGCCCAATGATGTGATGCGGTCGATCCTGGTTTTTGCTCCTCCGCATGACGACGGCGCCCAGGCCTTCAAGGAGCATTGTTCGAAAAGCAATGTCTCTTGCGCGCTCGTGAGCGATCTTCGAGACATGTCCTTGGCTCTTGCGTACGAGCACGCCCGTGATCCCCGATGGGTCTGCTTCGTGGATGGCCAGCGTTTGACGTCCACCGACACCTGTGTGTGGGTGAGGCACGCCGGAGCCCTTCGACCGATCATCGATGTCGAAGAAGAGCGATTCGCATCCCAGGAGTACTTCGCCGCCCTGTGGTCCTTGGCAGGCATGGCGTCCCACACGGTGAACCGTCCGGGTCGTTGGGCTTGGGACTACGTCCAGGGCCTACGATCGCTGATCGGGGATTCGTTCGTCGCCACCTACACGGGTTCCCGCACCGCTGAGCTCCAGGAAGTGGTGCATCTTGCCCACGAGAAGTCGGCCGGCGAGATTCATTGGCAGAACGCGATTTCCTTGGTCACCTGGTGTGGTGACACGGATCCGACGGAGCGGGAGATGCCACCGTTCGTGCGGGCACAGGTGTGTGACACTGCGTCCTATGATCTGTATCTGATGGTGGGCGATCACGTGTTCCCCTTGAGGTCGGGGAGCGGCCTCGATCGCTCGTCGGAAGGGTACAAGACCTGGTTGACTCGTTTCAGGAACCAGGCCGCGAGAGAGGGCCTGTGCTTCTATACGGTTGCGGTGGTCGGCCGTCGAGGCCATCCTCTGGTCTCCGCAATCAGGACGGATCCGCCACTCGCCTGGTACCGGCAGTGGGCCGGTAAGGTACACGATGCTTTGCTTGACGTCTGCTGCGGGAGCGGTAAGGACTCGTGATCGTCCTCTTGGGTGCCACGCGTGACAAGACCATGGCTCATACTGCGGCGATGGCGAGGGGCCACGATGTTCCGTTTCTGTTCTTCGATGTGCAGCGTTATCTCGGCGATGGAGGGTGGATCTGGGACGGCGAAGCTCGTGAAGGACGACTGTGGTACGGCGAGATCGTCCTTGAGCTCTCGAAATCATCGGTCAGCGGCATATATTCCCGTCTGATCGATACCACCGAGCTGCTGCCCGCGGAAGCGAGAGGCGCGGCCCGTGCGCGGTTACGCGCCCTGGTCGAAATGCTCGGCGCATGCGAGATCACTGTGGTGAATCGTCCGCGCTCCGAGCCCAGCAACGGCTCCAAGCTCTATCATCTGTGGGTGCTCGCAGGTTTCCGGTTCACGACCCCTCCATCTCTGCTGACGAACTTCGGGGAGCCGCTCAGCGACTTCCTCGAACAGAACGGCCGCGTGCTGTACAAGGGTGCGAGCTCGGAGAAGACCATCGTTTCCCCATTCACCGATGCGGAAGCGGCGAGGGTGAATTCACTGCGAAACAGCCCGGTCCTGTTCCAGGCGTATGTGCCGGGCGTGGATGTTCGATTGCACCTGGTGCGCGGTGAACCCATCGCTGTCAGTGTGACCCCCGAGCGGTCGGAGGACTCTCTCGTCGTCGATTACCGCTTTGATCCTTCGCCGAAGCGTTACGCGGTTGTTCCGGTGCCGGACGACGTGCTGGCGTCGTGTCACGCATACCAGGCATGGTCGGGGCTCGACTTCATCGGTTTCGACTTCCGGGTGAGCCAGAAGGGGTGGACCGTCCTGGAAGCGAACCCGATGCCTGGATACGAGAGTTACGACCGCAGAGCCGACAACCGGATATCCGAAGCGCTGCTGAGCGTGTTGGGCGTCCGCATGACCTAGTACTCCGGTGACACTTGGCGATCTTGAGGAATCGGGGTCACATGGCGACGGCCAGCACCACAGACGACGGCATCCCCCTGACCCTGCCCGAGATCCCCCGGCTGCTCGCCGCCCTGGTCGCGACATGTCACTGGAGTACTAGGCGCCTCAGGGGCACCTTCGGACTTCCTGGAAGTTTCGTGATGAAAATGACCTTTTGTGATGTCGAACCTCCGTACGGCCTACGATGATCACCGTTAAGGATCATGGTGTACCAGAGGGAGTGTTCGGTGGTCGTAGCCAGACGAATCGCCAGGGCCGTCACGGCGGTCGTGATCTCAGGAGTGGTGTCCGTCGCATCTGCGGTCACGGTCAGCCAGCCCGCCCTCGCCGCGGACGGCTGTTCGGGAAAGCTGCTCCAGACCCGGAACATGAAGGACAACGGGGGAAGGGTCATCGCCAAGCTTCACCTCTACTGGGACGGCACCCGCAACTGCGCCGTCCTACGGGCCACGTCGGCGTCCGTCGCGACGAAGAAGACCATGTCGGTCACCCTCCTCACGTGCGCGCGCTCCGCCAAGGGCAAGCGGACGTGCGACCCGCGCATCGGACGCGCCTACGACGGCGGCCAGTTCACGTACTACGCGGGTCCGGTCAGGCTCAACGGCGTCAACAAGTGCGTCGCGGCCTCCGGCACGTTCAGGAAGGTCCGCAACCCCGCCATCCGGCCGCCGGAGGCGCACCCGCAGTACACCGTCGCCACGAGTCCGTACGTGGGGCACTGCGGGTGACTCCCTCGCGCCGCGGCGCCCGACCGCCCGGTCACCCGGCTGCGGACGCTCGGGCGCCGTGTCGTACATGCGTCATGACCGATGGCGCCACCCAGGTTGCTTGATCGTGCGAATCCTCCCCTGCTTGACTCCTCATGCCCTATGAGGAGGAAACGACGATGTTAGCCAGAACGCTCGTCGCGGTGGTCGCGCTCGCGATCCCCTTGGCCGCCGTCCCCCCTGCCGTCGCGGACACCCCACCGCCCGACTCGGCCGCCGCCAGGAGCGTGACGCTGATCACCGGAGACCGCGTGACCGTGGACGGTGATCGTGTCGCCTTCGAGGCGGGTCCCGGCAGGAAGAACGTCCGGTACGTCACGGAGGGCACCAAGGACGACTGGGCGCTCATCCCGCTGGACGTCGCCGGCGACGTGGCCAGAGGCGTGCTGGATCGCTGCCTGTTCCAGGTTCCCCGGCTGATCGCGGCCGGGCTGGATGACGCCTCGGTCAAGGGGCTGCCGCTGATCGTGCAGTATCGGGACGGGGCCGCGCCCAAGGCCTCCTTGGCCGGGGCCCGTACGCTGGCCTCGATCAACGCCGTGGCGGCCACCGCTCCGCGCGAGCGGGCCGTGTGGACGCAGCTCGACCAGGACAGCTCGGTGGCGAAGGTGTGGCTCGACGCGCCCGTCAAGGCCTCGCTCGACCGCAGCGTTCCGCAGATCGGCGCGCCCGAGGCCTGGCAGGCCGGGTTCAGCGGCGAGGGTGTCAAGGTGGCCGTTCTGGACACCGGCGTCGACGACGAACACCCCGACCTCGCCGGCCGGGTGGAGGCCGCCCAGAACTTCACCGACAGCCAGGACGCCGTGGACCGGCACGGCCACGGCACCCATGTCGCCGCCACGATCGCCGGTCAGGGCGCCGCGGGGACGCCCGCGCGCAAGGGCGTCGCGCCCGGAGCCCGGCTGCTCAGCGGCAAGGTGCTGAACGACAGCGGCAGCGGCTACGCCTCCGGCATCATCGCCGGCATGGAGTGGGCCGCCCAGCAGGGCGCCAAGATCGTCAACCTGAGCCTCGGCCACCGAGACGAGCCCGGTCTCGACCCGCTGGAGCAGGCCGTCGAGCACATCTCCGCCGACAGCGGCGTGCTCTTCGTGATCGCCGCGGGCAACGACGGGCCGGGCGCGAGCACGCTCGGCAGCCCGGGCAGCGCCGACTCGGCGCTCACGGTGGGCGCGGTGGACTCCGAGGACGAGCTCGCGAGCTTCTCCAGCCGAGGCCCCCGCGTGGCGGACTTCGCGATCAAACCCGACCTGACCGCCCCAGGCGTGGACATCACCGCCGCCCGGGCCGGCACGACCGGCCACATCGCGTACTCCGGCACGTCGATGGCCGCCCCGCACGTCGCCGGCGCCGCCGCAATCCTGGCCCAGCAGCACCCCGACTGGACGTGGCAGCAGCTCAAGGCGAGCCTGGTCGGCTCGGTCAAGCCAGGTGGGCCGCTCACCGACAACGGCGCCGGCCGGGTGGACGTCGCCAAGGCCGTCAAGCAGAGCGTCGCCGCCGACGCGGGCACGCTGTCCTTCGGGCACCTGCGCTGGCCGTACGAGGACGACCCCATCGAGCGGACCCTCACCTACCGCAACTCCGGCACCGCGCCGGTCACGCTCGACCTCGCCCTTGACGCGCCCGAGGACGTGTACACGCTGGGCGCCACGCAGGTGACCGTCCCCGCGAACGACACCGCGGCGGTCACCGTCACCGCGCAGGTGAAGTCGTCCCGCCCCGGCGCCTTCCCCGGTCGCATCACCGCGACGGGCGGCGGCGTCACCATCTCCACCCTGGTCAACCTCTCCACCGAGGCGGAGAGCTACGACCTGCACGTGAAGATGATCGACCAGCTCGGTACGGTCCCCGACCGCCCGGACGACTACATGCCGATGACGCTCATGCCGGAGAGCGGCGGCGACCCCATCAGCATCGGCGTCAACCACGGCGACAGCGAGGGGCCCGTCCGCGTGCCCGCGGGCCGCTACCTGGCCTATGCCGTGCTGCGGACCGCGTTCCCCGACGGTCACGACGAGCTGAGCGTGGTGCCGGTCCCCGGTCTGGAGGTCAAGGAGGACCGGGAGCTCGTCTTCGACGCCCGCGACGCGCGGCTGCTGAACGTGGCGACCGACCACGCCGACGCCAGGACGGCGGGAGAGACCTTCACCTTCATCCAGGACCGCCAGGACGGCCGGCAGTGGGGGGCGCGGTTCTCCCTCGACCGCTTCTCGCTGCCGCGGAACGTCTCGCCCGATCCGCTGCGTTTCCGCGTGTCGCCCACCGAGGGGAAGGCGCGCGGGTTCCGCTTCGAGACGTTCACCCAGCTGGCGGCCCTGCGCGCGGACGGCACGTTCACCGACACGCCCTACCAGTACAACCTGCTGCTGCGCAGGGAGGGATCCGTGCCGAGCACGTTGCGGGTGCGTGACCGCGAGCTGGGCACCGTACGAGCGCACCTGGCCACCCTCCGGGCCGACGCCACGGGCGCGTTCGGCGCGGGACCCGTCACCGACGGCCCCGCCGGGTCCTACACCTCGTGGAGCCAGGCGGTCGTGTCGTTGCCGGCCACGCCGACCTGGTACTTCACGCCGGGCGTGCCGTGGGCGCGCTCCATCGAGACCATGCCGACCGGGCGTCTCCACCAGACCGACGAGCACGCCGAGGCCGACTCCTACCGGGCCGGCCGTACCGAGAAGGAGTGGTGGAACACGGGCGTCGTGGGCCCTGCCCTGCCGGGCAACGCCGCCGTGACCAGGAACGACAAGGCCTTCACGATCACGCGCATACCGCTGTGGCACCCGCCCCGTCCCGGCCGCTCCGCCGTGAGCAGCGACTACGGCGGCGGCACCACGACGCTCCTGCGTGACGGCCAGGTCGTGGGAACGGCCGACAAACTGCCCGGTACGGTGACCTTCCCCGTCGAGTCCGGTCCCGGGCGTTTCCAGCTCGTCCTGGACGGCACGGTCAACCCCAAGGCCAGCGAGCTGTCCACCAAGGTCAGGACGGAGTGGTCGTTCACCTCGTCGGGTGCCGGTCCCGTGCCGCTGTTCGTGCTGCGTGCCTATCCCCAGCTCGACCTGGACAACGCGACCAGGCCGGGGGCCCTCGTGCTGCCCCTGCGGCTGGAGCGCATGACCGGGGCGACCCGGCCGCTGTCCCGCGTCGGTGTCGAGGTGTCGCGCGACGGCTCCTCGTGGATCAAGGCCGTGGTCGTGCCTGCCGGCAAGGACACCTGGAAGGCGATCGTCCCGGTCCTTCCGCGACAGGGAGGGTTCGCGTCGCTCCGCCTCACGGCGCGCGACACGGCGGGTAACACGGTCCAGCAGACCGTGGAGCGCGCCTTCCGCGTGCGCTGACGCCCCGTGGCGACGAACGTGGTCTCTCCGGCCGCTTCGTCCTGGCCGAACCGGTGCGCCTCGGCTGCCTGACCAGGCGTTGGGGACGACGTCGTCACACGGGCATGCTCGCGGGCGTCACCGGGATCCCGTACAGGGCGGTCAGCCGAGTCGCCCGTACCGGTACGAGTCGCCTGTACCGGTACGGGCGGGACCTGGCCGCGCCGCACCCGCCGGCTCTGATCACTGGCGCAGGAACTCCGTGACCATCGGCAGCACCAGGTCGGGCCGGATGACCTGCAGGTGCTTCGTGCCCGGCAGGATCGCGAGTCGCGCGTCCGGCAGCAGCTGCTTCATCTCGACGGCGTGCTCGAGCCGGACGAAGTCGGTGTCGCCGATGATGATCAGGACCGGCATCGTCAGCCGGGCCAGCTGTTCATCCGTCCACCCTTCGAAATCGTGCACCGCCGGCTGGAGCTTCACCACGAACGGGAAGAAGTCCTCCGGCTTCGGCGCCACCTCGTCGTAGGCACGCTTCATCGCCGCGGAGTCCTCCTCGGTCGGCATCCGAGGCGAGTCCAGCTTCAGCTCCGTGATCTCGGGGTAATACGCCTCGGATCGTGTCGACCGGACATGCGAGGCCGCCAGCACGACCCGGCCGACCCTGTGCGGAGCCGAGACAGCGACCTCGGTGGAGACCAGCCCGCCCAGGCTGTAGCCGAACAGGTCGGCCCGCTCGACGCCGAGATGATCGAGCAGCGCGATCACGTCCTCGGCGCACTGCCGGATGGAGAACGGCCGGTCACTGTCGGCGGTGTGCCCGTGCCCCTGCAGCTCGACACCGATCACCTTCCGCTCAGCGGTCAACGCCGGCAGCAACGAGTCGAAGCTCAGACGGAACGTGTACGCGCCGCCGTGCAGCATGATCAGCGGCGGACCGGGCCGATCGGCGCCCAGAACCTCGTAGTAGAGGTCGATGCCGTTCACCGAGGCGTACGCACCCTGAGTCATGTCGATTCCCCCGTCCCTGTCCACCGACTCGGCACATAGGTCAGCACCACTGTGCCGTTACCGAGCTCGGTCACCTTCGTCAGATCCATTGCGGTGGCACGCATGCCGGACAGCAGCGACTCACCGGATCCAGCGACGAACGGGGAGATGCTCAGATGCAGCTCGTCGAGCAGACCCGCCTCGACCAGCGCCCGGCTGAACGGGCCGTTGCCATACTTGATCAATGTGCCGTCGCCGGCCTCCTTGAGCCGGGCGACTGCCTCGACCGCATCGCCGGCCAGCACCTCCGCGTTCCACGTGGTGCCGGTCAGCGTGGTGGAGGCGACGTACTTGGGCAAGGAGTTGATCTTGTCTGCGACATCGCCGGTCATGGTCGGCCAGGTTTGGGCGAAGCCCTCATAGGTCGCCCGGCCGAGCACGAGACCGGCCGCCGAGGACAGCAGCCCGAGCTGATAGGCGAAGTGGTCGTCGTTGGGGACGATCTTCGCCTGCCCGGCCCACCAGGCGTCGCCGGACATCCTCCCATCGATCGAGAGGTGGTCGTATTCGATCAGTTTTCGCACGGCCGGGAGTCAACCATCCGGCTTGTCGGTCTGTCTTGTATCGAACCGAACCCGTGTCACAACGCCAGGAACGGCGTACCGGACCTCAACTCGCCCGGAGTCTGACCGGTCGCCCACCGCATCGCCCGCGCGAGCTGTGACTGATCGTAATAGCCGCCGGCGGTGACCACGTCGGCGATCGAGCTCCCCGCCATGAGGAGCTGCGCGGCGTGCCGTGCCTGCTCGATGCTGGCGAGCTTGCGGTGCGAGATCCCGACGGCCCGGCGGAACCGGATCTGCGCGCTCCGTTCGGACATGCCGCGTGGCCGTTCGCCGTGCCGGATCTCGTCGATGAGCGGGTCGAAGGACAGCAGACCTGCGCGCACCAGCCGGTCGACGAAGACGTCGATGTTCTGCACGGTCGGCATCTCCCAGTCCCGGTTGCCCAGCAGGATCCGGCCGCCCGGGAGGGTCGGCACCAACGCATCCCTGAGGTCGGTCAGACCGGAGGGCGGGTGAAGCGGCAGACAGGCACCGAGCCGCAATTCCACACCGAAAAACTCCCAGCCGGCCGGGAAAGTCAGCGATGAGCCCTTCGTCTCCGGTCCGCGCACGTGCACCGTCATTCCACGGTCACCTCGCGCAAACGCGATCATGGATGAGGCTTTGACCACCGAGCTGAAGACAGTCGTGGTGTCACAGCTCGCCGACCACACTCGTTGCACCAGCGGGAGTTCGCCGATCACAGCGTCGAAAATTATCCCCACCCGGCGTGATTCTAGACCTCACACGACACCCGGCCACAACCGGGACCTGGCAGGGCCGGAGCCCGCGTCTACACTCAGTCCAAGGACGTGACCAGCCAGAAGACGATCGGCAGCGCCCGGCCGGCGCTGGCAATCGGATGAAAGTGTCCGGCAGAAGTCCGGATATCGCCCTGTCAGATGTCCGACCGACATCACATGATGCGAGTGGAAATCCGGAGCTGCGCTCTTGAAGGCGCTCATTTGGATATCGCAACGAACACGTAGGCTCGCCTCCCGCAAAAAGATCGTCGCACTACGGGAGCACGACGGTGAATGTGGAAACGAACATCAGCCCGCAGGTGCGAAAGCTCGGATCGGCCAGGCCCTCCCTGTCCACCGTGGATCCGGCCACCCGCGAGCATGGAAGGGGCAGGTCCTGTCGCCTCGGAGGCGGTCGGGTGAAGACTTCTTCCGAATTTCTCTGCGGACGTGTCGAGTGGCGTCGAGCCCGTTCGTAGCCAGGGTGAGAGGCCGGCGACGGGCCGGTCACCACTCACCGGAGGTCCGCAATGTCCATCATCACCGCTACCGCCGCCACCACCGCTACCGCCAAGCGGCTGATCATCGGCGGTCTGACCGCCTCCCTCGTGGCCGGCGCGGCGACCGCGGCCGTCGCCGCGGCGGGCGAGGCCGCCGGGATCAGCCTCGTCGTCAACGGCGCGCCGATCCCCGCATCCGGCTTCGCGGTGCTGACCGTCGTCTTCTCCCTGGCAGGCCTGGTGCTGGCCGTGGCGCTGGCCCGCTGGGCCCGGCGGGCGCGTACGGCGTTCGTCCGTGCCACGCTGGTGCTGACCGCGCTGTCCCTGGTACCGGATGTGCTCGTCGGCGCGTCGGTGGCCACGAAGGTGCTGCTGATGGTGACGCACGTGGTCGCCGCCGCGATCGTGATCCCCGCCATCGCCCGCCGCATGTCCGCCTGATCCTGGTTCAAGGAGTTCGACCGTGAAGAAGTACCTGCTGGCCGTCCAGTTCGACGAGAGCACGTCATGGCCGTCCGATGCGGAGCTGCAGGAGCAGCAGGCCCGGACGGCCAAGGTCACCGCTGACATGCAGGCGGCTGGTTGCTGGGTGTTCGCGGGTGGCCTGGTGGGCTCGCACGCCACCACCGTCGTACGCCCTGGCAACGGCACGACCACCATGACCGACGGCCCGTTCGCCGAGACCAAGGAACAGCTCGGCGGGTTCTGGGTGATCCAGTGCGACGACCTGGACCAGGCGCTGGCCTGGGGCGAGAGGTGCGCGCTGGCTTGCGGGGCCCCGATCGAGGTGCGCCCGTTCGAAGACGCGCAGTGGAAGTGAGCAGGCGATGGACGCGGTGGATCTGGACGGCGTCTACCGGGCCGAGTACGGCCGGTGCGTGGCCACGCTGACGCGCCAACTGGGGGACATCGGCCTGGCCGAGGAGTTCGTGCAGGACGCCTTCGCGGTGGCCGTCCAGAAGTGGGGCGAGGCGCCGCCGCCCAATCCCGGCGCATGGATCGTGACCACCGCCCGCAACCGGGCGATCGACCGCCTGCGCCGTGAATCCACCCGCGAAGCGCGCCACGCCCAGGCACTGCTGCTGCACCAGCCCGGCGAACCCCAGGAGGTGGGACCGGTGCGCGACGACCAGCTCCGCATGATCTTCACCTGCTGCCACCCGGCGCTGTCGCCGCTCGCGCAGACCACGCTCACCCTGCGCCTGCTCGGCGGCCTGGAGGTGGCCGAGATCGCGCGCGCCTACCTTGTTCCGGAGGCGACCGTCTTCCAGCGGATCGTCCGGGCCAAGAAGAAGATCCGCGACGCCGGCATCCCCTACCGGGTGCCCGGCGCCGCCGAGCTCCCCGACCGGCTGGCGCCGGTTCTCACCGTGCTCTACCTGGTCTTCAACGAGGGATACACCGCCACGGCGGGGGAGCTCCTGCGCACCGACCTGAGCCTGGAGGCGATCCGCCTGGCCAGGGAACTGGCCGAGCTGATGCCCGACGAGCCGGAGGTGATCGGCCTGCTGGCGCTGCTGCTGCTCACCGAAGCCCGCCGGCCCGCCCGGCTGGGGCCGGCCGGTGAGCTGGTGGTGCTGGCCGAGCAGGACCGCTCGCTGTGGAACCGGGAGCTGATCGCCGAAGGACACGAGCTGGTACGCCGCTGCCTGCGCCGCGACCAGCCGGGACCGTACCAGCTGCAGGCCGCGATCAACGCCGTGCACACCGACGGGCCGGCCACCGACTGGGCGCAGGTGCTGGCCCTGTACGACCAGCTGCTGCGGCAGTCCCCGACCCCGATCGTGGCACTCAACCGAGCGGTCGCCGTCGCCGAGGTGCACGGACCGGCGCAGGCGCTGGCCGCCATCGACGAGCTGGACCTGCCGGGCTACCACCTGCTGCCCGCCACCCGCGCCGACCTGCTGGCCCGCCTGGGCCGCACCGCCGAGGCCGTCGCCGCCTACGACCAGGCGATCACCTGGGCTGCCAACGACACCGAACGAACCTTCCTGCGGACCCGGCGGGCACGCATGGAGCAGGAGGCCTGAGATGACACGGAGCGTGCACACCATGAACGAGGAGAACGTGAACGCCACCCTGACCGTCGCCGTGCCCGCCGCGAGGGTGTTCGCGGTGCTGGCGGACCCGGCGAGCCACGCCGCGATCGACGGCACCGGCTGGGTGCAGGAAGCCGTCAACCAGGCGCCGCTGACCGAGGTGGGGCAGATCTTCCGGATGGACATGCATCACGCCGACCATCCGGACGGTGACTACCAGGTGGTCAACAAGGTCCAGGTGCTCGACCCGCCGCGCGCCATCGGCTGGCTGACGGGCTATGACAAGGGCGACGGTCAGCTGGAGTTCGGCGGCTGGATCTGGCGGTACGACCTCACGCCGCTCGGTCCGTCCAAGACCGAGGTCACGCTCAGCTACGACTGGTCGGCGGTGCCCGACTCCGTCCGGGCATACCTCCGGTTCCCGCCGTTCGGCCCCGACCATCTCATCAACTCGCTGCGCCACCTGGCCGAGCTCGTCCCGGGCAGGTGACGTCGTCCGTCTCTTCGCAGCACATCAACTGGATTCGAGGCGAACATCATGACCGCCACCCTGGCAGACGGCCTCAAACGCCCGCCAGAACACGATCAAGTGCCGCCCGGCCCGCAGGCCCCCAGTGCGGCTTGCCGCCGGGAAGGCCCCGATCCCCGTTCTGTCCCATGAGCATCAGGAAGAGGCTCTTCATAGCGGCCAGCCCGCGGGCGCGCCGGATCGTCGCCTCGTCCGCGTGCCCGTACGCGTCGAAGAACCGGGCAGCCGCGCCCGCGGGGAGCAGCACCCACGCGGCGCCGAGGTCCCACGCGGGATCGCCGGCGAACAAGGCACCGAAATCGATCACACCCGAGAGCGTTCCGTCCGAGACGACGACATTCGCGGGATGGAGGTCGCCGTGCACCCACACCGGCGGGCCCTCCCACTCGGCGGCCGCGACGGCATCGGCCCAGACGGCCCGGACGGCGCGGACATCGCCGACGGCGTCGGGGTCAAGGGCCTGCAAGAACTGCTCGAAGCCGCCCGTACACCTCTTGGGGTGAGCGCCGAAGTCCGAACTGGCCGGGGCCTCGGCGGGCGCCTCCACATGGAGCGCTCCGAGGAAGCCCGCCAGCGTGTCGGCCGCGTGGGCGCCGCGGCTGATCAAGCCGTGGTCCAGCGGCTCGCCGGGAACCCATGTCATCACGGTCCAGTGCTTGGGGAAGCGCCCGGACGGTTCGCCGAACCGCACCGGGGTCGGCACCGGGAGCGGCAGGCGCGGGGCCAGCACGGGCAGCCACCGCCGCTCCTTGAGCTGGAGCTCCGGGGTGGGGTCCATGCGCTGCATGCGCACGGCCAACTCGTCCCCGAGGCGCCATATCTGGTTGCCCCAGCCACCCTCCACCTCACGGATGGCCAGCCCTGCGAGATCTGGATGTTGCTCCCGAAGCAGGTCGCGGACCAGGTCTGCGGTGATCTCGATCTCGGTGTCGGTCATGCGAAGTCACAGTACTGCGCTGCTCTGCCCGAACCGGCAGTGCAAGGTGGTCCAGCCCGCAGCACCGCCTGGACCGCGAGCGACCCACCCCCTGATGGCCGAGGCCGGGTCCGTCAAGCCTTCTTCCTGATCAGGCCCAGGAGGCGCCGGCCCAGCGCCCGGCCTGACCGCCGACGGCCACACCGACTTGGTGTGAGAACTGACTTCTGTCATGCGGGACCAGTGATACAGAACACTGACCTTTGCCGAGCGGAAGGCTCATGCTGAGCGCCATGACCACTCGTCGATTCGGCACACTCGCCTCGCGGCTGGGAGCCGCGACCCTGGCCGCCGCGTTGCTCGCGGCGGCACCCGCGGCCGTCGCCGAGGACGGCGGCCTCGACCGGCAGCGGCTGCGCCAGACGCTGGACGCCGTGCACGAGGCCGGCATGTACGGCACCTCTTCGAACGTCGTGGACGGCCGGCGGAGCTGGAAGGGCGCCGCGGGCGTCGCCGACGTCGAGACCCGCCGCCCGATGCGTCCCGAGATGGTGCACCGGGCCGGGAGCATCACCAAGTCGTTCGTCACCGTGGCGGTGCTACAGCAGGTCAGCAAGGGCACGATCGAGCTCGACGCCCCCATCGGCCGCTATCTGCCGGATCTGCTCCCGGGTGAGCGCGGGCAGCAGATCACCGTACGCATGCTGCTCAACCACACCAGCCACATCGCCAACCACACCGAGGTGCTCTTCCCGACGATCGAGAGCCTGGACGCCAACCGCTTCCGCGCCTTCCCGCCGGAGGAGCTGGCGCGGGCGGGGCTCGGCGCCCCAGCGACCGGGCAGCCGGGGGTGACACCCGGGTCGTACTCGAACACGAACTTCGTCATCGCCGGCCTGCTGCTGGAGAAGGTGACGGGCACGAGTGCCGAGCGGTACATCACCGACCAGGTCTTCCGGAAGGCCGGGCTGCGGCACACGTCGTTCCCGCGTACGCCGTACCTGCCTGGGCCGAGCTCCAAGGCGTACGAGGCGCTGTTCGGCTACTTCGACCCGCCCAAGGACTACAGCGTCTACAACATGTCCTGGGCCTGGACGTCGGGTGCGGTCGCCTCGACGATGGAGGACCTCAACCGCTTCTTCCGGCTGCTGCTGCGCGGAGAGCTGCTCGACGCGACTCTGCTCGCCGAGATGCAGAAGACCGTGCCCATCCGGTCGTTGTCGGGCGCCGCGGTCGACTACGGTCTCGGGATCTTCCCTCTCGACCTGCCGTGCGGCAGGTTCTGGGGGCACGACGGGAGCGTCCCCGGCATGCAGACCTTCGCGTTCTCCGACGCCGACGGCGGCCACCAGTTCGCCTTCGGCATCAACCTGAGGAACTACCAGCAGCTCGACGAGAACGGTAGTCCTGTCACGCACGCCATCGACTTCGCGATCGGGAACCACTTGCTGGAGGCGGCGTGCGGGCCTGACGCGCGGGCGGCGACCAGGGCGGCACGGCCGCTCCCGGCGATCGGCGTGGACGGGGGCACGGCCACACCGTGACCGGCGGCGCGGGCGGGTCACCGATCGGCGGCCCGCCACAGCACCGCCGCCCTACCCCGGACGTTGAGCTCTCTCGCCGGCGAGGTAGGCGACACCCGGCTGGCCATCGGCGAGCCGGCACAGCGGTTCGGCCCGGCCACGCACGTTCTGCGGCACCGGGGTGGCATCAAGGTAGCTTTACCGGCCGCCTGTGCGTACTTATGCATGGCTACGGACGCGTGGACGCTCTTACAGTCCGGTCACGACTTGCCGACAGGCAAGCTGCCATCCAGGACCGGGAGATCATCATGGCACGTTCCAAGTGCGCAGTTGTCATCGGGCTCAGCTCGGCCCTCCTCATCCCCCTGTTCCTCACAACCGCGCTGGCGACGCCGGCGCAGGCAGCCGTCTGTGACGGCAGCCGGAGGATGTCCGAGCGGATCGCCGCCAGCGGGAACTTCTTCGAGGCCGACACTGCCTTCGGCATCCCTGGCGGGAAGGTCGTCCTCCGAGTCGGCGGGCCTTGCGCATGGGGGCTCATCGAAAGCCCCTTGCCGTGGATGCGTACGGGCTGGGTATGGCTGGAGCGCAAACAGCCCGGATCGTCGACCGTCGACAGGCTCGGCGAGCGCAAGCTGGGAGGTACGAAGTCTCGCACGCACACCGGCGCCTACACCCGGGCCGGCTACTACGTTCGTGCCTGCGGCGCGGTGCTGGACAACCGCCCGTCCAAGAACCTCGGCTACGTACCGGAACGCTTCGCCGACTGCACCAAGTGGTCGTTGTACATCTAGAGGCGCCCCGCCACGGGCAGCGAGGCGTCCAGACCACACATCTGCAGCACGCCAGGGCCCATCTCGTACGGACGGTCCAGCGGGCCGAAGGCACGCAGTACGGCGCTCAGCCCGAGGGGTTTCCCAGAAAGATCTTCTCCCCACCGCCGCACCAGGCGTGCCACGGCGACGCACCGGCTCGCCCAGTGATCATGTAGCGGCGACGGTCGTGAGCGGGCAGCCGAAGACCGCCATCGAGACGAACCGGAACCTGATCCGGCTGTCGCCGTATCACAACCACCCGCACCGAACTCTTGTCTCTACTGAGTCCCGACGACAGTGGGAGAGGGCATGTTCTCGGCGTCCAACTACGCGGCACAGCGGTACGAGAGCGAAGCGGGTCAGGAGCACCTCGAGACACTTCAGGTGCTGGTCCACCTCGCCGGACTGGAGGAGGAGGACGAGTTCGTCACCGCCGTGCTGAACGGCGTCACCTACAACGGGCCGGAGGGAAACCTCGCCTCCGACATGGAGAGCATTCGCACGGCGCTGGCGGAGGCCTCGGCCATCTACAGGCTGGGTGACCCGTGGCGGGCCCAGCTCAAGGAGTTCGCCGTGCACCTGGGCGAGGACGACTACTTCAGCGCGCAGAAGTTCTACGAAGCCCGCTCGTTCTCCCCCGACCACACGGAGGTCGTCGGCGGGCGCTCTCTGCAATTCGCCACTCCGATGGTGCTTGCCCATCCGCCGATCGTCGAGGTGAATCAGCACCTCAGGGGCGCTCTCGCCGGATACGCCTTCCAGCCCCCGACGATCTGGATACGTTTCGGTCTGTTCAAGGTTCTCACGGCGCTCAAGGCCGACGGGGACAATACGGACGCGACGAAGGCCGGCGTCCTGCAGTTCGTCACAAGCAGCCGGGTCGCCGAGTATGACGGGCTAAAAGTCGACTACTCGTTCGAGCGGTCCTTGGACACCAGCCAGCCGCCCTGGTACAAGGGCCAGACCGACGATATCCCGCCCGGTGAGCCGGTGGTCCTCATCCGCGACGACTCCCCGACATGGGCAGTGCCGACCAAGTGGCAGAAGGGCCAGGATCTTCGTAGCGTCACGATCACCGACACCTTCGAGACGTACTTAGCCGTACAAGTAGGTCCCCAGGCCTTCACAACGCTTTTCACCTGCGAATGGACGTTCCACGCCAAGTACGACATGCAAAAGCCCGGTGAGGGCAGCGCGGAGTACAGCATCACGGCTCAGAAGATCGAGACCCGCGACATCAAGGTGACCGGGCTGCCGCTGGCGCACAACGTCGAGGCGAAGGTCGTGAGCTGAGGCGACCCGCACCTCACTGTTAAGCGGGGGGTGAACGGGCGCGGTCCGGGATGACGGACCGCGCCCGAGCCTCAGGAGTCCACTGCGGCGTGGAAATCCTGGACTCGGTCACGACGACGGCGAAGCCGCAGCCGCGGGCCAGCCCCAAGAAGGCGGCTCTGCATTTCCGGACAGTGCTTCTAGCCGGTCAGCACCGATTGAACGGACTTCGTCACCATGTCACCGGCGTCGTGTGAGGGCAGGCGTCCCACGCGTACCTCGCTCGCCGCCCCGTGCAGGATGTAGTGGACGAGGCTCACCAGCCAGGTGGTGGGAAGATCGGCGCGGAAGACGCCTTGTTCCTGGCCGCGGCGGATGAGCTCGGCCATGCGTCGAGCGGGTTCGGCGTGCAGTTCGCGGACCCGGCCTGCGGGGAGGACTGTCTCGGCGGCGGTAAGCAGCGCCGCGGACTCGGCCACGATCTCCCAGCTCGACGCCAGTAGGCGGGTCATGGCTTCGTGGGCGTCCCCCGTCAGGTCGAGGGACGACAGGGTTTCGTCGCCGGCTCGCAGGGCGTCCATGAGTGCGGCTTCGACCAGGTCTGCCCGAGTGCGAAAGTGCCCGTACAGGGTCATCCGCCCGACACCTGCGGCCTGCGCGATGTCGTCCGTGGTCGTGTTCGGATCCGAACTCAGCAATGCGCGCGCTGTGGACACGATGCGGGCGATGTTGCGCTCGGCATCGGCGCGGCGCCTGGAGCGCGCGGAGGGTGCAGCCATTCCACCAGTTTAACTCGTATGTGCATATACAGGTTATAGTGTCGACTAGATCTCGTACACGAGAGTACGAGTTATGTGCATGGAGGAGAACTGATGGCCCAACCAGAAGTACGGCAGGTCTCACCCCAGGAGCCGCATCCGGCCCGGTGGCACATCCTTGGTTTCCTCGGGGTGGCCCAGCTCATGCTGATCCTCGACGTCACCGTCGTGGCCATAGCACTGCCCCACATCGGGACGGACCTCGAACTCGGCCGCGAGGCGCTGACCTGGACGGTCAGCGCCTACACGCTCACCTTCGGCGGACTGATGCTGCTCGGCGGACGGATCACGGACCTCGTAGGAGCCAAGCCGGTCGTGCTCGCCGGACTGCTTCTGTTCGCCGTCGCATCGCTGGTCACCGGGCTGGCCGGGTCCGCGGGCATGCTGGTGGGCGGTCGCGTGGCGCAGGGCGTCGGGGCGGCGCTCCTGTCGCCCTCCGCCTTGTCGCTGGTGGTGGCGCTGTTCGACGGAGAGGAGCGGAACAAGGCTCTGGGCGTCTGGTCCGCGCTGGGCGGTGGTGGCGCCGCCCTCGGTGTCCTCCTCGGCGGCCTGCTCACCGCAGGCCCAGGATGGTCATGGGTCTTCTATGTCAACGTGCCCATCGGGCTCGTGATCGCCGCAGTGCTCGCCGCTCTGCTGCCGGCCCGGCCGGCCACGTCCGCCGACCGGCCAAGGCTCGACGCCCTCGGCGCGATTCTGGTGACGTCCTCCTCCGCGTCGTTGATCTACGCCCTCATCGCCGCAGGCGAGCGGGGCTGGCTCAGCGCGCTCACCGGATGGCTCGTCCTGGCGGCCGCCGTGGGCTATGTGCTGTTCGTGCTCTGGCAGCGGCGGGCCCGGTCACCCCTGATGGACGTCCGGATGCTGGCCAGGCGGCCTGTGGCGACCGGCGCTTTCCTCATCCTGATGGCAACGGCGCTGATGATCGCCGTGTTCTTCCTGGGCACCTTCTACTTCCAGCACGCTGTCGGATACGGCGCCTTGCAGGCAGGGCTGCTGTTCCTGCCGGTGGCGCTGGCGACGATGCTCGGCGCCCATCTGACCGGACGCATGCTCGGCCGATGGGGTGGACGCCGGCTGGCCGTCGCGGGCCTGACGGTCGCGGCGATCGGCCTGGCCGTACCGGCGGTGTCGATGAACACGGTCAGCGTCGTGCTCGGCGTGGCCGTCGCGGCGGCGGGCACCGGCGCGATGTTCGTCATCGCCTCAGCGACCGCGCTCGGGCAGGTGGCGCCCCATGAAGCCGGGATCGCCTCCGGCATCGTGAGCACCTTCCACGAGTTCGGCGCCTCCATCGGAGCCGCGGTCGTGTCGAGCGTCGCAGCCGCGAGCCTGGTCGGGACCACGCTGAGCGGCTTCACCAACGGGTTCATCGTGGCGGCCGTCGCAGCGGCGGTCGGCGCCGTCGCCGCCGCGCTATTGACACCCGGCCGCACGAACCGGCAGAACCAACCTCATCCGTCCTGAGCCATCCGTGGTGCGGGGGATGACGAAGGGCATTGCACGCATCACGGCACCACCACAGAGCCCGGTCAAGACTGGTGATCCCATCCGGGATCGCTGCGCGCCCCCGCCCGCGCCGAGGGTGGCCGGCGCCGCTACAGCCGCATCGATCTGTACCGAATCGCGGTGGTCCTCCGCGCCAGGGAAGCGGGCATCGCTTGGGAGGACCTCCGCGAGATGTTCACCGCCCCGGAGCCCACCGCCCGCCGCGAGATCCTCCATCGCCACCGCCGGAGCCTGGTTCGGGCGCGTCGCCCGGGCCCAAGCGTCGCCAGAACGCATCGACTGCGCGTTGACCTGCGACCACGAGGACTTCGCCACTTACGCGGACTTCCAGGCGATGCTGACCGCCCGCGTCGCGCAGGCCGCCCCTAGGCTTCCGGCGCCGCGGGTTCGAGCCCGGCGAGGAGGTTGAACGTGCCGGTGAGCTGGTTCAGGGCGACCACTCCCGGGATCTCGGCGATGATCCTGTCACTCCAGCCATGTGCGCGCAGCTCCGCCACATCGTCGTCGCCGACGGAGGACGGCTCGGCCAGAATACGGACCGCCATCGCGATGAGGGCCGCCTCGCGCGTGTCCGTGGCCGATCCCTGACGAGCGAGTGCGATGTCGCTCTCGCTCAGCCCTGCCGCACGTGCCGCCTCCGTGTGTGCTTCCAGGCAGTAGGCGCAGCCGATCCACTCCTGCACGGCGAGCGAGATCTTCTCGCCGAGAGCACGAGGCAGCTTGACGCGCTTCATGGCACGGGACAGCTCCAGGTAGCCCTGCAACAGGGCCGGCGAATGAGCCATGGTGGCGACCATGGCTCCCACACCGCCCCTCCTGGCGACGATGTCCTCCAGGAGCTCACGGGATTTCCCGGGTGCTTCGGCGGGCTCCAGCGCGGTAAGGCGTCGCATACGATCTCCTTAGCTCCATTTATACCCCCTAAGGGTATATGGGCGGGAGGCATTCCCGCCACCTCACCGGGCCCTCCCCCGTCCTGCCCCTGTTCCGCGACGCCTCGAAGCCCGCCCGACCTCCCCGCACGCTTCCACACTCACTACCGCGGCCAGGCACACGGTCCACTCCCGCGCCGCCCGCTTCTGTGCGCAGCGTCGAGATGACGGAGACCGTGCGGCGCCACTGCGCCCACCATGGTGCAGGCCACCGGCATCAGCCGAGCCACCTGCCCCGGCCAGCGTTTCGCCTGCTCCACATACTCCTATGCGGTAGCCCCTCGGACCCGCACCACTTCACGACACCCTGCCGCCTCGCCGCAGCCAGTCACACGCCGGCCCAGCCGCAACTCTCCCAGTCCAGGTTTCGCCGCGGAGATGCCGTGCCACGCCAGCATGCAGCCCTCGCCGCCAGCCTCACTTGCCACATACCCAAGGGGGGTATAGCTTCGGGATGAATGACCTCTAACCCATACCGTTGAGGAGGGGCCGATGGCTGAGCACAACCCGCCCACGCAGGACCAGCGCGCCGTGCATGCCCAACACCACCCCACCCAGGGAACGCACCAGGGGCACACGGGCAAGGCGTCATGGTCGATGGCCGCCTCAGCCACGTTGCACTGCCTGACCGGGTGCGCCATCGGCGAGGTGCTGGGGCTGGTCATCGCAACCTGGCTAGGCTGGAGCACCGCTCCCTCCATCGCCCTGGCCGTGGTGCTGGCCTTCTTCTTCGGCTACCTGCTCACCTTGCTGCCGCTGCGCCGGGCCGGCGTGAGCTGGCGCGCTGCGATCAAGCTAGCGCTGGCCGCCGACACCGCGTCGATCCTCGTGATGGAGATCGTGGACAACGGCGTGATGCTCGCCGTCCCCGGCGCCATGGACGCCACGTTGACCTCCGGCCTGTTCTGGGGAGCCCTCGCCTTCGCGTTGCTGGTGGCCTTCCTGGTCACCACCCCGATCAACAAGTGGATCATCGGCCGGGGCAAGGGCCACGCAGTCGTACACGCCTATCACCACTGATCTCGGTCCGCGGCGGGCCGCGCAGGCCACTGCGGCCGGAGCGCCCCGTCAGGTGGGCGGCCGGTCTGCTGAGCGCTCGCGCTGCGCACGCCAGTCGCCCGTGCCGCCCCGTTCGAGCAGGCGATGGCCTTTGAAGGCGCGCACGTCCCTCATGCGAGAGGCGCTCGCGGCCAGCGGCAACCAGGCGGTCACGCTGGTCCGCTTCCCGGACGTCCCAATGCGGACGGACATCACGCCATCAGGCGCTGCCATCGGCGTCACCCGACCTCGCGGGACATGACCCGTCCGGGCGTCCATCGCGCTCGGACGGGTCATGAAATCAGAGCCGGTCGAGGATCTTCTGCAGTTCCTCCACCTCGGCCTGCTGCGTGGTCTCTATGGTTGCGGCCAACTCTTTGGCCTGCGGGTTCGACCCACCGGCCTGCTGGGTGCGGGCCATCTCGATCGCGCCCTTGTGGTGGGCGATCATCCGCTGCGCGAACAGCTTGTCGAACTCCGTGCCCTTGGCCGCCTTGAGCTTGGTCATCTCCTTCTCGGACATGACGCCGGGCATGTCGTGTCCCATGCCGCCCTCCGGCGCGGCCTTGCCCCACCCCGTCAGCCAGCCCTTCATGGTGCGAATCTCCCGGGAACGAAGGCATGTCACGGCACCTGCCGGTGTACTAGTGCGGCTCGTAGCACCTGCCAGGAGCCGGCCGGGTGCCGGCACACACAGATGCACGGCACCCGGCCGTCAACCGTTCACCGCGGCTCTCCCGCCAGGGCCCTCTTCGAGGCCCGGTCAGGCGGAGACCAGCTCGTAGCCCGCTTCTTCTACGGCATCGCGCACAAGAGCTTCCTCGATCGGCTCGTTCCCCGTCACGGTTACCTGGCCGGTGGCCAGGTCGACATCGACCGCCGTGACACCGGCGATCTTGCCGACTTCGGCCTTCACGGTGCCCACGCAGTGGCCACAGGTCATCCCACTTACGGTGTAGGTCGCATTGCTCATCATGACTCCCCTCGACAAATACCCCTATCAGGTATACGGGCGAGTTGACCATACGGCAGCGCAGCATCTCTGACAACCGTAACCCCCTATGGGTATATGAGATCTAAATCACGTTCACACATATACCCCTTAGGGGTATGGTCGTCCCTCATGAGAGAACTCAACTCCATCGCCATCGTCGGAGCTTCGCTGGCTGGCTTTCGTGCGTTTCAGGCTCTGCGACGTGAGGGCTTCGACGGCACGATCACCCTGGTAGGGGCTGAGAAGCACCTTCCCTACAATCGCCCCCCGCTGTCCAAGAGCATGCTCAGGGGCGATGACGAGGTCACTCTCCCAGGCGCCGAGGAGCTCGGCAACCGCTGGCTACAGGGCCGCCATGCCGTACGGCTGGCCCCGTCTCAGCGCCGGCTCATCCTGGACGATGCCTCGGAAATTCGCTACGACGGCCTGGTCATCGCCACCGGCGCCCGCCCACGCCACCTGCCGGACACCCCCGACGGCGTGTACACCCTGCGCACCGTCGAGGATTCCCTGGCGCTGCGCGCCGAACTGGCCGCAGGACCCGGCGACGTCGTCGTGATCGGCGGTGGCTTCATCGGAGGAGAGGTCGCCTCGACCGCTCGAGCCCTCGGGCTCGGCGTCACCCTCGTGGACACGTCGCCGCACCCGATGGAGAAGGTCGTCGGCGCCGAGACCGCACGCTGGCTGGCCGCCCATCACCGGGACAACGGCGTCGAACTCGTCACCGGGACCCGCGTGACCGGCTTCGATCAGAACGGCAGGGTAACGGGCGTGCGATTGAGCGACGGCCGGACGCTGCCCGCCGACCTGGTCATCGCGGGCATGGGCGTCGTCCCGAACACCGACTGGCTGGAAGGCAGCGGGCTGACGCTGAGCGACGGGGTGGTCTGCGACGAGCGCCTGTTCGCGTCGGGAGCGGAGGACGTGGTCGCCGCGGGTGACGTGGCACGCTGGCCGCACAGCCTGTACGGCGGCGCCATGGTACGCGTCGAACACTGGTCGAACGCCAACGACCAGGGCGCCGCCGCGGCGCTCAACCTGCTGGCCGGTCCGGACAACGCCAAGCCCTTCGCCGACCTGCCGTCCTTCGCCACCCACGTGCACGGCGCCCGCATCCAGACGGCCGGCCTGCCGCACCTGGCGGACGAGACCCGCGTCGTGACCGGCGACCCGCGCGAGGGGCGGTTCGCCGTCGCCTTCGCCAAGCACGGCGCTCTGGTAGGCGCCGTCGCGGTGAACGCGCCCAAGGACCTGATCCGCGTCAAACGCGCCATCCTGGCGGGCGATCGCCTGGCTTCCCTGGTGTGACGAGAAGACACGCTGAGGCCACGCTTCTACGATCGCCGGTAGCATGTGAACAGACCCGGGTGGAGGGACTGTCACATGGTGCGTGGCCCAGGAGAGCTCGAGTCCACGACCAAGACCACATGGGCTTTGCCATCACCGGCCCGAAGACGTTCCTGGCCAGCGGACACCCCTCGCCCGAGGACGTCTCGCCGGAACACCCGCCCCACCTCGGCCTTGTCAAGTCGACGGACTCCGGACGCACCTGGAAGACGCCGTCGGAGGACGGCTCCGCCGACTTCCACTCCATCCAGCCCGCCGGCGCCGAGCAGCCGTCACGCGTCTACGCCACCACACCCGACGGGCTGAAGGTCAGCACCAACGGCAGGCTGCACCACAGCAAGGTCACGAAAGCCCCCCTCCTCAGCCACATCGACGTCCTCGCAGGCGACGTGCTCGTAGAGCGGGAGCCGAGGGCCGAATCCACATCAGCCAGGACTCCGGGAAGACCTGGTCCGCCTCCGGCAAGCTGCCTGGTCAGGCAGCCGCGTTCACAGCCGTGGACCGCCGGCGTCTGCTCGCTGCCACGGGTGCTCTCCCTCTCGCACTGTCACGTTCAGCCGAGAGCGGCGGTCAGCTCGCGCTGCTTCTCCTGGTCGACGTGGCCGAGGTCCTGTGGATACGCGGAAAGCATCTCCGCAACCTGTGAAGTCATGTTCCCTCCCGTCGCGAGTGACGGCCCTACCCAGCAATCGAGGCGCCCCAAGCACATCTACGATCAGCCGCAGTAGTACAGCCCAATGCCGTATGCAGCACCTCCGGACTGACCAAAGCCTTAGCGGGTACCGGTTCTACGATGAGCCATCGTGAAGTAGAGCTCTGTGGGAGGTGACAACCATGAGCGACTACGTCCCTGATCGACCTGGCGAAGACAAGGAACCCAGCACTGCGATCCTTGACGTCAGCGGGCTGCACTGGGCTTCCGAACAGAACGTCGTCGTGGCCACCCTGGGCCGGCGCCCAGGCGTGCTGCAGGTCGAGGCCAACGCTGCCGCCCAGACGGCGACGGTGCGTTTCGATCCGCGCGTCACGTCCCTCGCCGAGCTGCGTACGTGGATCACCGAATGTGGCTATCACTGCGCCGGGCAGTCGGTGCCCTCTCACATCTGCGATCCCATGGCTGAGCCTGACCCGCCAGGCGCGAGCGCCGTGGCTGCGCCCGCTGGTCACGCAACGCATGCCGAAGAAACGGCGTCACCTCACGACATGATGGGACACGGCGGCCATGCCGGGATGTCGATGGCCTCGATGGTCACCGACATGCGCAACCGCTTCCTGGTGGCCGCGATCTTCTCCATCCCGATCGTGTTGTGGTCTCCGATCGGCACGGAGGTGTTCGGGCTGGACCTGCCTGTCCCGTTCGGATGGCGTCAAGACGTCTGGGCGCTGCTGCTCAGCCTGCCGGTGATCTTCTACTCGTGCTGGATCTTCTTCGACGGAGCCGTCCGCGCACTTCGCGCCCGCACCCTCGACATGATGGTTCTCGTCGCGGTCGCGGTCGGCGCCGGCTGGTTGTACTCCCTGGTCGTCACGCTCACCGGCGGCGGCGAGGTGTTCTACGAGGCCGCCACCGTCCTGGCCGCCTTCGTACTGCTCGGCCACTGGTTCGAAATGCGGGCGAGGGGCGGCGCCAACGACGCCATCCGTGCCCTGCTCGACCTGGCCCCGCCCAAGGCGACGGTTGTTCGTGATGGTCAGCCGGTCGAGGTCCCGACCGCCGAGGTGATGGTCGGCGACCTCCTGCTGGTCCGTCCTGGCTCCAAGATTCCGGTCGACGGCACCGTCGAAGAGGGTCAGAGCGAGGTCGACGAGTCGATGGTCACCGGCGAGAGCCTGCCGGTGCACAAGGAGCCGCGTTCTGCCGTCATCGGTGCCACCGTCAACCGCAACGGCACGCTCAGGGTGCGCGCGACCAAGGTGGGAGCCGACACCGCCCTGGCACAGATCGTCCACCTCGTCCAGCAGGCGCAGAACTCCAAGGCGCCGGGGCAGCGGCTGGCCGACCGGGCGGCGTTCTGGCTCGTCCTCGTGGCATTGATCGGAGGGGTCCTCACCTTCGCGGTCTGGCTGCTGGCCGCAGGGCAGCCGTTCAGCGTCGCGATCCTGTTCGCCATCACGGTCGTCGTCATCACCTGTCCCGACGCGCTCGGCCTGGCGACCCCCACCGCCATCATGGTGGGCACCGGGCTGGGGGCCAAGCGTGGGGTGTTGTTCAAGAATGCGATGGCGCTCGAGTCCTCGGCCCGCATTCAGGTCGTGGTGATGGACAAGACCGGCACCTTGACCAAGGGCGAGCCGGAGGTCACCGATGTGGTGGCAGGTGACACGCTGCCGGACGACGAGTTCCTGCGCCTGGTCGCTGCCGTCGAGCGGGAGTCAGAGCATCCGCTGGCCGAGGCGATCGTCCGGCACGCGGATGGCCTGGGCTTGGCGCCGATGAGGGCCGAGCACTTCGAGAACGTCCCCGGACACGGCGCTGTCGCGCAGGTCAACCGGCGCAAGGTCGTGGTCGGCAACCGGCGGCTGCTGGAGCGGGAAGGGGTGGAGCTCGGGAAACTGGCGGGCAGGCGGCGGGAACTGGCCGAGGGCGGCCGCACCGCCGTCGTGGTCGCCGTGGACAACACGGTGGCCGGCATCATCGGCATCGCGGACGCGGCGCGGGACACGTCCTCTGCTGCCGTTGCCACGCTGCATGAGCTCGGCGTCGAGGTGGTGATGCTCACGGGAGACAATGCCGCGACCGCGGAGCGGATCGCGCGGCAGCTCGGCATCGACACCGTGATCGCCGAAGTGCTCCCGCGAGACAAGGCGGCCAAGATCGCTGAGCTCCGGGCAGGCAGCCGCAAGGTGGCCATGGTCGGGGACGGCGTCAACGACGCCCCGGCACTCGCCCAGGCCGACCTGGGCATCGCCATCGGCGCCGGCACGGACGTGGCCATCGAAACCGCCGATGTGGTGCTGATGCGCTCCGACCCGCTGGACGTGCCCACGGCCCTGCGCATCGGCCGGGGTACGTTGCGCAAGATGCGGCAGAACCTGGGCTGGGCCATCGGCTACAACGCGCTCGCCCTGCCTGTCGCCGCCGGGGTGTTCGAGCCGGCGTTCGGGCTCGTGCTTCGGCCTGAGATCGCCGCGCTGTCGATGTCGGGATCGAGCGTGATCGTGGCCGTCAACGCCCTCGCGCTCAAACGGCTGCGCCTGCCCTCTACGTGAGGAAAGGCGGGTCGAGAACGCACCAGCCTGGCGACGGCGTCGCCGGGCTCCTTGACTTCCGCCTCGGCATCCGGGCCGCCCTGGCGGGTGGCTTCGGAGACGCAGTGGGCAAGGTGCTCCTCAGGCAGGGCCAGGGAGAATGACTTCAGTGCGCTGGTGGCCGCGGAGACCTGGGTCAGGATGTCGATGCGTGCTGCGTCTGGCAGCACAGCCGGCCGTAGAAGCCGCGCGGTCGGACCGGTACGGGTCGAGGTCGCTCCCGATCGCACCCGATCCGCGGCACCTGAGCAAGAGGAGGATGGCTCCACGCCGTACGGCGTGGAGCCATCCCGGCACTGCTACTTGAAGCGCCGCAGGCGCAGGCTGTTGCTGACCACGAAGACGCTGGAGAACGCCATCGCCGCTCCTGCGATCATCGGGTTGAGCAAGCCGAGCGCCGCCAGCGGCAGGGCGGCCACGTTGTAGGCGAAGGCCCAGAACAGATTGCCCTTGATCGTGCTGAGCGTCTTACGGGACAGCCGGATGGCGTCGGCGGCTACCCGCAGGTCGCCCCGTACCAGTGTGAGGTCGCTCGCCTCTATGGCGGCGTCGGTGCCGGTGCCCATGGCCAGCCCCAGGTCGGCCTGGGCCAGCGCGGCAGCGTCGTTGACCCCGTCACCGACCATGGCCACGACCTTGCCCTCGGACTGCAGGCGCTTGACCACGTCGACCTTGTCTGCGGGCAGCACCTCGGCGATCACCTCGTCGATGCCCACCTCGGCCGCGACGGTCTTGGCCACGGCCTCGTTGTCGCCGGTCAGCAGCACCGGTGTGAGACCGAGGGCACGGAGCTGGGCGATGGCCTCCTTGCTGGTCGGCTTGACCGCGTCGGCCACCACGAGCACCGCCCGTGCCTGGCCGTCCCAGCCGACCGCGACCGCGGTGCGGCCGCCGGCTTGGGCCTCGTGAAAGTCCCGTTCCAGGTCGGCCGGAAGGTGCTGGGACCACTCCTCCAGCAGCCGGGGGCGGCCGACCAGGACCGCGTGGCCGTCGACGATGCCTTGAACGCCGAGCCCTTCGACGTTGGCGAAATCCTCCGGCGCGGGCAGTTCGCCGACGCGGGCAGCGGCACCCTTGGCTATGGCCTGGGCGATCGGGTGCTCGGAGGCGTATTCCAGCGCACCTGCCAGGCGCAGCACCTCGTCCTCGCTCGTCCCCTCGGCCACGTGGACGGCCGTGAGGGTCATCCTGCCCTCGGTGACCGTGCCGGTCTTGTCCAGCACCACAGTATTGATCTTGCGGGTGGACTCCAGCACCTCCGGCCCCTTGATCAGGATGCCGAGCTGCGCGCCTCGGCCGGTCCCGACCAGCAGCGCAGTCGGCGTGGCCAGACCGAGTGCGCACGGGCAGGCGATGATCAGCACCGCGACCGCCGCCGTGAAGGCCGCCCCGACACCGTCGCCGGTGCCGAGCCAGAAGCCCAGCGTACCGAGGGCGAGTGCGATCACGATCGGCACGAAGACGCCGGAGATGCGGTCGGCCAGCCGCTGCACCTGCGCCTTGCCGGTCTGCGCCTCCTCGACCAGCTTGGCCATCTGGGCCAGCTGGGTGTCGGCGCCGACCCGGGTTGCCCGGACGATGAGCCTGCCGCCCGCGTTCACGGTGGCGCCGGTGACCGCATCGCCCACGCCGACCTCGACCGGGACGGATTCGCCGGTGAGCATCGAGGCGTCCACGGCCGAGGAACCTTCCTCGACCACGCCGTCAGTAGCGATCTTCTCGCCCGGCCGGACCACGAACCGGTCGCCCGCCGTGAGCTGCTCGACCGGCACGCGCCGGCCGTCGGCCAGCTCCACGTCCTTGGCGCCCAGCTCCAGCAAGGCCCTCAGCGCAGAGCCGGCGCGCCGCTTGGAGCGGGCCTCGAAGTAGCGCCCGGCCAGGATGAACGCCGTCACCGCGGCGGCCGTCTCCAGATAGATGTTGCCGGAGCCGTCGGTGCGCTCGATGGTGAACGTGAACGGGTGCGTCATGCCGGGCGTGCCGGCGGTGCCGACGAACAGCGCCCACAGCGACCAGCCCAGCGCGGCCAGGGTGCCGACCGAGATCAGCGTGTCCATGGTGGCCGCGCCGTGGCGCAGGTTGGTCCAGGCTGCCTTGTGGAAGGGCCAGCCCGCATACGCCACCACGGGAGCGGCCAGTACCAGCGACAACCACTGCCAGTTCGTGAACTGCAGGGGCGGGATCATCGCCATGGCCACCACCGGGACCGACAGCACCACGGAAGTGATGAGGCGGTGGCGCAGCGGCTGGAGCTCGTCCTCCGGCTCCTGCTCGGCCGCCTCCGTTGTGGGCGGGGCGGGCAGCGCGGCCGTGTATCCGGCCTTCTCCACCTCCGCGATGAGCTGCTGCGGGTTGACGTCCTCGGGGAAGGTGACCTTCGCCTTTTCCGTCGCGTAATTGACCGTCGCGGTCACGCCGTCCATCTTGTTCAGCTTGCGCTCGATGCGGTTGGCGCACGAGGCGCAGGTCATGCCGCCGATCGAGAGCTCGACCGCGTTCTGCCGGTCATCGGTGACCTGGGTCATCACCGTTCTCCTTTCTCTCGCTCAGTGGCTGTGGCCGTCGTCGGCGTGCCCGGTGGATGTGGGCGTCGGCGTGGAGGTCGGGATCGCCGGCCGCTCCCCAGCGCCGAGGGTGAAGTCCGCGGTGCGGACCTCGCCCTTGTGCTGGAAGTCGAGGAACAGCCGGTAGTCGCCGGTGCTGGGCGCTTCGGCATAGAAGACGATCTCCGGCCCGGGCTCGGTCTCACCGTCGCCGGGCTCTCCGTCGGGATGGACGTGCAAGTAGGCAAGGTCCCTGGCGCGCAGCGCCACGACGTGGCCGTAGGCGCCGAGGTAGGGCTGCAGGTCAGTGACCGGCTTGCCGTCCTTGCTGACCTTGAGGGTGAGCTTGCTCGACTGGCCGGGCGTCAGCTCGCCGTCGAGGGTGACCTCGTATCCGTCGACGCTCGCCGTACGGCTGGCCTGCGGCAGCGCCTTCGGCTCGAAATCGCCGGCGACGAGCAGGTCTGTGCCCAACGTCAAAGCCTTGCCACCCGTGGGGACGAAGTCGGCGAAGGCCCGGTACGCTCCCGCGCCGGGCAGGGTCAGCTTGACCGACCAGACGCCGTCACCTGCTTCGGTGGGGTGGAGATGCAGGAAGGTGCTCAGGTCGCGGGACACGACGATGAAGTGAAGCTTCTTGTCGTGCTCAACCTGGTAGTCGGTGACCGGCTCACCGTCAGGCCCGGTCACCGAGAAGCGGAAGTCGGTCGGCTCATCCGGCTTGATCGTCGCGGTGAGCGGGTGAAGGGTGTAACCGCTCTCGGACACTTGGAGCCCTCCGGGGGTATCGTCCTCCACCTGCTCGGTGGCGTGCTCCCCGTGGCCCGCACTCGCGCTCGCGCTCGCGGTGGGCGCTGTCATGGCGGCGTGGTCCTCGGCCGGGGGCGTCCCCACCGGTCCCACCACCTTGCCCGCGCCCAGAGCACCGCCGAAAACGACGGCCAGTCCCAGGACGTATGAGCCGAGCTTGACTGGGGTGTTCACCGGTTCGCCACCTCGTAACCGGCCTCTTCAACGGCAGCGATGATCTTGGCTGAGTCAATAAGGCCGTCGCTGTCCACGGTCAGCAGCCCGGTCGCCAAGTCCACCTCGACGTTGGCGACCCCGGTCACTTCGCTGACCTCCTCCCTGACCGAACTGACGCAGTGGCCGCAGGTCATGCCCTTGACGGTGTAGGTGGATGTGGTGCTCATATCGGTCTCTCCTTCAGGTCGGCAGGGTCAGGAACGCACGAGTCTGGCGATCGCCTCGGAGGCCTCCTTGACCTTGGCGTCAGCCTCCGGCCCGCCCTTCAGCGTGGCCTCAGTGACGCAGTGGGCCAGGTGCTCTTCGAGCATCGACAGGGAGAACGACTTCAGCGCGCTGGTCGCCGCCGACACCTGAGTCAGGATGTCGATGCAGTATTTGTCGTTTTCGACCATCCGCTGCAGCCCGCGGACCTGCCCCTCGATACGGCGCAACCGCATGGCGTGGTCCTGCTTGCTACCGCTGTATCCGGCCATGTCCACCCCTCCCCTTGTCGATCGCCCAGAACAACACCATACCCCCCTACCGTATTCCTGGCAAAGCAGGGCGGCGCCGCCGTTCACTTCGCCAACGACTCCTTGGATGACTCCAGGAACTGGCTCGACATCGGAATGACTGTCGGCGCCGCTCTGGCCGGCACCGTCGCGACGGCATCACTACCTACCCTACCGGGGTACCGCTCCGTTCCTGATTCTGCGCGAGGTGGCTCGGGTTGAGCGGCTCGCCAGTCGGTCGGTGCCCCGCCGGCGCAAGGCGTGGCGCGAAGGCGGGACGCAAGCGCTGCTGTCCAGAGCCGTCCTCTTCGGCTACCACCGCGTGGCGCCCTCCGAGCGGCTGTGGATCTGGGCCATCGACCTGGATCAAGCCCGGAAGGACCCGCCACTCTCTTGACCTGCGTCAGGCGAGCCTTCCCGTCAGCGTTCGCAGCGCAGGCTCATACCTACTTCTCTACGATGTAGATCCATAAGACCCTTGCGCGACTTCACCTTGCGGATGGCAACGTCGCGTGGAGTGGACCCGGCACACCAGTTGGACATCCCAGACCACCTGGACCGCAGCGAGCGCGCCGAGACCTGCCGCGCCGTACGCTCCAGTTCCCTCATCGGTGTGTCCGTGCCCAGGTCGTACTCTGGGAGCACCTGGACGCCCGTGGAATGCCCCCGGGCGAGGACGATCAGGCACGTCTGGTGTTCGCCACCCGAAACGGCACCGCGATGAGTGCGGGCAACGTCCGTCGCGAGTTCCGGCGGGTCATCACCAGGGCCGGCCTGGTCGGTTCCGAGTGGACCCCTCGGGAGATGAGGCACAGCTTCGTGTCGCTGTTGTCGGCGGACGGCGTCCCCATCGAGAACATCCCCCGGATGATCGGACATGCCGCCCTAGAAGATCAAAAAGGCCACGTCCCGCGTTGGGAGGTGGCCTTTGACCTCGGTGGGCGATACTGGGATCGAACCAGTGACCTCTTCGGTGTGAACGAAGCGCTCTCCCGCTGAGCTAATCGCCCGCCCTGCCGGCTCCGCTTGGTGCCGACGGGGAAAACCATACCGCACTCTGGCGCCTGCTGGCGAAGCGATGTGATCAGAAGGGGGTGGGCCGGGCGGCGGGAGGGGGTCGGCGAGGGTCGGATCGGCGCAGCCGTAGGGATTCGGGTGAAACGCGGCGGTTGCCCATCGGCATGGCGGGTCGGTGGCATACCATCAGTCGTGTTCCGGAAGACGCCGGTCGCGATCATTTCGCAAGAAACGTTCATGACCGACGCCTCCGGAACACGGTCCACCGCACGCAAAACCCTTGCAAATACGACCCGATTGATGCCGTTTAGCCTGGTAGATGCCCAAATGTCCAGCTGTGATGTGCGTTACAGAAGGCCCTAGGAGCGGAATCTTTCCTACGGGTTTCTTCGTTCCCTGCGTCATGGCTCAGGACGAAGTCCATCAGAGCAGTGAAAGCCCCGTAGAGGGGACCTACGACGAAAAGGTTTGGCTGACGATGAACAGCACCACCGTCTCCGCCGAGCTTGGCCTTCGGCTTGTGGTCCCCGACCGTACAACCGTCCCCCTGCTCGCCGGGTTGAGTTACACAGCTGACGACCCATACGCCATCCGCATGGCCTTCCACGTAGGGAACGACGAGCCGGTCGAGTGGATCTTTGCTCGCGAACTGTTGACCGTGGGCATCGTGCGACGTGTCGGCGACGGCGACGTGCAGGTGTGGCCCGCCCGTGCCGACGGCGAGCGCACGCTGCACATCAGTCTCACGTCACCGTTCGGGCAGGCGCTCTTCGAAGTGCCGCTGGCCCCGCTCACGGAGTTCCTCCACCGCACGTACGAGAAGGTGCCCGCGGGCCGCGAGACCGACTTCATGGATCTCGACAGCGAGCTGACCAACATGCTCTGGCCCTCGTGACCGGAAGCGACCTCGTGACCGGAAGCGACCCCGTGCCCCCGGTGTCCCCCGGCCGGAGCACCCTCCGGCCCCGGCGCTAGGCCGGCAGCGATTCCAGCACCCGCTTCATGCGGGTGATCTCAATGCTCTGACCCGAGTACACATCCTTGGCGAGCAGCCGCATGCGTCGGTCCCGGCCGGTCGCGAGCTGCTCTCCCGCCATCTTCACCGCACCCTGGTGATGTCTGATCATCAGCTGGAGGAACAACCGGTCGAAGGCGGTCCCCTTGGCCGCGCCCAGCGCGTTCAGCTGCTGCTCGGTCGCCATCCCGTAGCCCTCGGCCTCCCCGTGGTCGTGTCCCGACGGGGCGGAGCGGCCCAGCTCGGCGAGCCAGTTGGTCATGCCCTTGATCTCCGGCAGCTGGGCGGCGTCGATCGCGCGGGCGATCGAACGGATGGTGGACGTGGTCGTGCGGTCTTCCACGAGCGCCGTCATTTCCAGAGCCTGGCGATGATGCGGGATCATGGCCTCGGCGAAACGTACGTCGGAGGCCACGGTCGGGGCGGGCGTCTGCCCGAGCCGCTCCCCCGGTGTCGCCGTGCGCCCCTGGCCTCCTGGGCTGCCGGGCACGATGACCGGCGCCTCCGTACCCACGGCAGAGGGTTGGGCAGACGGCTGCGAGCAGGCGCTTAGGCCCAATATGGTCAGAACCGTGATAAAGACCGTGCGCGGCGTCGAACCTGCTGACATAGCTTCCATACTGAGCCACAACATGAAGGGGAATGCGCGTTGATCTCTGCCAAGCTGCGCGGAGCGTTGCTGTGTACGGTCATGCTGCTGGCCTCCGCGTGCGCCGGAGTCCCGCTGGGGGGCATGCCCGAAACGCCCGCAGGGTCGTCGCAGGAGACCGGCGCTCCAGCAAGAACCACCGCGGACGGCGTGATGAAGAGCGACAATGTGGAACACGTCGCCAACATTCCGAGAACTGCCCCGTTAAACGGTTCGGAAGACCTCAATACGGACCTCGCCTTCCAGGGCGACTACGCGTACATGGGCAACTTCGGCGGGTTCACGATCTACGACATCAGCGACCCGACGAAGCCGCAGATCGTCAGCCAGGTGTCCTGCCCGGCGCAGCAGAACGACGTCACCGTCTACGGCGACCTGCTCATCCTGTCGATCGACGAGCCGCGCAGCGGCCCGGAGTGCGACTCCCGCGATGACCGCCGCAGCTGGGAAGGTCTGCGCATCTTCGACATCAGCGACAAGAAGAGCCCCAGATACGTCAGCGCGGTCCAGACCGACTGCGGCTCCCACACGCACACGATGGTCCCCGCCGGGGAGACCTTGTACGTGTACGTCTCCTCGCCGGGCCCGGAGCCCGAGTCGGAGACCTGCCAGCCGCCCCACGAGCTCATCCAGATCGTGGAGATCCCGGTGCAGGACCCGCGGTCGGCGAAGATGGCGGCGAAGCCGGACCTCTTCCCTGAGCGCTCCAACAGCGAGGGCGGCTCCGGCTGCCACGACATCACCGCCTACCCGGAGAAGAACGTGGCCGCGGCCGCCTGCTTCGGCGACGGTGTGATCATGGACATCACCGACCCGGTCGAGCCGAAGGTCGTCCAGCGGCTGAACGACCCTGAGAACTTCCAGATCTGGCACTCGGCGACGTTCAACAACGACGGCACCAAGATCGTGTTCGGTGACGAGCTCGGCGGCGGCGCCATGGCCACCTGCGACAGGAACACCCCTCCCACGAAGGGCGCGGACGCCGTCTACGACCTGATCAACGGCCAGTTGGAGCGGCGCAGCTACTTCAAGATCCCGAGGGAGCAGCAGCCGGACGAGAACTGCGTCGCCCACAACGGCTCCCTGATCCCGGTGCCGGGCAAGGACGTCATGGTCCAGTCGTGGTACCAGGGCGGGGTGTCGATCTGGGACTTCACCGACTCCGCCAACCCGAAGGAGATCGGCTTCTTCGAGCGCGGGCCCGACGAGACCGGCGGCACCGTGGGCTCCTGGTCCGCGTACTACTACAACGGCTACATCTACTCCAGCGACATGCGCCAGGGCCTCGACGTGCTGCGGATCGACCATCCGCTCACCGACCCGGCCAAGCAGGTCAGGATGGACGACTTCAACGTACAGACGCAGAAGTCTTACTGAAGGGTTCAGTGCGCCTCGGTGGCCCCCCAGGACGGCCAGCAGTGCTTCGACCGCGCCGCCGCGCCCGCGATGGCGGCGCCGTCGAGCCGCACGATCTCGAGGCCGATGCCGGCCCACGGCCACTCCATGGTGAGGACGAAGTCCTCCGGCGGCGGCAGCGGATGCAGCCACAGGGGCGTCTGGTAGAGGGTGAACGTCGCGTCGCCGCGCACGCCGCCGGGAAACCAGGAAAGGCTCGGCGGCGCGCAGTGGTGGTCGGCGTCGGAGGCGACTTCGGCGCCGTCCGGATAGCGCAGCGTGATGTGCAGCGACGTGCTCTCCTCGCCGGAGAACGCGGAGTCGAGCTGCAGCGCCAGGCCGCGCGGCGCCGCGGCGTTGCGGGCCACGACGTCGATGTTCAGCAGGCAGCCGGTGTCGAAGGCCTGGATCATCGGCAGCAGGACGGCTAGGGCGGGGGTTCGGGCGAGCACACGCTCCACCGTGACAATGGCACCCATGGTGGAGATCGGCGGCACCGGGGCTGTCTCCATGTCCCTCATCATCGCCGCAGGACGCGCCTGAGGCGATCCCGTGGCGCGTCCGGATCGCTAGCCGGGTGCGGCGATCTCCCCCTGCCGCCAGCCCCCGAACGTCGTGGAGTAGGTGGAGGCGAGCTCGGTGCCGCGCACCTCGGTCACCCAGGAGAGCACGAAGAGCCGGGGACGGTTCTGCCGGTCCAGTTCCAGCTGCCAGTTGATCCTGGTGCCTTTGAGCTCGCTCGTCTTCCAGGCGGCCATGCCCGCGAGCCGCTCCTGGATCGCGCCGGGCGCCTTCTCCGCGGGCAGGCTGCCGGAGTAGCGCAGGCCGGCCGCGTCCACCCGCTCCGTGCGCCCCACCAGGTCGAGGATGACGCCGATTCCCGACATGGTGACGACCATGTCGAGGTAGTCCTGGCCACGCGGCTCGCGCTCCCCTTGCGGTTTCCCGTCGACGAACAGCTCGGTGGAGCCCTCGGACAGCACCATGGTCACGTCCATCGCGGGCTCGCCGGCGGGGGTGACGGTCATGGCGTAGGCGCAGTTCTGCGGGCTGAAGCTCACCTCGGGATGGAACCGGATCCGGCCGTGCGCCTTCGCGGCGAACTCGCTCTGCGTCAGGGCGCCGTCGAAGGTCAGGTCCGCCATCGGCTTCACCGTGATCGCGCTCTGCATCGCGATCACGATGTCCTGCCCTTCCGGCCGCGGCGGGACGACCGTGCGCTCGGGTGGCGCGGTGGCGCTCGGCGAGCGGTCCTGCGCGGCCGGGGTCGCCGAGCCCGCGGGGGTGGTGGACGTCACGGAGCCGCTCGCGTCCGGGCTCCCCGCGGCATCGGGGCCGGCGACCCGCCCGCCGGATGCCGGGCCCCGGGCCGAGCGCCACCACAGCACGCCTCCCGACACGGCCCCCGCACCCGCGACCGCGCCCGCCCCGAGCAGCAGCGCCCGCCGCGACACCCGGCCTCGCCCTCCGCCCGCAGCCGCCCGCGCTCCCCTGCTGAGCTCCGCCTCGGCGGCCCGGTCGTCCGGGGTGCGGCTCTCCGGCGCGGGTGCGGCGCTCGCGCCGGGCGGGTCCGAGGGCTCGCCGAGAAGTTCCAGCAGGACCGTACGGGCGCCGGGCCGGGCGGAAGGGTCCTTGGCCAGGCAGCGCGCCACGATCCCGCGCAGCGGCTCGGGCAGCCCGCCGAGGGCGGGCTCGCCGTGCAGGATCCGGTACGCCACCGCCGCGAACGTGTCGCGCCCGAACGGCGGCTCACCCGTCGCCGCGAACGTCATGGTAGAGCCCCACGCGAACAGGTCGGCCGCGGGCCCGACGGTGTCACCGGACAGTTGCTCGGGCGACATGTACGGGGGCGTCCCCGAGGGCGAACCCGCCGTCGTGGTGGCGTCCACCAGCCGGGCGATGCCGAAGTCGATCACCCGTGGCCCGTCGGGGCCCAGCAGCACGTTGCCGGGTTTGAAGTCCCTGTGCACCACGCCGGCCCGGTGGATGGCGGCCAGGGCGGTGACGGTGCCGATGGCCAGCCGGGTCAGCGCGGCGCCACGCACCGGCCCGGCCGTCGCGAGGGCGGGGCCGTCGATGTACTCGGCGGCGACGTAGGGAGGATCGTGGTCGAGGTCGGCCACGATCACGCGCGCGGTGCAGAACTCGTCGACCATCCGCGCGGCGGCGAGCTCGCGGGCGAAGGCCCGGTCGATCCCGCCGGTCATCACCTTGACGGCCGCCTGGCCGGAGCCGGGCGACTCGCCCAGGTAGACGATGCCCTGCCCGCCCTGGCCGAGACGGCCCACGATGCGGAACTCTCCCACCGCCTCGGGATCTCCCGGGCGGAGCGGATCGACTGCCACGTATGCCTCACACGATCAGTTGTGAGGCATGACCTTAGCTCATGGGTCGAGGTCGGCGGCAGAGCGTTCTGCGAAGATCCGCATGGCCTTGGTGGTGATCGGACCGGGCGCGACGGGCAGCTCGGTGTCGTCGACCCGCCTGATCGGCTGCACGTCGCGGGTGGTGGAGGTGAGGAAGGCCTCCTCGGCTTCGTAGAGGGCCGTCAGCGGGATGTCGGCCTCTTCCGCTCCGCACCATTCGAGGACCAGCGCCCTGGTGACGCCCGCCAGGCAGCCGGACCCCAGGGTGGGGGTGAGCAGGCGGCCGTCGCGCACGACGAAGACGTTGGAGCCGGTGCCCTCGCACAGGTGGCCCGCGAGGTTGCCGAAGACGGCCTCGCCGCCGCCGCGCTGCTTGGCGTACAGCAGGGCCTTGGCGTTGTCGCCGTAGGACGTGCTCTTGACGCCGGCCAGGGCGCCGCGCTCGTTGCGCGGCCACGGGACGACGGTGACGTCGGCGGCGGCCGGGAACGGCTTCTGCTCGCCGACGATGACGACGGACGTGGTGCCCTGGTCGCCGCGGTCGGAGCCGAGCGGGCCGGGGCCGCTGGTGTAGGTGACGCGGATGCGGCCGAGCGGCCAGGCGGGCCCGTTGGCCGTCGCGGCGGCCAGGAGCTTGCCGATGCCGTCGGCGATGGCCTCGACGTCGGGCTCGGGCAGGTCCATGCGCTGTGCTGAGAGCCTGAGCCGGTCGAGGTGCCGGGTGAGCGCGAACGACTCGCCCTTGACGATCTTGATGGTCTCGAAGACGCCGTCGCCCACCATCAGCCCGTGGTCGAACACCGACACGGTGGCCTGAGCGGGGTCGATCAGCTCCCCGTTGACCCAGACAGGGATGTTCACTTCAGTCTCCTCCTGTGGATGCCAGTGCGATGAGCCTGGCTGCCTTGAGCTCGGTCTCGTGCCATTCGCGCCCGGGGTCGCTGCCCCAGGTGATGCCCGCGCCCGTGCCGAACCGGATCTCGCCGCCCGCGAGCCAGAACGTCCTGATGCCCACGGCCAGCGCCGCCGTGCGCCGGTCGGCGTCGACCCAGCCCACGGCCCCACAGTACGGGCCCCGGGGGGCTGGTTCGAGCTCATTGATGATGCGGACCGCCGACGACTTCGGCGCGCCCGTGACGGACCCCGGCGGGAACGTCGCGGCGAACAGCTCGGGCCATCCCGCACCCGGGGCCAGCCTGGCCCTGACGGTGGAGACGAGGTGGACGAGGCCGGGGTGCTCCTCGACCGCGCACAGCGCGGGCACCTCGACGGATCCGACGTCGGCGACCCTGCCGAGGTCGTTGCGGACGAGGTCGACGATCATGACGTTCTCGGCGTAGTCCTTCTCCAGCAGGTCGGCCGCGGTGACGCCGGTGCCCTTGATGGGCCGGGACTCCACGACGTCGCCGTCGCGCGACAGGTAGAGCTCGGGCGAGGCCGACACCACGCTCAGCCCGGGCACCTGGATCACCGCGGAGTGCGGCGCGGGGTTGCCGGACGCCAGGCGGGCGGCCAGCGCGAGCGGGTCGGCGTCGGGCGGGGCGGGCGCCGACAGGATCCGGCAGAGATTGGCCTGGTAGACCTCGCCCTGCTCGATGAAGGCGCGGATCGCCCGCACGCCGCTCTCGTAGGCGGCGCGGTCGAGCGAGCTGCGCCACTCGCCTCGGCGGGGCCCGTGCCAGGGGCGGGCCGGCGCGGGCAGGGGCGCCCGGCGCACCCGGTCGAACCGGGCGCACGTCACCTTGCCCTCGTAGTCGACGACGACGGCCCACCAGCCCTGGCCGTCGAGGGCGGCGAGGTCGGTGGTCACGTCGCGCAACTCCGTCGCGAGCACGCCGCCTAAGCAGGCGTATCCGTCGTGCACATCTGCCATTCTCCCAGCATCCCGGCCAGCTCGAGCGCGGCGGGCAGCGGGGTGCCGGGCAGGGCCGCGTACACCTTGCGTGCGGGCGCCGTGCCCCGCAGCGGCCGCAGCACCAGGTCGCGCGGCACGGCCCTGGCCGCCAGCTCGGGCACCAGCGTCACGCCCAGCCCGGCGGCGACGAAGCCGAACTTGCCCGACCATTCGGCCACCCGCAGCCCGGTGCGCGGCGTGAACCCGGCCGCCGCGCACGCCGTCACGAGGAGGGTGGGCTGCCCGCGCGGGGCCGCCTCGATCCAGCTCTCCCCGGCCAGGTCGCGCAGGTCGACGTCATGCTCGGCGGCCAGCCGGTGGTCTCCGGGCAGCGCGACGAGCAGCCGGTCGTCCAGCAGCGGCACCGTGCCGGCGACGCCGGCGGGCAGCCCGGAGGGGTAGTCGCTGATCACGGCCACGTCCAGCGTCCCGGCGTTCAGCCCGTCGACCAGCCGCGCGCTGAGCCCTTCTGTCAGCCGCAGGTCGACGCCCGGGTGCCGGTCGGCGAACCGCCTGAGCGTGGCGGGCACGAGGCCGACGTTGGCCGTGGCGAACGCGCCCACCCGCAGGACGCCGCCTCGCCCGGCGTGGATGGCGGTCAGTTCCTCGCCCGCCCGCTGGAGCCGGTCGAGCACGGCGACGGCGTGGCGGTGCAGCGCCTCGCCGGCGGGCGTCAGGCGTACGCCCCTGGCCAGGCGCTCGAAGAGCGGCCCTCCTGCGGCGCGTTCCAGCGCGGCGACGCGGCGGGAGACCGCGGACTGGGTGTAGCCGAACAGCTCGGCGGCGGCGGTGAACGAGCCGCTCCTCGCGACCTCGTCGAAGAGCCGCAGCGTGGCGGCGTCAAAGGCATTCGTGTCAAGCATGGCTGATATGCAATCTAGTCGGTGGTGGAATGCCTCGCTCCCCGCTTCACTGAGCGCATGATTGCTTTTCTCGGACAGGGGCGCATGGGAGCGCCGATGGCCCGGCGGCTCGTGGAGGCCGGGCACGAGGTACGGACGTGGCGGCGCGGCAACGGTGTCACGGCCGCCGCGGCGGTGGACGGCGCCGGCCTGGTCATCACGATGCTGAGCGACCCGGCCGCGGTGCGCGAGGTGGTGACCGCGGCCCTGCCGGGGCTGCGGCCCGGCACGACCCTGGTGGAGATGTCGACGATCGGCCCGGAGGCGGTGCGCGAGCTGCGCGCGCTGCTGCCGGCGGAGGTGGGACTGGTGGACGCGCCCGTGCTGGGCAGCGTGGGCCCCGCCGCGTCCGGGACCCTCACGGTGCTGGCCGGCGGCGACGTGGCAGGGTGCCGAGAGGTGCTGTCGGCGTTCGGGCGGGTCAGGGAGCTCGGCCCGCTGGGGACGGGCGCGGCCATGAAGATCGCCGTCATGAGCGCGCTCGTGCCCGTCCAGGTGCTGCTGGCCGAGACGTTCGCGTACGGCGGCGCGCACGGCGTGGACCGCGACGCGCTCGTCGACGTGCTGGCGGACACCCCGCTGGGCGTGGCGGCCGAGCGGCTGAGGGCTCCTTCCTGGGAGACCCGTTACTCCCTGGCCCACGCCGCCAAGGACCTGGAGCTGGCCGCGTGGCACGGGGCCTGGATGAGCGCCGCCGCCAGGACGCGGCTGCAGGATGCTCGGGCGGCCGGGCTCGGCGAGCGGGACGTCACCGCCATCGCGGAGCACGTCGCGGGCCCCGCGGCCGGATCCGGCGCGCGGCGGGCGGTGCCGCTCAACCTGGCGACCGTCCCGGCCACGAACGGCATGTACTCGCACGCCGTCCGCGCCGGCGACACGCTCTACGTCTCCGGCCAGGCCGCGTTCGACGAGCGGGGGAACATCGTCGGCGCGGGCTCCATGACGGCCCAGGCCGAGCACGTGTTCCAGGTCGTGGCCCGCATCCTCGCCGATCAGGGCGCGACGTTCGACGACGTCGTGTTCATCAGGACGTACCTGACGGACATGGACGACCGCGTGGCGTACGGGCGGGTGCGCAGGAAGTACATCACCGGTACGCCCCCGGCCAGCACGACCGTCGAGGTGTCGAAGCTGTTCATGCCGGGGTTGCTGCTGGAGGTGGACCTGATCGTCGCCCTGCCGTCACGCTAGGGGGCCGGTCACCGACTCGGCGGCGGCCACCACTCCCCCGTCGGCGACCAGGCGCACGGCGGAATCGATCTCCGGCGCGAGGAACCGGTCGGGGCCGGGGGCGGGGACGGTCTCGCGCAGCGCGCCGAGCACGGCCGCCGTCGCGGGCGCGGGCTCCAGCGGGGCGCGCAGGTCGATCGCGCGGGCGGCGGTGAGCACCTCGACGGCCAGCACGCGGGTCAGCCCGTCCACGGACCTGCGCAGCTTGCGCGCGGCCGACCAGCCCATGGAGACGTGATCCTCCTGCATGGCCGAGCTGGGGATGGAGTCGACGCTGGCCGGCACGGCCAGCCGCTTGAGCTCGGAGACGATGGCGGCCTGGGTGTACTGGGCGATCATGTGACCGGAGTCGACGCCGGGGTCGTCGGCCAGGAACGCGGGCAGCCCGTGGTTGCGGGCCACGTCGAGGAACCGGTCGGTACGCCGTTCGGACATGGAGGCCAGGTCGGCGGCCGCGACGGCCAGGAAGTCCAGCACGTAGGCGATCGGGGCGCCGTGGAAGTTGCCGTTGGACTCGACGCGGCCGTCGGCCAGGACGGCGGGGTTGTCGACGGCGCTGGCCAGCTCGCGCCCCGCCACGGTGGCGGCGTGCGCGATGGTGTCGCGGGCGGCGCCGGCGACCTGGGGTGCGCAGCGCAGGGAGTAGGCGTCCTGGACGCGGGTGCAGGCCTCCGGGTCGCGATGGCTCGCCATGATGCCGGAGTCATGCAAAATTTTCGTCATGTTGGCTGCGGACAGGGCCTGGCCCGGGTGCGGTCGCAACGCCTGCAACTCGGGCGCGAACACCCGGTCGGTGCCCAGCAGCGCCTCCACGCTCATCGCGGCGCTCACGTCGGCGGTCCTGACCAGCCTGGTGAGGTCGTCGATGGCCAGGATCAGCATGCCCAGCATGCCGTCGGTGCCGTTGATGAGCGCCAGGCCCTCCTTGGCGGCCAGCTCGACGGGGTCGATCCTGGCCTGCTTGAGCGCCTCGGCGGCCGGCAGCAGCGCGCCGGAGGCGTCACGCACGACGCCCTCGCCCGTCAGCGTGAGCGCGACGTGCGCCAGCGGCGCCAGGTCACCGGAGCAGCCGAGGCTGCCGTATTCGTGCACGACCGGCGTGATGCCCGCGCTGATGAGCGCGGCCAGGGTCTTCGCCGTGACCGGCCTGATGCCGGTGTGGCCGGTGGCCAGCGTGTGCAGGCGCAGCAGCATGAGCGCGCGCACGACCTCGGTCTCGACCTCGGGCCCGCTGCCGGCCGCGTGCGAGCGCACCAGGGAGCGCTGGAGCTGGGCACGCAGCGCCGGGTCGATGTGCCGCGTGGCCAGCGCCCCGAACCCCGTCGAGATGCCGTACGCGGGGGTCGGGCTCTCGGCGAGCTCGTCGACCCGCTGGCGGGCGGCGGCCATGGCGGCGACCGCGTCGTCGGTGAGGCGCACCGGGGCGCCGTGGCGGGCCACCTGGATGACGTCGCGGAAGGTCAGGGGCTCAGGGCCGACGTTCACGACTCCGTTGTCGCGCATGGTGTCTCTCTCGCTGCTAGGTAACCGGCGTACCCGATGTTAGCTCCTTACCAGCGAACAACGCCGACAGCCCCTCCCTGCCCTCCTCGGTGAGGACGACGGCCCTGGGCACGGCGCCCCGGCGGAACCAGCCACGCTCCAGCAGCACTCCCGTGATCGCCGCCCCGAGCGCACCGCCCAGATGCGCCCTGCGCTCGGTCCAGTCGAGACATTCAGGGGCGAAACGCCTCCTGGACCCGCGGGCGCCGGCCACGTCCACGCCGATCCCCGACAGCAGCCGCTCCCCCGCGTCCGTGAGGTCGTACGCGGCGTAGTAGCCGCCTTCCCGCAGCCGGTCCAGCAGGGCCACGCCCGCCCGCCCCGCCAGGTGGTCGTAGCAGGTGCGGGCCTCCTCCAGCAGGCGGGCCTGCCGGGACTGGCGCAGCGAGCGCACGGGCGGGCGCCCGCTGATCCTGGCCAGCGTCTCCAGCACCTCGGCCACCTCGTGCCCGGCCAGCCGGTAGTAGCGGTGGCGGCCCTGGCGCACGACGTCCACCAGCCCGCCGTCGAGCAGCCTGGCCAGGTGGGCGCTCGCGGTGGCGGCGCTCACCCCGGAGGTCCTGGCCAGTTCCCCCGCCGCAAGCGCGCGCCCGCCGAGCAGCGCCGTGAGCATGGCGGCCCTCGTCGGATCGGCGATGAGCGAGGCGACGGGCGCGACGTCGGCGTCACGTGCGACGAACTCCATGCCTGCGACGTTAGTACGACGACATTTCGCCCGTCGTCGAAAGGTGCCGTCAACGCCTGCCGAGAGCCTTGCCGATCATGTCCCGGGCCCGGTCCATCAACGCCAGGGGCGTCCCCACCAGCATGTTCCTGGCGACGGTCTCCGTGCCGGGGTGCGGGCGCACGGGCGCCAGGGCCTCCGCCGCCCGTACCGCCGCCGCCATGGCCCGCCGCTCGACCATGGAGGTGTGCGCCCGCAGCTTGACGAACTCGTACCGCTCCTCGCTGCGCGCGTGCGCGGTCACGGCCGTGCGCAGCTCGGCCAGCCGGTCCCAGAACTCCGGATGATCCACCCCGTCCTTGTGCAGCTCGACGAGGAGCCGCTTGGCGCGGTTCTCCTCCTGCAGCCGGTCGGCCACCACGCCCTGGCCGTTGTCGAGCTTCCTGCGCGCGTACGGGTGCACGATCTCCTCCTCGGCGGTCTCGTGCACGCACAACATGCGCGTCAGCCGGTCGAACGCCTCCTCGACCTTGTCCGGAGGCGCCTTCTCCACCTCGTCGAACAGGTCTCTGATGCGGCCGTGCTGGGCCGTCAGGAGATCGATGACATCGTGTTCACCCACGGGTGCGCCCCTACCCCCGCTCCCGTGCGGCCACGCGCCCCCTTACCGAACACGGGCGGTTCGGGGACCGAACGCGGAGGTTGCCAGGTCAGGCCACGGGTACGCGCTGCGGCATGGCCTTCGACCCACTGCAGGAGCGGGGCGTCCCGCTGGACGAGCAGGTGCGTGACTGGCGCGAGCTGGACGTCACGCCCATCGACGCCGACCGCTGCGATCCGTACACGCGGTGCCGGATCATCACGATGAACGGCATCGAGGTGGAGGCGATGATGTTCAGCCACCACCTCGCCCGCCACTGTCCCGACGTGGAGCTGAAACAGCAGCTGGCCCGCGTGCGTTACATCGAGGCGCAGCAGCAGAAGGCGGTCAACTGGCTGCTGCCCGGATCGGCCTCGGTGCTGGAGACGACGATCGCGTACGAGCAGGTGGCCGTCGACCTGACCGCGTGGGTGGCCCGGATGGAGCCGGACGCGTATCTGAGGCAGGCCTACGAGTTCGGCGTGCTGGAGGACTTCGACCACCTCTACCGCTACGCCAACCTCTACGAGATGATCGAGCACCGCAAGGCCGAGAAGATCGTCGACCAGCTCACCGAGGTGATGCCCGGGCGGCCGACCTACCTGCACCACCGCGACCCCGTCGACAACGTACGCGAGCCCTACGACCGGCGCAGGACCGAGCCGCTGTCGCGGCTGCACGCGCTGACCGTCATGTCGGCCGAGCAGCAGACCATGAACTTCTACATGAACGTCGGCCCGATGTACATGGAGCCCATCGCCCGGCAGCTCTACCAGGAGATCGGCCTCGTCGAGGAGGAACACGTCACCCACTACGAGTCGCTGGTCGACCCCGGCGAGAGCTGGTGGGAGATGCTGCTCAACCACGAGTACAACGAGTGCTACCTCTACTACTCCTTCATGGAGACCGAGTCCGACCCCAAGGTGAAGAACATCTGGGAGCTCCACCTCAACATGGAGCTGGAGCACCTGCGGCTGGCGGCCGAGCTGTTCAAGCGGCACGACGGCCGCGACCCCGACCAGGTGCTCGCGCCCGCGCTGCCGCCGCCGGTGACGTTCGAGCCGAACAAGCAGTACGTCCGCGATCTCCTCGCCACCCGGATCGACCACACCACCCTGGGCACCGGCTACGTGCGGGAGGCCCACGAACGCTTCCAGAAGATGCAGGAGGCGATCATGGGCGGCGAGAAGGCGCCTTCCGAGCGGGTCGTCGACGACAACCGTGCCATCACCGGCATGGAGTACCGCCTGGAGACCGAAGGGCCGCATCCCGCGGGCCTCCGGCTCAGGTGACGACGAGCCCGGCCACTAGAGTCGGGCCCATGTCAGTCGCCCTCGTCACCGGCGCGTCGCGCGGCCTCGGAGCCGTCATCGCGCGCAGGCTCGCCGCCGACGGCCTGGCCGTCGCCGTCAACTACCGCTCCAACGGCGCAGGCGCCCAGGAGGTCGTCTCCGCCGTACGGGAGGCGGGCGGCACCGCGGCGGCGTTCGCCGCCGACGTCACCGACGAGGCCGGGGTCACGGACCTGGTGGCCGCCGTCGCCGAACGGCTGGGCCCGGTGGACGTGCTGGTGGCCAACGCGACCGGCCCGCAGCCCTCCGTCGCCGTCGAGGACCTCACCTGGCAGTCGCAGCTCGACCAGCTGACGTTCTTCGTCAAGAGCCCCACCTTGCTCGTACGGGCGGTGCTGCCCGGGATGAAGGAACGCGGCGGCGGCCGCGTCATCCAGATCGGCTCCGACATCGTCGACCGCAAGCTGCCCGGCATGTCCGCCTACATCGCCGCCAAGAGCGCCCAGCACGCGATGACCCTGGCGTGGGCCCGCGAGCTCGGCCCGTACGGCGTCACGGTCAACATCGTCGCCCCCGGCTGGATCCCGGTCGAGCGGCACGCGGGCCTCGACGAGAGCGGCTACCGCGCCGAGGTGCCGCTGGGCCGGATGGGCACGCCCGGCGACGTGGCGGCGGCGGTGTCCTACCTCGCTTCCGACGGCGCCGCCTTCGTCACCGGGCAGTGCCTCACCGTCAACGGCGGCCACACCTGACCTGGGCGGATCTCCTCAGTTTGGGGACCAGGCCGGGATTCGCTAGAGTTCTCTCGTCGCCCGGCGCGAGCGGGGCACACGCGGAAGTGGCTCAGTGGTAGAGCATCACCTTGCCAAGGTGAGGGTCGCGGGTTCGAATCCCGTCTTCCGCTCGGAGCTTGTAGCTCGGTGGCGTGCTCGAGAGGTGGGGCGGTGACCTGCGTCTCCTCGCCACGCAAGGACGATTAGCTCAGCGGGAGAGCGCTTCCCTGACACGGAAGAGGTCACTGGTTCAATCCCAGTATCGTCCACCAGACATCATGGGGCGGCGTTGCGCCGTCCGCGCGTTACCGAGGCCTCGCCTGGGCAGGGCGTGCCGCCGCCAGGACGTTCTCACGCCTGCCGTCCGCAGAGGGCGGCGGTCGCGGCCTGCTGCAGGGCGGCGATCACCCGTTGGTAGTCCACACCGAAGAAGTCGCGGTGCGTGACCGACAGGGACACATGCCTCCGCCCGTCCTCGGAGTGCAGCGACTGGGTGGAGAAGCCCTGGATGCCGCCGTCCTTGCCCCACACCGTCATCCCGCACCGCAGGGTCAGCCGCATCAGGCCCAGACCGTCCCTGCCGCCGTCGGGGCTCCCGGTCGCGACGGTGGTCTTCATGGCCGCCAGTTGCTGAGGCGGGAGCAGCTCTCCACCGAGCAGGGCGGCGAAGAAGCGGTTGAGGTCACCGGTGGTCGAGATGATCTCACCGGCGGCTCCGGCCCAGGACGGGTTGAGGCGCGTGACGTCGGCGGATCGTACGCCCCCGCCGGGTTCGGCGACCTTGAGGTAGCCATGGGCGTGGGGTCCGGGGATCGCCGTCCGCGTGCCGGGGACGGACGTGTGCCTGAGCCGCAGCGGCCGGAGGACGCGCCGCTCGACCTCCTCCGCGTAGGTGTGCCCGGTGACCTTCTCGATGATGAGGCCGGCCAGGACATAGTTGGTGTTGGAGTAGTGCCAGCCGGTCCGGGCGGGAAATACGGCGGGCGGCCGGTGGCCATGCGTACGAGGCGCTCCGGCGTGTACGTGGCGAAGCGCACCTTGGTGAGAAATCGCTCGCCCTTCATGGGCAGCGCCTCGGTGTCCTCCAGGTATTCGCGCAGCCCGGAGGTGTGGTTGAGCAGCTGGCGGACGGTGATGTCGCGGCCGCCGGGCACCAGGCGGGGCAGGTGCCGTTCGATCGGGTCGTCCAGGCCGACGCGCCGCTCCGCCACGAGCTGGAGCAGGACGGTGGCGGTGAACGTCTTGGTGGTGCTGCCGATGCGGAAGCGGCCGCGCGCGGGCACGGGCCGCCGCCCGCCCAGCTCGGCGGTGCCGCTGACGCCGCGCCACCGCCCCCGCGCGTCGACCACCTCCGCCTGCGCGCCGACCGCCCCCGCCTCGACGATGGCGTCAAGTGAGCGCTGCAGATCAGCGCGCGTGCCCGTCGCGGCGCCGCTCTGCGCCGCCGGCACGAGTGCCAGGGCCAGCGCGGCCACGGGGACGAGGCGCCACACACGGCGCGTCCTGTACGTGCTCGATCTCATGGAAGACCCCCTGAACGTGTCACGTGTGGTGTCGTGGGTGAGCCGCATCGGGTGCGTCACGGACGCGGTGGCCCGGTCCGGAGAGCTCTCATCACGCCGCACCACGCTAGGAAAGGCGCCGCCGCGCCGCCTCCCCCGGCTGGGGGAGGGAGCGCCGCGCCCCTGGACGAGCCGGCGGGCGGCAACGGCCATCTCACCGTGCCGGACACAGCCTTTGAATCGGCCGGCACATAACGTGGTTATGTCTGGTCCTTATGGGGCAGCCTGATCCGCTGGCGCAACCCGTTTCGAGGCAATGGTGACTGTGGTGACGACCCTCAACAAGCGGCGCCCGGTGTCACGGCTGCCGGTCGAGGTGACGAGTTTCGTGGGGCGCCGGCACGAAGTGGCCGAGGTCCGGCGAGTCCTCGGCGCGGCCAGGGTGGTGACGCTGACGGGCGTCGGGGGCGTCGGCAAGTCCCGGCTGGCCCTGCGGGTCGCCGCGGAGGTCCGGCCGGCCTTCCGCGACGGTGTCTTCCTGGTCGAGCTGGCCGGGCTGGAGAGCCCGGCGCTCCTGCCCAGGGCGCTGATCAGCGCCCTGGAGATCCGGGACCAGTCCTCGCGCCCGCCGATGGACACGCTCATCGACCGGCTGCAGGACCATCAGATTCTCGTGGTCCTCGACAACTGCGAGCACCTCCTGGACGAATGCGCCCTGATCGCCCAGACGATGGTTCGCTCCATCGCCGGCCTGCGGATCCTCGCCACCAGCCGGCAGGCGCTGGGCATCGAGGGAGAGCAGGTGCTGGCCGTGCCGACGTTGTCGCTGCCCGAGCCGGACCTCCCGGGACCGCGCGGGGGCTCCTTCACCACCCACCCGGACGCGGTGCGGCTGTTCGCCGACCGCGCCACGGCCGTGCTGCCCGGCTTCGCCGTCACCGAGTCCAACCGTGAGGTCATCGAGCGGATCTGCCGCCACCTGGACGGCATCCCGCTCGGGATCGAGCTGGCGGCCGCGCGCCTGCGGTCGCTCTCCATCGAGCAGCTGATGGCCCGCCTGGACAACCGGTTCCAGCTGCTCACCGCGGGAAGGCGGGCGGTGCTGCCGCGGCAGCAGACGCTGCGGGCGCTGATCGACTGGAGCCACGGCCTGTGCACCGAGAAGGAACAGCTGCTGTGGGCCCGCGCCTCCGTGTTCGCCGGCGGTCTCGACCTGGAGGCGGCCGAGACGGTGTGCTCCGGCGACGGCATCGACCGCGACGAGGTCATCGATCTCGTGACGGGGCTGATCGACAAGTCGGTGCTGGTCCGCGACGACCGCTCCCCCGCGGCGCCGGCCGTCCGCTACCGGCTGCTGGAGACGATCAGGCAGTACGGCCGCGAGCGGCTCGTCGCCCTGGGCCAGGAGGCGGCGCTGCGTCGGCGGCACCGCGACTACTTCCGCGGCCTCGCGGCCGGATACCGCGCCAACGTCTTCGGGCCCTCGCTGGTGACCTGGTCCGCCAGGCTGCGAGCCCACCACGCCAACCTGCGCCGGGCTCTCGAGTACTGCTTCGCCGACCCCCAGGAGGCCCCGGCCGGCCTGGCCATGGCCGCCGACCTGTTCCACCAGTGGGCGGCCGGAGCCTACCTGGGCGAGGGTTGCGACTGGCTGGACCGAGGGCTGGCCGCGGCCGGCGAACAGGACGAGGTGTACGCCAGGGCCCTGTGGTCCCGCGCGTGGCTGTCCATCATCCAGGCCGACGTCGACTCCGCCGAGACGATGTTGCGCGAGGCCGGGGCGATCGGCGCGAGGCTCGGCGACGAGTCGGCGCAGGCGTACGCGACGCTCTGCTCCGGAATGATCAAGATGTACCGGGGCGACCCCGGGTCAGCCGTCACCTGCTACGAAAGGGCCGGGGCCCTGCACCGGGCGGTGGGCGACCTCATGGGGCTAGCGCTCTCCCTCGTCTGGACCTGCCTGGCCCGCTCCTTGCGGGGCGACTCGGCAGGCGCCCTCTCCGCGGGCGAGCAGTGCGTCGTCCTCTGCGACACCCACGGCGAACGCTGGGTCAGGTCCTACGCGCACTTGGCGCTCGGCGTGGAGACCTGCCGGCACGGCGACACCCGGCGGGCGGCGGCGTACGCGAAGGAGAGCCTGCGGTTCCAGCGGACCATCGACGACCTGCTGGGCGTCAGGTTCAACATGGAGGTGCTGGCGTGGATCGCCGCCACCGAGGGGCGGCACGAGCGGGCGGCCGTGCTGCTGGGCACGCTCAGGACCGTCCGCCGGATGATCGACGTCATGCCGCTCGAATACGTCTACGTCCTGCGCCACTACGACGACTCCGAGGCGCGCACCCGCGAGGCGCTCGACGAGGCGGACTTCGAGGAGGCCGTCAGGCGGGGGTCCCGGCTCTCCTACGACGAGGCGCTCGCGTACGTCCTGGAAGAACATCCGCCCCGGGAAGGCGCGCCCCGCGCCGGTGCGTCCCGGCCCGGCGCGTCCCAACCACACAGGGCCGCGTCGGCGCAGCCGCTGACGCGTCGCGAGATGGAGATCGCCCGCCTCGTGGCCCAGGGCATGAGCAACAAGGAGATCGCCGCCACCCTGGTGATCGCGCAGCGCACCGCCGAGGGGCACGTCGAGCACATCCTGACCAAGCTCGGGTTCACCTCCCGCACCCAGATCGCCATCTGGGTCACCGACCAGGAACGGTGATCCTCGGGCGCGCCTTCGCCCCGTAACGGGCCCTTTGTCACATATGCGCGGCGTAGTGCGTCTTATGGATAGACCCGTTCTCAGCCGACCTTCCTGTACGAGGTGATTCCCCTTGCCGCCCACTCCGGACGCCTCCTACGCCGACCCGGAATCCCTGCGGATCGACGTCGGCGCCAGCGAAGGGCTGATCTCGACGGGCCCGCGACTCCTGCGCACGCTCCCGTCGTTCCACGGCTCGATCTACCTGCGGCCGGCCGGTTCGCTGGCCGGCTTCGCGCTGAGATTCCCGCTGCCGCTGCCCGACCGCGAAGAGCTGGTGTGGGAGGCGGTGGAACTCGGTGCGGGCCGGCTGCCGCAGGAGGTCAGCGGGCAGGGCACCCTGCGGCTGGGGCGGCGGCAGGCCTTCGGGCGCGTGTCGGGCGTGTGCGCGGAGGTGCCCGGAGGGCGCTCCGGCCGCCCGTACCTGAAGATCGTGCTGGAAACGCGGCTGCCGTCACTGGCGCTGCGCTGGCCGCCCGAAGCCCGGCACCGGCTGCGGCAGGCCAGGCTCAGGCTCTTCACCGAGATCCGCCCGGACCCGATGAGAAACTAGGGAGCCACCGGGGTCGAGGCCGGAGCGGGGGGCGAACCAGGCGTGAAGGTGATCCTGTTCGGGGCGGCCGGGACGGTCGGGCGCGGGGTGCTCCGCCAGTGCCTGCTCGACGACCGGGTGACCGCGGTGCTCGCGGTCGGCCCCGCCCCGACGGGGGTCGTCCATGACAGGCTGCGCGAGATCGTGCGCGCCGACCTGCTCGACCTGGCGCCGGTCGAGGCCGGGCTCCGCGGCCACGACGCGTGCTTCTTCTGCCCGGGCGGCCCGGGACGCCCGCGCGCCGCGGGCGAGACGCTCGCGCGGCTCAACCCCGGTTCGGCCTTCGTGTACGTGTCGGGGGCCAGGGTCGACCGCGCGGCCGAGGAGGCGCTGCTCGCGCTGCCGTTGCGGTCCTACGTGTTCCGGCCGGGCCCGGTCCGGCAGGAAGGCGGCGGCACGGCGAGGACCGGGCTCCACCGGCTGGCGTACATCGTCGTCCGGCCGCTCTATCCCGTCCTGCGGAGGGTCCTCCCCGCGACGGCGACCACGCCCGGGCAGATCGGCCGGGCGATGATCACGGTCGCCGAGCGCGGCGCGCCCCGGCGGGTGCTCGGGCCCGCCGACATCAACGCGCTCTGACCCGGCCTCCCGTGCCCACGGCTCGTCCGCGGCCGATGGCGGATGATGGAATATCGGGACGGGCTTCGGCGCTACCCTTATCGTCAAATGTTCAACAGTCATGGACGGTGACTAAAGTGCAGTTCGGGATCTTCAGCGTGGGCGACGTGACCACCGACCCCACCACGGGCCGGACGCCGACCGAGCGCGAGCGCATCAAGGCGATGGTGACGATCGCGCTCAAGGCCGAGGAGGCCGGCCTCGACGTGTTCGCGACGGGTGAGCACCACAACCCGCCCTTCGTGCCGTCCTCGCCGACCACCATGCTCGGCTACATCGCCGCCAGGACGGAACGGCTGATCCTGTCCACGGCCACGACGCTGATCACCACCAACGACCCGGTGAAGATCGCCGAGGACTACGCCATGCTGCAGCACCTGGCCGACGGCCGGGTGGACCTCATGATGGGCCGGGGCAACACCGGCCCGGTCTACCCGTGGTTCGGCCAGGACATCCGGCAGGGCATCCCGCTGGCCATCGAGAACTACGCGCTGCTGCACCGGCTGTGGCGCGAGGACGTCGTCGACTGGGAGGGCCGCTTCCGCACTCCGCTGCAGGGCTTCACCTCGACGCCGCGCCCGCTCGACGGGGTGCCGCCGTTCGTGTGGCACGGCTCGATCCGCACCCCCGAGATCGCCGAGCAGGCCGCCTACTACGGCGACGGCTTCTTCGCCAACAACATCTTCTGGCCGAAGGAGCACTTCATCCGCCTGATCAACCTCTACCGGCAGCGCTACGCCCACTACGGCCACGGCACGCCCGAGCAGGCCATCGTCGGGCTGGGCGGCCAGGTGTTCATGCGCAGGAACTCGCAGGACGCGGTGCGGGAGTTCCGCCCGTACTTCGACAACGCCCCCGTGTACGGCCACGGGCCGTCGCTGGAGGAGTTCACCGCGGAGACGCCGCTCACGGTGGGCAGCCCGCAGCAGGTCATCGACAGGACGCTCGAGTTCAGGGAGCACTTCGGCGACTACCAGCGGCAGCTGTTCCTCATGGACCACGCGGGTCTGCCGCTGAAGACGGTGCTGGAGCAGATCGACCTCCTCGGCGAGGAGGTCGTGCCGGTGCTGCGCGAGGAGTTCGCCAAGGGCCGCCCCGCCGAGGTGCCCGGCGCCCCGACCCACGCCTCCCTGCTCGCGGCGAAGGACTCCGGCGCCCCCGTCACCGCCTGACCCCGATTCCCCGAAGGACTTCTGGAAGGACCGACGTACATGAAGCTCGCCATCGTCACGGCCGGACTGACCCAGCCCTCCTCCACCCGCCTGCTCGCCGACCGCCTCGCCGAGGCGGCGCGCCGGCGGCTGGAGGAGCGGGCGGAGCCGGTGGACGTACGCGTGATCGAGCTGCGCGAGCTGGCCGTGGACGTCGCCGGCGCGTTCGTGGCCGGCTTCCCCAACGCCCGGCTCCGGGGGGCGATCGAGGAGGTGACGGAGGCCGACGGGCTCATCGCGGTCACGCCGATCTTCAGCGGCTCGTACAGCGGCCTGTTCAAGAGCTTCTTCGACGTGATCGACAACACCGCGCTGGAGGGCAAGCCCGTGCTCATCGCCGCCACCGGCGGCACCGCCCGCCACTCGCTGGCGCTGGAGCACGCGCTGCGGCCGCTGTTCGCCTACCTGCGCGCGATCGTCGTCCCGACGGCCGTCTACGCGGCGTCGGAGGACTGGGGCGGCGGTGGCGACGCCTTCACCGACGGCCTCGGCGAGCGCGTCGCCCGCGCGGCGGACGAGCTGGCCGGGCTCATGGAGAGCCGCGCGCCCCGGCGGGACGACGCCGAGGAGGTCGTCCCGTTCGAGCAGCAGCTCGCGGCCCTGCGCCCGGCGAACGGCCAGGTCCGCTGACCACCTCGGGAGCGCGGACCGGCCGCGTCCCCCGAGGTCCTTCTCAGCGCTTGACGGCGACCACCGTGTACGGCGTCTCCGGCGTCGGCGTCGTGGTGAAGCGGGCGTTGGGCAGGTAGAGCCGGTGGCCGTGGGCGGCGACCGTCGTGGGCACGTCGAAGCGGGGGTCGGTCAGCCGCTTGACGATCTTGCCGGACGAGCCGTCGCGCGCCAGTTCCACGGCGGCGACCGTGTTGAGCCGGTTGAGCACGGCGTACAGGGTGCGGCCTGACAGGAGCAGGCCGTCGCCGTTGGCGAGCGCCTCGCCGCCCAGGTCCACCTCCGTGGTGGCGCCGGAGGACGGGTCGGCCTCGAACAGCTTGCCGGTGTTCGACTGGACGATCAGCAGTGACCTGCGGTCGGGGCTGGGGGCGATGCCGTTCGCGTTGATGCCGGTGCCGTACTCGATGTCGCCCTTGAGCGGGATCTTGACGGCCTTGGCGGGGAGCGCGCCGCCGCGCCCGAGCTCCAGCTTGTAGAGCACCGGGTTGGTGGAGTCGGTGAAGTAGGCGGCGCCGCGGGTGAGGATGACGTCGTTGACGAACGACTCGCCGGTGGCCAGCGTGTACGACCTGATCACTTTGCCCGTGCGCAGGTCGACCACCCGGGCGTCGCCGCCCGTCCCTCCGGCCACGAACAGCCGCCGCCCGTCCGTCTCGAGACCGAGCGACGGCGTGCCCGGCCCCTTGCTGACGACGGACCCCTTCCCGGTGCGCAGGTCGGCCCGGTAGATGTCACCGGTCGCGCGGGAGCCGAAGTAGGCGTACGGTCCCGGCCCGATCGCGATGCCCTCGGGCTGGAACCCGTCGGGCAGGTCGAACGTGCCGGGCTTGCCCGTGGCCTGCGCGGGGACACCGCCCGCGAGGAGGACGGCCAGGGCGCTGAGTGCGGTCTTCAGGATCGCGGATCTCATGCGGCCCACGATGCCCGCGCATGCCGAGGCGGGCAACGGCCGCCGGCGGGCTTCACAGCGATTTCGCAGGAACGTCCACGGGAGAAGCCGAGGGGCCCCTCACGCGGACGGATGCCGCACGGTAGCTTGGGACAGAGCCGAACAAACGGGGTTTTAACATGTCAAACGGTGCCCGTCATGCTCTCGGAGTGGTCGCCGGGCTGCTCCTGCCTCCGCTGATCGCCGTCGGACTGTCATTCGGAGTAGGCGATTTCGCGACGCGTCTGAGGGTCGCGTACGAGCTCTCCTGGCTCGGGCTGGCCGTCATCGCCGTGTCCGCGATCGCGCTCGCCTTCCTGGTCGGCTCCCGCCTGTCGCCGGTGGCGTCGCTGCTCGGGGGCCTCATGTTCACCGCGCTGGGTGTCCTGCCCCTCCTGGAGATGTTCACCCGCCAGCGGCTCCTGCCGAGCCAGTGGCTGCCCGACACCGTCGGGATCGGCTACCAGACCCTGGCCTACTCCTGCCTGCTGCTCTTCCTCGGCATCACGACGCTGGTGGTCTCCATGTTCCCGTCGAGGTGGCGGGCCGCCCACCGGCCACCACCTCCCGACCACCACCTCGAGCACGGCCTCGATTACGGTCACGCGTACGGCCCCGCCCACGACCCGTACCCGCCGCAGAGCGGCCCCGCCTACCCGCCGCAGAGCGGCCCCGGCGACACCACGCGGCCGATGTTCCGCGAATGAGCCGGGCACGGCCTGGCAGAATGCCGCCATGCGCGACTCTAGGATCGTCGACTTCCTGGCCGAGCTGGCCGACAGGGTGCCCGCACCCGGCGGCGGCGCGACCGCGGCCCTGCACGCGGCGCAGGCCGCCGCGCTGCTCGGCATGGTGGCCCGCTACACCACCGGCGAGAAGTACGCCGATCACGCCGGCACCGTCGCCGGCGTGATCGCCGAGACCGACGCCCTGCGGGGGCAGGCGCTGAAGCTGGCCGAGGAGGACGCCGCGGCCTTCACCGCGGTCACCGACGCCTACCGCCTGCCCAAGGGAGAGGAGCGCAGCGCGGCCATCGCCAGGGCGCTGGCCGCCGCCGCCGAGCCGCCCGCCCGCGTGGCCGAGACGGCCACGCGCGTCGTCGAGCTGTGCGAGGTGCTGCTGCCCGTCGCCAACCGCAACCTCGTCACCGACGTGGCCGCCGCCGCGGACGCCGCGCGCGCCGCGCTCTCCACCGCCAGGGTGAACGTCGAGGTCAACCTGGGCGGCATCGAGGACGAGCGGGCACGCCATGAGCTGACCGGCCGCCTGTCCGGCGTCGACGCGACCATCGCCAGAGCCGGCGCCGTGACCGCCTCCGTACGCGAGGAGATCAACCCGTGAAGGCGCTGCCGGGCAAGGACCTGGCCGCCGCCATCCGCGCCCGGACGCAGGCCGAGGCGGCCGCCGGCCCGCAGCCGCGCCTGGCCGTGGTGGTGGCCACGGCCGACGAGGCGAGCCTGTGGTACGTCCGCTCGATCGCCAAGGCGGCGGTCGGCGTGGGCATCGCCTGCGACCTGGTCGACCTGGGCCCCGGCGCGACCCCCGACCAGATCGGCCAGACGCTGACCCGGCTCAGCACGGACGCCGGCGTACACGCCGTGATGATGCAGACACCCCTGCCGGAGGGCGCTTCGGCGCAGGAGCTGGCCGGCGCGATCGACCCGCGCAAGGACGTCGACGGCGCCAACCCGCTCTCGCTCGGCCGGCTGGCGGCGGGACTGCCCGCGTTCCCGCCCGCCACGGCGGCCGCCGTGATGGCGCTGCTCGACCACCACGAGGTGGAACTGGAGGGGCGGCACGCCGTGGTGGTGGGCCGTTCCACCGTGGTGGGCAAGCCGCTGGCGCACCTGCTGCTCGACCGGAACGCCACCGTCACCGTCTGCCACTCGCGCACCCGCGACCTGGCCTCCGTCACCTCCACGGCCGAGGTGCTGGTCGCCGCGGCAGGCCGGGCCGGGTTGATCGGCGCCGCGCACGTCGCCCCCGGCGCGGTGGTGATCGACGTCGGCACCAACCCCACCGAGGACGGCGGGCTGACCGGCGACGTCGCCTCCGACGAGGTCGCCGCCGTGGCCGGCGCGCTCACCCCGGTGCCCGGCGGCGTGGGGCCGGTGACGACCGCCCTCCTGCTCCGCCACACCGCCAGGGCCGCTAACCTGCCGTGACCCCGGTCCCTTCCACGCCGTGCTTCCACGCCGTGCTTCCACGCCATGTTCGCGAACCCCAGCGGAGGCCCACGATGGGTGATGTCCTGATCGTCCAGAACAGCCGCAGCGGCGGCCCCGGCCGCGTGGGCGGATGGCTTGAGGACGCCGGACTGAAGCTGGACGTCGTGCACGCCCACGACGGCGCTCCCCTGCCCGGCCGCCTGGAGCACGACGCCATGATCGTGCTGGGCGGGGGCTACCTGCCCAGCGAGGACGACAGGGCGCCGTGGCTGGCCGGCACCCGGCGGCTGGCGGCCCAGGCGCTGGCGGACGGCGTGCCGTTCTTCGGGATCTGCCTGGGCGGCCAGCTCATCGCCGAGGTGGCGGGAGGCGTGGTGACGGGCGACACCGGAGCGCCCGAGAACGGCAGCGTCCCGGTCACGATCCGGCCCGAGGCCGCCACCGACCCGCTCTTCCACGACCTGCCCCCGGTGGTTCCCGCCGTCGAGCACCACAAGGACGCCGTCACCGGGCTGCCCGAGGGGGCCGTGCACCTGGCCGAGACGGCGGCGTGCCCGTACCAGGCGTTCCGGGTGGGCGAGCGGGCGTGGGGCGTGCAGTTCCACCCGGAGGTGACGCCCGCGCGCATCCGTGAGTGGCGAGCCGAGGGGTTCGACCCCGGAGAGGTCTACGAGCGGGCGGTGGCGGACGAGCCGGTGTCCACGCCCGTCTGGCGCCGGGTCACCGGCAGGTTCGCCGCGCTCGCGAAGGAACGGGCGGGCGTCCCGATCAGGTCACGTACGAATCCCAGCCCAGCTTGATCGCCACGGCCAGCCCGCAGGCCGCCGCCAGGTACCGCAGCCCCGAGCCCGGCATCCTGCGGGCGATCTTGGGGCCGGTCCATCCGCCGAGCAGGAACCCGGCCGCCAGCGGCGCCGCCGCACCCCAGTCCACCGGGCCGAACAGCGCGAACCCGAGCGCCGCCACCGCGTTCGCCAGCCCGGACAGCACGTTCTTCATCGCGTTGAGCTTGGCCGCGGGCTGGGCGAACGTGGCGGCCAGCACGGCGAACACCATCAGGCCTCCGGCCGCGCCGAAATAGCCGACGTAGATCGTCACGGCGAACAGCCCCACCCGCGCCGCCAGCCCGTGCTCGCCGTCCGCCCGGCCGGACGGCGGGCGGGCCAGCAGCAGCGAGGCCATCGCGATCAGCCACGGCGCGATCAGCTCGAACGTCTCGGCAGGGGTCATCAGCAGCAGGAACGCGCCCGTCGCGCCGCCGATCGCGGCCACCGGGCCGAGGCGGAGCATCCGGCCGCCCTCACCGGCCAGTTCGGGCCGCGAGCCCGCCGCGGCGCCGATGCCGGTGAAGACCAGGGCGACGGTGTTGGTGACGTTCGCGGTCAGCGGGGGCAGGCCGAACGCCAGCAGCGCCGGGTAGGAGACGACCGACGCGAGGCTCGCGACCGTGCTCACCACGCCGGCCACCACACCGACGCCGAGCAGTCCGAGCACCTCTCCGACGATCACCTGGACATGGTAGGCGGTGACCGGTTCGTCCCCTTCGGCGGGTGGCGGGCTTCTTGCCACGCTCAGGTGAGCGCCGCGGTGATGGCCTCCGCCGCTGCCCGCCAGATCGAGGTGGTGGGGGTGATGACGTCGAAGTGGTCGCCGGGCTGTTCCAGGTACGTCACGTCGTCGCCGGCCCGTCCGGCGGCCTCGGCGTAGCGGCGGCCGAAGTCGATCAGGTCCAGGTCGTCGGCGGCGCCCTGGACGACGAGCTGCGGCACGCCGATCGGCACTCTGAGCAGTGGCGACCCGGCCCCGTGGACGTCTGCTCCCCCGGACGACCGTTCCTCGCGACCGCCCATGGCGGCGGCGACGGCGCCGGAACCGAGCCACCGCCGCTCGGCCTCGACCAGGTCGAGCACGCCCGCGAGCGACACCGCCAGCGCGGCCCGCGCCCCGTCGGCCACCGCCCGCAACGCCAGCTGGGCGCCGGCAGAGTGTCCTCCTACCGCGATCCGATCGAGGTCCAGCGGGGTGCGGGGACGAAGGGCGTGGAGGGTGGCCAGGCCGGTGGCGACGTCGGCGGTGGTGGCGTGCCAGCCGTGCGTGTCGGGACGGCGGTATTCGAGGTTCCACACCGCGAACCCGCGCCCCGCCAGGTCGGCGCAGAGTGCCTCCATGAGGTCCGCGGCCCAGATCGAGCGCCAGTATCCGCCGTGGACCAGCGCCACGACCGGCGGCCTGGGAACGCCCTCCGGCACGTACAGATCACCCCATTGATCGCGGGACGGTCCGTAAGGGATCCTCAGGGGACTGTGGCGTACCCGGTGGAGGGCGTGCCGGATGCCCCAGCTCAGGCCGCTGAGCCCGCGCCCGTGCAGGTGGGAGGCGCCCTCCCCCGGCTCGACGCCGTCGGCCCGGTGCGTGTCCACCCAGACCACGGCTCCGAGCGGCCGTCCGATGAGGGCGCGCACCTCGGCCTCGGGCCCGGGGATCACGACCGCCCCGTCCCGCACGAGCGACAGCAGGTGAGAGGCGTCGCGGGCGTGGACGAGGGTGCCTCGCACGCCCAGGGCGGCGAATTCGCGGCCGGCGACCCGCGCCAGCAGCGCCGGGTCGGCGACGACCCCCGGACCGACGATCACCGGTACGTCCACCGGAACTTCGTTCATGACGACCGACCCTACGCAACGATCTCCGGCCGCGACCGCGTACCTTGATCGGGGTGCGGGTACGACGACTTCATCCATGGCCCTCCAGCGTCGCGGAGGCGGAGTCCATCCAGGACCGGCTGCGCGGGCACGTCGAGCTGACAGGACCCACCGGGTTCGCGCTGGTGGCGGGCCTGGACGTGCACTACCACGGCGACGACGCGGTGACGGCGGCCGTGGTCGTCCTCGACGGGAGCACGCTCACGCCGGTGGAGCAGGTGGTCGCCGAGGCGCGGGCGTCGTTCCCGTACGTGCCGGGACTGTTCGCCTTCCGCGAGCTGCCCGCGTTGATCGACGCCCTCGAACAGCTCACCGTGACCCCTGACCTGCTGGTCTGCGACGGGTACGGGCTGGCCCATCCGCGCGGGTTCGGGCTGGCCTGCCACCTGGGGGTGCTCACCGGTTTGCCGGCGCTGGGGGTGGGCAAGACGCCGTTCATCGGCACGCACGAGCCTCCCGGGCCGGAGCGCGGGGCGTGGACGCCGATCGTGTACGAGGGCGCCACGGTCGGGCGGGCGCTGCGCACGCGACGAGGGGTCAGACCGGTGTACGTCTCCCAGGGCCATCGCATCTCCCTGGACACGGCCACCGACGAGGTCCTCCGGCTCGCTGCCCGCTTCCGCCTCCCCGAGCCCGTCCGCCACGCCGACCACCTGGCCCGCCACCCCTCCTGACCCGCGCCCGCCGCAGGCTCAGCGGCGCCAGGACCAGACCACGAGCCACACGCTGAGCCCGAAGAGCCCCACCCCGAGCGGCACGTGCGCCGTCACCGCCCCGGAGCCGCCCAGCATCGACTGGACGAACCCGAGCAGCAGGATCGCCAGGCTGACCAGCGCGGGCCAGCCGGCCGCGCGGCCCGGACGCCACATCAGCACGGCCACGATGAGCTGCACCAGCCCCAGCACGTGCACGGCTAACGACCCCTGACCGTGCAGGGCGGCGCCGGCGCCGCTCATCAGCTGCCCGGCCGTCACGGCCTGAGCGAGCACGGATGCCGTGTTGAGGATGGCGACGACCTTGAACGCGGTCATGTACCCGCTGCCCTTGGCGACCTCGGTTACCACTGGACTTCTCCTTAGGCCTCGTAGGAAGGCCTCCAGGATTCTCCCTGGCGGTGCGCGCGGCATCCGCCGACCGTCGTCATCCCCGCTACGCCTCTCGTCGTACGTCAGCCCTGTCCGTGTGCGCCCGACGAGTCCAGCGGCGGCAGGATGGCCTGGGCGTCGGCGCCCCCGAACCACAGTCCGATCACGAACGCGGCGGTCGCCTCCAGTTGCGTCGCCCGGTCGAGCCCTCCTCCGTTCAGCGGCTCGCAGCCGAGGTCGGCGACCAGCGCGCGGGCGGAGTCCATGGCGGCCGGGTCGTCGCCGCACAGCGGCACGGCCAGTGGCCTCGCGCCGAACACCGGCGGCGTCATCCGCCACACGTCCACGTGGCACAGGTTGAACGCTTTCACGACGTGGCCTCCAGTGAGGTCGCTGATCAGGCGTGCGATCGGTCGCGTGGGGTCATAGCGGTCAGGGGCGGCAGCGTTGGTCACGTCGATGACGGGTTTGCCGCGCATCGACGCACCGGCGGCCTGAAGCACGTCCACGAGGCCCGCTTCCCTCCAGGACCGCCGATCCGCCGATCACTTCCCGCAGGAAAATCTTTAACTCAGAGTAATCATTCCATTACCCTGGGTAGTGTCATGGGTCGTTCGACACCCCTACCCAGGAGGTTCGATGTTGTCCATCTCCCGGCGGATCACGCCCGCCGTGCTCGCCGCGGGCGGCCTGGCCCTGTCCGCCGCCGTCCCGGTCCATGACCCGTCGTCCGGCAGCGCCGTGCGCGCGGGCGAAGAGCAGTGACAAGGAGTTCCGTTGAAGTTCGGTGTCCTGACCGCCGTCGCCGCCGCCGCGCTGGTGGCCGGCGCGTCCCCGATCCCGCTGGAACTGCTCGGCAACGGCTCCCCGCTCATTGACGTGGAGACCGTGGTCCAGCACGTCAACGTCCTGACGTCCTAGTGCGACTCGCTCAGGTGCCCGTGACCGCGTCGCGTACGAGGTCGCAGAAGATGCCGGAACGGGTCGGCTACGTCATGTTCCTGAGCCGGTGGATCCAGGCCCCGCTCTACGTGGGGTTGATCGCGGCCCAGGTCGTCTACGTGTGGCGGTTCATGGCGGAGCTGATCCATCTGATCCACCTCGGGTTCGGCGGCACGCCGCCCGAGACCACGGTCATGCTGATCGTCCTCGGTCTCGTGGACGTCGTCATGATCTCCAACCTGCTGATCATGGTCATCATCGGCGGCTACGAGACGTTCGTCTCGCGGTTGCGCATCGAGGGCCATCCTGACCAGCCCCAGTGGCTCTCGCACGTCAACGCCAACGTGCTCAAGGTCAAGCTGGCCATGGCCATCATCGGCATCTCGTCCATCCACCTCCTCCAGATCTTCATCAACGCGGCCAGACCGGCCATCACCGACAGGGAGTTGCTATGGAAAACCCTGATCCACCTGACCTTCGTGGTCTCGGCGCTGGCACTGGCGCTGATCGACCGGATGATGGAGGGCGGGCACCCTCAGCACGACACCGGCGACGGCGTCAGCCCCGCCGGCATGAAGGCCGCCTGGGCAGGCCGGCACACCTCGCCGTGACGCGGTGGTGCCGGGGATGGGGGTTCTGATGGGAACGAGGCGCTTCGTCGCCGCGGGGCTCGGGGCCGCGGTGGCGAGCGTGCTGTTCCCGTACGCCGCGCACGCCGTGGTCACGCCCCCGCCCACCGCGGCGGGCGCCCAGCCCGCGACGGCCGCCGAACCCGCCGAACCGGCCGAACCCGCCGAACCGGCCGCGGCCTCAAGCCGGCCGCTCATCGGTGACGTGATCGTCTTCAATGACGAGATCGTCGAACCCGTGTCGGCTCCGGTGAGCACGTGCGGCGGGCTGATGCCCGTGCTCAGCACCTCACCCGGCTCCTGCGACGGTGCCTCACGCGTGTCCGACGACGACGCCTGAGGCCGTACGTGCCCGCCCGCGTGGGCGGGCACGTCACCCGCGGGACCGTCCGTAGAGACCCTCCAGCACCGCGGCCACGCCGTCCTCGTCGTTGGAGAGCGTGCGCCGCTCGACCGCCGCCAGCACCAGATGGTGCGCGTTCGCCATGGCGTAGCCGGCGCCCGCGTACGCGAGCACCGCCAGATCGTTGGGCATGTCGCCGAACGCCACCACCTCACCGGCCTCGACGCCTCGCTCCCCGCAGAGCCGGTCGAGCGCGCCCGCCTTCGTCACGCCCGGCGCGCTGATCTCCAGCAGCCCCTCGTCGCTGGAGTACGTCACCTCGGCCTGGCCCTCGACGGCCGCCACCACGGCGGTGAACATCTCGTCGGCGGTGTGCGCGGCGGACATGGCGAGCAGCTTGACGATGGGCTCGTTCCCGTCGAAGACCGACGTCACCTCGCGGTAGTGCGCGAGGTCGTGGCTGACCCGCCGCGTGTAGGCCACTTCGGTCAGCACGTTCCTGCCGGTCTCGACGGCGAGGCCGACGCCGGGGATGGCCTCGGCCAGGGTGGCGGCGACCTTTCTGGCCGCCTCGGGCTGGAGCGGACGGCTGTCGATGATCTCGTCGGCGGCCACGTCGTAGGTGACGGCTCCGTTGCTGCAGATCGCGATGCCGGTGACGCCGGTCTGCTCGGCGATCTCGCGGACGCCGCGCGGCGCCCTGGCGGTGACGAAGACGATCTCGGCTCCGGCCGCCCGTGCGGACCGCAGGGCCTTCTTGGTGCGCGGGGTGATGGTGCCGGTGGAGGTGAGGAGGGTTCCGTCGAGGTCGGTGGCCACGATGCGCGGCGAGATCACGGTGCTCACCCGGGCGATTATCCCCGGCCGTGCCCGCCCGCAGGGTAGGCGGGTGTGCTCCCTCCCCCGCCCTGGTGACCGGCGGTGGTTGCCGGCCCGCCGGCGAGCGCTCGTGGAGGACGCCTCTCCGATCAGAGCCGCAGCTCGGGCGGGAGCGCCGCCGCCGCGTTCATGATCTCCAGGCCGAGGATCTGCCCGGATTCGCCGTAGTCGACGATGACGTCGTCAGCCTCGACCTGACGTATCGCCTCACCTGGTGCCATTTCGTGCTTCATGGAGACGTAGGCGATGTCGTGTTCCTGGTCCACGCTCACGTACACCGTCCGCGCCCGCCGGCCCTGCGGCGCGTCGTCCCAGCTCAGCAGGCCCCCCTTGGCCTCGTGGGACCCGGCGAGCGCCGCCCGCACCGTGACCATCGCCAGCCCGATCGCCTCCAGCGAGTCGAACGCGGTGACCTTCCGCTCGTGCTCCCACCCGGCGAGCCCGTCGATGCGGTACGGGCACGACCACTCGCCCGCCGGCTCCTCGTATGGCAGGCCGAGCGTGACGACGACGTCACGGGGCGGATCGGTACGCAGCACCAGCACACGATGGGCGATCTCGTACATGTCTGCTGATCTACCCCTCAGGCCAAGCGAGGAAGACTCGGATCGCACACCCTGTTCAGCATCGGGAGTCCTGTCCCGTATCGTCGCCGGAGAACCGTTCCGCCGGGGCCGGCGCCGAGGGTCGTGGCGGTGGTCGTGAGAGAGGCCGGGCGAGCACCATGTCGGGGGCAGCCAGGGGTCTCCGGCGAAGGAGGAGCCGATGAATGACACGTTCGGGGCGCGCCTGCGAGCCAGGCTCGACGCGTGCGGACCGCTCTGCGTGGGCCTCGACCCGAGCCCGGCGCTGCTGCACGCCTGGGGGCTCGACGACTCCCCCGCCGGTCTGGAGCGTTTCAGCCGTACGGTGGTCGACGAGGTGGGCGACGTGGCCGCGGTGGTCAAGCCGCAGTCGGCCTTCTTCGAGCGCTGGGGCAGCCGCGGCATCGCCGTGCTCGAACGCACCATGGCCGACCTGCGCGAGGCCGGCACGCTGGTGCTGCTCGACGTCAAGCGGGGCGACATCGGCAGCACGATGGCCGCCTACGCGGAGGCGTACCTCGACCGGGGCGGCCCGCTGGCCGCCGACGCGGTGACGCTCAGCCCCTACCTGGGGTTCGGGTCGCTCGAGGGCGCGATCACGTCGGCCATGCTCAACGACGCGGGCGTGTTCGTGCTGGCCCGCACCTCCAACCCCGAGGCGGCCGCGTTGCAGCGGCACGTGGCCGGCCAGGTGATCGCCGCCGCGGCGGCGGCGAACGCGGGGCACACGCCGTTCGGGCCGGTCGGGCTGGTCATGGGGGCCACGCTGCCCGCACTCGACGACGCGCTGGACGACCTCAACGGCCCCATTCTCGCGCCGGGGCTGGGCGCCCAGGGCGCCACCCCCGCCGACGTGGCCCGGGTGTTCGCGTCCGTCCGCCATGCCGTCGTGCCCTCGGTCTCCAGGGCCGTGCTCGCCGACCCCAAGCAGCTGCGCTCGCGCACGCTCGACTACCGGGACGAGTGCGCCGCCCGCCTGGGGACGAAGGTCGCCGCTCAGAAGTGAGCGTCAACGTACCGGCCAGACCTAGCGCGCCCGCCTGCGGCGGCCAGCCCTTCGGGGAGGGGAGCGATGCCGTAGGTGGCGGGCACGGTCAGGTACTCGGCCATCGCGCCGGGCCCCAGGAACGGCTTCATCACCACGCCGAACACCGGCTGCCCGACCGCGAAGCCCCCGACGCCCTCGCCGAGCGCCTCGACGGTGCCGGCGAAGTCCTTGCCCACCACCAGCGGGAAGCGGTGCTCCATCATCTGCTGCACGTAGCCGGCGGCGACCGACAGGTCGAAGCCGTCGACCGAGGAGCCGGCGACCTTCACCAGCACCTCCCCCGGTTCGGGCTGCGGGGTGGGGAGGTCGGCCAGAGCCGGGGTCTCCCATCGACCAAACCTCAGCGGCGTTGGCCAGCTTGCGGACGGTTGCGGGGTGCAGGCCGGGTTCCCGGCCGATAGCCGCCTTGCTGAGACCCTGTTTCAGCAGGTCATGCACGGCGGCGTGGTGTCGACGCAGCCGGGTGACGACTTTGAACTCGCGGTGATGCACCACGGGTGGTGGTTCGGCGGTGTGGGTGGCTGCGGCCTCGGCGGCCAGCGTTGCCGCGAGGTCTTGGCGGGCGGCGTACTGGGCCAGCACGGCGACGGCCCGATCGGCGAGCGGGCCTCGGACGCCTCGGCGAGATCGGCCATGGTGGACAGGTGAGCGGGGATGAGCGGCAGTAAGGGCCGGCTGCCGATGGTGTCTTCGACGCGGCTGTGAAGATCGCCGGGCTGAGACTACTCGTCTGATCGTCAGCGGCTCGCGCTCGCTGCGCTCACTTCTGGGCTTTGATGCCGTCCAAGGCCATGGCGAGCACCCGGTCGCGCTGCGCCTCCTGGACGAAGTTCGCTCCGCTGACACCGTTGACCAGGAATAGAATGTCGTCGAAGCTCACGTCGTCCCGGGCTTTGCCCGCGCCCTGGGCGCGCTCGAGAAGCGGCCGACCGGCCGCATGGATCATGTCGCGGCCGGTTACAAACATCTCCTCGCGGTGCGCGACGGCGTCGTAGATCGCCTTCTTGGTGGTCGCATAGCTGACGAACTGACGCAGCCAGCCCTCCAGGGCATCCCACGGTTCGAGGCCGCTCAACTCGGCTGCCATGCGGGCCAGGGCCTCCACCTCGTCCAGGTAGACGGCTTCGAACAGGTGCTGGCGGGTGGGGAAGTTGCGGTAGAGCGTCGCGATGTTGACCCCTGCCCGCCGGGCGATCCCCTCGAGCGAGGCGCCGGCGCCCTCGGCGCCGAACGCCTCACGGGCGGCGTCGAGCAGGGCGTCGAAGTTGCGGCGTGCGTCGGCGCGCGCAGGCCGACGCACGGTGAAACGGGGTTCGGCTCGCGTGCCGGGCTCGGTGGCACCCAATGACATACCTCTTTCTGCGACACCGACCTTGCTAAGTGAAGGGCTGCCTGCGTTAAAGTCAAGGCATGCCTTCGCTTATGCGGAAAACCCCTCTTACATTATCCCGGCCCGGCAGGAGACCATGACCACCATCGGCTTCATCGGCAGCGGAAACATCGGCAGCACTCTCGCCCGCCTCGGGGTCGACGCCGGCCACGACGTCGTCCTCAGCAACAGCCGCGGCCCGGAGACCTTGCAGAACCTGGTCGCACGGCTCGGCCCGCGCGCCCGCGCGACGACCCCTTCCGAGGCCGCGACCGCCGGCGACATCGTCGTGGTGACCATCCCGATCAAGGCCTACCGGCAGGTCCCCGCGGAACCCCTCCGGGGCCGGGTCGTCATCGACACACTCAACTACGACCCCGCCCGACAGGGCAGCGTCCCCGAGATCGACGCCGGCGACACCCCGGCCCACGTCCTGCTCCAGACCCACCTGACCGGCTCAAGCGTCGTCAAGGCGTTCAGCAACATCTTCTTCAAGCACCTGGCCACCCTGGGACGCCCGGCCGGCGCCCCGGACCGCAGCACCCTGCCCATCGCCGGCGACGACGCCGCCGCCAAGAAAGCGGTCGCCATCCTGATCGATTCGCTCGGCTATGACACGTACGACGTGGGCCCGCTCGCCGAGAGCCGCCGATTCGCGCCGGGCACACCCGCCCAGCACGCCTATCTCGACCCGGCCGGAATGTTCGCCGCCCCCGGCCGTCCCGCATCCGCGGACGATCTCGCCAAACTCCTCAACACGTGAGGAACGTCGTGACCGACCGACGCATCGTGATTCTATCTGCTATACAACAAGTAACACACATCGCTTCAGAGGGACATCTCATGCTGCCGGCAGAGATCCACCAGAAAACACCGACCCTCCCCATCGTCGCGTGGACTCGGTTATCCACGCGGGAGGTCGGCCCGCTCGAGCACAGCACACGGGCCGCACGGCCCGAAGGGACGGCGAACCGATGACGCAGCCCGCCAACCAGCAGGCCGCGTCGTCCACCACCGCCCCGCGGCTTCTTCATGTCGACAACCTACGCACCGCCCTGATGGCACTCGTGGTGATCCACCACTCCGTGATCGCTTACAGCAACATCCCGGACTGGTACTACACGGAACCACCGGCCGACTCCTCAGGAATGCTGCTGGACCTCCTGCTCCTGTTCAACCAGGCGTTTTTCATGGGCGCCTTCTTCCTCGTCTCAGGACTTTTCGTGCCACGGTCCTACGACCGCAAGGGGGCCGGCAGTTCCTGAGGGAGCGGCTGCTGCGTCTGGGAGTCCCGCTGCTGCTGTGGCTGCTGCTGATCCGTCCCCTGGTGACCATCGGCAGGTACGCCACAGCCAGCGAAGCCGCCGCCCGGCAGGGAACCGACCTGCCCTACTGGAAGTTCTACCTGCTCCACTACACACCGGGTCCGTTGTGGTTCGTCGAGGTGCTGCTCGTGTTCAGCGCGCTCTACGTCGTGTGGCGGCGCCTGGCCGGCCAGGGCCGGAGCGCGCCCGGGACGACCCCGGCCACCGGCCGGGCGCCCGGTACCGCCGCGATCGTCGGGTTCGTCATGGGGCTGTCACTGGTGACGTACGTGTGGCGCATGGTGGTGCCGATGGGCGTTACGGTGCTGGGGCTGCCGTCCCCCGGCTACCTGCCGCAGTACGCGGCGCTGTTCGTCGTCGGGCTGATCGCGGCCCGGCGCGGCTGGCTGGAGAGCCTGCCCAGAACAGCCGGCCGGGCCGGGTTCGCCACCGCAGCCGTCGCCACGGTGGTGCTCGTCCTCGTCGTGAGCTCCTACAGAGAGGTGAGCTTTGGCCACGGAACCCTGCCGTCCCTGCTGACGGCCATGTCGGAGTCGGCACTCGCCGTCGGTATCATCCTCGGCCTTCTGGTGCTGTTCAGGGAACGCCTCGGCCGCCAGGGCCGCCTCCGCCGGTTCCTGTCGGCGCACGCCTTCACCGTCTACGTCATCCACCCGGCCGTCCTGGTCGCCCTGGGCTACGCCCTGAGCGGCGTACAGGCGCCCGCGATCGCGAAGGCCGCGCTGCTCACCGCCATCGGGCTGCCGCTGTGCTGGGCGACGGCGTACCTGGTGCGCGCCCTGCCGGGCGCCCGGAAGGTGCTGTAGATCCGTAGGGAGGGGGCGACGGCACGTGGCCAAGACGGCCAGTGACAGGCCATCGCCCCCACCACATCAATCCCCCGGCCACGTCGCCCGGCCGCAACGGCGAGGGACCCGTCACGGCCGGTTCCGGTTCGCTACCGGTTACCGGTCCACTCCACTGCGGAACCGGTAACCTTTGCATATTTCTTCCCCGCCATGCTTTCTTCCTCCAGACCAGTAGAACTCGGCGCGGTCGTACGCACTGGATGCTGTTGGTGATCTTCACGAGGGTGGCAGGTCGTGGATGAGGCGTTCGAACGGTCGAAGAGAGCAAGTCGGCCGTCGGGGGAGACACCCGCTGTGTCGTGATCGGCAAGCCGGAGAAGGCTCGTGTCCGCGGCGACGAGGACGTGCTGGCCGCGGCCTCCTCGCCGAGGACGAGCCCGGGGGCGTGGCCGGCCGCGATCAGCAGGCGGTTGCGTTCCCGCAACGGGACGCTCAGATGCTCGGCCAGACGCGACACCATCGCGTTGCTGGGAATGGTCCGGCCCGTCTCCACGAAGCTGACGTGCCGGGCGGACACCTCTGCCTAAATCGCCAAATCAAGCTGGCTTCGCGTACGGGTGGCGCTCAGGGACGGGCAGGCGATTGCAGTGCTCGACGACCCGCCGGATCTCGTCGATGTCGGACAGGTACCGACGAGGACCTCGCGGCGCTGGAGGCGCGGGAGCGTGCGGCGGAGGGCGACGACGCCGCGTTCGTGGACGCCGACATCGCCCTGCACGCGGCGCTGGTGGCGGCGGCGGGCAACCCGGTGCTGGCTGACCTGTTCGCGGAGTTCGCGCCGGCGCTGCACGAAGGGCTGATCGGCCCGGTGGAGATGCTGGGACTGCGGGCGCGTCACCGCGCCCCTGGGCAGGAGACACACGCGGCGCTGGTGGCCGCTGTCCGGCGCGGGGACGCCGGCGCGGCCGACGGCATCCTGCGGGCGGAGCTTGGAGGAGACGCTCGCCCACCTGCACGGGGGACGCGCCTGACGGTCAGCCGGTGGGGCCGGCGTCCGGGCGGACGACGTCGTTCCCGTTCTCCTCCTCTCCGGCTTCCTCCTCCCGCGTGTCCTCGTCGTCAGGAGGGTCAGCGGAGACGGGGCGGCGACTCCTCGCCGTGCCGGCACCCGACCGTTCGGCGACGACGTCGCTCTCGCCCTCCACCCCGCCGACCGCGTCCGGCTTTTCCTCTGATGTGTCGCTCATGGTCACCACCTGCCCAGGCAGAACGTCATGAGACCTCGCGTTCGATCTCCTGGCGGGCCGGCATCGACGTGCTGGCCCCCTCGCGCTGCACCGACAGCGCCGCCGCCGCCGAGGCGAACCGCAGGGCGCCGGCCATGGCACGCCCCTCCGAGCGGGCCACCGCCAGCGCGCCCACGAACGTGTCGCCGGCCGCCGTCGTGTCCACCGCCTTCACCGGCGCCGCGGGCACGCGCAGCCGCTCCCCCGACCGGGACCCGAAGAGCGCGCCCTCAGAGCCCAGCGTGATCACGGCCTCCTCGACCAGCTCGAGCAGCGCGTCGAGCGCCGCGTCCGCGCCGGAGACGCCGGTGATGGCAGCCGCCTCGTGCTCGTTCGGGACGATGGTCGTGACCGCGTCGAGCAGCTCAGCCGGCAGGGGCTGCGCGGGCGCCGGCGTGAGGAACACGGGCACGCCCGCCGCCCTCGCCCCCCGCGCCGCCTCGACGACCGCGCCCATGGGCAGCTCCAGCTGGAGCAGCAGCGCTTGAGAGGCCGCGATCACGGCCAGGTCGTCGGGGGACGGTCCGGTCACCGTGCCGTTCGCCCCTGGCACGACGACGATCGAGTTGCCGCCGTCGTCGTCGACCACGATGTGCGCGATGCCGCTGGGCCCCGGCACCTGGCGCAGGCCGCTTACGTCGACGCCGGCCTCCGCCAGCGTGGCCCGCATCTCCGCGCCGAAACCGTCGTCGCCGACCGCCCCGAGGAACGCCACCCGCGCGCCCGCGCGGGCCGCGGCGATCGCCTGGTTGGCGCCCTTGCCGCCAGGAACGGTACGGAAGTGGCGCCCGGTGACCGTCTCGCCGCGTTTAGGGGCTTTTGAGACGTACGCGACGAGGTCCATGTTGGCGCTGCCGAAAACCGAGATCATATGGTCATCATCTCCTGGGTACGGGCGGCCAGCTCTTCCAGACCCACCCCGTCGAACCCGCTGAGGCTGCTGGCCAGGCGGTCGCGCATGCGCCAACGACCGGGCACGCCGCCGTTCAGCGCCCCCGCGAGGGATCCGGCCGTGGCCCCCGCCGAGTCGGTGTCCCAGCCGCCGGCGACCGCTCCCGCGATCGTGGCGGTGAAGTCGCCCCGGCCATGGATCAGCGTGGCGGCGACGAGGGCGGCGTTGTTGACCGTGTGCACCCAGTGCAGGGCGCCGTGGCGTTCGTGGAGGCGGTCGACGACCCGCTCGAAGTCGTCCTCGCGGGCGGCGTCCGCGACGGCCAGGCGGACGGCCTCGTGCAGCCGCGACCCCTCGGGCACCACGGACAGGCCCGCCCGCACCACCTCCTCCGCCGACGTGGCCACCAGCGAGGCGGCGCACATCGCGGCCACGAACATCGCCCCGTAGATCCCGTTCGCGGTGTGGGTGAGCCGGGCGTCGCGCCAGGCGTACTCGGCGGCCGTGGCCGGATCGCCCGGGTTGACCCAGCCGTACACGTCCGCCCTGATCAGCGCTCCGATCCACTCGCGGAACGGGTTGCGACGGGTGGCCGTGCGGGGCGGCTCGACGCCGTCCAGCAGGTTGCGGTACGCGACCCGCTCGGCGGTGAACGTACGGCCCGCGGGCAACTCGTCCAGCCACAGCCTGGCCACGTCGTCGGTGGTGAAGCCGCGGCCGTGACGTTCCAGGACGGTCAGGGCCAGCAGCGGGTAGTTGAGGTCGTCGTCCTCGGGGATGCCGTCGATGTTCTCGGCCAGGGAGTTGACGGCGCTGCGGCGGTTCCACGGCCAGCGGCGCGCGACGTCATCGGGCAGGCCCTTCGCGGTGAACCAGCCCCTGATGGGCCAGTTGCCGGTGGTCTCGGCGATCCGCCTGATGCCCTCGCGCGGGATCTTCTCGACGGGTTTGCCCAGGACGCACCCGGCCGCCCGCCCGAGCCAGGCGCCCAGCACCCGGGCGGGATCGGCCGCGCCGGGGCGGGGGGCGGGCCAGCCGGGGCAGGCGGCGATGATCGCGGCCAGGTCGGACGGCTCGTCGAGCGGCGACGGGATGGCCGCCAGCTCGTCCAGCAGCTCCTCTGCCAGCCCTCGCAGTCGCGCGGCGCCGGGGCCGGAGGCGCCCGCGCGTGGCGGGGCGTCGTGCCCTCCTGCCGCGTGCCACCGGGCCGCGATCTCCCGGACCCGGTCGCCGGCGCGGCCGTCCTCGGCCGCCTGGCGGAGCTCGTGGCCGAGCAGGTCCTCCGGCTGGACCCAGGTGAGCCGGATCACCGGCGGTCCAGGGCGGCGAAGGCGGCCTCGTGGTCGCGCCGCCGCGCGAGGTCGCCGGCGTGCACCCGGCGGGCGACCCCGGCGATGGCGAGCCCGGGAGCCACCAGGTCCGTACGGCTGGCGGCGCCGACCTGCTCCACCCACTCCGCCGGCACGGAGGACAGCCCTCCGAGCGCCCCCGCGATGGCCCCGCCCATGGAGGCGATCGAGTCGGCGTCGCGCCCGTAGTTGACGCCGCCGAGCACGGTGTCGCGGTAGCCGCCCTTGGCGATCACCAGGAACCCGAGCGCGAGCGGCAGCTCCTCGATGCTGTGCGTACGGCTCGGCCGCCGCGCCCCCAGCCCCTGGTCGCGGTAGGTGTCGGCGACGGTGTCGTACGGCCGCATGGCGGCGCGCAGCGCCTCGAACGATCCGTCCCAGTGCCCGAGCCCGGCGGCGGCCTCGCAGACGGCCTCGATGGCGGCCCTGGTGCCGTCCTTGGCCAGGCGCAGGCAGGTGGCGACCACGGAGTCGGCCGTGGCGCCCGGCCGCATGGCCTCGGCGACGGCGGCGGCCATCACCCCGGCGGCCTCGCGGCCGTAGCTGGACTGGTGGGCTCCGGCCAGGTCGATGGCCTCGGCGTAGGCGCCGTCGGGGTCGGCGGCGTTGACGATGCCGACGGGGGCGACGTACATGGCGGCGCCGCAGTTCACGATATTTCCGACACCGGCCTCACGCGGGTCCACGTGCCCGTAGTGCAGCCTGGCCACGATCCACTTCTCGGCCAGGAAGATCCGCTGCAGCGGCAGCGCCTCGGCCTCCAGCTCGGGGATCCACCGCCGCTCGCCCATCAGCTCCGGCACCATGTGCTCGGCCATCGCATACGCACCGAGGTGCCCGCCGGCCTTCTCGTAGACCCGGATCAGGGCGTGCGTCATCAACGTGTCGTCGGTGATGTGGCCGTCACCCTTGTGGTACGGCGCGATCGGCCGGGCGTTGCGCCAGTCCTCGTTGAACGGCGGCACGATGCCCTCGACCCGGCCCGCGTACCGGTCGACGATCTGTTCGGGGGTCCAGCCCTCGGTGGCGCCGCCCAGCGCGTCACCGACCGCCGCCCCCACCACGCAGCCGGTCGCCCTGTCCTCAAGCGGCGTCATGCGATTCCCTCCGTGACATCGTTGGCTAGTTCGATCAGATCCAGGCCCGCCAGGTCAGGCAGGCAGCAGCCGGCCAGCGTGCGCACCGGCGTGATCCACCCCTCCGGGACCGCGCCGAGCCCGCCGCAGGCTCCCGTGAGCGCTCCGGTCAGCGCGGGCGCCGAGTCGGCGAGCGCGGCCAGGCACGCCGCCGCGGGCACCGCCCGGCCCAGTTCCCCGCCCGACACCGCGGCCAGCGCCAGGGCGACGGGCACCGTCTGCGCCGCGCCGACACCGTAGCTGTAGACGTGGTCGAGCAGCGCACCGTCCAGCGCGGGGACGGCGGCGAACGGGTCACCCGCCGCCCGCGCGGCCTTGACCGCCAGCCGGGCGTTGTGGCCGATGGCGGTGCCGTCGGGCAGTGCGGCGAGCGCGGCCTCCACGGCGTTGACCGCCGAGCCCGACGCCACGGCCTCGGCCACGGCGGCGGCCATGGCTCTGGCGCCCAGGACGCCGTCGCCGGCGTTCGTCACCTCGGCGTCCCGCGTGGGGTCCCTCCCGAGGGCCCCGAACGCGACGGCCCTGACCGCGGCGGCGTCGTCGAAGAAGTGCGGGTTGTCGTGCCCGGACGCGGGCGGCTCCACCCCCTTGGCGAGGTTGTCGAGCGCGGTCGCCACCGAGATCCGCGCCCTGACCGCCCCGCCGCCGGCCCGCGCCCCGGACGATCCGGACGCCGCGTCACCGACCGCCCGCACCCCGGACGGCCCGGACGCCGGGTCACTGGCGGCGCGCGTCCCGGGGGTTCCCGGGGCCGGGTCGATGAGGTCCCTGAAGGCCTCGGCCCGCGGCCGGTCGATGGTGAGCGCCGTCCACGCCAGCCATTCGGCGTCGTCGGACGGGCCGACGCGCAGCGGCGCCACCGGCTGGTTCAGCGCGAACGGCACCGGCAGGGTGGTCACGCGATGTTCTTCCGCGAACGCGTCCAGCTCCCTGTACAGGCGCCGGCTCCAGGGCGCGTGCAGCGCCGCGCGGTGCCTGGCGGCGGGCCATCCGGCCGCGTCGCCCACGGCGAGCCCGGCGAAGGCGCCCCTGATCCTGTCCCCCGACATCGTGATCTACAGCCTTTCCGCCAGTTCGTCGGCGACGTCCAGCACGTGTCTCCCCGCCACGACGGGCAGGCATTTGCCCGTCACCGGCCCGATTCTTCCGGCCCACCGCCGGGGCACGCCGCTCTCTCCGCGACCGGCTCCCGCCACGGCCCCGGCGATGGCGCCGATCGTGTCGGCGTCCCTGCCCAGGCTCACCCCGAACGTCACCGACGTCTCCACGTCACCGCCTCCCGCGAGGAAGGCCGCGAACGCCAGCGCCACGGCTTCCGGCGCCACGTCGGTCCAGGGGTAATGCCGCACGACCACGGCCTCGTGCAACGCCTCGCCGACGGCCGCCCCGCCGGCGCCCGCATCCGGGCCGGCCGCGCCGGCGCCCGCGGCCGAGAGCCGGCCGAGCACGTCGCGTACCCGGACGATGTTCCTGGCGGTCCAGGAGTCGGGCGGGATGACCGCCAGCGCCGCCGCCACGACCTCGTCGGGGGCGGCGCCGCCCATCGCGGCGGCCACCGCGCCGGCGACCGCGCGGCCGCCGAGGATGCCCTCGCCGGCCGCGCTGACCAGACCGTCCTGCTCCACCAGCCGGGCCGCCTCCGCCGGATCGCCCGGGCAGAAGATCCCGTACGGCGCGGCCCGCATGGCCAGCCCGTCCGACCACCCGTGGGCGTGCACGAGCCCGGTCAGCGGCGGCTCCAGGCCGCGGCGCAGCGCCTCGACGGTGCCCAGTTCGGAGAACCCGGCCCCGCGCATCGGCCCGGCGATCCGGGGCAGGATCAGCTCCCGGTACGCGGCGGCGACGTCCGCGCTGGTCAGCGCATGACCGTGACGGACGAGGAGCGACGCGGCGAAGATCGCGTACTCGGTGTCGTCGGTGCCCCCGCCCTCGATCTCGGTGAGCCGTCCCCACCGGCGCCGGATCTCCGACGGCGTCAGGTTCTCGGCGGGAGCGCCGAGGGCGTCGCCGGCCGCCAGGCCGAGCAGGCACCCCCGGGCCCTGTCGCGGGGAGTCACCGCTGGTACCGCTCCAGCACCTGGTTGCCGTCCTCGACGAGCCTCTTGGCCACCTCGTCGATGGTGATCTTGTTGGCGAAGTACTCCTGGAGGGCCGGCGTGGCAACCTTGCTCTTCCACTCGTCGAACCCGTTCACCTTGAGGAACGGCGCCACGACGAGGTCCTTGGCGGAGGCGGTGGCCACGTCCCAGCCGTTCTCCTCGCTGGTCATCGCCGGGTCGGCGGCGGCCTTCACGGACGTCGGCAGCAGCCAGTCGCCCTTGGCGAGCTTGGCCTGGTTGGGGCCGTTCAGGAAGAACGAGATGAACTTCATGGCCTCGTCGGGGTGCTCGCTCTCCTGCGCGATCGACAACGTCTGCGAGACCGCGCCCTGCTGGGTGGAGGTGCCCTTCGGGCCCGGCAGGGTGACCCACTCGAAGCCGTCCGGCGCCTGCTCGGCGACCTGCTGGCGCAGGTAGACCCCCGCGGGCAGCAGCGCGAACTTGCCCTTGTAGAAGGCCGGCAGCGGGTCGGCCGTGCCCTGGCCGAGCGCGGCGGGATCGGCCGACTTGTCCTTGTAGAGCTGGTCGTGGATGCGCTGCAGCACCTCGCGCTCCTCGGGCCCGACCTTGACCGTGGTCTTGCCGCCGGCGGTCTGGAAGAACGTGCCGCCGAAGTTGAGCGCCAGGTTGAGCGTCTTGTTGACCGGCGACTTCATCGGCCAGGCCACGCCGTACGTGTCGCCCTTGGTCATCTTCTTGGCGGCCGCGGAGAACTCGTCCCACGTCCACGGGGCGTCCGCCGTCGGGATGCGCACCTTGGCCGCCTCGAGCAGCTTCTTGTTGGCGATGATGACCTGCGACTCCTGCAGGAACGGCACGCCGTAGACGCCCTGCTCGCCCTTGCCGCCGTCGAAGGTGACGGTGTCCCAGGCGGCCTGGGGGATGTCGTTCTTGAGCTCGGCGGGCAGCTTGCCGCTGAGGTCGAGCAGGTAGCCGTCGGTGGCGAAGCCGGACAGCGCGGGCGAGTCGTTGTGGATGACGTCGGGGGCCGTGCCACCGGCGAACTGGGTGACGAGCTGGTCGTTGACGTTGTCCCAGCTGCCCTGGACGTAGGTGACCTGGATGTTCGGGTTGGCCTTGTTCCACTCCTCCACGAGCTGCTTGTTGGCGGCCACGGACTCCTTCTGCCACGCCAGGCTGAGGAAATTGATCTTCACCGGCTCGTTCGGGGAGGAGGACTCGCCGCCTCCTCCCCCGCCGCACGCCGTGGTGAGCGTGGCGATCGCCACCACCGCCAGAGCGGACTTGATACGCATATGAGCCTCCTAGCCCTTGACGGCGCCGGCCATCAGGCCGGACTTCAGGCGCCGCTGGATGATTGCGAAGAAGATCAGGCTCGGGATCGTCGCCATGAGCGACGCCGCGGCCAGCGGGCCGAGCCTGGCCACCCCCTCCGGGCCGGTGAACCTCACCAGCGTCAGCGGGAGCGTCATGACATCGGGGTTCTGCAGGATCACGAGCGCGAACATGAACTCGTTCCACGACGAGATGAACGCGAACAGCAGCGTGGCCACCACGCCCGGCGCGAGGAGCGGCGCCACGACGGTGGCGATCGAGCGCAGCCGGGTGGCGCCGTCCACGGCCGCCGCCTCCTCCAGTTCGGGCGGCACCGCGCGCACGTACCCCTGCAACATCCACAACGCGAACGGCAGCGTGAACGTCACGTGCACGGCCACCAGCCCCGGCAGCGTGTTCACCAGGTCCATCTCGCGCAGGATCATGAAGAGCGGGATGATGATCAGGATGAACGGGAACACCTGGCTGACCAGCACCCACCCGAGTGCGACCCGGTTGAGCAGGCTGCGGTAGCGGGCCATGGCGTAGGAGGCGGGCAGCGAGATCAGCACCGTGATCACGCTGCTGAACAGCGCCACGATCAGGCTGCGCACCGCCGCGCCCACCAGGTCCTGCTCGCCGAACGCGTCGGTGAAGTTGGCCAGCGTCGGCTCGCGCGGCAACCACGTCGGCTCGGTCAGCGCCATCTCCTGCGGCGTCTTCAGCGCCGTCGACAGCAGCCAGAGCAGGGGAAAGGCCAGGAAGACGATGTACGCGACCAGCGCGGCGTACTGCGGTAGGCGTCTCATCGGCTCTCCCTCATCTGCCGCCACAGGTACAACCCGAGCACCGCGAGCACGACGATCGCCATGGCGAGGCCGAGCATCGAGGCGTAGCCCGCGAACCGGTAGCGGAACGCCTCCTCGTAGGCGAACAACATCGGCAGCCGCGTCTGCCCGCCGGGCCCGCCCTGCGTGAGCACGTAGACCAGGCCGAACTGGTTGATGTTCCACACGAAGTCGAGCGAGGTGATCGCCACGATCACGGGCCGCAACTGCGGCAGCGTGATGCTCCAGAAGCGCCGCCAGCGGCCCGCGCCGTCCATCTCGCCGGCCTCGTAGAGCTCCTTGGGCACGTTCTGCAGGCCCGCCAGGAGCACGACCGTGGTCTGCGGCATGCCGGTCCACACGCCGACCACGATGATCGCGGGCAGCGCGAGCGAGAAGTCGGCCAGCCAGTTGACGTCCGTGCCGAGCAGGTCGTTCAGTATGCCCGCGTCGGGGTGGTAGACGAGCTTCCACATCAGGCCGATGACCACGGGCGGCATCGCCCACGGCACCACCGCGAGCACCCGGGCCACGCCCCTGAAGCGCAGGTTCTGGTTGAGCAGCACGGCCAGGCCGAGCGCGGCCAGGAACTGCAGCACGGTCACGGAGACCGCCCAGACGGCGCCGATCCTGAACGACGCCCAGAAGTCGTCGTCGGCCAGCAGATCGGTGAAGTTCGCCAGGCCGACGAAGCTCGTCTCGTGGACCCGCGTGTTGCGGGCGTCGGTGAAGGCCAGGCCGATGCCGTACAGCAGCGGGCCGACGCTGAACAGCAGCACCGGCACCAGCGCGGGCAACATCAGCAGCCACATCTCGCGCGCCTGGCGCGACATGCGGCGGCGCTTGGCGCGCGGCCTCCGCGGCGGCGCCGGTCTCGTCACGGTCGCCGTCACGCGCCGCCCTCCTTCCTCTCGGTACGTCCCGCGTCGTCGTGCGCGGCTCCCTCGCCCGCCGTGCTGGCGCGGATGACGAGCCGGGGTGGCACGGTGACCACCCGCGGCTCGCGGTCGCCGCCCTGCAGCCGGTCGAGCAGCAGCTCGGCGGCGGCCTTGCCGCGCTCGGCCGACCCGAGCGAGACGCTGGTCAGCGCCGGCCACGAGGCCGCCGCCAGGTCGGTGTCGTCCATGCCGACCACCGCCACGTCGGCGGGCACCCGCTTGCCCGCCGCGCGCAGCACGTCGAGCGCGCCGAGCGCGATCAGGTCGTTGGCGCACATCAGCGCGTCCACGTCGGGAACCCTGTCGAGCAGCTCCGCCACCGCGCGGCCCCCTTCCGCGCGGTAGAAGTCGCCGATCCGCACGAGCTCCTCGTCGTAGGGCAGGCCGAGGTCGGCGAGCGCCTCCCGGTAGGCGGCGCCGCGGGCGGCTCCCGGAACGGTGTCGAGCGGGCCGTTGATCATGCCGATCCTGCGGCGGCCGAGCGCGTAGAGGTGGTCGATCGCCAGCCGCACGCCGGTGCGGGAGTCGGCGCGCACGTTGTCGGCCCGCGTTCCCTCGGGCACCGAACCGATGATCACGACGGGCGCCCTGGCCGCGGCCAGCATCTCGAGGTGCTGATCGGTGACCCGCAGCGGGCTCATGATCAGGCCGTCCACGTAACGTTCGCCGAGGCTGTGCAGCACGTCGATCTCGTCGGCCACGACGGCGTCGGTGGAGTGCAGCACGAGCCGGTAGCCCGCCGCCTTCAGCACCGGCTGGATCTCGCGGAGCATGGCCAGGTAGGCGGGGTTGCCGACGTCGGCCATGGCGAAGGCCACCTGGTGGGTGCGGCGCGACTTGAGCGACCTGGCCACGGCGTTGCGCACGTAGCCGAGCTCGTCGGCGGCGGCCATCACCTTGCGCACGGTCTCCTGCCTGGTCGGCAGGCCGTTGAGAACCCGCGAGACCGAGGCGATCGAGACGCCGGCGCGCTCGGCGATCGTGGTGACCGTGGGTCCGTCGGCCACGGTTGTCCTTCCCTGTGGTGTAAACGTTTACGATCTGATTGCTGTAAACGTTTACCGCGTGAGCCACATGAAACCGGCACGCAACCTGCAGGTCAAGTCACGATCGCATAACACCAGGTCAGCCGCCATGCCGGCAAATCCGCGACCACCGGCGCGGCAAGCCGGGCGCGCCCGGAGCATGCCGGACGCGCGACGGATGAGGCCCGCGAAGACGGACAGGACGCGGCGCCGCGCGGGGTCAGTCCCGGGCGGGTTCGGGCGCCGGCCCGGGCGCGACGACCCCTTCCCCGCGGGACTCCGCGCCGGAGACCCTGAGCAGCGAACGGATCGCGGGCGCTCCGGCGAGCGCCACCACGGCGGCCAGGACCGTCGGGATGACGAGCGCGACCGGCAGCGAGGAGGCCTCGGCCACGTAGCCGAGCACGGCGGGCCCCAGCAGCAGCCCGCTGTAGCCGAACGCCGTCACCATGGCCAGCGCCCGTCCCACCCGGTCGCCGACCGCTCCGACCGCGCTGAACAACACCGGCACCACCGTGGCCAGCCCCACCCCGGCCAGCGCCCAGCCGGTCCACGCGCAGACCACCTGGAGCGGCTCGCCGACGGCGGGCGAGAGGAGGATCAGCACGTAGCCGACGGTGGCGAAGAGCCCGGCCAACTGGATGGTGCGCACGGAGCCGAGCCTGGCCCTGATCGGGTCGCCCAGCAGCCGGACGGTCGTCATGGCCACGGAGAAGACCGTGTACGCCAGCGGCGCCATGGCGGGGTCGGTCTCCAGCACCGTACGCGCGTGCAACGCGGCCCAGTCGATGGCCGCGCCCTCGCTCAGGTGCCCGGCGAAGGCGGCCAGCCCGAGCACCGCGATGAGTCCCCACTTCAGCCCGGCGCCCTTCTGGGCCCCCGGCTCCGGCGAGGCGTGCTCGGGCTGGTCGGGCAGCAGCAACCGGGCCGCGGGAACGTACAGGAACGGCACGACCAGGGCCGCCGCGATCAGCAGCCACTGGGCGTCGAGCCCGGCCTGCAGGACGAGCGCGGTGAGCCCGCCCCCGGCGGCGCCGCCCAGGCTCCACGTGCCGTGGAAGGCCGAGATGATCGGCCGGCCGTAGCGGCGTTCGACTTCGACGGAGTGGGCGTTCATGGAGACCTCGGTCACCCCGAGCCCGATCCCGAACACGATCGCCAGCACCACGAGGGCCTCGTACGAGGGCGCCAGCGCCGGGCCGAGCAGGACCAGCGCCGAGAACGGGCCGGCGAACCAGCACACCCGCCTGCTGGACCACCGGTCCACCAGGGATCCCGCCACCAGCATCGACACCAGCGCACCGCCGGAGATCAGCAGCAGGATGCTGCCCAGCCGGGCGAAACCGAGGTCGAGCCGGTCGTTCAGGGACGGCAGCCCGGCCGCCCAGAGACCCATCACAAAACCGCAGAGGATGAAAAATCCGAAAACTCCGGCACGAGCACGCCTGGCTTCAATGACGCTTTTGTTCACGGCTAGAGCATAAACTGTGTTCGTGAACGGAGCCACGACGAGCGGCGAGCTTCGCGCGCACAACCGGGTGCGGCTGCTGCGCGCCGTCCACGACTGCGGGGCCACCAGCACCCGATCGCGGCTGACCCGCGACCTGCGGCTGGCGAGGGGGACGGCGTCGGTGCTCGTCGCCGGGCTGGCCGAGGACGGGCTGCTGCACGAGGAGCCGGCCCAGGAGCACGCGCGGGGACGCCCGACCCAGGTGCCGGGCCCTCATCCGCGCGGGCCGCTGGCGCTGGCGGCGGACGTGCGCGAGGACGCGTGGGAGCTGGCGGCGTGCGAGCTGGGTGGCCGGGTCGCCGTCCTGGACGTGCGCCCGCACGACGGCACGCCCGAGGGCGCTCTCGTTCCGCTGGGCGAGGCCGTCGCCGCCCACACGTCCCGGCTCGGCCACCGGGTCGTCGGCGTCGGCGTCGCCCTGGCGGGGCCGGTGCGGTTCGGCGGCCTGGTGGACATCGCCCACCTCGGCTGGCGCTCGGTGGACGTACCCGCCCTCCTCGGCCTGTCCCCCGCCCCCGGCGACGCCCCGCGGGAGGACGCCGCACCGGGCGCGAGCGAGGTGGTGGTCGGGAACGACACCGCGTTCGCGGCGCTGGCGGAGGCGCGGCGCGGGCGGTTGCGAGGGGTGCGGGTGGGACTGCACCTGCATGTGGACTTCGACCTGGGCGGCGTGCTGGTCGTCGAGGGGCGCCCGCTGGGCGGGGCGAGCGGCACCGGCGCCGAGTTCGGGCACATGCCGCTGGGGGGCGGCGACCGGCCCTGCATGTGCGGGGCGATCGGCTGCTGGGGCATGGACGTCGGCGCGAACGCGCTGCTGCGCCACGTCGGCCTGGAGCACGGCGGCGGCCGGGGACGCGAGCAGGCCGAACGGGTGCTGGCCACGAGCGAGGAGGCGGTGGCGGCCGGCGCCGCCGCGCTCGGCCGGGGGATCGCCGCCCTGGTGAACGCCCACGATCCGGAGGTGGTGACCCTGTCGGGCCACGGCGTGGAGCTGGCGGAGCGCGCGGGCGGGACGCTGCTGCGGGCCTGCGAGCCCCGCCTCATGGCGATCCGCCGCGACCCCCCGCCCAGGATCGCGGGGTCGGCTCTGGGCTGGCGCGGGGCGCTGCTGGGCGCCATGGAGTCGGTCTTCGACGCCTTCCTGACCCCCGAAGGGCTCGAAAGGTGGCGGAAAACCACCCTGACCAGGGTCGCGACACGCCCGAAAGGCGAAATGTGACGCATTCCACCCCGCGTAGGGATAAGCCGCAATAGCGCCCTCCGTATCCGAACACGTTTGCGATCTTGTACGGCCCCCCGCCGGCGAGCCGTACGGCTGCGAGGATCCGCCGGGCCGGACCCCCATGACCCGGGCGGCGAACGCGCGAACCCGGAGCTCGCGCCCCCATGACGGAGGCGGGCGCGACGCGGGGCGTGCCGGGCGTGCGCGGCCATCCCCGTGGCGCTCGCGGGCACGGGCGATGTCCGGTGTTTCCCCAGCGTATGAAGGGTACGGAGGCGTGCTCGCGCCGGGCGGGGCGCGCACCTCGGCCGCCCCGCGAGGGACGACCGCGGACCCGGCGAGGCCGGCGGCTCGCGGCGCCACGCTCGCAGGGCCGGCCGGGGCCCGGTCCGGCCGCCGCTGAGGTCGCACCCGCTCCGTGGGGGCTACGGTGTGGGAGAACGCGTGGTCGGCGGCATGAGGGCCGGCGAAGGCCCGGTCACGCGGCACGTGGCGTGCGCGTGAGCGGCCACGACGGGGTGGCCGGCACGTTGAGCCGGGCGCTTTCCGCAACACGAACCGCTGGTATCCGCCATGATTAGCCACTGCACCACGGGTAACAGAACCCGAACGTAAAACTCCCCGAGGAGAGAACAGAGATGGCACTTCCCACCCTCACCCCCGAGCAGCGTCAAGCGGCTCTGGCCAAGGCGGCCGAGGCGCGTGCCGCACGCACCGCCCTGCTGGCCAAGGTCAAGGCCGGCGAGCTGACGTTCGCCCAGCTGCTCGAGCGCGACGACGACATCGCGAAGAAGATCAAGGTCTCCCAGGCGCTGCGCGCCGTCAAGGGCGTGGGTCCGGCCAAGGCCACCGCGCTGATGGAGGAGGCGGGCGTCGACGAGAAGCGCCGTCTCGGCGGCCTGGGCGCCCAGCAGCGTAAGAAGCTGGTCGACGCGCTCGGCTGACCCCGAGCGGCCAGGTCCGCGCGCAGCGCCGCGCGGACCGGCCAGCCACCCCTCAGCGCGGCCGAGGAGGGACCGGAGAGCGGAGCCGCCCCCGCTCGCCGGCGGGCCGGGGCCGGGGGTGCGGGCGAACCGACAACGACATAAGGGTCAGGACCGCAGGTAGGTCAGCACAGCGAGCACCCGGCGATGCTGGTCGCTGTCCTCCGCGTAGAGGCCGAGCTTGCTGAAGATGCTCCTGATGTGCTTCTCCACGGCCCCGTCACTGATCACGAGCTGCCGCCCGATGGCCGGATTCGACTTCCCCTCGGCCATCAGCCCGAGCACCTCACGCTCACGCGGCGTGAGCTGCGCCAGCGGGTCGTCCTTGCGCCTGCGCACCATCAGCTGGGACACCACCTGCGGATCGAACACGGTGCCGCCGGCGGCCACCCGCCGCAGGCCCTCGAGAAACTCGTCGACGTCGACGACGCGGTCCTTCAGCAGGTAGCCCACCGCGCCCCGGGCGTCGGCCAGCAGGTCGTCGGCGTAGGAGACCTCGACATACTGCGACAGGATGAGCACGGGCGCGCCCGGCACCCTGCGCCGCGCCTCGACGGCCGCCCTGAGCCCCTCGTCGGTGAACGACGGCGGCATGCGCACATCGACCACCGACACGTCGGGCTTGTGCCCGGCGACGGCCTCGACGAGGCCGGGGCCGTCACCGACGGCCGCCACCACCTCGCAGCCGAACTCTTCGAGCAGCCTGACCAGGCCCTCCCTGATCAGGACCGCGTCATCGGCCACGACTACCCGCACGGCACCTCCGCCACGATCGTTGTCGGCCCGCCGTCGGGTGACTGGATCGTCAGCTCCCCGTCGACGGCGCGGAGCCGGTCGGCCAGCCCGGCGAGACCGTGTCCCTTGGCGACGCTCGCGCCGCCGACACCATCATCCCCGATCGTGAGCATCAGGCCGTCACCGATGCGGACCAGCTGGACCGTGCAGATGGTGGCGCGGCTGTGCTTGGCCACGTTCGTGAGAGCCTCGGCGCACACGAAGTAGACGGCGTTCTCGACCGACGCCTGATAACGATCGACCGTCTGCACGTCCAGGTCCACCGGGATCGTGCAGCGCCCGGCCAGGGCGGCGAGGGCGGGCGCGAGACCGCGGTCCGACAGGACGGGCGGCGCGATGCCGCGCGAGAGCGCGCGCAGCTCGTCGAGCGTCTCGCGGGTGGCGCCGATCGCCGACTTGAGCGTGACCTGCGCCGCCTCGGGGTCCTTGGCCATCTGCCGCTGCGCCCTGGACAGCTCCATGGCCAGCGAGACCAGCCGCTGCTGCGGGCCGTCGTGGATGTCGCGCTCCAGCTTGCGCAGCGCGTTGGCCTCGGCGGAGACGGCCGCGGCGCGCCCTTCGGCCAGGTCGTCGATGCGCTCGTGCAGCTCGGCCACGCCGGTCAGCAGCGCCCTGCCGAGCCCGGCCCGCAGCAGCGCGGCCCCGCGCACCATGAAGGGCATGAGCACCGCGAAGACCAGGCCGATGCCCACGTGGAAGACCACGTTGACGAGATAGCCGTCGCCGAGGCCGAGCAGCTCGGGCAGCTCCGTGTTGCCGGGGATCCGCATGGTGATGATGCCGTACAGCGGCCAGGTCAGCCCCGCCAGGGGGATCGCCCAGAAGACGACCGTCAGCACGAACGCCACGATGGCGAACGGCAGGCTGACGATGCCGTGCAGCAGATCGAGCCAGGACTGCCCGCTGGTCAGCGGGTTGACCAGCCGGCGGAACCAGCCCGCGCCGTCCGGGGCCGGCTTGTAGCGGGGCCGCACCGGAGGGCGCTTGAGCACGTCGGACAGCCAGCCGCGCTCCGCGTCGGCGAATCCCCGCGCCATCATCAGCGTGCCGGCCAGGAGTGGCACGCCGAGCCACACGACCAGGGTGCCCGTGCCGGCGGAGAAGCCGGCGACCATGAGCACGAAACCTATGACGGTCGTGGGGAAGCCCACCAGCGTGTAACGGGTGTCGAGAAGGACACGCCTCATCAGGGAGCGCATGGCCTCAACCGTATTTCGTCCCGTCGTCCCGGACGAGCGGGTGCGCCGGTGTGCGGGGGTAGGGCCAGCCCTACCGGAGCCGGTGGTGCGATCTTGACCTCGACAGGGTGGGCGGCGGCAATGTGCGCGGGCGCCCGCGACGGAAGCCTTGAGTCATCCGTCCCCTGCGAATCGAGGCGCCCCCATGACCGTTCTGCTGGACCGCCCCACCGCCGCGGCCACCACGACCACGGGGCCGCGCCGCACGGCAGGCGTGCGCGCGGCGCGGGATCCGTTCATCGACCTGCTGCGCGTGTTCGGCATGGCGCTGATCGTCCTGCAGCACTGGACCATCCCCGTGCTGTCGTACGACGGGGTCCGGCTGAGCACGGGCAACGCGCTGTCCACGCCCGGCGTGTGGGTGGTGACCTGGATCAGCCAGGTGATGCCGCTGGTGTTCTTCGCGGGCGGCGCCGCGAACGCGATCAGCTTCGGGCGCACCGGCAAGAGCGCGCCGCGGTGGCTGGCGGAGCGGCTGCGCCGCCTGGCCTGGCCGCTCCTGCCGCTCGCCGCGGTGTGGATCCCGCTGCCGCACATCCTGCTCACGCTGGGCGTGCCCGAGCAGCCGCTCGACGTGGGCGCGAAGCTGACCGGGCAGCTGCTGTGGTTCCTGGCCGTCTACCTGATCGCCGTCACGGCCACCCCGTACGCGCTGCGCCTGCACCAGAGGTACGGCCTGTGGATCCCCGCCGGGCTGGCGGCCGGGGCGGTGCTGACCGACGTGGCACGCTTCTCCACCGGGGTCGAGGCCGTGGGCTACCTGAACATCGTGTTCGTCTGGCTGGCCGTGCACCAGCTCGGCTTCCTCTACGCCGAGGGCCGGCTGCGCCACGCGTGGGCGCTGGCGGCGGGGGGCTTCGGGGCGGCGGCTTCGCTGGTGGCGTACGGCCCCTACCCGGGCAGCATGATCGGGCTGCCCGGCGCCGAGATGTCGAACATGGCCCCGCCCACCCTCGCCATGCTGGCCGTCTCCGCCGGGCAGATCGGGCTGGCCGTGCTGCTGCGGCCGTGGTTGCTGCGGCTGCCCACGGGCCGGCTGCTGGACTGGGCGGGGCCGCGGATCATGACGGTGTACCTGTGGCACATGCCGGCCCTGTTCGCCGTCACCGGCGTCGTGGTGGTCCTGCTGGGCATCGAGACGCCGGCGCCGGGCAGCGCGCTCTGGTTCGCCGGATGGCCGCTCTGGTTCGGGCTGCTGTGCCTGGTGTTGTGGCCGCTGCTGAAGGGGTTCGCCCGGTTCGAGACGCCGCCCGCGCTGCCGTACGGCAAGGAGGGCTGGGGCACGGTGCTGGGGGCGACCGCGCTGGTCGGCGCGGGGGTGCTGATCCTCACCGTGGGCGGCTTCGCCCCCGGCGGCGGGCCGTTCCTCGCGGTGATCGCGCTGCTCGGCGGGCTGCTGGTGACGGCGCCGCGCGCCGGGGCGTGAGGTCGGGGAAACACCGGCGTAACGCGCCGGTGCGCAGAATGGGGGCATGACGAAGGTCCGAGCCCTCGCCGGGGCCGATCTGCCCGCCGTCGCCGCCATCTACGCGCACTACGTGACGGGCAGCGTGGCCACGTTCGACGAGACGCCGCCGTCGCTGGACGACTGGCGGGCGAAGGCGGCCGGCGTCACGCGGGCCGGGCTGCCGTTCCTGGTGGCCGACGTGGACGGCGTGATCGCCGGCTATGCCTACCTCGCTCCATACCGTCCCAAGCCCGCCTACCGGCACACCGTCGAGGACACCATCTACATCGCGCCCGGCATGACCGGGCGCGGGCTCGGCCGGCTGCTGCTCGGCGAGCTGATCGACGCGGCGCGCCGGACGCACGCCCGCCGGGTGGTGGCGGTGATCGCCGACTCGGGCGACCCGTCGTCGGCGCGGCTGCACGAGGTGTACGGCTTCGCCGAGGCCGGCCGGCTGAGGGCCGTGGGATTCAAGCACGGGCGCTGGGTCGACACGGTCCTGCTCCAGCTCGACCTGGAGGTTTGACCTGATCGGGGCGGAGCCGGTTCGACCATCGGGCAAACTTCGGCAGGATAGAGGGCGTGAGCCTACTCGTTGACCGCCTGCCAGATGACATCGACGCCGATCCCGACGCCATCTTCGACGCTTTCGTCGCCTGGAACTCCGAGCGGGGGCTCACCCTCTATCCCGCCCAGGAGGAGGCGCTCATCGAGGTCGTCTCCGGCAGCAACCTGATCCTGGCCACGCCGACGGGGTCGGGCAAGTCGCTGGTGGCCGCCGGCGCCCACTTCGCCGCGCTGACGCGTGACGTGCGCACGTTCTACACCGCGCCGATCAAGGCGCTGGTCTCGGAGAAGTTCTTCGACCTGTGCGCCGTCTTCGGCACCGAGAACGTCGGCATGATGACCGGCGACGCGAGCGTCAACGCGGGCGCGCCCATCATCTGCTGCACGGCCGAGATCCTGGCCAACGTGGCGCTGCGCGACGGGGCCGCGGCCGACATCGGCCAGGTCGTCATGGACGAGTTCCACTTCTACGCCGAGCCCGACCGCGGGTGGGCCTGGCAGGTGCCGCTGCTGGAGCTGCCCAACGTGCAGTTCGTGCTGATGTCGGCGACGCTCGGCGACGTGTCGATGTTCGAGCGCGACCTGACCAGGCGCACCGGGCGGCCCACGTCCGTGGTCAAGCACTCGGAGCGGCCGGTGCCGCTCGTCTACTCCTACCGGATGACCCCGCTGCACGAGACGCTGGAGGAGATGCTCAGCACCGGCCAGGCGCCGGTCTACGTCGTGCACTTCACGCAGGCCGCGGCCATGGAGCGGGCCCAGGCCCTGATGTCGATCAACATGGCGACGAAGGCCGAGAAGGAGGCCATCGCCTCGATGATCGGCGGGTTCCGGTTCACCACCCGGTTCGGGCGCGCCCTGTCGCGGCTGGTCCGCCACGGCATCGGCGTGCACCACGCCGGCATGTTGCCGAAATACCGGCGGCTGGTGGAGCGGCTCGCGCAGGCGGGGCTGCTGAAGGTCATCTGCGGCACCGACACGCTCGGCGTCGGCGTCAACGTGCCGATCAGGACGGTGCTGTTCACGGCGCTGTCGAAGTACGACGGCAACAAGGTGCGCCGGCTGCGCGCCCGCGAGTTCCACCAGATCGCCGGGCGGGCCGGCCGGGCGGGCTTCGACACGATCGGCTACGTCGCCTGCCAGGCTCCCGAGCACGACATCGAGAACGCCAAGGCGCTGGCCAAGATCGGCGACGACCCCAAGAGGCGGCGCGGCTATGCCCGCAAGAAGCCGCCGGAGGGCTTCGTGGGCTGGAGCGTGGACACGTTCGTCAAGCTCCAGGAGGCCGAGCCCGAGCCGCTCAACTCGCGTTTCAAGGTCAGCAACGCCATGCTGCTCGCGGTGATCAACCGGCCGGGCGACTGCTTCCAGGCGATGAAGCACCTGCTGACCGACAACCACGAAGACCGCAAGTGGCAGCGGCGGCACATCAGCCAGGCCATCGCGATCTACCGGTCGCTGCTGGCCGGCGGCATCGTGGAGCAGTTCGCCGAGCCCGACGAGCAGGGCAGGCGGGCCCGGCTGACGATCGAGCTGCAGGAGGACTTCGCGCTCAACCAGGCGCTCTCGACGTTCGCGCTGGCCGCGTTCGACCTGCTCGACCGCGAGTCGCCGGTCTACGCGCTCGACGTGGTCTCGATCGTGGAGTCGATCCTCGACGACCCGCGCCAGATCCTGTCCGCCCAGCTCAAGAAGGCCAGGGGCGAGGCCGTCGCGCAGATGAAGGCCGACGGCGTCGAATACGAGGAGCGGATGGAGCAGCTGGCCGAGGTCATGTATCCGATGCCGCTGGACGACCTGCTGCTCGGGGCGTACGAAACCTACCGGCGCGGGCATCCGTGGGTCGGCGACTACACCGTCAGCCCGAAGTCCGTGGTGCGCGACATGTTCGAGCGGGCCATGACGTTCGCCGAGTACATCCAGTTCTACGAGCTGGCCCGGTCCGAGGGCACGGTGCTGCGCTACCTGGCCGACGCCTACCGCACGTTGTCGCGCACGGTGCCGGAGCATCTCAAGACCGACGACCTGGTCGACCTGATCGAGTGGCTCGGCGAGCTCGTCCGCCAGGTCGACTCGTCGCTGATCGACGAGTGGGAGAAGCTGACCAACCCGGCCGAGGTGCTGGAGCAGAAGGACCAGCTGGAGGCCAAGGTGCGCCCGGTCACCGCCAACCCTAGGGCGTTCCGGGTTCTGGTGCGCAACGCCATGTTCCGGCTGGTCGAGCTCTGCGCCGTCGAGAAGGAGGACGAGCTGGAGGAGCTCGCCCCCGACGTCGACTGGGGCGCGGCGCTGGACGCGTACTACGACGACCACGAGGAGATCCTCACCGACGCCGACGCCCGTGGGCCCGCGCTGCTGCGGATCGAGGAGGAGAGCGGGTTGTGGAAGGTCCGCCAGACGATCAGGGATCCGGCCGGCGACGGTGACTGGGGCATCGACGCCCAGGTCGACCTGGCCGCCTCCGACGAGGAGGGGCGGGCCGTGCTCCACGTGATCGGGCTCAACCGGCTCTGAGATCCCCGGAGAAGCGACAAGCCCTGTGCCGGAACGGACTGGCAAGGGCGCCCCGGCACAGGCCTGTCGATTAAGTGTCCGGCTCTGAGTGTTGAGGTCGTGTCATAGCCATGTCTCAAGATCGAGACATTTCGTGACATATGCGATTACAAAGAGTCAGGAAAACCTCGCGTCGATCATAGGACAAAATGGGTGAGGTGAACGACCACGACCTCCGGCGCGTCCTCGGGCTGCTCTCCCAGGACGACACGCTGCGCGCCTTCTCCGCCCTGGTGCTCGGCCTCCCCGGCGACCCGTCCCCCAAGGCGCTGCACAGGCTGGCCGCGGGCGGCCTGGCCGCCCGCGGCGACGACGGCACGTGGCGGGCCACGCCCGAGCGGTTCCGCGAGCTGCTGCGCGCCCACGCGGAATCGGCCGACGAGCCGGCCGGGGAACTCGGCGCGGAGGAGCGGGTGTTGCGGACGTTCCTGGTCGGCGGGCGGCTGACGACCACGACGATGCGCCGCGACAAGCGGCTCGTCGTGCTCCGGTACATCGTGCGGGTGTTCGAGCCGGGAGTGCGCTATGCGGAGAAGGACGTGAACGTGGCGCTGCGGGCCTTCCACGACGACCACGCGGCGCTGCGCCGCTACCTGGTCGACGAAGGGCTGCTGTCCCGGGAGGACAACGTCTACTGGCGCAGCGGCGGCCCCGTCGACGTCTGAGCGGGCCGCCGGTCCCGCAGGCGGGCACGATAGTCGCGGGGCGGCATCCCGTACTCCTTGCTGAAGGCCCGGCTGAAGTGGAAAGGGCTGACGAAACCGCACGCCAGCGCCACCTGGCCGACGTCCATGTCGGTCACCTCCAGCAGGCTCGCGGCGTGGCCGGCCCGCGCCCGGCGCACCACCCGCATGGGGGTCTGACCGGTCTGCTCGGCGAACAGGTGGGCGAAGCGGGAGGGCGAGAGCGCCACGGCACGGGCCAGCGAGGCCACCGAATGCGGGGCGCCGGGCTCGGCCGCGATGATCGCCAGGGCCCGGCGGACACGTTCGTCGCCCTCCTCGCCCGTCCGCGTGGCCTCAGGGCGCGCGGACGCGGTGGCCAGCACCAGCACCTCCTCGACCGCGCCGAGCACCAGCTCCCGCGCGGGCCCGCCCACGGCGAGCGCCGGAACCCGCGCCTCGACCGGCGCCACCGGCGCGAACCCCGGCGTCCAGCGCGCGTCCTGGAGCGCCCGCTGGAACGCCAGATCGACGCGCTCGTGCACGGACGGCGGCACCCCGGCGACCAGGTGACAGCCGTCGCCCTCGGCGTACGGCGCCAGCCACGCCGCCCAGCCCGGCCGCGGCTGGAAGTGCACCCACCAGAACCGCCACCGCTCCGCGCCCGCCCGCACCCGGTAGTGCTGCGCCGCCCCCGAGCCCAGCACCGCCAGATCCCCCGCCAACACCGCGAACGACGTGCCGCCCTGCTCGACCAGCCCCTCCCCCGCCTCCGTCCACAGCAGCAGCCAGCTGGGCGACCCCGCCGGGCGGCGTGTCGCGTAGCCGGGCGCCTTGTCGTAGTGGCCCACGATCAACAGCTCGGCAGCAGGAACAGACAGGTCCTCAGCGGTCACAGGCATACCGTCGCACGAACGTGCTCTCTAGCGTGAGGCCCATGAGGCTCAACGACTTCCACGACCAGGGATTCATGCTGGCGCCAGCCCTCCTGTCGCAGGAGGAGGTGGCCGAGCTGCGCGAGGAGTTCATGGCGCTGCACGCCAGGGGGCCGATCCCCGGGCACTTCGCCCCGCAGCCGCAGGAGCCCGGCCGGCCGTACGACATCCTGCGCGACTATCCGCGCATCATGCACCCGCACCAGGTGAACGACGTGGCCCTGCGCTTCCTGCTCGACGCGCGCATCGCCGCGATCCTGCGCGACCTCCTCGGCGAGGAGCCGATAGCAGCTCAGAGCATGTTCTACTTCAAGCCGCCGGGCGCCAGGGGCCAGGCCCTGCACCAGGACAACTTCTACCTCCGCGTCGAGCCGGGCACCTGCGTGGCCGCCTGGGTGGCGCTCGACCGGGTGGACCGGGCGAACGGCGGCCTGGAAGTGGTGCCGGGGACGCACCTGATGGATCTGTTCTGCCCCGAGGAGGCCGACCAGGGCACGTCGTTCACCAGGGAGTACGTGCCGCCGCCACCCGGCCTCGAACGGGTGCCCGTCGACATGGACCCCGGCGACGTGTTGTTCTTCAACGGCAGCCTGGTGCACGGCTCGGAGCCCAACACCACGAGCGACCGGTTCAGGCGCAGCTTCATCTGCCACTACACGGGCCGCTCGGCCGAGCGCATAGCGGAGTATTACCCGACGCTCACGATGTCGGGCGAGCGGATCCGGCTGGAGCCGGCCGTGGGCGGCGGCCCCTGCGGCACCGAGATCACCGGCCCGCACTGAGCGCGTCAGCCGCCGGAGACGTCCGACTCGGCCGCCTCCGGCACCACGCAGTCCCACGGATCGTCCAGCCACCCGTCCGGCAGCAGCACCTTGGACCGCTCACCCGACTTGCCGCGCGGTGTGTCGGTGTTGGGCGGCCACGGCTGGTCGTGATCGAGCTTGGCCAGCCCTTCGCGCAGCCCGTCGAGCGATTCGGCCGTGGCCAGCTCACGCCGCAGCTCGCTCCCGACCGGGAACCCCTTCAGATACCACCCGACGTGCTTGCGGAAGTCGGCCACCGCGTAGCGCTCGATGTCGAAGCACCCGGTCAGCCCTTCGGCGTGCCTGGCCATCGTCTCGGCCACCTCGCCGAGCACCGGCCTGGCCCGCTCGGGGCTGCCGTTGAACGCGTTCTCCAGATCTCTGAACAACCACGGCCGGCCGAGGCACCCGCGCCCGACCACCACGCCGTCGCAGCCCGTGCGCGCCACCATCCGCAGCGCGTCGTCGGCCGACCAGATGTCGCCGTTGCCCAGCACGGGGATCTCCGGCACGGCCTCCTTGAGCCGGGCGATGGCCGCCCAGTCGGCCACGCCTCCGTAGTGCTGGCGGGCCGTGCGGGCGTGCAGGGCGATCGCCGCGACCCCCTCCTCGACCGCGATGCGCCCGGCGTCAAGATAGGTGAGGTGATCGTCGTCGATGCCCTTGCGCATCTTCATCGTCACGGGCAGCGGCCCGGCGTTCGCGACCGCCTCGCGCAGGATCCGCCGCAGCAGATGCCGTTTGTACGGCAACGCCGACCCGCCCCCGCGCCTGGTCACCTTGGGCACGGGGCAGCCGAAGTTGAGATCGACGTGGTCGGCGAGGTCCTCCTCGACGATCATCCGGACCGCCCTGCCCACGATGGCGGGGTCGACGCCGTACAGCTGGATGCTCCTGGGCCGCTCGGACTCCGCGAACCGGATCATCCTGAACGTCTTGGGATTGCGCTCGACCAGCGCCCGCGTCGTGATCATCTCTGACACGAACAATCCGGCGCCCTGCTCGCGGCACAACACCCGGAACGGCGCGTTGGTGATGCCCGCCATGGGCGCGAGCACCACCGGCGGCCACACCTCGATCGGCCCAATCTTCACCCGCTCAGTTGTAGCGCAGGTCTGGCCGCGAGCGGTATTCGCCCATGGGTCCGGCCCCGGGTGGGACGAGTGTCCGCGACCTCAGTTCGTCCGGGGCCTGATCAGCGCTTCTTCGGGGACGTCACCTTGACGTTCGACGTCCTTGCTCTCCACCTCAGGAGTGACCACCGCTTCGTCGGTGACCGCCGTGCCGTCAGGGGTGGCCGCCGCGGCGCCCAGCGTGAGCACGGCCCCAGTGATGACGCCGGTGATGACGCCGGTGATGACGCCGGTGATGACGCCGGTGATGACGCCGGTGATGACGCCGGTGATGACGCCGGTGATGACGCCGGTGATGACGCCG
>NZ_JBVJHP010000012.1:276594-356077 GCF_055586745.1 Nonomuraea sp. NPDC049378
CGGTGATGATTCCCGTGAGCGAGCGAGGCGGCGCCGAAAGCACGGACTGCCGCACCCCTCACCGATAAACTGTGCACCGGCATCTTCATGCGAGGGGACACGGATGCTTCTTCGAGTGCGCCTGGTGCTGCCCGACCGGCCCGGCTCTCTGGCCCAGGTGACGAGGGTCCTGGGGGCGGCGGGGGCCGACATCACCCAGGTGACCGTGCTCGACCGGGGCGCCGGCCGGGCCGTCGACGACATCACGATCTTCAACCCGGCGGGCACGCCCAGGCAGGCGCTGGTCAAAAGCCTGGAAGGCGTCGAAGGCGTGACGGTCGAGGGTGTCTGGACCACCCGGGAGGCCCCGGGCACCTACCCCGAGTTGGAGATCCTCAAGTTCATCACCACGGCGGGCGACCGGGCGCTGACCACGCTCGTCGACTCGCTCCCCGTGTTGTTCAGCGCCGACTGGGCCGCCACGATGACGGCCGAGCAGCGGGTGGTCTACGCGAGCTGGCGTGCCCCGCAGCAGCCGCCCGCCATCCCGGCCGACGTCCCGGCCCGCCCCGTCGCCCTGACCCTCGACGACGACCTGCACGTCATCCATGCCCCGCTGCCACCTCTGGCGCTGTCTCTGGTGCTGGCCCGCTCCGACGGCCCCTCGTTCCACCGCATCGAGGTGCACCGCCTGACGAGGATCCTGGAGATCTTCCTCAGCCTGCCCGCGACCGAACGCGGCATGGTCCGGCTGCTCCGCGACCAAGGACCGGAAGCATCCGGTCGAAAAACCCGCTAGAGTTAACGGAGCAACGCGGAAGTGGCTCAGTGGTAGAGCATCACCTTGCCAAGGTGAGGGTCGCGGGTTCGAATCCCGTCTTCCGCTCGGAGTTTGGGCTCGGTGGCGTGGCCGAGAGGCGAGGCAGCGGCCTGCAAAGCCGTCCACACGGGTTCAAATCCCGTCGCCACCTCCACGGACGATTAGCTCAGCGGGAGAGCGCTTCCCTGACACGGAAGAGGTCACTGGTTCAATCCCAGTATCGTCCACCAGCTCTGGCGGACCCCCGGCTTCTCGTCGAAGCCGGGGGTCCGTTCTGTGTGCCGCGGTTCTTGACGAGCCGCCGTTCGTGCGCTTACGAGGCCCTCTGGCGGCGCACCACCAGCCAGTTGATCCCCCACAGGACCAGCCCGACGGCCAGGAGCAGGCCCGCCCGGACGTACACCTCGGCGGGCCGGCCGGTCAGCGGGCTCGCCATGATGAAGGCCAGCACGGCGCCGATCACGGGAAAGGCCGTGGGCGTGCGATAGTGCGCGTGCTCCACCCGGTCCTTGCGCAGCACGAGCACGGCCACGTTGACGATCGTGAAGACGCACAGCAGCAGGAACGCCGTCGTGTCGCCGAGCCCCGCGATCTCTCCCGTCGAGATGAGCGCGATGGCCAGCGCGGTGGTGAAGATGATGCCGATCACCGGAGTACGGCGGCGCGGATCGACCCAGCCGAGGCGGCGGGGCACCACGCGTTCGTTGGCCAGGCCGTACACGAGCCGGGAGGCCATCATCATGTTGATCAGAGCCGAGTTGGCGACGGCGAAGATGGCGATCGCGGCGAAGAGTTGCGGCGGGAAGTTGAGCCCGCCGGCCTTCACCACCTCGAGCAGCGGGCCGGACGACTCCTCCAGGACCCCGGGCGCGACGAGCAGCGATGAGGTGAGGGCCACGAGAATGTAGACGACGCTGGTGATCGCCACCCCGAGGAAGATCGCCCGGGGGAAGTTCCGCGAGGGGTCCTGCGTCTCCTCGGCCATGTTCACCGAGTCCTCGAACCCGACGAACGCGAAGAAGGCCAGCGCGGTGCTGCCGAGCAGGGCGTACATCAGGCCGCCCGCCTGCTCGGTGTCGATCTCGACCAGCCTGGAGGGCTCGCCCGCCCCCGTGAACACGGCGTAGACGCCGATCAGGATGATCACCAGCAGGCCGGTGAGCTCGATCAGCGTGAACACGATGTTGGTCTTCACCGACTCGGAGACGCCCCGGTAGTTCAGCGCCGCGACGGCGACGATGAAGACGATGCCGACCACCACGCTCGGCAACGTGAAGAACGCCTCCAGGTAGTCGCCGCCGATCGCGCGGGCGGCGGCGCTGGCCGAGGTGAGACCGGAGCACATCACCGTGAACGCGACCATGAACGTGAAGAAGGGCTTCTTGAAGGCCTTCTGCGTGTAGAGCGCGGCGCCCGCCGCCCTGGGGTATTTCGTGACCAGTTCGACGTAGGACATCGCGGTGAGCAACGCGATGACGAAGCCGAACAGGAAGGGCATCCAGAGGGCGCCACCGACCTGGCCGGCCACCACGCCGGTCAGCGCGTAGACGCCTGTGCCCAGGATGTCGCCGATGATGAAAAGGATGAGAAGCTTGGGGCCGATAGCCCGTTTGAGGGGAATGTGGCCGGCTTCAGGTGCGGCGCCTGTCATGCGAATGTCATTCCCCGGTCACGGTTTCTGACACCGGGCTGGGTCACCCCGCGCGGTCGAGCCGTGACGCCGCCCGCCCGTCACTGGCCCGCCAGGCCGCTGTGGGCGACGCCGCGTACGATCTGCCGCTGGAACAGCACGAACACGACCAGCAGCGGCAGCCCGGCCAGCACCACCGAGGCCATGATCTGCGCGTACCGCAGGCCGAACGTGCCCTGCACGACGTTGGCCAGGCCCACCGGCAGGGTCATGGTGTTCGGGTCGGTGGAGACCAGGAACGGCCAGAGGAAGTTGTTCCACGTGTTGATGAACGTGAAGATCGACACGGCGGCCAGCACGGGCCGCGACAGCGGCAGCACGATCGTGAAGAACACCCGCCATCGCCCCGCCCCGTCCACGAACGCCGCCTGCTCCAGCTCGGGCGGCACGTCCTGGAAGAACTTGAACAGGATGAAGACGATCAGCGGCGCGGCCACCTGCGGCAGGATGATCGCCCACCAGGTGTCGACGAGCCCGAAGGTGACCATCTCGGCGAACAACGGCGCGATGAGCACCTGCGGCGGCACCATGATCCCGGCGAGGATCACCGCCAGCAGCGCCCGCTGCCCCTTGAACCGGGTGCGCGCGAACCCGTAGGCCGCCATGGCCGAGAACAGCACGGTCATGAACGTGACGATGACCGCGGTGACGGTCGAGTTGACGGCCCACTTGAGGATGCCGCCGGTCTCCAGGACCAGCGCGTACGAGTCGAAGGTGATCTCGCTGCCGAACCACTGCAGCGGGGTCACCGTGGTCTCGTCCTCGGGTTTGAGCGAGGTGGCCACCGCCCAGGCGATGGGGGCGAGCCAGATGGCCGCCAGCACGAGCGCGGCCAGCAGGAGGACGGCCTGGCTGAAGCTGAACCGCTTGGTCACGACGCGACCTCCTCGCGCTTGCGGAACAGCCGGAGCTGCGCCAGGGAGACGATGACGATCAGGACGAACAGGATGTAGGAGACGGCCGAGGCATAGCCGATGCGGTAGCCGGTGAAGCCGACGTCGTAGGCGTACTCGATGATCGGCCTGGTGGAGTCGTCGGGACCGCCGCCCGTCATGAGGTAGATCTGGTCGAAGACCTTGAGCGAGGCGACCAGCTGCAGCACCACGATGAGCGCGGTCGTGCGGCCGAGCAGCGGGAGCGTGATGGAGCGCAGCTTGTCCCAGGCCGTGGCGCCGTCGATCGAGGCGGCCTCGTACAGGTGCTGCGGGATGGCCTGCAGGGCGGCCAGGTAGAGCAGGAAGTTGAAGCCGACCGTCCACCAGACCGTGGTCAGCACCACCGACCACATGGCCGTGGACGGGTCGCCGAGCCACAGGACGTCGGTGCCGAGCGTGCCGTTGAGCAGGCCGTAGTCGGGCGGGTAGATCATCTGCAGCCAGAGGATGGACACCACGGCGGACGGCAGCAGGAACGGCCCGAAGAACGACAGCCGCCACAACCACTGCATGAACCGCAGGTGGTGCACCAGCAGCGCGAACACCAGCCCGAGGAACACCAGCGGGATGGTGCTCAGCACGGTGAAGACCAGCGTGTTCCACAACGAGCGCCACATGCGGGGGTCGCCGAACGCCTCGGCGTAGTTGGCGAACCCGACGAGGTGGTCGTTGCCGCCGGCGATGTTGACGCTCGACAGGCTCATCCGGAAGCCGAGCAGGGTAGGCCAGACCAGGAAGACCACGTACACCAGCAGGAACGGCGCCACGAACAGCAACCCGTGCTGGGTCCATCCGCGCCGGACCCTGGCCCTGGCCGCGGGGACGGAGGAGGCCGCGGGTGGTGCGACGGCAGCAGTCATGTGCCCTCCTTGGCCGGGCCCATCGCCTTGATGACCTCGACACGCCTGATCATGAGCGCTCCTCGTCGGGGAAGGGGTCCGGGGCGGACAGCAGCCGGCCGAGCGAGGCCCTGGCCGCGGCCAGGCCCTCCTCCGGCGTGCGCTCCCCGCTGATGACGGGGGAGAACGCCTCCCCGAACTCGATCCACAACCGCGACGCGGAGCCGGCGAACCACACCTGGGGATCGAGCGCCACCTCGGTGACGACCGAGCGGTACTCCGACTGCGGCTCCAGCGCCAGGTACTCGGGCAGTTCCAGGGTCGGCAGGTAGGCGGGCACGTGGCCGGCCACGGCCCAGTCGGCGCTGTTCCTGACGAGGTAGGCGATGAATTCGTAGGTGGCGCGCTCCACCTCGGGGTCGCGGTCGCGCTGGTGCGGCAGGACGAAGGCGTGGCAGTCGGCCTGCGCCGATCCGGTGCCGAAGACGGCGGGGAAGCGCGTCATGCTGAACGGTGTCCCGCGGTCCTTGAGCCCGGTGGTCTCCCAGTCGCCGTTCCACAGGAAGGCGGCCTGGCCGTTGGTGAAGTTGGCCACGGAGGCGCCGTAGTCGGTGCGCCAGTCGCACAACCCTTCCTTGCCGAGCCGCTGCATGAACCGCAGCACCTCGAGCGCCTTGGCGTCGTCGATGGTGATCGTGGCGCCGTCGTCGGACAGCAGGGTGCCGCCGCTCTGCGGGTACAGCGACCACCACACGCGCCACGGGCCGACCGTGCCGAGGCCGAGCGCGTCGAAGGCGAGCGGCGGTTTGCCGCCCATCACCTCTTTGGCCTTGGTCAGCTGGTCCACCAGTTCGTCGACGCCGTTGGTGGGCCGCAGCTTGCCGTCCGGGCCGAGCAGCCCTGCTTTGCCGCAGATGTCGGTGTTGTAGTACTGCACCATCGGGTGGGCGTCGAACGGGATGGCGTACAGCACGCCGTCGATGTGGGCCCGCTCCCAGATGGGCGGGCTGAAATCGGCGCCCCGCAGGCCGACCTCCTCCAGCAGCCGCTCGTTGACGGGGTCGAGGATCTGGCCGGCCCCGATCCCGGCCAGCCGGGCCAGGTGGAAGGTGGCCAGGTCGGGCGATCGCCCGCCGGACCCCGCCATGGCGATCTTCGTGTAGTACGGCTCGCCCCAGGCGAGCACGTTCTCCTCGACGAAGATCTCCGGGGCTTCCTTGGCGAACGCGTTCACCATGCTGTTCATGATGATCCCGTCGCTGGCGCCCATGAAGTGCCAGTACTGGACCCGGGTCCCGGAGGAGCCGAGTCCCACGGGGATGGCGCAGCCGGAGGCGGCGGCGCCGAGAAGGGCAAGGCTGCCGCCGAGGAGGTGCCGGCGGGATATGCCGGAGGGACCTTGCACAGTGGCCTCTTCCTACCGAGCCGATGCTTGGCCGTTGTTCGCTGATGTTCTCGTTGGCGCAAGAGGATTCAGGGCAGCCGCGAACCGGCCTGGCGCACCGCGCGCAGGCGACGGTGGCGATCCGCCGGGTTGCGGAGGTCGCCGCGCGGACCCCGTGTTTCGTTGGGGTTACCCGAGTGTTAGCGGTAACACCTGGCCTGTCAAGGCCCTCGCGGAAAACGCTTGCCCGACACCCGGGGGCGAGCGCGGACCCCTTGACCCCACCGCTGATAACGCTAACAATCTGGAGCGACGTCACGCCCGCGCAACACCAGGAGTCCCCTCCGTGCACCAGGCAGAACTCACGCTCGATCCCGCGTTCAAGGTGGCTCCGGTACGCCGGCGCACCTTCGGCACGTTCGTCGAACACCTCGGGCGATGTGTCTACACCGGCATCCACGAGCCGGACCACCCCTCGGCCGACGGCGACGGCTTCCGCCGCGACGTGCTCGACCTGACCAGGGAGCTGGGCGTGTCCACCGTCCGCTACCCCGGCGGCAACTTCGTCTCCGGCTACCGGTGGGAGGACGGCATCGGCCCGGTCGCCGAGCGGCCGCGCCGGCTCGACCTGGCCTGGCACAGCACCGAGACCAACGAGGTCGGCGTCGACGAGTTCGTCCGCTGGTGCCGCAAGGCCGGCGTCGAGCCCATGATGGCGCTCAACCTCGGCACCCGCGGCATCGCCGAGGCCCTCGACCTGCTCGAATACTGCAACCACCCGTCCGGCACCACGCTGTCGGACCTGCGCGTCGCGGGCGGTTCGAAGGAGCCGCACGGCATCAGGATGTGGTGCCTCGGCAACGAGATGGACGGCCCCTGGCAGACCGGCCACAAGACGGCCCGCGAATACGGCCGGCTGGCCGCCGAAACCGCCCGCGCCATGCGCACGATGGACAAGAACCTGGAGCTGGTGGCCTGCGGCAGCTCGGGCTCCGGCATGCCGACCTTCGGCGCGTGGGAGGCCACGGTGCTGGAGGAGACGTACGACGTGGTCGACTACATCTCCTGCCACGCCTACTACGAGGAGAAGGACGGCGACCTCGGCAGCTTCCTGGCCTGCTCGACCGACATGGAGTACTTCATCTCCTCGGTCGCGGCCACCGCCGACCACGTCGGGGCGCGGCTCAAGTCGCGCAAGCGCATCGACATCTCCTTCGACGAATGGAACGTCTGGTACCTGTCACGCTTCCGGGACGCCGAGCCGCCCACCGACTGGCCGGTCGCGCCGCCGCTGCTGGAGGACCACTACCACCTGGCCGACGCGGTGGCGTTCGGCGGGTTGCTGATCACGCTGCTGCGCAACAGCGACCGGGTGACCGCCGCGTCGCTGGCCCAGCTGGTGAACGTGATCGCGCCGATCATGACGGAGCCCGGCGGGCGGGCCTGGCGGCAGACGACGTTCCATCCGTTCGCGCAGGCGTCCAGGCACGCGGCGGGCGACGTGCTGCGGGTGGAGCCGGTCTCGCCGTCGTACGAGACGAAGGAGTACGGCGAGGTGCCGCTGCTGCACGCGGTCGCCACGCACGCCGAGGAGGGCACGACGCTGTTCGCGGTCAACCGCTCGACCGACGTGCCGCTGTCGCTGACGATCGACACGCGGGCGCTCGGCGGCGCGCGGATCGTCGAGGCCACCACCCTGACGGACGCCGACGTCTACGCCCGCAACACGGCCGACGCCCCCGACCGGATCGTGCCCAGGCCGAACCCCGACGTCGAGCACGACCCGGCACGCGTCCTGCTGCCGCCGGTGTCGTGGAACGTGATCAGGCTGGCCTGAGGCTCACCCCCGGGGCGGCGCCGGTGCTCTCCCTGATGACGAGCTCCGGCTCGACCAGGCGCCGCCCGTCGGGGTCTGCGCCCGCCATCCGGTCGAGCAGCATGTGGAAGGCGAGCCGGCCGACCTCGCCGAAGTCCTGCCGCACGGTGGTCAGCGGCGGCCAGTAGTAGGCGGACTCGGGGATGTCGTCGAAGCCGGCCACGCTGACGTCCTCGGGCACGCGCCGCCCGGCCTCGCGCAGCGCCCTCAGCACGCCGAGCGCCATCTGGTCGTTGGCCGCGAACACGGCGGTGAGCTCGGGCTCCCGCGCCAGGCCGCGGCCGAGCCGGTAGCCGGAGCGCGAGCTCCAGTCGCCGCGCAGCACGTCGGGCACCGGCCGGCCGGCCTCCTCCAGCACGCCGCGCCAGCCCTCGATGCGGCCGTCGGCGTCGAGCCAGTCGGCCGGCCCCGCCACGTGCCACACCGTGCGGTGGCCGAGGCTGAGCAGGTGCCTGGTCACGCGCACGGCTCCGGCCCGCTGGTCGACCTTGGCCACGGGCACGGGGAGGTCGTCGCCGGCGTCGACCGCCACCGCCGGCATCTCGGGCGGCAGGTGGCGCAGCCCCTCTGTGGCCGACTCGTGCGGCGCGACGATGATCACGCCGTCGACGGCCTGGGCGCGCAGCCGCTGCACGCCCTCCTCCATCGACCTGCGGTTGAGCGAGCTGAGGCTGGCGATGCTGACGTTGTAGCCGGCGTTTCTCGCGGCCTGCTCGATGCAGTAGAGGGTGGTGGCGGGGCCGTAGAGGGTGGTGTCGATGCTGACCACGCCGAGCACGCCGGAGCGGCCGGTGACCAGCTGGCGGGCCGCCTGGTTGGGCCGGTAGTCGAGCTCCCTGACCGCGGCCAGCACCCGGGCCCGGGTCTCGGCGCGCACCCGGTCGGGATCGTTGAGCACGCGCGAGACGGTCATGGCCGAGACACCGGCCAGCACCGCCACGTCCATGAGCACCGCCGGCCTGCCGTTCCTGGGTTTCACCGCAGCACACCCCCTGCCGGTAACGCTAACAGGCGGAGGGGGCGGGCGCGCGGGCCTGGCCATGGGGGGGCGATGGCCGGCGCCCACGTCGGCCATCGGCGGCTGAGGGGTCAGCCGGCCTCGTCGTGCACCAGCAGGACGAAGGTGCGGGCGTACGAGATGCCCTGCTCGGGCCGCGGCCAGTCCAGCTCGGCCAGGGCCCGCGAGCCCGCCTCGTGGTAGGCGCCGTTGACCCGGATCTCGGCCGTCTCGGCGCCCTCGCCCCCGCCGAAGAACGCCTTGACGCCGATCAGGCGCTCGCGCTCGAACGTGCCCTTCAGCGCGGGAGCCAGGTGCGGCAGGACCACGTGCTGGACGGCCCACCGCTGGACGGCCTCATGGTCGTCGCCGGTGCCCCAGCCGGTGATGCCGCCGTGGATGGCGTGCCAGCCGGAGAAGCCGTCGGGGTCGTCGGGGCCGAAGTGGGCGGCGTGCGAGCCGTCCTGGACGAGGAGCTCGATCAGGGCGCTGCCGGTCGTGCCGAGCCACACCTGGACGGCCCGGTCGAGGGCCTCCTCGGTGGTGCCGCCGTACCCGGCCACGCAGTCGCTGATCGTGGTGTCCTCGGGGCGGTCGACGTTGAGCACGAAGTCGAGGTCGAGGTGGCCGGGGTCGCCGGAGTGGTCGCCGCCCAGCACGACGGCGAGCGTGCCCGGCCCCTTGGCCATGCCGTCCTGGACCTGCCACGGCCTGCCCATGGCCGCGCCGAGGCGATCGGCGATCATGCCCAGGATCACGTCGTCCGCCGGTCGTCCCTCGTCCATGCTCATCCCTCTCGACCTCGCCGCGCACCGCTCCTGACCACCCTAGCGAGTCTTGATCATCATGCGCGGGCACGGACGCCCGCCCTGCGTGCCGCCGTTGCCAGGGAACTGCCAGGTACGGTCGTTACCCTGCATCGGCATGAACCGGCAGCGAACACCGAGCACGACGCTGGCCAGGTCCGGTCCCGTCCCCTGCCGCGCGCCCGCCGCCCGCGTGCCGCCCGCCCCGGAGGCACGGGCCCGGGAGCACGCGCCATGAAGATCCGCTACTTCATGCTGCACGCCTACGGCGCCGGCGGCACCATCCGCGCGGTCGTCAACCAGGCGAACGCGATGGCCGCCGCGGGCCACGACGTCGAACTGGTCAGCCTCGTGCGGCGCCGCGAGAGGCCCCGCTTCGGGCTGGACCCGCGCATCCCGATCGTGACGCTCGTGGACCAGCGCGGCGGCCGGCGTCCCGACTCGCTCGGGCGCAGGGCGTGGCGCCGGGTGCGGGGGAAGGTCGTGCCGCGCGGGGAGTTCGCCAGCGCCTACTTCACCGAACGGGTGGAGCGCGCCGCGATGGACTATGTGGCCGCGCTCCGCGACGGCGTCCTCGTGACCGCGCGGCCCGCGCTCAACCTGATCGCGGCCCGCCGCGCGCCCAAGGGTGTCGTCACGGTCGCGCAGGAGCACATGAACCTGCCGGCCTACCCCGACTCCATCCGCAGGCAGATCGCCCGTCACTACGGCCGCCTCGACGCGATCACCGTTCTGACCCGCACGAACCGGCATGCATACGAGCGCCTGCTCCCGGGGGCCCCGATCGTGCAGATCCCGAACGCGGCCCACCGGGCGGAGCAGGAGCCGTCCCAGCAGGTGAACCCCGTGGTGGTCGCGGCCGGGCGGCTGACCGCGCAGAAGGGGTTCGACCTGCTCATCGAGGCCTTCGCGAAGGTCGTGGCCCACCACCCGGAATGGCGGCTGCGCGTCTTCGGCACGGGCGCCAGGAAGGCGGAGCTCGACGGGCTCGTGCAGCGCCTGGACCTGGGCGGCCACGTGACGCTGCCCGGGCGTACCGGCCGGCTGGACCGGGAGCTGACGAACGCCTCCGTGTACGCGCTGAGCTCCCGGTTCGAGGGCTTCCCCATGGTGATGATCGAGGCCATGGCGCACGCGCTGCCCGTGATCGCGTTCGACTGCCCGACCGGCCCGGGGGACGTGCTTGCCGACGGGGTGGACGGCGTGCTCGTGCCGCCGCGTGACGTGAACGCGCTGGCCGACGCCCTGATGCGGGTCATCTCCGACCGGGATCTGCGGGTGCGCATGGGCCAGGCCGCGGCCGAGACGGCACGGGCCTACGCGCCGGAGCAGGTGATGCCGCTCTGGGAGGATCTGTTCGCGGAACTGGCACATGGCGAACGCGTGACCGGCACCTTCTGGCACGACCGGTGAGCGTATTCGCAAAAGATTTACCTCACGAAAGGCCCGGAAATATCGGGCTTTCTGACATCCGGTCATGAATTTTTGTTGTTTTCGTCAACAGCACCCCAAAATGCGCGGCACCCTGTCGTCATGCGTATCAGGAGAGCCCCACTTGTCGCCTTGGCAGGCGCCGCCGCCCTGGTCACCGGGGTAGCCGCGCCCGCCGCCGCCCAGGCGCCGGCCGCCGCGCCCGTCATGACCGCCGCGGAAAGGGACACCCCGGCGGTCTACGGCCGGGCGGCCCATCTGATCGACGCCGAGTCCGGCGACGTGCTTTTCAGCAAGGACGCCGGCGAGCGCATGCCGGTCGCCAGCCTGACCAAAACCATGACCGCATATATCGTATTGAAGTCGGCCAAACCCACCGACGTGGTCCGGATCAAGGCCGAAGACGTCGCGTACGCGGAGGACGGCGGCGGCACCACCGCCGGCCTGCGCCCCGGCGACCGGCTCACCGTCGGCGAGCTGATGTACGCCCTCATGCTCCCCTCCGGCGCCGACGCCGCCCACGCGCTGGCCCGCACGTACGGCCCCGGCGTCAAGGGCTTCGTCGCCAGGATGAACGCGACCGCCCGCGAGCTGGGCATGTCCGACACCGAGTACGTCAACGCCGACGGCCTGCCCACCCCGCGCGGCGACGGCTACTCCACGGCCGAGGACCAGGCCCTGCTGGCGGTCAAGGCGCTCCAGGTGCCACTGATCGAGGAGGTCGCAGGCACGCGGCGGCACACGCTCGCCGCCACCGACGACCACCGCGCCTACAGCTGGCGCAACACCAACAGGCTGCTCGGGACGCCGGGCGCGATCGGATTGAAGACCGGGTTCACCCGGGCGGCGGGCTACTGCCTCGCCTTCGCGGGCGAGTCGGAGGGGCGGCGGCTGGTCGGCGTGCTGCTCGACGAGTCCGTCTCCAGCCGGCGGTTCGGCACCGCCGAGGCCCTCCTGGCCTGGGGCGGGTCGCGCGTCTCCGCCTGAGCCGCATTCTCGTCATTGCAGTCATTACTGCAATGACAGTAATATCCGAAATATGCGTACCCCCTCGGAAGCCGAGCTCGAGTTCGTCGACGACGTCGCGGTGTTCTTCGCGCGGGAGGGCCTGCCACTGATCGCCGGCCGGGTGATCGGATGGCTGCTCATCAGCGACCCGGAAGAGCAGAGAGCGGCGGAGCTGGCCGATGTGCTCCGGGTCAGCCGCAGCTCCATCAGCAGCGCGACCCGCCTGCTCACCCCCAGCGGGCTCGTCGAGGGGGTCCGCCGCAGGGGCGAGCGGCAGGAGTATTTCCGCATCGCCGCCGACGGGTGGAGCCGCATGGTCGCCGGGCGTTACGCCAAGACGGCGGCGTTCAGGGAACTCACCGAGGACGGCCTGCGGGTGCTGGCCGGCAGCGCGCCCGAGCGGCGCGAGCGCCTTGTCGGCGTCCACCAGCTCTACCAGTTCCTGGAGCAGGAACTGCCGGCCCTGTGGGACCGGTGGGAGGCGTACCGCGCCGCCGCCGAGAACCCCGGCGGAACGCACGCGTCCGCCCCGGGCCCGACCGGGACGGACGCGTCCGGGGCAGGCGAGGCGGGAAAGGGCGCGGAGTGACGGCGGGGGCGCCCGCGGAGCCGTCCGGGTTGCGCAGCACCTATCTCACCTGCCCTGAGGGCCGGCTGCACGTCTACAGCGCCGGCGATCGGGGCTCCCCCGTGCTGCTGCTGAGCGGGGCGGGCATCGACAACGCGCTGCTCAGCTGGCGGCACCTCATCCCGGCCCTGAGCGCCCGGCACCGCGTTCTCGCCCTCGACTGGCCGAAGCAGGGCAGGAGCCGCCCCTGGGACGGACCGGCCACCCACGAGCGCCTGCTGGCCGCCGTCACCCAGGTGCTCGACCATTTCGAACTGACCTCCGCGGCCCTGGTCGGCCTCTCCCAGGGCGGCGCGCTCACCCTCGCGTACGCCATCGAGCACCCCTCCCGCGTCGACCGGATCGTGGCGCTCGCCCCGGCCGGGATCCTGTCGTTCCCGCCCGTCGTGCACCAGGCGCTCTGGCTCGTCGCCAAGCTGCCGCTGCTGAGCAAGACGTTGCCGAGCGCCATGTTCAGGAGCCGGGAGAGCGTCGCCGGCTTCGCCAGGCGGGCGCTCTTCGCCGGGCCCGTCGACGACTTCGACGACGTCGTGGACGAGATCATGGCGGAGGTGCGGGTCGCGGGAGCGGGTTCCTCCGACTGGCAGAACGCCTCCATCGGGCCCCTGCGGATGCGCGTCGACCTCAGGCCGCGCCTCGGGGAGATCGCCTGCCCTGCCCTGCTCATCCAGGGAGACAGGGACGCGGGGGTGAACGCCACGCGTACCGAAGCCGCCGCCGCGCTCATCCCCGGCGGCCGGTACGCGCTGCTCGAAGGCGTCGGCCACTGGTCCAGCCGCCAGGCCCCTGAGCGGGTCAACCCGCTGATCGGCGAGTTCCTCGGCGAGGGGCGGGGAACGATGGACGGTAGTGACCCTCTGGGCTAGTTTGCCCGACATGAAGCTTCGCATCGCGTTGAGCGTGCTGTCAGCGTCCGTCGTGCTCGCCGCTCCGCTCCCCGCCCACGCCGGAACGCCCGAGCTGGGCTGGGAGCTCAAGGAGACCGCGGTGACGGCGCGCCTGCGCGGCCTGTCGCCGGTCAGCCGGCACGTGGTGTGGGCCTCCGGCTCGCAGGGCACCGTGCTGAGGACCGTGGACGGCGGGCGACGCTGGCAGAACGTCTCCCCGCCCGGCACGGCCGCGCTCGAATTCCGCGACATCGAGGCGTTCGACGCCCACAGGGCCGTCGCGCTGTCCATCGGCGAGGGCACGGACTCGCGCGTCTACCGCACCGACGACGGCGGGCGCACGTGGACGGAGACGTTCAGGAACGACGAGCCGAAGGCGTTCTACGACTGCCTGGCCTTCTTCGACCGGCGGCACGGGCTGGCCATGAGCGACCCCGTGGACGGCCGGTTCCGCATCCTGGCGACCGGCGACGGCGGGCGGAGCTGGCAGGTGCTGCCCGCGGACGGCATGCCGCAGGCGCTGCCGGGCGAGGCCGGGTTCGCGGCGAGCGGGCAGTGCCTGGTGACGGCGGGCGGCCGGGACGTCTGGCTGGCCGGCGGCGGGGCGGAGCAGTCGCGGGTGTTCCACTCGGATGATCGCGGGCGTACGTGGACCGTCGCCGACACCCCGATCCCGGCGGGTGACCCGGCGCGCGGCGTCTTCGGGCTGGCGTTCCGCGACCGGCACCGGGGCATCGCCGTCGGCGGCGACTACCGTCCCGAACAGCGGTCGCCGAGCGCCGGGGCGGTCAGCGAGGACGGCGGGACGACCTGGCGGGCCGCCGCCACCCCGCCGCCCGCGTACCGGTCGGGTGTCACCTGGCTGCCCTTCCCGCCCTTCGCCGCCGTCGCCGTCGGCCCCTCCGGGAGCGACGTGACGTACTCGGGCGGCCGGAGCTGGAAGACGTTCGACGACGGCTCGTTCGACACGGTGTCGTGCACGCGGGACCTGTCGTGCTGGGCGGCTGGCGAGCAGGGCCGGGTCGCACGCCTGACCCTGCGCTGACCGGCCGCAACCCACCCGTGGGGTCAGCGCACGCCGCGCGGGCGGAACTGGACGCTGATGCGCGGCCCCGCCGGGCGGCTGGTCTTCGGGATCGCGTGCTCCCAGGTGCGCTGGCAGCTCCCGCCCATCACGATCAGATCGCCGTGGCCGAGGTCGTGGCGGATCGAGGAACCGCCGCCGCGCGGCCGCAGCAGCAGCGAGCGGGGGTCGCCGACCGAGAGGATCGCCACCATGGTGTCCTCGGTGCTGCCCCTGCCGATCGTGTCGCCGTGCCAGGCCACGCTGTCACGGCCGTCGCGGTAGAAGCAGAGCCCGGCCGTACGGAACGGCTCGCCCAGCTCCTCGCCGTAGTGGGCGTTGAGCACCCGCCTGGCCTCGTCGAGCGCCGGGTCGGGCAGGGTCTCGTGCTCGTCGTAGAACTTCAGCAGCCGGGGCACGTCGACGACCCGGTCGTACATGTGCCGCCGCTCCGCGTGCCACGGAACCGTCTCGGCCAGCCGTTCGTAGAGCTCGTCGGCTCCGGCCAGCCAGCCGGGGCGCAGGTCGATCCAGGCGCCGTGGGCGAGGTGGGTCCTGCGCACCGTGTCGCCGAGCGGGCCGACCGCGAGCTCCTCGTCGAGGCCGAGCAGAGATGCTTGGAACGCGGCTGTCATGAGGACGAGTGTACGTCATCGTTCAAACACACATTCGATCACGCGGCGGCGCCGGGCGGCGCGGGATGGCCGCCGATGACGCGCCCGGCCTGCGCGGCACGCAGTCCGTACAGGCCGGGCCGTCCGCGAGCGCGAAGCGGCTCCCAGCAGACCGGAACGTTCCTGGCCGGCTCCCGGCGACCCCGCGCTCGCTACGGGCATCATCCCATGTAACGTCTCCACTATGTTATCCCGTTACATGGGCGGGGCCGTCGCCGCCCGCACCGGAGATGAGATGTCCGGGCCCGCGCTGCTCGTCACCGGACTCGCCGTCACCGGATCTCCCCTGCTGGCGTCGTGGTTGCTGGCCGGGCTCACCGTCTCGGCCGCCGTGGGCGGGCCGCTGCTCGGAGTGCTGCTCGACCGGGCGCGGCGGCCCGGCAGGCTGCTCGCCTGCTGCCTGTCGGGATACGCGGCCGGCCTCCTGCTGGTCCTCTCGGGACTGGGCCGGGTGCCGGAGGCCGCGCTCATCGGGGTGGCCGTCGCGACCGGCCTGCTGGGTCCCGCGCTCGCGGGCGGCTGGACCGCGCAGTTGCCGCTGGCGGCCGGGCCCGAACGGCTGGGCCGTGCCACCGCGCTCGACGCCATGACCTACAACGTGGCAGGACTCGCCGGTCCCGCCGTGGTGGGCGTGCTCGCGGCCGTGGGCGGCGCCACCATGGCGGTGCCCGCCTGCGTCGCGCTCCTGATCGTCGCCCTGCCCGTCGCCTGGACCCTGCCCCCACGTCCGGACACGTCCTTCGCGGGGCGCTCCGCCGGGACCGCCGGCTGTGGGCGCGAGGAGGTCGGGCGCCAGAGGGGTGGGCGGTCCGTACGGGCGGAGCTGATCGCCGGGTTCGCCGCCATCACCAGGAATCCGCGGCTGCGCGGGGCGACGGCCGGATCCATGATCTCGTGCGCCGGTCTGGCCATGCTGGTCGTGGCGGTGCCCGTGCTGGGTGTCCGCCTCACCGGAGAGAGCGGCCACGGCGCGCTGCTGCTGTCCGTCACCGCCGCGTGCGGGCTGGCGATGAACGCGCTCCTGGCCACCCGCGCTCCGGCAGGCGCGGGGAACGGCGCACGGACCGCCCGCGACCCGGCAGGCGCGGGAGGCGAAGCGCGGGCCGCCCGCGACCCGGTGCGGTGGTGGGATGGTGTGCTGGTCTGGGGGACAGCGGTGCTGGGGGCGGGCATGGTGCTGGCGGCCGCGGCGCAGTCGTTCTGGATCGCCGTGGTCGCCGCCGCCCTCGCGGGAGCGGGTGAGGGGCCGCAGCTCACCGCGCTGTTCTCCGTACGCCACCGCGAGGCGCCCGCCCGCCTGCGGAGCCAGGTGTTCACCACGGCCGCCAGCCTGAAGATCACCTCGTACGCGCTCGGTTCCGCGATGGCGGGCCCGCTGGCGTCGTACTCGCCGGGCGCGGCCCTGCTGGCCGGAGCGGCGCTGCAGGCGGTGGCCGTGGTGGTGCTCATCCCCCGGCGGTGACCGGGCGAGCGCCGGGGGAAGGGGGTCAGCCGGGGGCGCGGGTGCCGGAGCGGGAGCGGTGGGCGGCGACGCGTTCGCGGGTGGCGCAGCGGGCGCTGCAGTAGCGTCGCGGGCTGCCGCCTCCGAGGTCGAGGAAAGGCCGCCCGCAGCTCCGTGCGGCGCACAGCCCGCCGGGAACCCTCTGGTGGTCGGCGAGCAGCACCGCCAGCGCCATCGCCGAGGACGCCAGGAACCACTCACCCCACGGCGCGTCGTCACCGCTGTCGACGTGCAGGTGCCAGGTCGTCGAACCCCCGTGGCTGGTGAGCCTGGGGGTCTGTGCTCCGCCGGCGAGCAGCCGGTTGAGCAGGGCCGCCGCCTCGCCGGCGGTCTGCGCGGCCAGCACCTCGCGCAGCCGCGCCGCCGCCTCCCGCATCGCCGTCAGGTCGTTCGCGCTGAGATCGAGGTCTCCGGTCTCCCCGTGGTCGCGCAGGACCCGCGACACCGACTCGATCGACGGCTGCTCGTGCAGCAGCTCCACGCACAGGTCGACGGCTCGCGCGGCCATCGCCTTGGTCGAGTGAACCTCCACCCCAGCAGCGTATGCCCGCCGTGGCCGGTATCGCCCGGGTGCGGCAGGCCGGGTGCGCGGACCGCTGATCAGAGCGGGCGGCGGCCGGCGAAGCCCAGCTCGGTGCGGTGATACCAGGCGAGCTCGCGTTCGCCCTCGATCCAGCAGAGCCGTACGGACACGCCGTCGAGCTCGGAGGGGAAGTCGACGAGCACGGGCGCGATGCCCTTGACCTCGATCCCCTGCTCGCTCCATCCGCTCAGGATCTCCTCGACGCGGGCCTGCAGCCCCTTCAGCTCAGGCAGGCCGCCGAGCTCGGAGCGCCCTTTCGTACGCCGGTCGAAATCGATCTCGGCCAGGTCGGCGCGGGCGGAGATCACGACGCGGGCGTCCTCGATCACGGCGGGGATCAGCGCACGGGCCTCGTCGAGGGTGAAGATCCGGTCCATGCGCCCACGCTAGCGGCTCGGTTCGAAGGCGTGGATGAGCAGCCGCTCGGCGTGGTCGAGGTAGTCGTCGAGGTAGGCCGCGGCCACGTCGGGCCCGCCCGACGCGATGAGCTCGAGCAGCGTGCGGTTGCGGTCGACGAACGGCTCGTGGAAGGCCCGCGGGTTCTCCATCACGTGGAAGACGAGGCGCAGCTCGGCCAGCAACTGGCGCATGGCCTCGTCGATCCTCGGGCTGCCGATGAGCGAGACGAGGGCCTGGTGGAAGCGGATGTTGGCGGTGCCGACGGCCTGCCAGTCGTCCTTCGCGGCGGCCCGCTCGGCGTCACGGACGGCCTCGCCGATCGTCGCGAGCTCCGCCTCGCCGGGAGTACGCCGCACCGCGGCGCCTTCGAGCACGCGGCGCACGCGGTAGAGGTCGGAGACGTCGGCGGCGGACGGCAGGCGGACGAACACGCCGCGGTTGAGCCGGTGGTCGAGCAGCCGCTCGTGGCCGAGCAGCCGGAACGCCTCGCGCAGCGTGTTGCGCGAGACGCCGAGCGCCTCGGAGATGGACTCCTCCGAGAGCCGCTGCCCCGGAGGGAAGAAGCCTTCGCTGATGCGGTCGCGCAGGATGTCGGCCACCCGTTCCGCCGTGCTGCTGCGTCCCAGGCGGGGCCGGTCCTGGGAGAGATCGGCAACCACGTTATCCACAATCGACAGGGAATCATGGAGCAAACCTCTTGTCGAATTGTTCAACGATCCTTACGTTGAAACTATCCCCCATCAACTCTAGGAGCATTCGATGTCAGGCTCCACGCAACAGACCCGGCGGGTGATCCTCGCCAGCCTGATCGGCACGTCGCTGGAGTGGTACGACTTCTTCCTCTACACCACCGCGGCGACCCTCGTCTTCCCCCAGCTGTTCTTCCCCGACCTCGACCCCTTCAACGCCATCCTGGCCTCGCTGACCACCAACGCCGTGGCGTTCGTGGCCCGCCCGCTGGGCGGCATCGTGTTCGGCCACTTCGGCGACCGCGCGGGCCGCAAGACCGTCCTCGTGGTCACGCTGCTGGTGATGGGCGTCTCGACGTTCCTCATCGGCGTGCTGCCCGGCTACGCGAGCGTCGGCGTGATCGCGCCGATCCTGCTGGCGCTGCTCCGGTTCGTGCAGGGCCTGGGGCTCGGCGGCGAGTGGGGCGGCGCGGTCATCATGTCGCTCGAGCACGGCGACGGCCGGCGGCGCGGCTTCAACGCCAGCTGGCCGCAGGTGGGCGTGCCCGCGGGCTACGTGCTGGCGACGGGCCTGCTCACGGTCATGTCCTTCACGATGTCCGACGCGGCGTTCCTGTCGTGGGGCTGGCGGGTGCCGTTCCTGCTGTCCGGCGCGCTGGTCTTCGTGGGGTTGTGGGTGCGGCTCAAGATCTCGGAGTCGCCGTTGTTCGCCGAGGTCGAGCAGCACGGCGCCAAGGCGAAGATGCCGCTGCTCGAGGTGCTGCGCACCCACCCGCGCGCCCTGCTGTCGGCCTTCACCGCGCGGATCGGGGTCGATGTCGCCTTCTACACCTTCACGGCGTACATCATCGTCTACATCACCGGTGAGCTGGACCTGCCGCGCTCGTACGCGCTGAACGCGGTGCTGATCGCGTCGGCGCTGCAGCTCGGCCTGATCCCCGTGGCCGGCGCGCTGTCCGACCGGTACGGCCGGCGGCCCGTCTACCTGGCGGGCGTGGTCGCCGCCGCGGTGTGGGTGTTCGCGTTCTTCCCGCTGCTCGACACCAGGTCCTTCCCCCTGATCGCGCTGGCCGCCATCGTGGCGCTGGTCACCCACGCCGCGATGTACGGCCCGCAGGCCGCGTTCATCGCCGAGCTGTTCAGCACGCGCCTGCGCTACAGCGGCGCGTCCATGGGCTACCAGGTGGCCGGCATCGTCGGCGGCTCGCTGGCCCCGGTCATCGCTCTCCAGCTCTTCCACACGTTCCAGACGACGCTGGCGGTGTCGGTCTACGTGGTCGCCGCCCTGGCGGTGACGGCCGTGGGCCTGGCCATCGCCCCCGAGACGCGCGACCTCGACCTCGCCGACGACCCCGACGTACCCGCCAGGCCCTCGCTGCCGGGCCAGGTGGGCCCGTTCGCCTGAGATCCGCAGGAATGCCGCGAAAGCCGCGGGCGGCGGCTGCCAACGCCGCCCGCGCGAGAGGATCCGGATGAGAATCGCCCTGGCCGTCGTTGCCGCGATCATCGTGATCCCCCTGCTCGTCGGGGGCGTGGGCGGCATGGAGAGCACGAGCGGCGGCGAGGTGGCCGTGGTGCGCGACGGCGGCCCGCTCGACGACAACAAGGTGCGCGAGGTGATCAACCCCGGCTCCGGGGTGACCTGGACCGGCATGTGGTCGTCGGTGCACCGCTATCCGGCGCAGCAGCGTTTCTACACGATCACCGCGGACACCAGGCGGGCGACCGCCCTCGGGGTGGACGTGGTGACGGTCCCGAGCAGCGACGGCGTGAACCTCGGCATCGAGGGCACCCTCTACTTCACGCTCAACCTCGACCACGGGACGCTGAAGAAGTTCGACGACAAGTACGGGACGCGCACCTTCCGCGCCCAGGACGACAGCTCCCTCTACCCGTGGGACGGCGACCAGGGCTGGGCGGCCTTCTTCGGCCAGGCCGTCCGGCCGGTGATCGACAACGCGCTGCGCGGGCAGATCGGCGCGATGCGCTGCGCCGAACTGGTGCCCTCCTGCTCGCTGCTGGAGAGCTCCGGCCTCAAGCCGCAGGACAGCAACGCCACCATCGCCAAGGTGCAGGACGCGGTCAACGCCTCGCTGGCCCGCGACCTGCCCGCCACGCTGGGCGGCGACTTCCTGACCGGGCTCCGCTTCACGCTGGTCAAGGTGACGCTGCCCGCAGAGGTGCAGAAGGCCGTGGACCGCTCGCTGGCCGCCGCCGCGGCCGTCTCCGAGGCCCAGGCGAAGGTCGCCCAGGCCGAGGCGGAGGCGGAGGCGAACAGGGCCAGGCAGGACGGCTACGACAAGTGCCCGTCCTGCGCGGAGATCGAGAAGCTCAAGTCACTGCCGCAGGGCATCACCGTGTACGCCCCAGGCAACCCGCAGTCGGTCGTCGTGCCCGCACGCTAGGCCGCGGTCTCGGGGGCCGCGGTCCGCTCCGGCCGCCAGCGGCCCTTGAAGGCCGCCATGGAGACCAGGAACACGACCTGGCCGGCGAGCGCCACGGTCAGCCACGTCTGCCAGCCGCCGGCCTCGACGACGATCGGGGAGACGACCAGCAGGACCACGATCATGACGCGGACGACCATGCCCCAGATGCCCAGCGCCGAGCCCTGCAGCCGGGACTCGACGTCCTCGGCGTTCTCGGAGAAGCTGGCCATCCACGGCACGTACGCGATGCCCATGAACAGCAGGATCAGCGCGTACACGATGGTCACGTGGGCGGTGGGGACGCCGGGACCGATCAGGGCGATGAAGTACGCCATCGCACCGGTCGTCAGCACCGTCCCCACGGCGATGAATGGCTTGCGCAGCCGCAGCCGGTCGGACATGCGGCCGACGACGACCACGGTCAGGGCGTTGACCACGATGCTCAGCGCGACGACCCGGTTGGCCACGGCCGGGTCCATGCCGAACGCGCCCGACAGGATCGTCTGGCCGAAGATGGCGAACGTCCAGTAGAGCACCTGCCAGCCGGTGTTGCCGAGCACGTGCGCCCACAGGTGCGGGTGCCTGAACAGCTCCCTGACCTTACCGTGAGTGACGATCTCCCCCACCCGTACGGCCTGCTCGTCCTCCAGCACCTGCGCCCGCAGCGCGGCCGACGGCTCGGCGATCTTCCAGGCGATGATCGCGCACATGGTCAGTGACACGACGCCCATGATGATCGCCTGCGACTGCCACGCGTTGCCGAACAGCGGCAGCGTGAAGCCCGCGATGAGCGCGGCCAGGAACGAGGCCCCGACCGGCCCCCACGTCCAGAACGCGAACGCCTGCGCCCGCCCCATCCGCGGCGAGAAGTCCCGCACCAGCGACGCGGTGATCGTGATGCCGGCGCCCTCGATGAACAGCATGAGGCACCGGATCCAGAACAGCCCGGCCACGGTGTCGACGGTGGCGAGCAGGAAGTTGCAGGCGGCCGTGACGGTCAGCGTCGGCACGAGGATCTTGACCCGGCCCCACCGGTCGGACAGGATGCCGCCGAAACCGGCCGAGATACCGCCCACCAGCACGGACAGTGCGGCGATCTGGCCGTAGACGGTGAGCGACATGCCCAGGTCGTCCATGAGCAGGGGCAGGATGGTGGCGATCGTGGTCTCGAAATTGACCACGAGACTGGCCAGCACGGCTATCGCGAGCAGGAAGATCCTGCGACGGCCGACGGGATAAACGCTCAGTTCGCGGACATAGAACGGCTTCATTCCCATACTCCGGGGACGGACCTGAGACTGTCGCTCTAGAACGCGTTTCTAGTGGCTCAAGAGTTTCCGTTTCGCACCGGCTAGTCAATCTTTCCGGCCATCACAAACCCATCTCGATCACTCACAGCGAGCGGAGCGGTCCATCTCGTTGCCAGGCATGGCAGGTTGTGACGGAATCGCCATCGATTCACGGAACAGGCGGCCCTGAATAGGCATAAACTGCGCGCCTGTGAGCCTGCCTGTACGCGAACGTGCCCCCCGGCCGGGAGGCGGTCGCCATCGCCGTCCCGTGCCCACGTCCTTGCCGTCGGACGCCCCCCTGCTCGTGCTCGCCACCCCGGGCGACACCGCCGGAGTGGCCGAGGAGATCGCGGCGGTCGTACGCGTCGACCACCCGCAGATCGAGGTGCGGCTGAAGAGCGTCACCGACCTTGCCGACTCGCTGCCCTCCGGCCGTGACGCCGTCGTCGTGCCGCTGCTCACCTGGGAAGACCCCGTCGTCATGGCGGAGATCGGCAAGGCCGTCGCGGCCAGCGGCTCGGGAGCCGTCGTGACCGAGGCGCTCGGGCCGCACCCGCTGCTGGCCGAGGCGCTGCACATCCGCCTCGCCGAGCGCGGCCTGGCCAGGGTCGACCGCGTACGCCTGCTGAACGTCTCCAGCCCCACCGACGCCGTCATCCTCGGCACGGCGGGCGGCCAGCGGGCCGTGCAGGCCGTGCAGGCCACCGCGGTGCTCCTGGCCTCCAGGCTCACGCTGCCCGTCCTCGCCGCCTCGATGGACAGCGAGCCCGGCGTCGTCCTCGCGGCCCGGCAACTGCGCAAGGCCGGCGCTGAGCGCCTCGCCATCGCGCCCTGCATCATCGGGCATGAGGCCCCGCAGGGCATCGTCGAGCAGGCGGCCGCGGCGACCAACGCCGGGCACGCGGAGCCGCTCGGCTCCCACAGCGCCATCGCCGAACTTGTCGCGCGAGCTTACGGAAGTCAACTCGCCACTTGACATCCACTTGTAGAGATCGCGGGACTTCCGTTACCGTCTGCGCATGCGGCGTGTCCTGTGCGAGGGTGAACGGTTGGGCCTCCGTGACGTCACGGAGGCCGACGTCACCGCCCTGCACGCCGTCTACGGCGACCCCGCCGCGACCCAGCACATGCCCTTCACCCCGCGCGGCCTGCACGAGGTGACCGCGCTGGTCCAGCAGGCCATGGAGGCCGCCTGCGCCGAGCCGCGCCGCCTCTACGTGCTGGCCGTGATCGACGCCGGGCGCCGCGACGTGATCGGGGTGGCCCGCCTGCGCGTCGAGGCCGACCACCCGCACAGCGCGGAGATCGGCTTCGGGCTCCATCCCGGCCAGTGGGGCCGGGGCATCGGCACCGACCTCGTGCGCCTGCTGCTGAAGTTCGGCTTCAAGCAGCTCGGGCTGCACCGCATCTGGGGCGCCCGTTCCCCCGCCAACCTGCCGGCGCAGCTCGCGATGCTGACGGCGGGCATGGTCGAGGAGGGCCGCATCCGCCACCACCTGCACACGCCGCACGGCTGGCGCGACTCCATCGTGCACTCGGCGCTCGAGGACGAGTGGACCGAGCGCTAGACGCCCCACCCCTTGACGACCAGGGCGGCGACCTGCGCGGGAGGGCCCGCGCCGGCGTCCACGGCGTAGTCCTCGACCTGGGCCGCGTCCAGAATCGATGCCAATTCCCCGGCCCTCTCCAGGTGCCGGTCAAGTGACCCGGGATCGTTCGTGTGGCGTGTTCTCAGCCGCTCGCGTACCTCGGGGAGAGCGGCGTGGAGCCGGCAGACCGTGAGCGGGACACCCAGCACCTCCGCGTAGGAGGCGCGCTCGGCGCGGCTCTCGACGACGCCGGCGAGGACCAGCCGCTGCGCGCCCGCGGCCAGGAAGTTGGCCGCCACCGGGCGCAGGTTGCGCATCGTCAGGGCCCCGTTGAAGGGATCGCCGGGGGGCGCGGGCCAGGCCCGGCGGAGCCAGTCGACGTCGATGACCGCGTTGGGCACGCCGGCGTCGGACAGAACGTCGCCGGCGGCGTCCGCCACCGACGTCTTCCCCACACCCACGGTGCCGGTGATCAGGAGAGCCTCAGCCACTTACGTGACCTTACCGCTCTTACCGGGCGGACCCGCCGGGCAGGCGGAGTGGCGCGATCCGCGATTGTCGGTGGGGCGTCCTACGATGAGCCTCCTCACGGAGGGAAACTGCCATGCTCGACGCGCTGATCGTGCCCCTGTTCGTCACCACGGACCTGCCGCCGGGGGCGGAGCTGGCCGAGTTCGGGGAGCTGCTCGCCGAGACGGCGCGCGTGCTCGGCCACGACGGCGCGGGCTACGCCGCGTTCCTGGCGGGGAAGGTGTTCTGGCTCGACCGGCCCGTGCTGCCGGGGCAGCGTCCCGCGGCCGAGACGGAGCTGCGCTTCACCGGGATGCTGGGCCGTCTCGCCGCCTCGGGCACCGGCCACACCGCGCGCAGCGTGGTCCGCGACCTGCGACAAGCGATCGGCGAGGCCGTGACCGGGCGCTACGGCGACGTGGGCGTCGCCCCCGCCGTGTTCGCGATCCGCGACCAGGACGTCCGGGAGCGCACGCCCGGCACCGCCCTCTCCATCGACACCCGCGACGCCGCGGCCGAGCTGGTTAGCGCGGCCCGCCCCTACCTCTAGGCTCAGCAGGGCAGGCCGACCAGCACGTACGGCGCCCAGAGGTCGGGCTCGGCGGAGCCGTAGAGCTCGCGCAACCCCAGCACGGCCGAGCGCAGGGCCCGCGCCTCGCCCTCGCCGTCGCGCCGCCTGGCGTAGAAGTCGCGCAGGAGAGCCAGGGTGATCTCGGGCGCCACCGGCCAGAGCGCCAGCAGCGCCGACCTGGCCCCCGCGTTCAGGAACGCGTGCCCCAGCGCGGCCACGTCCTCCGCACCGGGAACGGCCACCCGGGCACCCCCGCGGACCTGCGCACGGGCTTCCTCCCCGGTCTGCTCGTGGGTGGTGAGGACCACGAGGCCGGCGTCGACGTCCATGCCCATCAGCCGCCTGGCCGTGAGCAGGCCGTCGGCGAGCCGGACGCCGGAGCCGAAGGGGTCGCCGCCCTGACCGAACACGCCGTGGCACGCCAGGTGCAGCACGTCCCACGTGCCGGGCAGAAGTGCCGAGGTGGCGGACGGGCCGGTGCGGGGCCTGGTGCCGAGCAGGGCGGCCACCTCCTCCGCCTCGGCCTCCACGGGAGCCTTCGCGCCGTCCCCCCGCGGGAAGCCCAGCACCAGCGAACTCCCGCCACCAGCCCGGGGTCGCCGCGCCAGGCGGGCCAGGACGGCGGCGGACGGGGCGTAGGCGACGGGAAACCGTTCGATCAGCGTCCGGCCGTCCGGGGCGAGCGCGTGGAGCGGGATGCCGTGCAGTTCGGCGTGCGGGAGGAGGTGCACGAGGTCGAGGTCGTCGCCGAAGGCTTGGAGCGCCTCCCGCAGCAGCAGATCGGCCAGCCGCTTCCAGAGGTCCGCGCGCCGCCGCCGCGCCTCGACGTCCAGCAGTCCAGGCCGCTCGCGCGCGGCGGCGAGGAAGTCGCTGAGGACATCCCGGCCCGCGGCGGTGGGAAACACCCGCGGCTCGGCCCAGCCCGTGCGATGGGCGAACACGGTGACGGCGCCTTCCCCCACGGAGAACCCGAGCAGTCCGACGGCCCCCCGGGAGGCGGCGCCGGTGCCGGCCGGAGAGCGCACGGCCGGCCCGGGCGCGACGAGGGCGTCCAGCTGGGCCCGGCCGGGCGGGGCGCCCAGCCGTAGCGCCACGTGGATCGGGGCCGGAGGTTCCGTGCGCCGCCACGACGACTCCACGTCGGCCCTGGCCTCGCGGGCGCGCCGGATCAGCTCCGCCGCCTGCTCCGGGTCCCGGGTGTTGCGGGCTGCCGTCATGAGCGTGCGCACCGCGTCGAGCCCTCGCCGCCCGGCCTCCAGCATCTCGCCCGGCCCCTCCGCGGCCGCCGGGCCGGGCTCGCCTCGCACGGGAACGGGACGCGACGCGCCGCCCGGCCGAACGGAGGCCGGGCCGGGCTGTTCCGGGGTGTCGCCGCTGCCTTCGGGCGGGCGCGGCGGGGGGTCGAGGTGGGCGGCCAGCGTCTCGAGCTTGACGCGTTCGAGGATGGTCCAGGCGGTCAGGCCGCGGCGAAGACGTACGGCGAGGTCGAAGGCCCGGTCACGGGCGGGCAGGTGGCCGAGCTCGAAGGCGCGTTCCGCGTCGGCCAGCGCGGCGGGCAGGTCGCCGAGCGCCTCCGCGGCCAGGGAACGATGGTGGCAGGCGACGCCCAGCTCCAGGTCGTGCCCGAGTTCGGCCAGCAGGTCGATGGCCGTGGACAGCCGCAGGCGGGCGCGGGCGTACGAGGAGGTCGTGACGTCGCGCGCGCCCAGGCGGCTCAGCGCGAGGGCCCTGCCGGGGCGGTAGCCGAGCTCCTCGGCCAGGGCCAGCGCCTCCTCCAGGAGCCCTGGCGCCCGGGCCGGGCTCAGACGGGCGAGGGCGATCAGGGCCAGCACCACGCCGTGACCCCTGCCATGAGCACGTTCCAGGGTCAGGCACCGTTCGGCGAGCGGCTTGGCCTCGTCCGGTTCCCCGCGCAGCGTGCGGACCAGGGCCAGGTCAGCGTAGGCGTCCGCGAGCCCGGTCCGGACGCCCAGTTCCTCGCTGATGGACAGCGCCTGCTGGTAGCGGGACGCCGCCTCGTCCAGTTCGTCCAGCCTGAGGTGGAGGGCGGCCCGTCCGGCGAGGAGCGGGGCTCTCAGGGCGCGCCAGACCGGGGCGGCGGCCAGGGCGAGTCCCTCGTCGAAGGCGTTCGCGGCGTCCTGCCACCGGGCCTGCGCGGTGAGCGTACGGCCGAGCAGGTCAAGGGCCTGGACCAGCCGGACCGGGAGGGCCGACCGGGTTGCCCTGGCCAGGCTGACGGCTTCGGCGAGGTGCCGGACCGCCTCGTCCGTCCGTCCGAGGTCACTGACCGCCGCCCCCAGGTTCCGCAGGTGCTCGATCCGGTGGCCGTCGCGTAGCCGGTGGCCGCGCGCCGCATGGTCGCGTGCGGCGATCGGGTCTCCCAGGGCGCGGCAGAGGGTGGAGAGCTTGGCCAGAAGGTACGAGCGTTCCTCCGTGCTCTCGACGGGCTCCGCCGGAGCGGAACCCGGACCCGTCCCGGCGACATCCGGCTCGACCGGGGCCGGGTCGGCGAGGGCGCGCTCCGCGGCGGTGAGCGCCTCCTCGGCGAGGGTGCGGGCCGCCGGCAGGTCGCCTGCGGCCTCCGCCTCCTCGATCCGCAGCCAGAGCTCCAGCCGCTCCGCCCTGGCGTCCCGGCCGCCGCCCGCCCGCGAAGTGGTGAGCGCCTGGTCGAGGGTGGCACGGCCGCGGGTCACGTCGCCGAGGGCCAGCTGGATGGCGGCCAGCCGGGACAGGACTTCGACGTCCAGTTCCCCCGCCACGGGCACGATCACCTCGAACGGCACCCCCACCACGTCCCCGGCCGTCTCCAGCCCGGCCAGGCCGGTCTCCAGCGCGGCCCTGGCGCGGCGGAACTCGCCTTGCCGCTCCAGCGCGAAACCGAGCCGGGTGGAGGCGAGCGCCGCCAGCCGGTCCTGGCCGCCTTCGCGGTAGCCCGCCATGGCCTGCTCCAGCGCGGTCACCTGCGCGGGCACATCGCCGGTGAGCGCGGCCAGCGCCGCCAGCCGATCGCGTACGACGGCCTCTTTGACCGGGTCGCCCGCGGCCGCCCCGAGCGCGGAGCGCAGGCGTTCCGCCGCCTCCCGCAGGTCCCCGAGCCGCACGTCCAGAGCGGCCCTGCCCAGGGCGGCGGTCAGGAGCGCCTCGCGATCGCCCGCGACGGCGGCCAGCTCCGAGGCCCGGTCGAGGTCCGCCGAGGCGTCCTCGGCACGGTCGAGCACGGCCAGGCAGGCGGCCCGCATGGTGAGCGCCGTCGACTCCTTGGCGGGGGCGCGCAGCCGGGCCAAGGCCTCCGCCGCGGCGCCGAAGTACTCCAGTGCCCGCTGCGGCTCGCCCTCCGCGTACGCGAGCGCGCCCAGGTTGTACCGGACGGATCCGGCCCCGTCGTCGTGGCCGGCGGCCTCGTACTCGCGCTCGGCCAGTTCGAACGCGAACCGCGCGCCGGCCGTGTCACCGCGTTCACGGCGGCGCTGCGCGATGCGGTACCACTCGTCGGCGGGCTCGCGGCGCCGTCCCCTCCGCCGTACGATCTCCACCAGCCGGGTCTCGCAGGCGGCCGCCTGTGCCCGGTGGCCGCGCCCGGCCAGGATGACGGCGTGCGCGTCGAGCGTCCTGCAGGCTTCCTCCCACGCTCCCGCCGCCTCCAGCTCCCTGGCGCAGGCGGTGATGCGCTCGCCGGCCGCCGTGAGGTCGCCCTGGTCGACGGCCGCCCTGGCGGCGGGCACCAGGGCCATGGCCGCACGTTCGGTCTCGCCCAGCTCCGCGTACAGCTCGCGGGCCCTGGCCGTGCGGGCCACGGCCGCGGCGGGGTCGCCGGCGGCCAGGTGGGCGCCGGCCGCGCGCTCCTGGTGGGAGGCCTCCTCGGCGGCCAGCCCGGCGTCCTCGCACAGGGCGATGGCGCGCAGGTGCTCCTCGACGGCTCCGGCCGGGTCGCCGGAGCGCAGGTGAACGGCGGCCTTCCTGCCGAGCTGGAGCGCCTCGGAGCCCGGCTCGCCCAGCTCGCGGTAGAGCGCGGCCGACCGTTCGTACGCCTCCAGCGCCCGGTCGAGCCGGCCGGCGTCCTCCTCCTCCGCTCCTTGCCTGGACAGCGCGTACGCCATCCGCGAGCGCGACCCCGCCTCATCGAACGCCGTGGAGGCCCTGGCCAGCACGTCACCGGCGATGTGCGGGCGGCCCAGCTCGGCGAACCGCGACGCCACCTGGAGCAGGTGCTCGCCGCGCTCCCCTGGCGCTCGGGTCCGCCGTCCGGCGAGCCGCAGCAGTTTGCCCGCCGTCTCCTCGTCCGGACAGCGCAGGGCCAGCTCGGTCGCGGCCTGCGCGAGCCGCTCGTCCACCGGCACCGGCTCCGGCTGCTCGATCAGGTCGTCCAGCAGGTTCCCTAGCCGCGGCAGCAGCCCGGAGCCGCCGTCAACGCCGGCGGCCATGGTGAGGTCCAAGGCGGCGCCAGGGGCGGCGTCGTGAACGGCGGCTGCTGCGGGGGCGGCCGCACCCCCGGCGGCGGGTGAGGGGCCGGAGGCGGTGCGGGCGGGGATCGGTGGGGCCAGGGTCAGGGCTTCGGTCAGGTCACCGGTGTCACCGCGCGCGGAGAAGCGGGCCAGCAGGGCCTCACCCAGCGCCTGCTGGGCGGGGGCCGGATCGCGGGCGATCTTGAGGGCGAGTTCGGCCGCCTGGCGGGCGGAGTCCACGGCGTCGTCCAGGTCCTCCGGCCGTCCCTCCCGCGTGGCGCGCCACCGCAGCACCTCGGAGATCAGCCCGTACGCCTCCGCCCGCAGCGCAGGCCGGTCACCGGCCGCCAGGGCCTCGCGCAGCGCGGCGACGGCCTCGTCGGCGCGCTGCGCGGTGAGACGCAGCTTGAGCGCCCGGCCGAGCAGCAGCAGCACCTCGGCCCTGGCCGTGTCGTGCCGGTCCTGGGCGGCGAGCGCCGCGTGGGCGGCCGCGACCGGCTCGGCCGGATCACCGCCGGTGGCGACGGCTCGTTGGAACAGCGCGTTGGCCAGGCCGGCGAGCAGGCGGGCACGCTCGGGGTGGCCGGTGGGCGCGAGCGTGGCCCCCTCGCGTGCGGCGTCGACGGCGGCGTCCAGGTCGGCGAGGTCGCCGGTGACGGCGTAGCGCCTCCGGCAGCGCTCGCCCAGCAGAATGAGCCGGGCGACGGGGTCGGCGCCGAGCCCTCGGATCGCCTCCCCGGGCGTCACGCGTATCGCCTCCAGCATTTCCATGCCGGCTTCGAGCGACCGCTCGTCCCCCGTGACCACGAACCACTCGACCAGCCCGGCCGCGTAGGGAGCCACCACCCCGGACGTGGCCCACGGCTCGTGCCAGAAGTCCAGCGCGCACTGTCCCACCCTGATGAACGCCAGCAGGTCGCCGTCCGCCAGCGACCGGCCGGCCCGCTCACGGGTGAGGTCGACGAGCGCGCGCAGCGCCTGCGACCTGTCCTGGCTGTCCGGAGGGCTCTGCGCCGCCCTCAGGTAGGCCCTGACCAGTTCCTCGTCGCCGGGCGCGGCACGGCTGAGTGCGTCCGCCAGCTCACCCGTGTGGGCGACGGGGTCGGCCAGGGCCGCCCGGAACAGCAGGTGCACGGCGTCGTCGGCGACCTCGGACGCGCCCGTCTCCTCGTGCAGCCGCACCAGGCCGCTCCCCAGCGCGGACAGCGCGCGTGGGGCCCACGCGGGGCCGGTCGCACGCATGCGCCCGTCCGGGCCGGCGGATCCGGCGGTCCGGTCGCGCTCGGGCTCAGACCCGACGGGCTCAGGCTCGGCGGATCCTGATGCTCCGGCCGGTTCGTCCGCTCCGCCGGTGCCGGGCGGCCGCACGGGGCCAGGCGAACCGGCGGGATCACCGGCTCGCGCCGGGCCCGGCGAAGACATGGGGTCAGGCGGACGTGCCGGTTCGGGCGAGCGGGCCGGATCGGATGGGCGTACGGACTCCTGCAGCAGCAGCTCGCCCAGCCGCTCGGCGACCTCCTCCGCCCCCGGACGCGCCACCGCGTGCCGGACCAGGGCCTCGATCAGCAGCCCGACGTGCGGGTACCCACCCGGGTCCACCAGCCGGAAGATCTCCTCGACCAGACCGGCCCAGCCGGCGGCCGAGTCGCCGGAAGGCATGCTGGAGCCGCGCAGCCGCTCGGGCAGCCGCCCCGGGTCGAGCAGCGCCACGGCGGCGAAGAACGCGCCCGCCACCGCGGCGTCCTGCGTGACGCGCTGGTCGAGCCGGTAGCGGGCGAGGTGCAGCATGCCGATCAGGCGCCATGCGGCGGCGTCGGAGCGGTCGCCGGCGCACGCGCGCATCGCCTCCTCGGCCTCGGCCAGCGCCGCGGGATCCCAGATCAGCTCGGGATCAGCGGCCTGCTCGAAGCGTTCGATGCGGGCGGCCAGCGCCTCGGCCGGATCGGTCATGGCCAAAGGCTCTCACCAGCGTGCGCCCGCGTACAGACATGCTGATCACGGTGTCGGCTCGATCCGGGAGACGCCGGGCATCGGCAGGTCGAACGCCGGCGTGACCGGCCCGCCCGCGACGGCGAGCGCCAACTTCTCGTACAGACCCTGGCACGTCACGGTGAGGTCACGCCGGTCGCGGGTAGACAGGATCCATGCTCTACGGCAAGGAACATGTCCAGCGCTATCAGGAAACCGATGGCGCCGAAGGACACGACTGGAACAACACCACAGTGCTCCTTCTCACCACCAAGGGCCGCAAGTCGGGCCGGCCGTACACGACGCCGCTCATCTACCAGCGGCACGGCGACGACCACGTGATCGTGGCCTCCAAGGGCGGCGACCCCGACCATCCGGAGTGGTACAAGAACCTGCTCGCCAACCCGGACGTCGACGTGCAGGTGAAGGACCAGCGGTTCAAGGCCCGCGCCCGCACGGCGGCCCCTGGGGAGAAGCCGGAGCTCTGGCGGCTGATGACGGCCACCTGGCCGGACTACGACAACTACCAGCGCCAGACCGACCGCGAGATCCCGGTCGTCGTCCTGGAACGCATCCACTGACGCGCCACGAGCGCTATTCCACCGGGACGAACTCCACGTAGCCGTTGCTCCACCCCGCGTACCACTCATATGTCTCCGGGACGGTCAGCCCTCGAGAGATCATCGTCTGCTGGAACATTCTCAGCAGTTCCTCGGAGCTGGCCGTCGCTTCACCGCCTGCGGTCAGCTCGACCGTGCCGGTTCGCGGGCAGGCAGAACTCACGCGAGCAAGGATGTGTAGAGGTCGCGCGTGCGGTGGGCGATGCGCGACCAGGAGAAGTGTCCGACCGCGCGGGCGCGGCCGGCCCGGCCCATCGCCTCGGCGCGGGACGGGTCGCCGAGCAGGGCGTTGACGCGTTCGGCCAGGTCGGCGGCGAACCGCTCGGGGTCGTGCGGCGTGCCGTCGCCGCTCTGGGAGATGGGCACCAGCAGCCCGGTCTCGCCGTCGGCCACCACCTCGGGGATGCCGCCCGTCGCGGTCGCGACCACGGCCGTCTCGCAGGCCATCGCCTCCAGGTTGACGATCCCCATCGGCTCGTAGACCGACGGGCACACGAACACCGTCGCGTGCGTCAGCAGCTGGATCACCTCCGGCTTGGGCAACATCTCCTGGATCCAGAACACCCCGTCGCGGTCGAGGCCACGCACCAGGGCGGTCACCTCGGCGGCGATCTCCGGCGTGTCGGGCGCTCCCGCGCAGAGCACGAGCTGGGCGCCGCGGTCGAAGGAGCGCGCCGCGTGCAGGAGGTGGACCAGGCCCTTCTGGCGGGTGATGCGGCCGACGAACACGACGTAGGGCCTGCCCGGGTCGACGCCGTGCTTCTTCAGCACGTCGAGGCCGGGGTCGGGGGCGTATTCCGCGGTGTCGATGCCGTTGTGCACGACGGCGACCCTGCCGGGCGGGATCTCGGGGTAGGCGGCCAGGACGTCGCGTCGCATGCCCTCCGACACCGCGATTACCGCGTCGGCCGCGGCCAGGGCGGTGCGCTCGGCCCACGACGAGATGGTGTAGCCGCCGCCGAGCTGCTCGGCCTTCCACGGCCGCAGCGGCTCAAGGCTGTGCGTGGTGACCACATGGGGGATGCCGTGCAACATCTTGGCGACATGCCCGGCGAAGTTGGCGTACCAGGTGTGCGAGTGAACGACGTCCGCGCCCTCGCAGGCGGCGGCCATCTCCAGGTCGACGCCGAGCACCTGGAGCGCGGCGTTGGCGCTCTCCAGCCCGCCCGGCACCCGGTAGGCCGCGACCCCGGCCTCGGCGCGCGCGGCCCCGAAGCAGCGCACCCGCACGTCGGCCAGTTGTCGCAGCTCCCTGGCCAGGTATTCCATGTGCACCCCGGCTCCGCCGTAAACCTCCGGCGGGTACTCACGGCTGAGCAGATCAACGCGCATGACACGACCTTATGGCGGCCGCATCCGGCGGACCACCACAAGGGGCGGGTGTTGCGCCGTTGGCCGGTTCTGCCCGCCCGCGACACGTCGGGGAGGCCCTGCCCGGGAAGCTCCGGCGGGCACATTGATCCGCAAATCCGGACACGCGCGAATGCCGCCGTGCGGGCTTTCGTCGATAGATCGGCCATTTGAGGGTAGCGTCCAGAACATGAGGTCCCGGAAGGTGCTTGCGGTCGTGCTGGCAGGTGGAGAGGGCAAGAGGCTCATGCCGCTCACGGCGGATCGGGCCAAACCGGCCGTGCCGTTCGGGGGAATGTACCGGCTCATCGACTTCGTGCTGTCAAACCTGGCCAACGGCGGCTTCCTGAAAATCGTCGTGCTCACGCAGTACAAGAACCACAGCCTCGACCGGCACGTGTCGCGCACCTGGCGGCTGACGGCGATGCTGGGCAATTACGTCACCCCGGTGCCCGCACAGCAGCGGCTCGGCCCGCGCTGGTTCTCCGGGTCGGCGGACGCGCTCTTCCAGAACCTCAACCTGATCTACGACGAGATGCCCGAGCACGTGATCGTGTTCGGGGCCGACCACATCTACCGGATGGATCCGCAGCAGATGGTCGAGCAGCACGAGGACTCCGGCGCCGACGTCACCGTCGCGGCGATCCGGCAGCCGCTGTCGCTGGCCGACCAGTTCGGCGTGATCGAGACCGACCCCGAGGGACGCCGGATCGTCGCCTTCAGGGAGAAGCCGAAAGACGCGGTGGGGCTGGCCGACTCGCCCGACGAGGTGTTCGCGTCGATGGGCAACTACGTGTTCAAGACGCAGTCGATGATCGACGCCTTGCGCGAGGACGCGCTCGACCCCACGAGCAAGCACGACCTGGGTGGAAACATCATCCCCATGCTGGTCAAGTCGGGCGGGGCCGACGTGTACGACTTCGCGCACAACATCGTCCCCGGCTCCAGCGAGCGCGACCGGGGCTACTGGCGTGACGTGGGGACGCTCGACGCCTACTACGACGCCCACATGGACCTCATCTCGGCCCACCCGGTTTTCAACCTCTACAACGACAAGTGGCCGATCTTCACCGGGCACGACCCGCTGCCGCCCGCCAAGTTCGTGCACAACGACGGCGACCGGGTGGGGCGGGCGATCGACTCGCTGGTGTCGCCCGGCGTGATCGTCTCCGGCGGGACGGCGATCCGGTCGGTCCTGTCGCCCAAGGTGGTGCTCCACTCGCACTCACGGGTGGAGGACTCCGTCCTGATGGAGAACGTCAAGATCGGCAGGGGCGCGGTGGTGCGCAAGGCGATCATCGACAAGAACGTCGTCATTCCCGACGGCGCGCGGATCGGCTTCGACCTCGAGTACGACCGCACCCGGTTCGCGCTGACGCGGGGCGGGGTCGTGGTCATCGGCAAGAACGAGATCGTCGACCGGTAGGCGGGCGGATCCCGGCGCGGTCGCGGCGGGCGGCATTCAGGCGGCCGGGAGTCACGGTGTCCCGCGTCGCCGGCGGCGCTGCCCGGAAGGGGGGACCGGGCCGGCGCCGGAGCGCCGGGCGGCAGTGTCACAAAGGTCGTCAACAGGCAGGGGAGCCCGGACTTCCGGGGAAGGGTCCCGGGCCACGTGGCCGTGTCCCGGGACCGCACGAATCGGCCCGAACAGGATCGAACCAACCCTTGTCAGCGCTGGCTCAGCCAGGCCGTCCGCTTAGTGCTGGCCGTACCAGATGCCAGGCCAGGCGTACGGGTTCCCCCAGGGGCGGTAGCCATGGTGCGGCCAGCCCCAGTGGTGGTGCGGACGGTAGCCATGGTGGTGGCGGTCACCGTGGTGCCCGCGCTTCCAGTCCCTGGCGTACCTGTCGTCCTCCATGGCCTCCAGGTCGGTGGTGTCGTGCTCCTCAGCCCGCTGGGCATCCTCGGAGTGCCACGCCTCCTCGGACTCGGCGGCCTCCTCGGACTCCCAGCCCTCCTCGGATTCGGCGGCCTCCTCCGCCTGCCACGCCTCCTCGGACTCAGCGGCCTCCTCAGAGTGCCAAGCCTCCTCCGACTCAGCGGCCTCCTCCGACTCCCAGGCCTCCTCCGACTCAGCGGCCTCCTCCGACTCCCAGGCCTCCTGGGACTCAGCGGCCTCCTCAGAGTCCTCCGACTCCCAGGCCTCCTCGGACTCAGCGGCCTCCTCGGAGGTCTCCGCCTCCTCCGACTCCCAGGTCTCCTGCGACTTCTCCGGCTCGCGTACGTCGTAGGCGGCTTCGGTTTTCTCCGCTTCCTCGACGTTCCGGGCTTCCGCGGCTTCCTGGTTTTCCGCGGTCTGAGCCGTCATGTCGCCGTAACGGAAGGCCTTGCGCTTGTGACGGTCGTCGGTGCGCTCGCGGCGGTCGGAGCAGGCCTCCTGGTCGTGACGGGACGCGTGGACGCCCCACTTGTCGATGCGGAGTGTGTGGGTGGCGTCGGACACGCTCAAGGCGCAGGTGACCTCATCAGCGTGGGCAGGAGCGGCTATGGCGACTAGCGCGGCGGCGGTGGCCAGAGCGCCACCTGTGGCTATGAGCTTACTTCTCACGTTCTCCCCCTGTTATCACGAAGTGACAAGCATTAATCACTCTAAGTAGTCGCTCTCGTAACGTCGTGTAACGCCACGCGAGGAACGTCTCACCGCTTTGCCGGATGTCTCGGGACAAGATCGACGCTCATGCGGCGGCGTCCGGTACCCGCCGGAGTGCCCCGTCCCGGCCCGCCGCGGGCGCGCTCCGTCCGCATGATTGGGCCTTGCTGCGGCCGTGGTTCGGGATCACTGTGAACGCAGGAGGCAGTGAGATGTCGCACCCACTCGGAGTCAGCCGCCCGGATCTCGAAATCACCGACCTGCCCACGCCCGAGGAGGTCTTCAAGGTCTCCAGGATCGGCCCCAAGGAACTCTTCAAGTACGCCGTCGGCCCGAGCCTGATCGCTCTCGGCATCTCGATCGGCAGCGGCGAGTGGCTGCTCGGGCCCCTGAGCGTGGGCCAGTACGGCTTCATCGGCGTCGGCTGGGTGATCCTGGTCTCGGCGCTGCTGCAGACGTTCTACAACGTCGAATGCTCCCGGTACATCCTCGCGACGGGTGAGACGCCGGTCGTCGGCTGGGGCCGGGTGCCGCCGGGGTGGCCCCTCTGGGTGCCGCTCTCGGTGGTGATCGTGATCTTCGCGTTCATCGCGGGCGGCTGGGCCTCGTCGGCGGGGGACGGCGTGTACGCGCTGATCCACGGTGCGCCGCCGCCCGCCGGGGAGCTGGAGCCGCGCTGGTGGGCCGTCGCCCTGCTGGTGCTGGTGTTCGTCATCACCGCGCTGGCCCGCCGGATCAGCCGCGTGCTGGAGCTGGCGAACTGGGTGATGGTCGGCTCGATCCTGCTCGCCCTGCTGGCCGTGGACCTGCTCGTGGTGCCGTTCAGCCAGTGGTGGGAGGGCATCCTCGGTTTCATCACCCCGGCCGCGCCACCCGCGGGGATCACCGCCACGCAGCTCGGCGGCCTGGCCGGGTTCACCGCGCTGGCCTCCGGCCTCAACTGGTACGTCATGGGCCACTACCGCGACAAGGGCTACGGCATGGGCCACCGGGTCGGCTTCATCTCCGGCCTGCGCGGCGATCGGCGCGAGATCCTGGCCAGCGGCGTCACGTTCCCCGACGACGAACGCAACCGGGGACTGTGGCGCAGGTGGTACCGGCTGCTGATGGTCGACATGTGGGGCGTGTTCTTCGTCGGCGCCATCCTCGGCATGCTGCTGCCCACGATCCTCATGTCGCACGCCGTCACGATGTCGGGCGAGAAGCCGACGCGGGAGAACGTACCGACGTTCGTGGCCTCCGTGCTGGGCGCGGAGTACGGCCAGGCGGTCTTCTTCATCGGGCTGCTGCTGGGCGTGCTGGTGCTGTTCTCGACGCAGCTCGGGATCTTCGAGGCGATGGTCCGGGTCACGACGGACGCGGCCAACGCCACGAGCCCGCGCCTGCGCGCCCTCATCCAGGGCGACCCGCGGCGCTTCTACTACCCGTTCATGATTCTGCTGCTGATCGTCATCTCGGTCATCATCTTCCAGTCGCTGCCGGTGGCCCTGGTGGAGTGGTCGGCCAACATGTCGAACCTGGGCGCGCTGCTCTATCCGTTCCTGCTGATGTACCTGAACAGCAAGCTGCCGCGCCCGGCCCGCCCGCGGCCGTGGCACTACGTGATCCTCGTGCTGAACTTCCTGTTCTTCGGGTTCTTCTTCGTCAACTTCATCGCCGACTTCATCGGGGACCCGCTGGTGACGTTCTAGGCGTCACGGAAACACGTGCACGTAAGCCGAAGTGACCTGGTTCCCTCCCGGTGCCCTGCTACTTGTCGCGGACTTGTCAGCGCATCGGAGGGAACCTTCTCATGACCTTGTCGTTCGGCCGCCTGACCCGTCCCGCCGGCCTGGGGCTCGCGGTGGCGCTCGGTGCCACGCTGTGCGCCGGGGTCGCGGTCACGCGGACGCCGCTCTACTCCATCTCTGGCGAACGAGCCGGGTTGGAAGCTCGACGGCCCGCTGCTCTACCAGTTCGGCCAGGCCGGCTGGCACGCGCGGACGGAGAGCGCGCCGGGCTCCCCGGCGCGCTCTCCGTCGTTCCCGCCCCTCAGCGGCGGAAGATGTCCAGCAGCTCCTCGGCGCGGGGGGTGCGGGCGATCCACACCTCGCGTCCGCGCCGCTCCCTGCTGATGAGCTGGGCGGCGATGAGCCGGTCGCAGTGGTACGTGATGCTGCTGGGCGCCACCTGCATGTCGCCGGCCAGCATGCTCATGGTCATGGGCTGCCCGATCGCGCAGAGCAGGTCCGCGCGGACCGGCCCCATCAGCGCCGACAACTCGCCGTGCGCCGTTCCCGCGGGCCGGTGCCAGAGCTGGTCCGCTCCGGGCACCGGGTAGGCGATCCACACCGCGTCCTCGTTGTCCAGGCTGACGATGACCGCGTCCTTGCCGGCCAGCATGGGCACCAGGACGATCTTCCTGTCGCCCAGCTCGTACGTGCTGGACTCGACGTCGGCGATGAGCAGCCCGCGCTCGCCGTACGTGATGCGGTGGTTGAGCGCGCCGAGCAGCAGTTCCGGGCCGCCGCGGACGGAGGCGACGCCGACCCGCCGGATCTCCCGGTCCAGCAGGGGGCGGGCGCGGCGCCACAGCGGTTCCGTGGTGTCCCAGACGTCGGCGAGGGCGCCGGCGTAGCCGTGCAGCCAGCGGTCCGGCCGCTCGGCCGCGGGACGCCAGTGGGCCGGCAGCGGCCTGTCGCCGAATGCCTGCTCCAGGTCCTTGATCAGGGCGTCGCGCGGGAGGTCGCGCAGGGTGTCGATCTGGTCCTGCACCGAGACGTCGCCGCCGGTGGGCGTACGGGGCACGAGGCTGTCGGGGACCACCGAGTAGCCGGGGGCGGCGAGCGGCCGTACGGCCTGGTGTCCCTGCGGCCGGACACGCGCTCTGATCGTCTTGCGCCAGAGCTCCGGCAGGCCGCGGCGGCGTCCGGCGAGCGCGTCGGAGATCATCGCCAGGGCGGTGAGGTGCGGTGAGATCGAGATGGACAGCTGGGGCGCGGAGGTCATGCGCAGTTCGCTCCACACAGCGGTGCTGGTTACGTCGGACTCCTTGAAGTCGGGGAACTCGATCAGGTGCACATCAACCTATTCCTGCCGCTTTCTCCTGACTTACAGTCCGGTTACACCATGAAGCGGCAGGTCAGCGCACGCGCAGGAGGCGGGCCGACCAGGCCGGTCATCTGGCCGCGTGCTCGACCTCCGGCGTGGGAGGGGCGGAGCCGATCGGCGGGACGCGACGCAGCGACGTGACCGCGAGCACCGCGGCCGCCAGCATGATCACGGCGCTCGCGGCCCCGGCGGCGGCCAGCCCGTCGGAGAACGCGCTCCTGGCCGTCGCGAGCAGTTCGGCGGCGACCCCCGCGGGCTGGTCCGCGGCGGCTCCGACAGCCCCGCCGAGGGTGTCGCGGGCGGCGTCCGCGGCCGCTTCCGGCGTCCCCTCCGGTACGGACAGGCTCGCCCGGTAGACGATCGTGGCGAGGCTGCCGAGCACGGCGAGCCCGAGCGCGGCGGAGAACTCCTGCCCGGTCTCGGAGAGCGCCGAAGCGGAGCCGGACCGTTCCGGCGGGGCGGCGCCGACCACCATGTCGATGCCGAGCACCATCAGCGGGGAGCTGCCGGCGAAGAACATCGACTGCCCGATCACGACGTACGCCAGCCCGCTGGAGCTGCCCGCCTGGGTGAACAGGAGCATGCCGAGCACGCCGACCGCCAGCCCGCCCGCGATGACGTGGGCCGGGCGGAACCGGCGGGCCAGCACCGGGGTGACGGCGAAGCCGACGATCACCGTGGCGCTCATGGGCAACATCCAGAGCCCGGCCTCGAGCGGGGACAGCTCCTCGACCAGCTGCAGGTACTGGCCGGCGAGCAGACCCAGCCCCGGGCCGATCATGGTGACCAGCATGAGCGTGCCGAGGGACGCGCTGAACTTGCGGTCGCCGAACAGCTTCAGATCGAGGAGCGGGTCGGCGAGCAGCCGCTGGCGCCGGATGAACACGACCCCCAGGGCCAGTCCCGACACGATGCCGGCCGCCGGGCCCCAGCCGAGCCCGCCGGCGGCGAGCTCCTTCACGCCGTAGATGGCGGGCAGCACCGCGGCCATCGAGAGCACCACGCTCACCAGGTCGATGCGGCCCGAGCCAGGGTTGCGGTATTCAGGCAGCAGGAGCGGCCCGGCCACCAGCAGCACCACCATGACGGGCACGTTCACCAGGAAGACCGACCCCCACCAGAAGTGTTCCAGCAGCACGCCGCCGACCAGCGGCCCGATCACCATGCCGCCGATGAACCCGGTCATCCACAGGCTGATGGCCCGGGTACGCTGCCCCGGATCCCGGAACATGTTGCTGATCAACGACAGCGTGGACGGCATCAGCGTGGCGCCGGCGACGCCGAGCAGGCCCCTGGCCACGATCAGCGCCTCCGCCGTCGGCGCGTACGCCGCGAGCGCCGAGGCACCCGCGAACGCGGCGCCGCCGATCAGCAGGATCTTCCTGCGCCCGACGCGGTCGCCGAGCGTGCCCATCGTGATGAGGAAACCAGCGATGAGGAACCCGTAGATATCGGAGATCCACAACAGCTCCGAGCCGGTCGGCCGCAGATCCTCGGTCAGCGCCGGCACGGCCAGGTGCAGGACGGATATGTCGATCGACAGCAGCAGGGTGGGGAGGATGAGCACGGTCAGGCCGGTCCATTCCCGCCAGCCCGCCTGTGCGGGGGCAATCTCCTTCATGCCGGCCACGGTAGGACCTCAAGTCGAGTTGAGGTCAATTCTGCTCACAGGTTATAACCTGCGACGCTTCTCTCCCTCTATAACCACACATGTCATGCCCAAGGGTGATGAAGTGGCCTTGTACCAAGAGGGCGAGGTGCGCATAGAGGTTATAACGTTCCCATGGACCCAGGCCCGACGGCGATGCGCGAACCGGCGGCCGAGTACGGCCCGCTCGGCACCGGCCATCTGGGCTGCGTCATCGCGCAGCAGGCGCTGGTGGCCAACACCACCGGGCGCGGCGGCCACGACGCCGCGTTCGTACCGCGTAGCGGTGCAGGAATAGCCCGGTTCGCCGCCAGGCGGACCGGCGTCTTGTGGTTCAAAGGGGACGGGTTTGCTGCTCGATGGACTGGCGCAGGACACTGATCGGAGCGCCGCCCACGCTCCCAGCGAAGTACGAGCCCGACCACAGCTTGTTCGCCCGGTAATAGTGGGCGGCCAGTTCGGGAAACTCCTGGCGCATCCGCCGGGAGGAGACTCCCCTTCAGCGAGTTGACCAGTTTCGACAGGGCGATCTTGGGCGGGAAGTTCACCAGCAGGTGGACGTGGTCGTGCCCCCCGTTGAACTCGCGTAGCTCGGTCTCGAAGTCGGCGCACACCGATCTCGTGATCTCTTCCATGCGGGTCAGATGAGTGCCGGTGAAGACTCGATGCCGGAACTTCGTCACGAAACCAAATGAGCATGTAGAACGAAAACGCAGTGACTGCCGGTCCTAATCTCGCTGTCCTCGGCCATAAACCAACTGTATTCTGGCCGGGTGCAGTTGCGGTACTCCTACCGGATCGACCCGACACCGGCCCAGCAGATCGCGCTGGCGCGGGCGTTCGGGTGCGCCCGCGTGGTGTTCAACGACGCGCTGCGCATGCGTAACTCCGCCCATGCGGCCGGGCCCGAAGATCGCACCGCCCCGGTTCCGGTCGCATAAGGACAACCGGCAGGCGATCCGCTTCACCAAGAACGCCCGCTTCTCCATCACCGGGCAGGGCAAGCTGCGCCTGCCGAAGATCGGGGACGTGGCGGTGCGCTGGTCGCGGGAACTGCCCTCACCGCCATCCAGCGTGACCGTGATCAAAGACGCGGCAGGCCGGCACTTCGCCTCGTTCGTGATCCAGGTCGCCGAGACAGTCCTGCCCGCCACCGGCGCGGAGACCGGGATCGATCTCGGGCTCGGGCATTTCGCCGTCCTGTCCGACGGCCGGAAGATCGACTCGCCCCGGTTCCTGCGCCGGGCAGAGAAGAAGCTCAAGAAACTCCAGCGGGATCTGTCGCGCAAACAGAAAAGATCAGCCAACCGGGGCAAGGCTCGCACGAAGGTCGCCCGCCAGCACGCCAAGGTCACCGACGCGCGCCGTGGATTCCACCACCAGCTCTCCACAAAGATCATCCGCGAGAACTGTGAGGATGGTGGTGTGCCGCTTCGAGCCCTGGCTTGACTCGCGCGAGAACAGACTATGGTGTCTTGGCTTGGATCTGTCGGCCGGGGTTTCGAAGTGGTGCTCGCTGTCACCGGGGCGTCGGAGCGTGTCTCGATAGGGGCCTTGCCGCGAACAAAGCACCGTCACAGTTCTGACCGCTCCTGCCGCCCCGGCGACGGCTGACCAGCCCTCACGCCGAGCAGGAGCCGGACCACGATGACCAGCATGCCGCGCACCAGCACGCTCGTGCACACGGGCCCGGACCGCCAAGTGGTGGTCCTGGGCTCGCGCACGCGCTGGTGACGAGCTGCGTGGTGCTGGCGGCCGTCGCCATGCTGCTCACCCCCTGCCGATGCCGCTGTGGCTGCTCGCGCCGGTGCTGGTCGTCCTGGGGTTCGGGCTCGGCGTGGGGCAGCCGCTGACCATGTCGTGGCTGGCCGAGCCGGCGCCGCCGGGCTCGTGGCGGCCGGCGCGGGCGCCGGGGGTGTGTTAGTGCTCACCGCGCTCGGCCTCGGCTGGGCCGGCGTCGCCGCCCGCCGCCTGCCCGTCGACCCCTGACCGGCCAGGCGGCGGCGCGTGTTTCAGCGGCGGGTCACCAGTCGCCGCCCTCCTCCTCGTCGCCCTCGAAGAACTCCTCGACGACCTCCTCCACGACCTCGCCCGCCACGAGACCGCCGACGACGCCCGCCGCGCCGGCCGCGGCGACCATGCCCAGGCCGGGCCCGCTGTGGTGCCCGTGGTGCCCGCCGTGGTGTCCCTCGTGGTGGCCGTAGTGCTCATGGTGACCGCCGTGCCCGGCGTACTGGGACAGGCTGTCGAGCCAGCGGCCCAGCTCGCCCGCCCAGTCGGTGACGAGGGCGTCGTCGTGGCTGACGTGGAAACGGCCGATGGCGTCGCTGGAGGAGTAGTGGCCTGCGCGCTTGTCGGCCTCCAGCACGACCTGCAGCCCCGCCGGGTCGGCCACGAAGGTCACCTCGACCTCGCGGACCACCCCGGAGTAGGGGCCGGACGCGTAGAACTCGATCTCCTGGTAGAACGGCAGCTCCTGCCGCACCCCGTGAAGCTGCCCCGCCTCCAGGTCGGCCGACTTGAAGCCGAAGCCGAGCTGCAGGAACGCCTCCAGGATGCGCAGCTGCGAGGGCAGCGGCTCGACCGCCACCATGTCGAGGTCGCCCTTGTCGACGGCCTTGGCGATGGCCAGTTCCGTGCGCACTCCCACGGCCATGCCGGTCAGCGGCTGCCCGCCGATCTCGCTGATCGGCGTCTCCCACGGCACGGGGAACGCGAAACCGAGGACCCGCTCCTCGCCCTTGGCCAGCGTGAAAGGACCGGAGACCTCGGTGCGGGAGAACTCGCCGAGCCCCGCCTGCTCGCCGTCGCCGTGCTCGATCTCGACCCGGGCCACCAGCCCGAGCGTGATGTGCTCGATCTCGGCGTCGAAGTCGCCGCCTTTGAGCCGTACCTCCCCTTCCAGCGTGCCGCCCGGCCGGGCCCGGGCGGTGGACAGGACGGTGTCCACCGAGGGCGCGCCGACGCCGAAAGCACCCAGCATCCGTTTGAAGACCACGACTCTGTTCTCCCTGTGCAAGATCGGTTGTGTGCCGCTGACCCAACGATCTGTACCCGGCCGGAGTTCCGCTGGTCCAGCAGGTGTCGGAAGCGTCCCTCATGTCTGTTTCGTCGCGTCTCCGTGGAACCTCACCCGTACGACGCCGTCCCGCGCGGCCCGCAACCGACATGCGTTGAGCCATGCTTGTATATGGCCAATCATTGATGTTTCATTTTTCGTTGACCGGGATCGGTGGGCTGACAGTGGGCCGTGCGAGACACGCACATGGCGACGCGAGGGGGCAGATGAGATCCCTGCGGGCTCTGCGGTGGTTGCCCTTCGCCGTCATGTTCTGCGTCGCCGTCCTCGACGTGCTGGCGGGCCCGACGCTCATCTTCCTGCCGCTGCTCACGCTGGGCCCGGCCTTCGCCTCGTTGTCGGGCGGGGTGCGGCGGACCTCCGCGGTGGGCGCGGTGGCGCTGGCCATCTGCCTGTTCCTGGCGTCCTACAACGACCTGGTGCTCCACTGGCAGAACAACCTCACGGTCGTCAGCATCGCGGGCGTGACCGCGGCCAGCATGCTGGCCGCCCACCTGCGGCTGGAGCGCGAGCGCGAGCTGGCCAGCGTCAAGCAGGTCGCCGAGGTCGCCCAGCGGGTGCTGCTGCGGCCGGTGCCGCGGCGGGCGGGAGATCTGCAGGTGGCGCTCTCCTACACCTCGGCGGCGGCCGAGGCCCAGATCGGCGGCGACCTGTACGAGGTCGTCACGACGCCGCACGGCGTTCGCCTGCTGATCGGCGACGTCCAGGGCAAGGGCCTGGCCGCGGTCGAGACGGCCGCCTGGGTGCTCGGCGCCTTCCGCGAGGCCGCCTATGACGAGGCCGAGCTGACCGACATCGGCGAGCGGCTGGAGGTCAGCCTGACCCGGCACCTGGACGACGAGCAGTTCGTCACGGCGACCGTCGCCGAGGTGCACGAGGGCGAGATGACGCTGGTGCACTTCGGCCATCCGCCGCCGATGCTCATCAGGCCCGACGGCACCTGCTCCACGATGGAGCCGCCCGAGCAGGGGCTGCCGCTGGGCCTCGGCGCCCTCGACGCCGCGGCGGCCAAGCCCCAGCGCATCCCGTTCGGGGAGGGCGACCGCATCCTGTTCGTCACCGACGGCGTCATCGAGGCCAGGGACACGGCCGGCCAGTTCTACCCGCTCACCGACCGCGCCGGGCTCCTGACGCTCACCGACCCGCAGGCCGCGCTGGACGCGCTGCGGGCCGACCTGGTGGAGCACGTGGGCGGGCCGCTGCTCGACGACGCCGCGATGTTGCTGCTGCACCGCCGCGGCTCGTGAGACCCGCGTCGCGGAAAGACGCCGAACGATAACGATTGACTGTGAACCAGGCGCTCGATGCGCCCCGCCTCCCCAGCCCGTGGAACGCTACTGGCGGCATGTCGACGGGAGGATCGGTGAGGCTCGGGTGACTTCGGGTGACCGTCAAGGGATGAGGCGGCGGCTCGGGCGGGCGGCCGCCTCGGCGGCGACCGCCATGGCCGTGGCTCTGGCCGTCACGAGCTGCTCGTTGCTGGGCCAGTCCCCGCAGCAGCGGCCTCCCACCGTGCAGAAGACCACCGCCGCGCCCCAGGCGTCGCCGGGCGCGAGCGGCCTGGCCGGGAAGCCGCCGCAGGTGGAGGACGGCTGGCCGCGCTGGGGGTTCACGCACACCGGCGTCAGCGCCAACAACATCACCCGGGAGTTCGAGCAGCGGGTGGCCGGCCGGTTCGCCAAGACCCCGATGCTGCAGAACCAGCACATCATGGGCTTCGGGGCCTTCAACCCCGAGCCGCACCCCGGGCGGTACGTCTGGGAAGACCTCGACAGCCGGATGAACCTCATGAGGCAGTCGGGCGCCACGCCGGTCATCACGCTCTGCTGCGCTCCCGACTGGATGAAGGGCGGCCCCGAGGGCCCGACGTCGGAGGAGGGCTGGGCCGAGCACCTGGAGGACGCCCCCTATCCCGAGCACTTCGACGACTTCGCCAAGCTGTCGGCGGCCGTCGCCACGCGGTACAAGGACGTCAAGTACTTCATGGTGTGGAACGAGTTCAAGGGCTTCTGGAAGGACCACTCCAAGCCCGCCGACTACAAGGGGTACACCGAGCTGTACAACAAGGTGTACGACGCGGTGAAGGCGGCGCGGCCCGACGCTCAGATCGGCGGCCCCTACCTCGGCTTCGACAGCAACAAGGGCGGCGACACCGAGCTGCGCGGCGAGTGGGGCGTCGTCAACCAGCACGTCCTCGACGCCTTCACGTACTGGTTCGAGCACAAGAAGGGCGCCGACTTCGTCGTGGTCGACGGCGCGTCGGTGACCGACGCCCACGAGCTGCTGCCTGACGAGTTCGGTGCGCTGAGCAAGTTCAGCGCGGTCACCCAGTGGTTGCGCGACAAGACCGGCGACCTGCCCGTGTGGTGGTCGGAGTGGTACTTCGTGCCGGAGGACGGCACCACGTGGCCCGAGCCCAAGCGGCTCGCCGTACAGGCCGCCTCGATGATCGAGTTCGCGCGGAGCGGCGCCGCCACGGCGCTCTACTGGAACCCGCAGGCCAAGGAGGGCAGCTGCCCGGCCTGCCTGTGGGAGCCGCGCACGGGCGCCGAGCAGCCCACGGCCAGGCTGGTGGCCGGCTTCACGAAGTGGTTCCCCGCCGGGGTCGAGCTGGAGGCGGTCACCTCCTCCGACGCCAAGGTCAGGGTGCTGGCCCAGCCGGAGCAGCTGCTGCTGGTCAACACCTCCGACGGCCAGGTGACGACGACCGTCGCCGGCACGCGGTTCACGCTCAAGCCGTACGAGATCAAGTGGAGCGGCCGCTGACCGGCCGCCGGTGAGACGGGTGCTAGATTCGTGATCGAACCGATCAGTTCGATCACACTGGAGGCAGCCGTGACCGACGCTCTGACAGGCGACCTTCCCGCCGACCTCGCGCCTCCCGCAGGCACACCGGCGGTGACGTTCGCCAGCGGCGGCCACGCGCTGCTGGGCGTCCTGCACCTGCCCGCAGGCCCCGGGCCGCATCCGATCGTGGTGCTCCTGCACGGGTTCCCGGGCAACGAGCGCAACTTCGACCTCGCGCAGTCGCTGCGCCGCGCGGGCTACGCGGCCCTGGTGTTCCACTACCGCGGCTCGTGGGGCGTGGGCGGCTCATATTCGTGGGGCAACGTGCTGGAGGACGCCGCCCGCGTCACCCGGGCCGTGCGCGAGGACGCCGTGGCGTCCGCGCACCGTCTGGACCCCGACCGGCTGGCGTTGGTGGGCCACAGCCTCGGCGGCTTCGCCGCCCTCATGACGGCCGCCGCCGACCCCGCGGTCCGGGCCGTCGTCTCGGTGGCCGCCTTCGACATGGGCAAGGCCGCGGCGGCCTGCCGGGCCGAGCCCGGCGCGCGGGCGGATCACGCCTCCGCGTGGGACGAGGAGTTGCTGCCGCTCCGTGGCACCAGCGGCGCGGCCCTGGTCGCCGAGATGGAGGCGGCCGGCCAGGCATGGAGCCTGGCCGGCCTGGCGCCCCGCCTGGCCGACCGGCCCGTGCTGCTGGTCGGCACCGGCCGCGACAGCGTCACGCCCGCGCGGACACATCATCATCCGCTGGTCGAGGCCTACCGTGCGCATCCGGTGTCCGGGCTCGAGCACCGGCTCTATCCGACCGACCACGCCCTGTCGGACCACCGGCTGACCCTGGCCCGCGACGTCACCGACTTCCTCGACCGCCACCTTGCGGATTAAAACGTGTGAACGCCGCGAACAGGCCCCTTGACCATCGGCTGCCGCCACAATACCGTCCCGATGAGGCCAATCCAGGTAAAACGTTTTGCGCGGTGAAGCCGCGCCGGAGGGCAGCACCATGGCCAGCACCAGGCAGGTACGCGTAGGGCTCGTGGCCGGAGGGCTGGGAGCGTACTGGCCCCAGTTTCCCGACCTCCTTCCCCAGCTCCAGCGCTCGGCGGCGCGGGTCTCGGAGCGCATGAGGGAGCTGGACGCGGAGATCGTCGACGTCGGGTTCATCTCCGACGCGCAGGAGGGGGCGGTCGCGGCCGAGAAGTTGCGGGCCGCCGACTGCGACCTCATCGTCGGCTTCCTGACCACGTACATGACGGCCACGATGCTGGTGCCGATCGCGCAGCGCAGCGGCGCGCCCGTGCTGCTGATCAACCTGCAGCCGACCGAGTCGATGGACCACGCGACATTCGACACCGGCCAGTGGCTGGCCTACTGCGGCGCCTGCCCGCTGCCCGAGATGGCCAACGCCTTCCAGCGGTGCGGCATCCCGTTCCGCTCGGTGTCCGGCTACCTGGAGGACGAGCGGGCCTGGAAGCGCATCGGCGGCTGGGTGCGGGCGGCCGCCGCCAGGGCCGCGCTGCGGCACGGGCGGCACGGCCTGATGGGCCACCTCTATCCCGGCATGCTGGACGTGTCCACCGACCTGACGCTGGTGAGTGCGAACTTCGGCGGGCACGTCGAGGTGCTCGAGTTCGACGACCTGCGGGTGCGCGTGGAGAAGGTCACCGACGCCGAGGCCGCCGCCAAGCGCGCCGAGACCGAGAAGATCTTCGACTTCGCCGACTCCGTCAACGAGACCGACCTCGACTGGGCCTGCCGCGTCTCGGTCGGCCTCGACCGGCTCGTGGCCGACTTCGAACTGGACAGCCTGGCCTACTACCACCGCGGCCTGGACGGCGAGACGCACGAGCGCCTCGGCGCCGGCATGATCCTCGGCGCGTCCCTGCTCACCGCCCGCGGCGTCCCCGCCGCCGGCGAGTACGAGCTGCGCACCAGCCTGGCCATGCTCGTCATGGACCGGCTCGGCGCGGGCGGCTCCTTCACCGAGTTCCAGGCGCTCGACTTCCACCGCGGTCACGTCGAGATGGGTCACGACGGGCCCGCCCACCTCGCCATCAGCGCCAGGAAGCCGCTGCTGCGCGGCCTCGGCGTCTACCACGGCAAGCGCGGCTGGGGCGTCTCGGTCGAGTTCGACGTCAAGCACGGACCGGTCACCGCGTTCGGGATCATCCAGCGCCGCGACGGGCGCTTCGCCTTCCTCGCGTCCGAGGGCGAGACGGTCGACGGGCCCCACCTGCAGATCGGCAACACCACCTCCCGCGTCGACTTCGGCCGCGACCCCGGCGAGTGGACCGACGAGTGGAGCGCCACCGGCATGTCACACCACTGGGCTCTCGGCACCGGCCACCGCGCCGGCGAGCTCAGGTCCCTGGCCCATCTCCTCGACCTCGAGTTCGTCCAGATCTAGCCGGTGAGCAGGCCGGCGAGCACCGCGCCGGCCAGCGCCCGGTGGCCGGCCGGGTTGAGGTGCAGGTGGTCGCCCAGGTCGAGCCGGGCCAGAAGCCGGCGGGGCGCGGCCGGGTCGCGGGCCGCCCGGTCGAAGTCGATCACGGCGTCGAACCTCCCGCCGGTCCGGATCCAGTCGTTGACCGTCCGCCTGGCAGCCTCGCGGTGGCCCGGGGCGTCGTCGTACGGGACGTTGCCGCCGAAGGGCGTGAGCGTGCCGCCGTACACGCTGATGTCGTGCGCGTGCGCCCGGACGATGATCTGCTCGTAGGCCGCGATCAGGTCCTCGGCGACCCGCTGCTGCGCTGGGCGGGTGGCCGGCGCCGTGCCGATGTCGTTGACGCCCGCCAGCACGATCAACCACCGGACGCCACTCTGGGCGAGCACGTCGCGGTCGAGCCGGGCCAGGCCGCTCGGACCCAGGCCGTCGTCCAGCAGGCGGTTGCCGCCCGCGGCCTGGTTGGCGACGGCGACGCCCGCGGCGGCCCCCAGCCGGTCGAAGAGCTGGTCGGGCCAGCGGTCGTTGTGGTTGGTCGTGGAGCCCCTGCCGTCGGTCAGCGAGTCTCCCAGCAGGACGAGCGCGGCCGTGCCCGGCTCGGACCACACTTCCAGGGCGCTGAGGAAGTACCAGTGGTCGACGGGGGTCGCGCCCGGCAGGTCGGCGGCGGTGACGTGGTCGCCCGTCGCCAGGTAGGAGGTGGTCCTGGAGCCCGGATGGGAGGTGACGTCCTCGGAGGCCTGCCCGTCGGCCAGGTGGAGGGTCACGGTGAGGACCGAGCCGGGCGCGGGCGCGAGATCCAGCGGGTCGGACACGACCTGCGCCCCGACCGGCACGACCGCGAAGGGCCTGCCGGAGAACGTCACCGGCCGCGCGGTCCCCGGCTGGATCGTGCGCACCCCGGCCCGCCCGCCTTCGGGCAGCGCCACGGAGGCGGCGGTGATGGGCAGCGGCGCGCCACCGAACGCGTTGGAGAGGCGCACCCGCAGCCGCGACCCGCCCGCCGACACCCGCACGCTCTGCCGCAGCGTGCTGCCGGCCAGCACCAGGCCGTCCTTCGTGTACGGCGGAGGCGGCATGTCTCCCGGCTCGGTGAGCTGCGGCGTGGCCGTCCACGTGCTGACCCAGCGCCCGGGAGAAATGTTTCTCGACGACACCGAACATTTCTATCGGATCCGGGCCTGCCCGGGCGAAAGCATGATCGGGAAGCTACTTTTACCCGGGCTTGCGGATCAAGTGATGTGCCGGTCGGCGGACCGCGCCTAGGGTCGCGTCCATGGGCACTCCAGAGACCGGCGAACGGGAGGCGATCCTGGGGGCGGCGATCCGGCTGTTCGCCGCCCTCAGCTACGACGCGACGTCGATGGGGCAGGTGGCAGAGGCCGCCGGGGTGGACGTGGCCACAGCGACCCGCTATTTCCCCACCAAGAGAGGGCTCTACCTGGAGGTCATGGAGCATGTCCTGCGGACGCTCGCCGCCAGGGTCGAGCCGCCGGCCCGCGAGGCGCAGACCGGCCCGCCCGAACGGAGGCTGGAGGCGCTGCACCGCTTCGTCGACGCGTACATCGACCTCTGCGCCGAACATCCCGAGATCCCCGCCTTGTGGACGCACCGCTGGATGTCCGACGCCAGCGACATCGACCACCTCGAAGCGCACGACCTGCAGCCGCTGACCCAGCAGTTCGTCGACGGCTTCGCCACGCTCGCGGAGCCGGCCGGGGCCGACCCGCCGATGCTCACGTACACGATCGTGTGGTGCATCCACGGTTTCACGCTGAGCGGGATCCTCGACGGAACCGGCCACCGGATCGTCATGAGCGACCCCGCGCTGCTGCGGCGCTTCCGCGCTCACATGCACCAGTTGCTCGACCGCGTCCTAGGCCGGCCGGATTGACGACCGGCCAGGTCCCGGACATGATCACCCGCATGGCTGATTCCGGACATGCCCCGAGCGAGCGGGCCGAGCACGCGATGCGGGTGGCGGTCTCGGCCGGGCGGCGGCTGGGGCTGCGCGCGCTGGAGCCGCGCGTGCTGCACGACGTGTTCAACGTGCTGGTGCACCTGGCGCCCGATCCGGTGGTGGTCCGCGTGCCGACCCTGGCCCTGGCGTCCGCCGCCGAGCAGGCCGGCCGCCAGCGGCGGGAACTGGCCGTGGTGGGCTGGCTGGCGGACCAGGGCGCGCCCGTGGTGCCGCCGAGCCCTCTGGTGCCGCGCGAGCCGGTGGAGTGCGACGGGATGTCCTTGACCTTCTGGCAGTACGTGGACGAGCGCGACCCCATCGCCGCCGCTCCCCCGGACGAGCTGGAGAACAGGTTCGTGGAGCAGACCGGGTGGGTGGCCGAGCTGCACCGGCTCATGGCCGGCTACCCCGGCGAGCTGCCGGTGCTGGCGCCGCTGGTGCCGGGGACGGCGCTGTCACTGGCCGAGCTGCGCGAGAGGCCCGGCATCCTGACCGCGGCGGACCTGGACCGGGCCGGGCGGGAGAACGCCGTGGTCGAGGCCCTGGCCCGTGACCTGCCCGGTGCGTTTCCCGGCGCCCGCCTGCAGGCCGTGCACGGTGACTCGCCGCCGTACAACGTGCTGCTGACGGCCGGGGGACACCTGTTCGGCGATTTCGAGGACGTCACGCTGGGGCCGGTCGAATGGGACCTGGCCGGTGCGGGGCCGCGCGCGGTCGAGGCGTACGAGCGGGCGGGCGGCGGGCCGGTGGACCGGGCGCTGCTGGAGTTCGTGGAGGGCGCCCGGCTGCTCCAGGTGGTGGCGGCCCTGGCTCTGGCCGGACGGATGCCGGAGCTGGCCGCCATGCTGGAGCCCCTGGTCGTGCGGTGGCGGGCCCGGCCGCCGCTGGAGCTGCCGTCCTCCTAGCGGGGCACGCTGGTCATATGCCAGATCGTAACCATCCCCTCACACACAAAAGTGTATTCTGCCCGTATGTGGCGTTTTGTCCGATTGGCGCCCTTCTCGCTCATGAGCGAGGCGTGGTGAGGCCATGCACGGCGAACACCTCCCGAGTCCGGGCGGGACGAGCGCGTCGTCCCGCTTCGACGAGCTGCTGATCGAGACCGTCAGCGCAGCGGGAGCGCACATCGGCATGGCGTACGTGCTGGACAGAAGCGGCCACGTCCTCGAGATGGAGTCGGCGGTGGGCATACCCGGCTCGATCGCCAGGGCGTGGGCGAGGGTCAGGGTCAAGACCGACCGTTCCCTGCCGATCGCCGTGTCCGTACGCGATCGGCGGCTCATCTGGGTCGGCGGCAGGGAGGAGCTGGCCCGCGCTTTCCCGGCCGCCGCGCTGGCCCTGCCGTACCACTTCGCGGCCGTGACCACCCCCGTCTGCTCGGGCGGCGCCGTGTGGGGCGGCCTCGTGCTGCTGTGGCCGTCGGGACTCGCCTCCGAGCTCACCCCGCGCCAGCGCGACGTCATCGACCACGCCTGCGGCGAGATCGGGGCCCTGCTCCGGCGGGCCGCCGCGCAGGGCCACCCCATCACCCCGCGACCACAGCCGCGGCTCCTGGACCCGCGTCGCGAGACCGGCACGGGCCGGCGCGCCCACCGGCTCGCGCTGGACTGCCTCAACCGCCTGCCGGAGGGGTACTGCTGCCTCGACACGGAGGGACGGGTGAGCCTCGTCAGCGCTCCGGCCGCCGAGTTGCTCGCCCTGAGCCCGTCGGAGCTGCTCGGGCGGACGCTGTGGGAGTCGCTCCCGTGGCTGAACGACCCCGCGTACGAGGACCACTACCGAGACGCGGTCGTCAGCCGGCAGGCCACCCACTTCACCGCCCGCGCCCCCGGCGCGCGGCAGCTGACCTTCCGCCTCTATCCGGGCCTGACGGGCATCACCCTACGCGTCGCGCCCGCCAGGGCCGCCCGCGCCGCCGAGCCGAGCCTCGTCGCCGGACCGATGGCGGGCCCGGTCATGAGCCCGGACGTGAGCTCGGTCATGAGCCCGGTCGTGAGCCCGATAGCCGGCCCGGGAGCGGGCCCGGTGGTCGGCCCCGCTGTGGACCCGGGGGTGGACCCGGGGGTGGACCCGGGGGTGGACGCCGCCCGGGAGCCGCGCGTGATGGCGCTGCACGAGATGTTGCACCTGGCGACCGCGCTGGCCCGTGCGGTGACCGCGCAGGAGGTGGTCGACCTCGTCGCCGACCACGTCATCCCCGTCTACGGCGCCCAGGCTCTGGCCATCCTCACCTGGCAGGACAACCGGATGCGCGTGGCCGCGTCGCGCGGCTACAGTCAGGACGCCGTCAAGCGGTACGACAGGCGCCCCGTCATCCACCAGACCGGCCCGCCGGACCACTACGAAGCCGGCGAACCCGCGTTCTTCTCCACGTGGGACGAGCTCCGCCGGCAGCGTCCCGACTCCATCCGCGCCGACGACATGAACGCCTGGGCGTTCCTGCCGCTCGCCACCTCGGGCCGGCCCTTCGGCACGTGCGTGCTCGCCTACGCCCGCCCGCACCATTTCAGCGGCGAGGAGCGGGCCACGCTCACGGCGCTCGGCGGGCTGGTCGCGCAGGCGTTCGAGCGTGCCCGGCTCTACGACAACAAGCACCAGCTCGCCCAGTGCCTGCAGGCGAGCCTGCTGCCGCACCAGCTGCCCGAGATCCCGGGCCTGGAGGTGGCCGCCCGGTACGTGCCCGCCCTGCCCGGCATGGACATCGGCGGCGACTTCTACGACCTCATCCGCCTGAGCCCCACCATGGCGGCGGCCGTCATCGGCGACGTCCAGGGGCACGACATGAACGCCGCCGCGCTCATGGGACAGGTGCGCACCGCCATCCATGCCCATGCCTCCGCCGGGGCGCCTCCCGGCGAGGTGCTCGCGCACACCAACCGGCTGCTCGCCGAGCTGTCCCCCGACCGGTTCACCAGCTGCCTCTATCTCAGCATCGACCTGGCGGAGCGCACCGCGTGCCTGAGCAGCGCCGGGCACTTCCCGCCGCTGCTCACCCGCCCCGGCGCGGCCACGCAGGTCATCGACGTCTCCCCCGGGCCGCTGCTCGGCATCGACCCCGACGCGAAGTACGCCGCCACGGACCTGGTCCTCGATCCCGGCTCGGTCCTGACCCTCTACACCGACGGCCTCATCGAGGAGCCCGGGCTCGACCTGGGCGACGCCATCACCGGGCTGGCCCGCCGTTTCGCCCCCTCGCCGGGCACTCCGCTGTGCGACCTGGCGGCGGCCCTCATCGACGAGGCCGCCGCCGATCATCGTACGGACGACATCGCCGTACTGCTCCTGCGCGATATCGGCCCTCAATGACGGGCCCGATGACGGGCCCGATGACGGCCCTCGGAGGCGCGGGCTCCGCGGCACAACAGGCCCGCGCCGCCATTTCCCTGGCTTTCTCGCGGGTGAACGAGGAGCCGCGAATAATACGTGGCACGCGCCGGGCTCCGCCCTTTATCGTGGTTTCACGTGAGAGGCGGAAAACCGCCGATCAGCGGGCCACGACATCGCCGGAGGAGGAGCCATGGGTCGCGCAGCCGCCGCCAAACGGGCGCAACGCCAGGCCGGTCAGGCCGTGGTCCGGCGTGCTTCTGGGTGATTTGTCGAGAGAATCGCTCACCAGCCGCCTGAACATCCAGGTGGCTTTTTTCTTTCCGTACGACATGGGCTGATGGTGAAAAGGCATCACGTCTGCCTTGCAAGCAGAGGTTCAGGGTTCGAGTCCCTGTCGGTCCACCCTTCTCCTTTTCCATGCCAGATCGTCTAACAGGTAGGACGCCCGGCTCTGAACCGGGTAGGTGCACGTTCGAATCGTGCTCTGGCAGCTCATCGAGGGCCCCTTCTGTCCTCGCCGCTCGCGCCCGGCTGGTCGGGCACCGGCCTTTTAAGCCGGATTGGCAGGGTTCGAGCCCCTGGGGCGGTACGTCGCAAACGTCACACGCCTTCGTTACCATGGCCGTCCTTGATCACGTAAGGAGGGGGACGTGGCGGAGCTCCGCGTGTTGTGCGTGCACGCGCACCCGGACGACGAGGCGATCTGGACGGGCGGCACCCTGGCCAGGTACGCCGACGAGGGCGCCGTCACCGCGGTCGTGACGTGCACCTGGGCCGAGGGCACCCGGCGGGCCGGCGAGCTGGAGCGCTCCCTCGCCATCCTCGGCGCCGGCGAGCCGCTGCTGCTCGGCTACGCCGACGCGCGCAAGCCCGAGTCCGCACCCGGAGCGCCGCGCTTCGTGGACGTGCCGCTCGACGAGACGGTGGGGGTGCTGGTCGGGCACATCAGGCGCATCCGCCCCGACGTCGTGCTCACCTACGACGGCTACGGCGTCTACGGCCATCCCGATCACGTGCACGCCCACCGCGTCACCATGGCCGCGGTGGAGGCGGCCGGCTACGACCAGCTCCACCGCGACGCGGGAGCGCCCTGGCGGCCCCGCTCGCTCTACCTGGCGACCATCCCGCGATCCGTCGTGCTGTCGCACTGGCGGGCGGTCTTCGGCGCGGATCCCGGCCCGGATCAGGCGCTGCCCGGCGTGCCCGACGACCAGATCACCACCCGTCTCGACGTCTCGCGATGGAGCGAGCACAAGTGGGCCGCGATGCACGCGCACGAGTCGGAGGTCGGGCGCGGCGCGTCGATGACCATGCTGACCGCGCTGCCCGAGCCGGCCCGCGCCCTGATGCTGGCGAACGAGTGGTACCGCCGCGTCTCTCTCCCCGGCGCTTCTCCCGCCGGCGTCCTTCCCGCCGGAGACGTGGAGACCGCCCTCGGGTGACGCGCGTGGTCCCCGGAGGGCGGGACGGCGGCGGGCCGCTCAGGGCGCCTCCAGCCCGGCGGACCTGGACGGCTCCTGCGCGGCGGCAACGACGTCGGCCAGGGTGATCTCACCGAGTAGGGCCTCCTCGTGGCTCTGCAGCCGGGCCCAGATCTCGGCCAGCGGGGCCGCGGCCTTCGGGAAGGGTCTGGCGGCCTGCTCGACGCCCTCGGTCACGCGGATCACGTCGGCCAGGGCGATGTCCCCGGCCGGGCGGGCGAGCCAGTATCCGCCGTCGGGGCCGCGCTGGCTGTGGATGAGGCCGGCCCTGCGCAGCTGGAGCAGGATGTTGTCGCAGAAGCGGCGGGGGATTCCCTGGGAGTCGGCGATCCATTCCGCGTGGGCCGGGCCGTCCGCCGCGGCCAGGGCGAGCATCGCGCCGAGTGCGTACTGGGTGCGCGCGGAGATTCTCATAGGCGTGTCGGCGCCACGGGCCCGGCCCTCGGACGAGGGCCGGGCCCGGATGCGCGGGCCTCAGGCGGAGGCCGTCTCCTCCTCCGTGTCCCCGGTCTTGCGCTGCAGCTCGCTCTCGATCGCCTCGACCGACTCGTTGGCCTTGTCGCGACGGTATTCGCGGACCGAGTAGGCGATCGCCGCCGCCCAGATGACGGCGATGGTCACGTACGCGATCGTCTGCACGGAGCTGGAGGCGTCGATCCAGTCGCTGCGCAGCAGGGTACGGGCGTTCGTCAGGACGATGATCCCGCCGACGGAGGAGCCGAGGATGCGGGGCGGGATGTGGCGGACCAGCCAGGCGGCGATGGGGGCGGCGATGACGCCGCCGATCAGCAGCACCGCCACCCAGGAGAAGGTGATGTTCTCCGAGCCGAGGCCGACGAAGAAGCCGACGCTGGCGGCGATGGCGACCAGGAACTCGCTGGTGTCGATGGAACCGATCACTTTACGAGGGGCCAGGCGGCCGCTGGCCAGGATCGCCGGGGTGCCGACCGGCCCCCAGCCGCCGCCTCCGGTGGAGTCGACGAAGCCGGCCAGCAGCCCGAGCGGCGCCAGGAACCTCTTGCGCAGCGGCTTGCCCAGGTTGCCGCGCGGCAGCCCCAGCGCGGTGAAGCGGACCAGGATGTAGGCGCCCAGCACCAGCAGGATGATCGACATGACGGGCGCGGCGACCTCGGTCGACAGGCTGGACAGGAACGTCGCCCCGGCGAAGGCGCCGATGGCTCCGGGGACACCGATCTTGGCGACGACCTTCCAGTCGACGTTGCCGAAGCGCCAGTGGGACAGACCCGAGACGAGCGTCGTGCCGATCTCGGCCAGGTGCACGGTGGCGGAGGCCGCGGCCGCGTTCGTGCCGATGGCGAGCAGCAGCGTGGTCGAGGTGACGCCGTAGGCCATGCCCAGGCTGCCGTCGACGAGCTGGGCCGCGAAACCGACCAGCCCGAGCAGGATTAGCGCTCGCACGATCCCCTCTTTTCCTATCATTCCTACTATCCAAGTAGGATTAGTCTCCACGAGTTCCAGGATCGAGTCAAGATGTGACAGGTCAGCCACCCGACAGCACGATCGGGGCTCACCCGCACGGCGGCGAACGACCGCCGGCTGTGCGGACGCCGCGGCCCACGCAAGAAGCCCAACCCGCTGCTGAACGCCGACCGCATCGACTACAAGGACACCGCGCTGCTGCGCAGGTTCATCTCCGACTGCAGCAAGATCCGCAGCCGCCGCGTCACCGGCGTCACCGTGCAGCAGCAGCGCAAAATCGCCACGGCCATCAAGACCGCCCGCGAGATGGCCCTGCTCCCCTACGCCTCCCGCCCCGGCGCATGGCCGTGCCGCCACGGACGCGCGGCCGTCATCGTCCAGGAGAGGGGCTGCTCCCATGCGCAGATCGTTGATCCCGCTGCTCATCGCCGTCCTGGTGGTGTACTCGGCGCAACAGTTACTGACCCCGGTCCTGGCGCCGCTCTCCCGCGAGCTGACGCTGACCGAGACCCAGTTGGGCCTGGTCATCACCGTCGCCGCCACGGCCCTGACCGTCGCCAGCCCGCTGTGGGGCCACGCCCTGCACAGGATCGGGCTGCGCCTGGTCCTGCTGTCGGGTCTCGGCCTCGCCACCGCTGGCCTGACCGGCTTCGCCGTGGTGGCCGCCCTGGGGCTCGACGGCATGATGCCCACGCCCCTCGCCTTCGCGCTGATGTTCATCACCCGCAGCATCGTCTTCGGCGCGGGAATGGCCGCCCTGCCGGTCGCCGCCCTGGCCGTGGCCGGCCGGGATCTCCACGTCATTCCTGAAGAGTGGAGGCAACCAAGGCCTGAACGATTGAGGGCCTCGGCGGCGTGTTCATGTGGTTGCGCGCCATGGACATACCTAGGCCGCCGGGATGCAGCATACGGATGGTTGATCAGTATCCGACCCCGGACTGTCCGAACCTCAGAGCCTGCTGACAAAGGGATTTGGTGTCGCGTTCGAGTCAGGAGACCGCCGGGGTGTGGGGACGGCTGGTGCGGCGCTGGTAGGAGCGGGCGCAGAAGGCAAGGGAGAGGCCCAGGCCGGCGAAGGCGAATCCGCCTACATAACCGACCCAGGAAGACCCGCCCTCGGCATCGCCGACCGTAAAACCGATGGCGGAAGCTACCAGGGTGGCGGCACCGTAAGGGGTGAGGCCAACAGCACCTGCCCAGCCCAGGGCGAGCAGAGCCGAGCGCGGCAGCCGTTCACCCCAGGGTCGAGCCAGCGCGGCCAGCAGCACGATCCCGCAAAGGGCGCCGAGCACCGTGAAGTCGATCCCGTGCTGCTGCATCCATACCAGACACTCCGGAGCCCCGTTGGCGCGCATCTCGGCGGGAAGATCGGCAGCGGGCCGCCCGACGCTCCCGCCGAACGCCCAGTAAGTCTTCATCAAGATGTAGGGGGTAAGCGCGGCGATACCGGTCCAAAGGGGCTTCATGCCGTTCATCGTGCCGGTGGTCCAGCCCCCAGCCCTCCCCCGAGAGGGTCAACCGGACTCACTCGTGAGGGGGAATCTCCCCAGCACCTTCCATTCGGCGTCGGTCAAAATCCGACGGATACGGCGCCTTCCGGTCACGACACGCGCACCCTGGGTAGGCTCTCGGACCAGGAGACCCAGCCCCGGCCAGCAGCGGCGCGCGCGGGTCGCATGACGCGGGCCTTGAGGTCGGCGAGCCAGCCGGCATCTGCCGGCGTTGCTGGACGAAGTTCCCACGATCTGCCCATAGGAAGAAGTGTGGCGTGCCCAGCAACCGCTTGCTGTTGCGCAGTTCCGGTTCCGTAGCCCGTCACACTGAACCCTTGCCAACCTCCCCGACGGGCACGGGCGGGGTTTCCCTGTTCGGCCTGCAGATCGCCGCGGCGCACGGCGCCGAGGTCATCGGCGTCTCCGGCGATGACGCCAAACTCGCCCGGGCCAAGGATCTGGGCACCGCCCGTCTGATCAACAGGGCGACCCGGGACCGGGTCGAGGCCGTCCACAGAGCCACCCGCGACCGTGGGGCCGACCACATCCTGGAGACCATCAGGGGCAGCAGATCGTGAACCTGCTCGACGCCCCGCCGGAGTACTTCCACGGCTGCGGGGCGGTCTTCGGAGCGACGCTCCTCCTGCACCGCGGGCAGGCTGTGGTGGCCCTGCAGCGGATGGGCCCCGAACCCAGGCAAGGGTGGAAATTGGGTCACCTGGATCTGGCACCGCTGGTGTGTCGCGTTGCGTGCCGAGGCCGCCGTGCTTGACGGGAGCCCCGGCGCTCGCGACCGAGTGGCCGAGGCCCAGGACATCGTTGCCGGCAACCCGGTCTGCGCCGCCATCGTGGAGCGAGCCGAAGCCCTGCTGGACGGCGACCGGGAGGCGCTGCTCGCCGGCCTCGGCCTCGCCCGATGGCTTCGGCACCCACGATGACCGCAGAGTGACAGCTCGTTCAAGGCGAGCAGCAGGTCCCGGCCCGTCTCTGGACACCTCCGATGCGGCTCCGCGCCGCCGGCACCACTCTGCCGATCGTAGTGGCGAGCGCGGCTCCGAGGACGCTGACGCCGACCAGAGTCAGCCAGGTCGCGGCTGCCCCGGTGGACAGCAAGCTGGAGAGCGCAGCCGGAGCGACCGCTCCTGCGACAGTCACGGCGAGCTGGTTGAGGGCCAAGTACCGGCCGCGGAGAGCTTCTGGGGCACTCTCCGCGGCGATAGTCGACGTGATGGGGCCGCCGAGCATTTCACCGAAGGTGTAGCTGCCTGCACCGAGTAACACGACGCCGACCGCGAGAGCGAGCGCAGCAACGTGGTCGGCGGCGAGGAACAGGAGGTAGCCGGCCGCAAAGCAGGCGTGTCCGGCGATGAGGACGCGGCTGCGGATCCGCCCGCTGAGCCACCCGAGGACGATGCCTTGGCCGAAGCCGACCATCAGGGTGTTGAGCGTGAAGACCATGCCGGCAGTCCAGCCAGGTAGTCCCAGCACGTCCACAGCGTAGACCGGTATCGCGATGTTGAGGACGAACAAGGAGATCGCGAAGCACAGTTGATGCGCGACCAGTGACAGGTACCGCCGGTCCCGGAGCACGCGCACCCAGCCTCCAGCAGCGTCCTGACCCGCCTCAGGACGGACATTCGGCACGGCGCGCATCAGAACGAAGGCGGTGACATAGGACAAGGCGTTGACGATCACTATCCCGGCGTAGATGCCGTCGGTACCGACACTGACCGCGACGGCGGAGAGGAGGCCGCCGAGTGCGTAGCCGAGATTGCGTACCGACCCCAGAACACCGAACCAGCGCTCACGCTGGCCGGGCGTGGCCAGCGCCGTGACGGTCACGCCATAGCAGCTGAAGGACACCGCCCGCCCGGCACTGTTCAGCCAGGCACAGATGGCGATCTGCCATGGCTGGTCCACGACGAGATACCCGGCGAAGCCGAGAGCCTGGGCCAGGTTCGCCGCCTGTAGTACCGGCTTGGCGCCGTACCGGTCGACCAGTCCTCCGATCAGAGGGCCCGCCGGGACCGCCAGCAGCCCGGCCGTCGTCAGCGCCGCGCCCACCTGCACCAGCGTCAGCGGCGTCGTGGCCAGGAAGTACAGCATCGAAACGGGGACGAAGACACCGGTGCCGATCGAGTCGATGATGATCGCTGCGACGAAACGGCCGTGCCGACCTATCGATGGACGAACCGGGTAATCGGGAGTAGACACAACCCGGACAGTATAGATTCTATACCGGTATCTACAACGCTACCGGGAGTCGTGCATGGGTAAGGCCTACAACATCATGGCTGCGACCTGCCCCAGTCGCACCGTTCTGCACCGGATCGGGGCGCGCTGGACGGTGTTCATCGTCAACGCGCTGGTCAACAGGCCGATGCGATTCACCGAGCTCAAGGCGCACATCCGGGGGATCACACCGAAGGCGCTCACCGAGACGCTTCGCGCAATGGAGTACGACGGCCTGATCTCCCGCACGGAGATTCCCGTGAATCCCCCGCATGTCGAGTACGCCCTTACAGACCTCGGTCGGTCGCTGCTAGGCCCCCTACGTGCCGTCCGGGAATGGGCCGAGAGCCACGTCCCCGACATCGAACGCGCCCGCGCACAAGCCGACGCGCACCGGTAAGCCTGAGCCGCCCGGACGCGCCGCGGCAGGACCTGTCGCGGATGCGTGAAGGGCTGTCGGGAACGCTGCGGATGGGCGCGACCCCGACCGCGTTGACCGCGAGCGCGGGGCACAGCAGCGTCACCCCGACCGGAGTGCCCTCCAGCGCCAGCGAGGCCTGCTCGGCCAGGGCCACCACGGCGTGTTTCGAGGCGGCGTAGGCCCCGCCGCCGGGGAACGTCACCAGCCCCGCCAGCGATGCCGTGACCAGGATGTGCGCCGGCCGTCCGGCCGCGAGCAGCCCGGGGACGAAGGCACGCAGGCCGTTGCGCACGCCGCCCACGTTGACGGCGAACACCCTGTCCCAGTCGTCGTCACTCACCTCCCACGGCGCGCCCAGGTCCTGGCCGACGATGCCCGCGTTCAGGCACACCAGGTCGGCGCCGGGCTGCGTGAAGTTCATGACCTTCTCCCGAGGCGACTCGTGACGTTCATGGCCCTCCCGGGCGAGCCGTCCCGGCGATGACCGGGCACGTGGGACTCACGTGCCGCCGCCACGACCGGGCACGTGAGCCTCACGGCTCCCGCACCGGCCGGAGCAGGAAGGTGACGAAACCGAGGACGTCGCGGTAGCCGCGCAGCCACGTGGCGCGGTGGTCGCGGGCCGCCGCCAGGGCGGCGTCGCCGTCGGCGCCGGGGTGGTCGAGCGCCCAGTCGGTCAGCGAGCCGGTCCAGGACCATTCGTACTCGTCCCACTCCGCGCGCGTGCTGGTGTGGGCGTGGACGGTGGCGTAGCCGGCGTGCTCGGCCCGCTCCACCGTGCCGGCGAGATCGGCGTACTCGTCGAGGCCCGCGTCCAGCAGGGTCAGGATGTCCGGCGAGGGCGTCGTCTCCCAGAAGCCCTCGCCGACGAGAGCCCGCCCGGTGGGACGCAGGTGGCGGCGCATCGCCTGCAGCGACTCCGTCAGGCCGCCGAAGGCGTGGGTGGCGCCGACGCACAGGACGAGGTCGTACGGCTCGGGGGCGGTGAAGCCGTCGGCGGTGGTGTGGTGCAGGCTGAGCCGGTCGGACACGCCGCGGGCGGCGGCGTGCTCGGCGGCCGCGGCGAGCGCGGCCTCGGAGACGTCCACTCCGTCGGCCGTCGCCTTCGGGTGCAGCTCCAGAGCCCTGATGATCCATTCGGCCTCGCCGCAGCCGAGGTCGAGGACGCGCGCGTCGGCGGGCAGCCGCGCCCGCCGGAGCAGGCGTTCGAGGGCGTCGTCGTGGATGGGGGCGGCGATGGGATGGTCACGATGGGCGAGGTGGCTGATCAGGTGTCGATGCATCCGGAGGATTATGCCGGAGCACCCCTGCGCTTCGCGCGCCCTTTTTCACGTGATGTCCCTGCGCAACGGGGCCGCGACGGCGGCGAGCGCGGCCAGCGCGGCGTAGCCCACGAGGACGGCGCCGCCCAGCGAGGCCGGCAGCAGGGCGCCCGCCGCCCCGCCCGTCTGGGCGGCCACGGCGTCGGCCAGGTAGGTGAAGCCGGTCAGGGCGGCGGTGGCCCCGCCGGGCAGGTAGGGGTAGAGCGTGTTGACCCCGGGGACGAGCATCAGCGCGGTCTCGACGACGTAGAAGTACGAGCCGAGCACCACGAGCGCGGCCACCTGGTTGCGGAGCAGGGCGCCGAAGCCCACGCCGAGCAGCGTGTAGACGCCCATGGTCACCGCGATCCTGGCCAGCAGCCCGAGCACCTCGCCTGCGGGCAGACCCAGGGTGACGCCCTTGGCGGCGGCCGCCGTGAAGAGCCCTGCGGCGGCCACGGCGGCGGTGGCCGCCCCGTAGGCCAGGCCGGCCGCCGTGTACGTGACGATCTTGGCGACCAGCGCGGTCCATCGCCGGGGCGCGTACAGCACCGTGGTCGTGATGGTGCGGTGGCGGTATTCGGCGGCCACCGCCGACGTGCCCAGCAGCGCGGGCACGAACGCGAGCAGCCCGAGCAGGCCGAGCACCACGCGCGTGCCCTCCGCGGTGTGCAGGCCGGGCATCGGCGGGTCGAAGTTCTCCGGCCCGATGAGGGCGAGCAGCGCGGCGAACGCGCCGCTGCAGATCGCCGCGAGCATCCCCCACCGCCAGAGCCTGGCGTTGGTCAGGCGGCGCCACTCCGCCAGGACGAAACCGGTCATGCGGGCCCTCCGATGAGGTTGAGGAACGTCTGTTCGAGCGTGGGGCGGACGGGGGTGATCTCGTGCAGGGAGATGCCGTGCGCGCTCGCCTCGGCGGCGATGCGGTCGGCGGGCAGCCCGTGGACGAGCAGGGCGTCCCCGGCCGTGCGCTCGACGGTGACCCCCTCCTCCAGGCCGGGCAGGAGCGCGTGCAGGGTTTCTGCGCCGGGCGAGCGGATGAGCACGCGGGGGTCGCCGTACAGGTCGGCCACCGGGCCCGCGACGGCGAGCCGGCCCTCGTGGATCACCACGACCCGGTCGGCGAGCTGCTCCACCTCGCTCAGCACGTGGCTGGAGACCAGGACGGCGCGACCCTGCGCGGCCAGCTCGCGCAGGAAGCCGCGCAGCCAGGCGTTCCCCTCGGGGTCGAGGCCGTTGGCGGGCTCGTCGAGCAGCAGCACGCGCGGGTCTCCGAGCAGCGCGGTCGCCAGGTGGAGGCGCTGGCGCATCCCGGTGGACAGGGCGCGGGTGAGGCGCGCGGCGAACGGGGTCACGCCGGTCAGGTCCATGACCTCCTCCGTGCGGCGGCGGGAGAAGCCGCCCATCCGCGCGTACACCCGCAGGTGGGCGCGGGCGGTGTGGTCGGGGTGGAACCCGGAGGTGTCCAGCACGGCGCCGACGGTCGCGGCCGGGCGGCGCAGGCGGGCGTAGCGCACCCCGCCGATGGTGGCGCTGCCGGTGTCGGGGGCGACCAGGCCCAGCACCATGCGCATGGTGGTGGTCTTGCCCGCCCCGTTGGGGCCGAGGAAGGCGGTGACCTTGCCCGGCGGCACGTCGAAGCTCAGGTCGGTGACGGCGGCCACGGGGCCGTACGCCTTGCCGAGCCCGCGCACCTCGACGGCGGTCACGCGGCCGCTCCGGCCAGCCGGTGCCGGACCTCTTCGGCGCCGGCCAGGCTGAGCACCAGCTCGTCGACGCCGTCGATGCGCCGGTCGAGCACGATGCGCAGCCCTGGCTCGCCGCCCCGGGCGCACACCAGCCGCGTGACGCCGTCGAAGCCCGTCCACGTCCCGGCCTTGAGCACGCCGCTGACGACGATGCCCGCACGCAGGCCCCTGGCCTGGGACAGGGGGTGGGCCACGGGCACGACCTCGCGGATCGCCGCCAGCGGGATGTCGGTGCGCGCCCTGCGGACGAAGAGCCGCGTCCAGCGCTCGTAGCGCACGGTGAGCGTGGTCGGGGTGATGTCGAGGGTGAACATGGCCGGGGCTCCCATCGTTGGTGAGTTCCATCTGTTCTATTAGTTGTATATCAGATAAGCTGTGGGGCGTGAACCTGCACCTCGATCTCGACAGCGAGGTCCCGATCTACCAGCAGATCCGGGACCGGATCGTGGAGGCGATCGCCAGAGGCGAGGCCGTGGAGGGCGACCCGCTGCCCTCCACCCGCCAGCTCGCGGCCGACTTCGGGATCAATTTCCACACCGTCAACAAGGCGTACGACCTGCTCAAGCGCGAGGGCGTCATCCGCGTCAACCGCAAGAGCGGCGCGGTCGTCAGGCGCGATCCCTCCTCAGGCCCGCCGGAGCCCGGCTTCGCGGCGGACTGGGAAGAGCGGGCCCTTGTTCTGCTGGCCGAGGCCACCGTGCACGGCCTCGACCGCGACGAGGTCGTGCGCCGCTGCCAGGCCCTGCTGGCGAGATTCCGAGCCGAGGAGAAGACGACCTCATGACGCTGCCCATAGCCGCCGCGCTGGCCACGATCGCCCTGGTGACCGGGGTGTCGCTGGCCCTGCCGGCGCTGACCAGGCCGACGGCGCCGTTCGGGGTGCTCGTGCCGCACGCGTACGTCGCCCACCCCGAGGTGATCGGGCAACGCCGTGCCTACACCAGGCTGGTGCTCATCGCCGCCCTGTGCGCCGCCGCCGCCGGCGTGCCGCTCGTCGCGGCCGGGCGGGGCGCCGGCTTCGTCAGCGGTGTCGGCGCCGTGCTCGGCGTCGCGGACCTGGCCCTCTACGTGCGGGCCGGCCGCGGGGTCCGCGCGGCCAGGCGCGACGGAGGCTGGGAGGAGGGCCTGCGCCGCCGCGTCACCGTGGACACCACGTTCCGCACCGACCCGGTGCGCGTGCCCTGGGCGTGGGCGCTGCCGGCGCTCGCGATCACGCTGGTCACCGCGGCTGTCGGCTGGTGGCGGTACGGCTCGCTGGGCGCCCTGCCGTCGTTCCTGGGGTACGGCGTCGACCCTGCCGGCCCGGCGCGGGCCCTCACCCCGTTGGCCGCGTTCGAGCCGGTGCTCATCCAGGCCGGGATCACGCTGCTCCTCCCCGTGGTGACGCTGCTCGTCCTGCGCGCCCGCCCGGACCTCGACGCCGCCCGTCCCGCGGGTTCGGCCCGGAGGTACCGCGTCTACCTGCGCGGCGTGGCGCGGCTGACGCTCGCCGGGGCGGCCTGTCTCAACCTCGGGCTGCTGGTGGCGTCCCTGCAGCTGTGGCAGCTGGTCCCGCCGTCACCCGCCTGGCGGATCGCGACGTACGTCCCGCTCGTCGCGCTGCTCGTGGCCTGGGTCGTCCGGGAGATCCGCGTCGGCCACGGCGGGCACCGGCTGCCGGCCCTGCCGGGAGAGGACGCCGAGGACACCGGGGCGACGCAGCGTGACGACGACCGCCACTGGTTCCTGGGCGGCACCGTCTACCTCAACCGGCGCGACACGGCCCTGCTGGTGCCCGCCAGGATCGGCGCGACCTGGACGCTCAACCTCGGCCATCCCGTCACGTGGGCCATCCTCGCCGCGCTGGTGCTGCTGGGGCTGCTCGCGCTCACCGGGGTGGTCGACCTGCCCCAGCGGGAGAGCCTTTTCTGACAGCCAGGGTGCAAGAACGTCCAATCCTGACTCTTACCCGGTTCCCTACCGTGTCCGGACATGACCACCCAGCAGGAACGCCACACCGCACTCCCCCTGGACCTCGCCCCGCACGCCGTCGCCGAGCTGGGCCGCCAGGCCGTCGACCTCATCGTCCGGCAGGTCGCCGAGCTGCCGGACGAGCCCGCCAGCGACTACCGCGACGCCACCCGGCTGGCCGCGCTGCTGCGCCGCCCGCCGGGTGGCGAGCCGGGCGACTTCGCCACCCTGATCGAGACCTTCCGCCAGGCCGCCGGGCAGGGCGTCAACACGGCGGGACCCGGCTACCTGGCCTATTTCCCCGCCGGCGGCCTCGTCTCGTCGGCCCTGGCCGAGCTGCTCGCGCAGGTGGCCAACCGCTACACCGGCGTGGCGCAGACCGCGCCCGCGCTGGTCGCGATGGAGGAGAGCGTGCTCGCCTGGATGGCGGGCCTGTTCGGGCTGCCATCCGGCGCGGGCGGGCTGATCACCACCGGCGCCTCGCAGGCCACCCTGTCCGCGGTGGTGGCCGCCCGGCACGACCGGCTCGGCGCCGCGTTCGGCGACGGCACCGTGTACGTGACCGAGCACACGCACTACAGCCTGGCCAAGGCCGCCCAGATCGCCGGCCTGCCGGCCGGGCGGATCCGGACCGTCCCCACCACCGCGGACCTGCGCATGGACGTCCGCGAGGCAGCCCGCATGATCGCTGAGGACCGAGCCGCCGGGCTTCGCCCCTTCCTGCTGGCCGGCACCGCGGGCAGCACCAGCACGGGCACCGTCGACCCGCTCGCGGACCTGGGCCGGCTGGCTCGCGAGCAGGGGCTGTGGTTCCACGTCGACGCCGCCTACGGCGGCGGCTTCCAGGTCACCCGGCGCGGGCGCGAGCGGCTCGCCGGCATCGAGGAGGCCGACTCGCTCACGTTCGACCCGCACAAGAGCCTGTTCCTGCCGTACGGGACGGGCGTGCTGCTCGTACGCGAGCCCGCCGTGCTGCGCGCCGCGCACGCGGGCGGCGGCCAGTACCTGCAGGACATCCACGAGGTGGACGGGCTGCCCGACTACGGGCACCTGGGCGTGGAGCTCACCCGGGAGTTCCGGGGGCTGCGGTTGTGGCTGCCGCTGCACCTGCACGGCCTGCGGGCCTTCGAGGAGGCGCTGGACGAGAAGCTCGACCTGGCCGGGGTGGTGCACCGGGAGCTGTCGGCCGATCCGCGCCTGGAGGTGCCGTGGCGGCCGGACCTGAGCGTGGTGCCCTTCCGCCTGCGGGGCTCCGACGACGACAACCGGCGCCTCCTCGACCGGATCAACGCCACGCGCCGGGTCTACCTGTCGAGCACCACCCTGGAGGGTGCGTTCTACCTGCGCCTGTGCGTGCTCAGTGTCCGCACCGGCGCCGACCGCGTGGAGGAGGCGCTGCGCGTCATCCGCGCGTCCCGCTGACCGGCCGGCCCGCCGGCGCCACGCTCCGCGTCATCCGCGCGTCCCGCCGACCGGCCGGCCCGCCAGCACCCCCCGCTGGTAGGCGCCCGGTGTCACCCCCACCATGCGGCGGAAGTGCCGCGACAGGTGCGACTGGTCGCAGAACCCGGCGGCCACCGCCGCCTCCGCCGGAGGCGCCCCCCGCTCCAGCAGCGCGCGGGCGCGCCTGACGCGCAGCTGGACGACGTAGGCGTGCGGCGGCAGCCCGTACGCGCGGCGGAAGGAACGCAGCAGCGCGAACGGCGCCGTGCCCGCGGCCGCGGCCAGCTCCCCCAGGTCGGGCGGGTCGGCCAGGGACTCGTGCAACAGCTCGCGCGCCCTGGCGGCGACGCTCCGGCCGGCCGCCGCGGGCCGGGCCGACCGGCCGGGGCGTGGCCCGCGGGAGCCGTACGCGCCGATCAGCCGCGCCATGACGACGCGCAGCAGCGAGTCGGCGGCCAGCCGCTGTCCCTGCTCGGCCGCGCGGTGCGCGGACAGCAGCAGCGCGGAGGCTCGCTCGTCGGCGGCCGACCAGGTGGTGAACGCCGGAGGCCCGGCGGCGGCGCCCGCCTCGTCGGCGATGGCCGCCAGCTGCTCCGGCCTGGGATACAGGACGCGGTAGGTCCAGCCGTCCGGCGTGCGCGCCCGCCCGGTGTGCACGACGCCCGGGTCGATCATGACGACCTCGCCGGCGCCGGCGCACCGCGGCCCGTCGGGGAAGGCGATCTCCTCCAGGCCCTCCTCGACGACGCCGATCGCGTACGTGTCGTGGCTGTGCCGGGCGAACGGGTCGCCGGTGAAGCGGGCCCGCATCAGGTCCACGCCGCCCCACAGCGGGTCACGCCAGTACCGCACGCTCATGCGCCCACGGTAACCCTCACGCCCGGGAGCGCGCCCCGGCCCGCCTCGAGGGAGAGCCGCACGATCACCACGCGGGCGGCGCGCTGGTCGGCGTGAACGGCTCGGGCAGGACCACGCCGGCCAAGCTCCTGACGGGTCGGCCCTCCCGGCCCGGGCGGGGTCGCCGCTCAGCGCAGGGTCGCGAAGAACGCGCGCACGTCGGCGACGAACGTATCCGGCTGCTCCAGGGCGGCGAACGTGCCGCCCCGCTCGTGCTCCACCCAGCCGACGATGTTGTTGTCGCGCTCGGCGAAGCGCCGGATGGGCCGCAGGATGTCCTTCGGGAAGACCGAGATCGAGGTGGGCACGGTCGCGGGCTTGAGCTCCCACTCGACGCCGGTGTCCGTCTCGGTGTCGGGCGTCTCGACGAAGGACCGGGCGGCCGAGCCGGCGGTGTTGGTCAGCCAGTAGAGCATGACCGTGGTGAGCAGCCGGTCGGCGTCGATTTCCGTGTCGCTCCACTCGTGGTAGACGCCGGCGAACCAGGCCAGCAGCGCCACCGGCGAGTCGGCCATGCCGTAGGCGAAGGTCTGCGGGCGGGCCGACTGGATGAGCTTGTAGGCGTACTGCTCGGTCAGGTAGCTCTCGCGGAAGGCCAGGCGCTCCTGCTCGACCTGGCTCAGCCCGTCGAGCTCGCCGGGCGCGCCGACGGGGAAGCAGATGATGCCGTTGCCGTGCATCCCGGCGACCCGGCCAGGGGCGAGGACGCCGACCTCGCGCGAGATCCACGTGCCCCAGTCGCCGCCCTGCACGCCGAAGCGCTCGTAGCCGAGCCGGGTCATGAGCTCCAGCCAGGCCCGGGCGATGCGGGTGGAGCCCCATCCGGTCTCGCGGGTGGGCCCCGACAGGCCGTAGCCCGGCAGGGACGGGATGACCAGGTGGAAGTCGCGGCTCAGCGGCTCGATCACGTCGAGGTATTCGACCGGGGAGCTGGGCCAGCCGTGGGTGATCAGCAGCGGCAGCGCGCCGGGGTCCGCGGAGCGGACGTGCAGGAAGTGCACGCGCTGCCCGTCGATCTCGGTGACGAACTGGTCATGCCGGTTGAGCTCGGCCCGCGCCGCCTCCCAGTCGTAGCCGGTGCGCCAGTGCTCGACCAGGCGCCTGAGGTGGGCGAGCGGCACGCCGTGGCGCCAGCCGTGGCCGGGCACCTCGTCCGGCCAGCGCACCCGGTCGAGCCGCGCGCCCAGGTCGTCGAGGTCGGCCTGGGCGGTTTCGAGGCGGAAGGGCCGGATGTCGGTCAAGGATTCCTCCAGAGTTGTCGTACAACGTACCGTACGCCATACGGTTCGCTGGGCGCAAGGGATCGAATCCTTTGGAGCGTTCCAGCAAGAAGGGCACGGGCTTCGCGCCCGTGCCCTCGTGCGGACTCAGTGCGGGGGTGGCGTCACGCCGGGAGGCTCGCGCGCAGCTTGGCCAGCGCCTCGTCATCGTTGAGCGCCGACCCCACGGCCACGGCGCGGCAGCCGGCCGCCAGGAAGCCGGCCGCGTTGCCGGCGTCGATCCCTCCGGTGGCGACGAACCGGACGGAGGGGAACGGCGCCAGCTGGGCGGCGATCCAGCCGGCCCCGAGCTGCTTGGCGGGGAACGCCTTGAGCCAGGTGAAGCCGTGCGCGAGGGCGGCGGCGATCTCCGTGGCGGTGGCCACGCCCGGCAGGTGCGGCAGCCCGAGGCGGCGCGACTCGGCGACGACCTCGGGGTGCAGGCCGGGCGCGACCGTGAACGCCGCCCCCAGGTCGTGCACCGTCAGCAGTTGCGCGGCCGTGGTCACCGTTCCCGCACCGACGCTCTTCCCGCGATCCTTCGCGGCCTCGACGGCCGCCCGGAGTGACGGCAGCGCGCTGGACGTCTGCACGGGCACCTCGATGAGCTCGACCCCGAACTCCCAGGCTCGCTCGCACATCGCCACGGTCGCGTCGGGGTCGAGGTTGCGGAAGATGCCGAGGATCGGGACGCGGTCGAGGTGCCGGTCGAAAAACTGATCGGCGTCCATGGATGTCTCCTCCTCGGCCCTGGTGATCACGGCATTTCGCAATATATCGGACGGCCCGGCCGGACCAGGCGGGCAGCCCTTACTCCTCGACCGCCTTGAGCACCGCGTCCGCGATCGAGCGGGGGTCCACCCCGAAGTGGCGGCGTACGTCCTCACGCGGGCCGGAAAGCCCGAACCCGTCGGTGCCGAGCGACGTCCACGGCCGGTCGATCCAGGGCCGGATCTGGTCGGGCACCGCCCGCATCCAGTCGCTGACCGCGATCACCGGCCCGCTCGTCCCCGCCATGGCCTGGCGCAGGTAGGGCACGCCCGTCGCGGTCATGGCCTCCCTGCGCAGCTCGCTCCACGAGGTCACCGACCACACGTCGACGCCGACGCCGTACTCGTCCTGCAGCAGCCGCTGCGCCTCCAGCGCCCAGTGGATCGCGGTGCCGCTGGCCAGCAGATGGGCGGCGCCGCCTGCGGCGGAGTAGCGGTAGATGCCCTTGACGATGCCCTCCTCGATCCCCTCGGGCATCGCGGGCTGCGGCTTCGGCTCGTTGTAGAGGGTCAGGTAGTAGAACACGTCCTCGGCCGCGGGGCCGTACATGCGTTCGAGCCCGTCCCGCACGATCACCCCCACCTCGTACGCGAAGGCGGGGTCGTAGGCCAGGCACGCGGGGTTGGCCGAGGCGAGCAGCTGCGAGTGCCCGTCGGCGTGCTGCAGCCCCTCCCCCGTCATCGTGGTGCGCCCCGCGGTCGCGCCGATGAGGAATCCGCGGCCGAGCTGGTCGGCCAGGGCCCACATCTGGTCGCCGGTCCGCTGCCAGCCGAACATCGAGTAGAAGATGTAGAAGGGGATCATCGGCTCGCCGTGCGTGGCGTAGCTGGAGGCGGCGGCGGTGAACGACGCCATCGACCCCGCCTCGGTGATGCCCTCGATGAGGATCTGCCCGTCGACCGCCTCCTTGTACGACAGCAGCAGCTCCCTGTCGACGGCGTCGTAACGCTGGCCGTGGGGCGAGTAGATCTTCGCGGTGGGGAAGAGCGACTCCATGCCGAACGTCCTTGCCTCGTCGGGCACGATCGGCACCCAGCGCCGCCCGGTCTCCGGCTCCTTCATCAGGTCCTTGACCAGCCGGACGAACGCCATCGTGGTGGCCACCGGCTGCGCCGAGCCCTTGGCCAGGGCGCGGAAGGGCCGCTCGCCGGGCTGCGGCAGGAGGTGGTGGGAGACCGTGCGCCGGGGTATCGGCCCGCCCAGGGCGGATCGCCGCTCGGCGATGTAGCGCGCCTCGGGCGAATCGGGGCCGGGGTGCAGGTAGGGCGGCAGCTCGCCGTCGAGCGCCCCGGCGGGAACGGGCAGGCCGAGCCGCTCGCCCATGACGCGGAACTCGTCCTGCGTGAGCTTCTTCATCTGGTGGTTGGCGTTGCGCGCCTCGACCCCGGTGCCGAGCGTCCAGCCCTTGACCGTCTGGACGAGGACGACGGTGGGCGCGTCGGTGCGCTCCAGCGCCCTGCGGTAGGCGGCGTACACCTTGCGCGGCTCGTGGCCGGCCCGCGACCCGCCGACGACGCGCCGCAGGTCCTCGTCGGAGTGGGGCACGTCCAGGCCGTGGAACAGGTGCTCCCTGATGTAGGCGCCGGACGAGGCGGCGTACGTCTGGAACTGGCCGTCGGGCACCTCACCGAGCCTGGCCACCAGCTCGTCGGAGCCGAGCAGGTCGTCCCACTCCCAGCCCCACAGCGCCTTGACGACGTGCCAGCCTGCGCCTCTGAAGACGCTCTCCAGCTCCTGCACGACACGGGTGTTGCCGCGGACGGGGCCGTCGAGCCGCTGGAGGTTACAGTTGATCACGAAGGTGAGGTTGCCGAGGCCCTCGCGTGCCGCCAGCGTGAGGGCGGCGGTTGCCTCGGGCTCGTCCATCTCCCCGTCGCCGAGGAAGGCCCAGACATGGCTGCGCGAGGTGTCCTTGATGCCGCGGTTGTGCAGATAGCGGTTGAACCTGGCCTGGTAGATCGCGTTGAGCGGGCCGAGCCCCATCGACACGGTGGGAAACTGCCAGAAGCCGGACATGGCCCTCGGGTGCGGGTAGGACGGCAGGCCGCCCTCGGGCTCGCGGCGGAACAGGTCGAGCTGCTCCTCGCTCAGCCGTCCTTCCAGGAAGGCGCGGGCGTAGACGCCAGGAGAGGCGTGCCCCTGGAAATAGACCTGGTCGTGGCCGGCGTGGAAGAAGTGGTTGAACCCCACCTCGTAGAGCCAGGCGGCCGAGGCGTAGGTGGCCAGGTGGCCGCCGAGCCCCATCTTGGCGCCCCGGCTGACCATGGCCGCGGCGTTCCACCTGTCGTAGGCCGCGACGCGTTCCTCCAGCGCGAGGTCGCCCGGGTAGGCGGGTTCCTCCGCCGTGGGCACCGTGTTGAGATAGCGCGTGCTCGTGGCCAGCCTGCGCAGCAGGTAGTCGGCCCGATCGGGACCGGCCTCCCGCCGGACCGCCTCGAGCGACTCGAGCCATTCGGCGGTCTCCTGAGGATCCACATCTCTCTGCATGCTTCCATTAAACACCCTATGATCGATCATATGATGAAAGGACTTCTCCGTGGAGCCTGTGGCGCGGCCGCCACTGCGTGACGAGATCCGCGACGTGCTGGTCGAGGGCATGATCAGCGGTCGCTGGGGGCCCGGGGACCGCATCGTGGAGCGCCGCCTGGCCGCCGAGCTCCAGGTCAGCCAGGCGCCCGTACGCGAGGCGCTGCGCGAGCTCGAAGCCCTCAGGCTGATCGAGTCCTCCCCCAACAAGGGCGCCCGGGTCCGCGGCTTCACCCCGGCCGACCTGCGCGAGGTCTACCAGGTGCGGGCGGGCCTCGAGGAGACCGCCACCCGCCTGGGCACCCCCTCCGTCCCCGCGCTGCGGGCGCACGTGGCCCGCATGCACGAGGCGGCCGCCGCCGGCTCGCTCGACGGCCAGGTGCGCCACCTCGTCGGCTTCCACCGCGAGATCGTGGCCGCGTCCGGCAACGCGGTGCTGGTCTCGGTGTGGGAGTCGCTGGGCATCGAGGTGTGGACGCACGTGTCGATCCGGCTGTTCAGGATGCGGCCGCACGAGAACGCCGCCGACCACGAGCCCCTCGTCGAGGCCATCGAACGCGGCGACCCGGACATCGGCCGCCTGCTGCGTGACCACGTGCTCGGCTACGCCCCCTGAGCGGACGGTAAGGCGAGGGCCTCGCGGACGGCGCGCAACATCCGGGACAACTCCCCGGCCTCGGCGGCGGACAGCCCGATGGCCTCCGGCGCGTTGAACTTCTCGACCTCGGGCTGCGCCCTGGCCAGAAGTTCGCGGCCCGCCTCGGTGATCCGCAACCCCGCCCGGCGCCCGCGGCCCCCTGGCCCGTCGCGCTCGACCAGGCCGCGCTTGAGCAGCGACACGGACAGCTCGTTCATGCTCTGCGGACGCACCATGACCGCGCGGGCGAGCTCGGCCTGGCTGAGGTCCTCGCCGGCGGCGAGCGTGGCCAGCACGCCGAACTGCGTCGGGGTGAGCCCGACCGAGGCGAAGAGCGCGGTGAAACCCCTGGCGACCACATGCGAGGTCTGGATCAGCTCCCACAGCGGCAGATCAGGCTCCCCGTCGGGCCAGGCCCCGTAGCCGGGCCGCCGCTCAGGCAACGCGGGCTCCCGTCACGCGGCGGCCGAGCCGGGCTGCTGCGGCCAGGGCGGGCAGGCTCAGCCGCGCCAGCCCTGCCCCGACCGGGCCGGCGAGCCGGTGCACCCAGCCAAGCGGCTGCATCGACGTGCGGATCGCGTCGCCCGCGTAGGCGGCCATCCCGCTCTGGTAGCGGTGCACGGCCATCGGGATGGTGGACTCCCCCGCGTGCGCGCGGGCCAGCTCGCCGGCCAGGAGGTCGGCGTCGCGGATCGCGGTGGCCGCGGCCCGCCCGCCGGTGGGCGGCATGGCGTGGACGGCGTCGCCCAGCGCGGTGACGGCGCCGGCCGGCCAGGGCGTCAGGTCGGCGCCGGGGTCGGCGGCGTGGAAGCGGAAGAACGCCACGGTGGCCGGGTCGCCGGCGCGGACGAGGGCGCGCAACCGCCCGTCCCAGCCGTCGAGCAGCGTGCCGGTGACCCGCATCAGGCCCGCGCCGCCGAGCTCGCGCGGCCTGCCGGGGAAGCGGCCGTCGGGCGCGAGGAGCCCCCAGATGAGCGCGGGATCCTCCAGCATGGCGGGCACGCCGGTGCACGAGGAGGGATCGACCACGGCGCCTCCGGCCGGGTCGTGGACGGTGACGAACATCCCGATGCCGCCCGGCCCGAAGGCCAGCGCCGGGCCCTCGGCCAGCAGTCCGGGGACGAGCGGGCGGGTCCGGCCGTCCAGCGGGGTGCGGCCGGCGATGCCGCTCACCCCGGCGGGGGCCGAGGTCGGGCGGCCGGCCAGCGCCGTGGCGACCCGCGAACCCACGCCGTCCGCCCCGACGAGGAGATCGCCCCGGTCGGCGCTCCCGTCGGCGAAGTGCGCCGTGACCGTGCCGTCGGGATGTGCCCGGTGGCCGGTGAACTCGGCGCCGAACCTCAGCGCACCGTCCAGCCCGTGAGCCAGGAGCCGGCGCAGCGGGATGCGGCCGATCATGAGTGTCTCTTGCGCGCGCTCGCGCGGCTCGGCGAACAGCAGCCGCATCCGGTGGTCGGCGACGGCGAAGCGGCGGAACGCCTGCCACCCCGCCGAACTGCCCAGGAGCGCCTGGTAGTGGTCGGGCGCGAGGTGGCGGCGCAGCGCCGCGCAGGCCCGGTCGTCGAGGTGGAGCCGGTAGCCGCCGGTCGCCTCCACGGCCGGATCGCGCTCGTGGACCGCGACCTCGATCCCGGCACGCCGCAGCGCCTGGGCGAGGGTCAGGCCGCCCATGCCGGCTCCGATGATCAACACCTTCATGGCCGCTCCTTCCTATCAGGCACCTGATTAAACCAACAAGGTACCTGATACTTGAGCACCATGTCGGGCGGCCCCGCCTCGGCGCGCCCGGCCACCCCGTTCCCCGATCCCCGTGTCTCGCCCGGGGCGGCTCTCGTACGATGGCCGCGTTCGTCGCAAACAGGTCCTGAAGGAGGACGCGAGCGAGGCGAGCTCCGTGAGATGATCAAGATCATGACTGATCTGCCTGGCTCAGGGACCGCCGGCCGAGCACAGAGCACCCCACCGGCGGGCAGGGCCTTAGGTTCCGGCGACGGAGGCCCCGGCCCGGGCGCGAGCACGGCCGCGCCCAGCATCGGACAGATCGCCGGGCTGCACCCGCGCCGCGGCCCTCAGGACGCGGGCGAGGTGCCCGGCGACGACGTCGACCTGCTCGACTCCCTCGACCCGCTGACCTGGCGCACGGCGGCGGCCTGGCTACGGGAGCGGCCGTCCGCGGCCACCAGGCAGGTCCGCCTGCGGGTCCTGGCCGCGTTCCTGCGCTGGCTGCGCGAGGCCGAGCCGTCCGTCGAGCCGCTCGCGGTCACCGGAGCCCACCTCGACACCTACTGTGACGCGGCGCGCGCCGGCGCCCTCACCATCGGCGTGCGCGTGCCGGGCAAGCCCCTGGCCAGCGCGACGGTGAACAGGAGGCGGGGCGTGCTGTCCTCCTTCTACGCCTTCGCCTGGCGTTCCGGCGCGGTACGCCACGACCGCGTCGCCGGCTCCGGCACCGGTGTGCTGACCCGGGAGGACCGCCGGCTGCTGCGCCGGGGCGTCGCCCGGCTGGCCGCCGGCGGCCGGCAGGCCGAGGCCGCGGCCGTCGCGCTGCTGGACGCCACCGGCGCCGCCGCCGGCGCCCTCGCCGAGCTGACCCTCCAGGACCTGCACCCGGTGGCCGACGGCGAGTGCGCCATCGTCACCGTGCACGACAGCCGCGGCGACATCGTGGCCTTCCCGGTGCCGCCTCCGGCCCGGCCGCTGCTGGAGGCGCTCTCGTCGGGCCGGGCCGCGGGGGAGCCGCTGCTCCGGCGGGAGGACGGGCGGCCGGTGGACGTGGAGTGGCTGAGGGACGCGCTGGCCGAGGCGGCCATCGCCGGCGGCATCCCGCGGCAGCGGGCGAAGCTGCTGCACCCGTACATGTTGCGGGCCATCACGGCGGCCGACCGCGCGCCCCGATGACCGGACTCCACCCTGGTGAGAAGGCGATTGTCGACGGCGAAAGGGCGCAAATGACTGCGGAGCGGGTGCAAGCCAGGGTGTTCGGAGAAGTGGCCGAGGCATACGACAGGGTCCGCCCCGCCTACCCGGACGCTCTGGTGGACGACGTCCTGGCCTACGCCGGGCTCGGCGGCGCGCCGGCCGTCGAAGTGGGCGCGGGCACGGGCACGGCCACGGCGATGTTCGCGGCGCGCGGCACCGACCTCACCGCCGTCGAGCCGGACTCCGCGATGGCCGCCGTGCTGAACCGGCGGCTGGGCGGGCGGCCCAACGTGAGGGTCGTCGTCTCCCCGTTCGAGGAGTTCCGGCCCGACCGGGCGTTCGGCCTGCTGTTCAGCGCCCAGGCCTGGCACTGGACCTCCCCGGAGGCCAGGTGGCGGAAGGCGGCCGAGGTGCTCGCCCCGGGAGGCGCCGTCGCGCTGTTCTGGCACGTCGACATGTTCAAGGACCCCGCGGTGCTGGACGCGGCGCTCGCCGTCTACCGGGCGCACACGCCGCACATCCTCCTGGACACCGAGCTGCCCACCGGGTCGTCGATCGAGTCGTCGCGCTGGTGGCTGGAGCTGGAACGGCAGGACGCCTTCCAGGACCTGTCGGCCCGGCTCTACCCGTCGGAGCTCACGTTTCCCATCGCCGACTACCTCACGCTGCTCGGCACCCGCTCGGCCGTCCGGATGCTCCCCGAGGACGTGCGCGCCGGCCTGCTCGGCGCGCTGGGCGACGTCCTCGGCGACCGGGTGACGCTGAGCGTGACGACGGCCCTCTACCTCGCGCGCCGCGCTCCGTGACCGTGCGGACCGCTCACCCCGCGATCGCCCTGCCGAGCAGATAGCAGAGGCTGACCGCGGCCAGGCCCAGCACGAGGTTCATCGCGATGTTGGTCAGCGCCCTGCCGGTGGAGCCGGCCGCGAGCAGCTTGTACGTGTCGGTGGTCAGCTTCTCGGTCGTAAACAGTAAACGACCGAGCTTGCAGTTCCTTGCCGTCGATGGCTTCGACGGGTCGGTCCGCGTCAGGCAGCGTGACTCACTGCCCAGCCGATCTCACCTCGTGAGGAGACGACACCGGCTGCGTTGACGTCGGCATGCTCAGCGAAGCCGCACGACGTACAGGAGAAGGTGGCCTGGTCGGGCCGGTTGGCCCTGTCCATATGCCCGCAGGCCGAACACTCCTGGGAGGTGTAGGCAGGATCGACAAAGATCACCGCGACCCCGGCCCGGGCCGCCTTGTAGGCGATGAAGCCGCCCAGCTGGTGGAAGCTCCATGAGTGCAGGGTGACCCGCTGGGGCTTGCGAAGCCGTACCCGGTCGCGGATACCGCCCAGATCTTCCAGGGCGATGCCGCGGCCGGTGCGTTCCGCCTCGGTCACGATCTGCTTGGCGATCACATGATTGATGTTCGCGGCGAAGCGGGCCTCCTTGCGGCGACGCCGCTTCAGCAGCCGCTTGGCCGACTTGGTGGCTTTGGCCTGCAGCCGTCGGCGCAGCTCACGATTGCGGTGCCGGACCGCGTTCAGGCCCTTGCCGCTGTGGCGGATCCCATCACAGGTGGTGGCGATGTTGGCGATCCCCAGATCCACCCCGAGGAACCCATCCGGTGCCGTCACCGGCTTTTCCGGTAGTTCGACCGTGGCGTGCAGGAACCACATGCCATCGCGCCACACCAGATCCGATTCGCCCTTGCGATGCGCGGCCAGCAGCGCCAGCTGGTCGGCTGAGCCGGTGAAGGCGATGCCGCGCAGCCGCCCGGCGGTCGTCCAGATCGACACCGTCCGCGCCTGGTACTGCCACGACAGACACCGGTCGTCATACGGGTGGGCCGCAAGAGGGCGGAAGACGATCGGTTTGCTTTCCGCCTGGACGCGCCGCTTCGATCCAGGCTTGCCCAGGTTTCCGGCGGCCAGGTTGGCGTGCAGCGTGCGGTAGGTGTCGCAGACCTTTTTGATCACATGCTGGGCGGCCTGCGCGGCCAGCCCAAAGCTGGCTCTGACCTGCTCGTAGGTGTGCTTGCGCAGGTCGAAGTTGCGGAAGCAGCGTTGCTCGAAAGCGGTACGGGCGACCAGGTTCGCGGCCCGGTTGGCGGCGTGCAGTGTGGTTTCCAGGGCCGCCGCCTGTTCGGGTGTCGGCAGCAGCTTCACCTGCACCACCAGCCGCATAGTCGAACACACTATCATTAGGTCCATGTCACCGCGATGGGAACCGAATCCCGATATCCGGCGGAGGCGCAGCGTGGTCTACAGCTTGCACGCCCATTTGGTCTTCACACCGAAGTATCGGCGTAAGGTGTTCACCGACGAGATCCTGCGCCGCTGCGAAGACATCATGATCGAGGTGTGCGACAGTTTCGGCGCGAGGCTGCTGGTGTTCAACGGCGAGCACGACCATGTTCATCTCCTGGTCCACTATCCGCCCAAGGTCGCCCTGTCCACTTTGGTCAACAGGCTGAACTGGTCAGCGCGGCGCAGAACCCGGTGCCGACCAGCGACAGCCTGGCGTGGGGAAGGGCCCCGCGCGAGGCGATGCCCATCAGCAGGCCGAGGATGGCCGAGCCGTTGACGTTGACGTTGACGTTGACGTTGACGGCCAGCGTGCCCCACGGCATGGCGATGCCAGCCCGCTCATGCTCGTACGAACCGTCGCGATCACCGCGGGGGGGCGTGTACGCCTGGCTCGCCGGCGGCAACCTGTGGCTGCCGGCGGCGGTCGTGCCGCCGGGCCGGTCGGACTGGACCCCGGGCCCGGCTGGCGTGGGCCGGCCCGGGGTGAGGGCGTGGTCCGGCCGGGGGTCGCCAATCCCCTCGGTCAGGCCGTGGCCCGCGGCCCTGTTCTTTCAGGACCGCCGTCCGAGTGGCAGTGTGCTGGTTCAGGACATAGGAAACCCATGTCGCAGGACATAGGAAACCTCGGCCGAGCGTGTCTCGGGACATAGGCAACCATCGCGATCATGAGCCTTGGCTGTGTGTCTAAGGCCGGGATTGTTATCACCGCCGTTGTCGTCGAGGGACGGTCCCAGGCAGAGGTCGCCCGCGCCTACGGAGTCTCCAAAGGCTGGGTCTCCAAGCTGGTGGC
>NZ_JBVJHP010000013.1:0-229230 GCF_055586745.1 Nonomuraea sp. NPDC049378
TCCCCCCCCCACTCCCCTCTCCTTTCTGTCTCTCCTCCCCTCCCCCCCCCCCCCCCCCCCCCCCCCCCCCCCCCCCCCCCCCCCGCTACGACATGTTCTCCGGGTAGGGCGGGAGACCGGTCCCTCGATCAGATGCGGGTCGAGGTGGAGGCGTACCCGCCGCCGCCGGGGTAGACCCACGCACCGGTGAGCGTGGTGTCGTCGGCGTCGAAGGTGCCCTCGAAGTAGGCCGGGCCGCCCCTGGCCCCGGCCCAGATGGTCAGCCTGTCGCCCTCCAGTTCGTAGACGTAGTCGAAGGTGTTGCCCGCCGAGTCGTAGAACCGCGACACCACGTCCGCCCCGGTCGGCTCACCGAACGGACGCAGGTTGCCGATGATCTCCATGCCGGTGACCGGCTCGCCGAACTGGGTGAGCTCGACGTGCTGGACCAGGAAGAACCGGCCCGGCATCCACTCGTAGCGCACGGTGCCCTCCGCACCGCCGGCGACCTTCCAGGTACCGACCAGGCGTTCCAGGGCCTTCAACTCGGGGCTGGGCTGCTGGGTCTCGATCATGTTGTCCTCCTCTGTGGTTGCTCGCCGGTACCTCGGAGACCTCTGCCGGGCTTTGACACGGAATCAGTGTGGTCTGAATCACATTCGACCGCCGTCAAGAAAGCCGATGCGGGTCCGAGGTAACGAGCGAGAACCCACCGACAAGGGAGGACGTCATGACCGCCACCACCACTGCCACCGGCGTTCCCGTCCGCAGGACCGCTCGGACATCCGGACGCCTGCTGCTGGCGGGAGCGCTGGCCGGGCCGCTCTTCTTCGCCTCGGCGATCACGCAGATGCTCACCCGTGAGGGCTTCGACATCACCCGGCACCCCATCAGCCAGCTGTCCACCGGCGACCTGGGGTGGATCCAGATCCTCTCCTTCGTCCTCGCGGGGACGGGGGCGCTGGCGCTGGCCGCCGGCGCCGGGCGCACGCTCACCGAAGGGGTCGGGCGGCGGGCGCTGCCGATCCTGGTGGGCATCTTCGGCGCCGGGCTGGTGGCGGCCGGGATCTTCACCATGGACCCCGAGAAGGGCTTCCCGGTCGGCACCCCTGAGGGACCGGTCGCGCAGATGTCCTGGCACAGCATCGTGCACTCGGCCGCCGCCGCTGTGGCCTTCACCGCGCTGGCCATCGCGGCCATCGTGATGACCGTCCGGTGCGCCCGCCGCCGGGCGACGCCGCCCGCCATGCTGAGCGCCCTCGCCGCGCTGGTGCTGCTGGTGCCGATGTCGCCCGGCTACATGAGCATCCAGATCGCCCTGAACGGCCTGGTCGCCTTCACCTGGACGACCGTCCTCGCGACGTCGCTGCGGCGCGCCGCCTGAGACGCACCTAACATGGCCTGCGACGATCCATCAAGGGATTCACCATGAAATACCTGCTGCTCGCCTACACTCCGGCCGCCGAGTGGGACGCCGCCACCGCCGACGTCCCGTCCGAGGAGGCGCTGGCCGCCTTCGCGACCTACCAGAAGCTGGAGCGGGAGCTGATCGCCTCCGGCGAGTTCGTCACCAGCGAGGGCCTGGGACACCCTGCGGTCAGCACCACCGTCCACCGCAAAGGTGACAAGGTGGTCGCCACTGACGGTCCCTTCGCCGAGCTCAAGGAGGTCCTGGCCAGCTTCGCCGTGATCGACGTGGCCGGCAAGGAGCGCGCCGTCGAGATCGCCGCACGCATCGTCGAGGCGCTCGGCGAACCGATCGAGATCCGCCCGATCATGGGTGAGGACTTCGCGGCGTGAACCACGAGCACGAGCACCTGCTGCGCACCGAGGCGCCGCAGGTGCTCGGCGCGCTGGTCCGCCGCTTCGGCCGGTTCGACATCGCCGAGGACGCAGTGCAGGAGGCGCTGCTGACCGCCAGCCAGGTCTGGCCGGCCGAGGGCGTCCCGGAGAACCCGCGCAGCTGGCTCATCCGCGTTGGATACCGGCGCATGGTCGACCTGATCCGCTCCGACCAGGCCCGCCACCGCCGCGAGCAGCAGGCCGGAGTGGCCGAGCTGGCCATGCAAGGACCCGGGCGACGGGCACATCCCGCACGCGAGACCGACGACAGCCTGACCCTGCTGCTGCTGTGCTGCCATCCCGCGCTGGACCCCACCTCCCAGGTGGCGCTCACGCTGCGCGCGGTCGGCGGCCTGACCACCGCCGAGATCGCACACGCCCACGGTACGACCGCGCCCACCATGGGCGCCCGGATCAGCCGCGCCAAACAGCGGTTGGCCCGCGCCGGAGCCCGCTTCACCCCGCCCACCGACGCCGACCGCGACAGCCGTATGGCCGCCGTGATGCGGGTGCTCTACCTGATCTTCAACGAGGGCTACACCGCCACCGCCGGCAACCGGCTCGCCCGCGTCGACCTGACCCGCGAAGCCATCCGCCTGACCCGCATGCTTCACGCCACGCTCGGCGACGACGCCGAGGTGACCGGCCTGCTGGCGCTGATGCTGCTCACCGAGTCCAGGCGCGCCGCCCGCACCGATGGCGGTGACCTGGTTCCCCTGGACGAGCAGGACCGCGCCCGGTGGGACCACGACCTGATCGACGAGGGCACCGCTCTCATCGACGGCGTCTGGAACCGCAACCAGCCGGGCCCCTACCAGCTTCAGGCCGCGATCGCCGCCGTGCACTCCGCTGCCTCCTCACCCGACCAGACCGACTGGGCTCAGATCGCCATGCTGTACCTGTGGCTCGAACGGCTCACCCCCACCGCACCGGTCCAGCTCAGCCGCGTGGTGGCGGTGGCCCACGCCCACGGACCGGCCCGCGGCATGGCGCTCCTGGACGACCTCAACCAACGCCACCACCTGGACCGGCACCCGCTCACCAGGCAGCGGGAACACGCGGTCCGCGCCCACCTGCTCCAGATGACCGGCAACACCACGCGGGCAGCCGCGCTCTACCGTCAGGCGGCCGACCTGACCGCGAACCAGGTCGAGCAGCGCTACCTGCTCAGCAAGGCCGGCGATCTCATCTGAGCGACGTGGGGACCGACACGGAGGGACCTCACGGACCCGCGGTGATGGTGATCTGGGCGGGCAACGCGTCCAGCAGGATGAGGACTCCCGCTATCCCGACGATCCAGCGCAGGGTGGTGCGGGAGCCGGAGTCGAGCCTGCCCTGCCACCGTTCGAACCGTTCGCGGATCCGCTCGCCCAGGGCGGCCCATGCGGCGAAGAGCAGGACGCCGGGGATCACCATGATGGTCACGTAGACGCCGAGGAGCGGCGACCATTGGGCGGCGGGCAGGCCGGCGAGGGTCATGATGCCGATCGCGCCGAAGTAGGGCACGGCGGTGGCGAACTCGAACAGCCAGGTCGCCAGCCCCAGCAGCAGCATCGAGCGCATGGTGAAGGACCGTGCCCTGACGGACGCGCGTTCGGGGTCCCGGTCCGGGATGAAGTAGCTGCCCACCACGAGGGCCGCGCCGAAGGCGGCCTGCCCCCAGGCCCACACGGTGTCATCGACGCGGGGCACGACAGCGCCCAGGCCGAGCATGAGCAGCACGCCGAGGGCGAAGTACGCGATCGCGACCGTGCCGAGATAGCCGCCGAGCAGCAGGCCCACGCGGTGCGGCCTGGCCAGCAGCAGGTAGAGCGTGATCCCGATCACCGCGGGGCTCAGCGTGTCGAGCAGGGCCAGCCCCAGCACCGCCACGATCGTCTCGATCGGCAAACCTGTCTCCCGCGGGGGTCGGAGGATCGTAATAACACGCCTGTGTCAGTACCCTAGCACGGGCGTGTTAGCACATGCGTATTAACATGTGGACGTGCCACGACTCGTTGACCACGACCAGCGGCGGGCCGAGCTCGGCGAGGCGGCCATCCGGATCATCCTGCGCGACGGGCTGGCCGGCGTGACCGTCCGCGGCGTCGCCGCCGAAGCCGGCTGGTCCACCGGCTCCTTGCGGCACTACTTCAGCAATCAGCACGAGTTGCAGGCCTACGTCGTCCAGGCCACCACCGACGCCCTCCGCCGGCGGGTCCTCCCGCGCGTCCAGCGGCCCCGTACCGAAGGCCCGGTGGTCGAGCAGGTCGCCACCATCGTGGAGGAGATGCTGCCGCTCGACGACGAGCGGCGCGAGGAGTACGCGCTGTGGTCGGCGGTCGTGGAATGGGAGCGTCACCACCCTCAGGAAGGGGGCTCGGTGACGTGGAACGACCAGCGGGCGCTGCACCGCCAGTGCATCGCGGCCCTGCGCGGGCACGAGCCGGTACGCGACCCGGGACAGGCCACGGCCGCGCACCCCGATGCCGAGGTCGAGCTCTGGGCGGCTCTCCTGCACACGTTCGTCGACGGGCTCGCCTCCCAGATCGTCCACACCCCCGGCCAGGTGCCGGCCGGCACCGCCGGGCACCTGCTGCGCGCTCTGCTACGAACAGCAGCCGCGCATCCCGGTGGCGGTTGACTTCCTCTCCCCCTCCAGACGAGGGGAACCCTCACGGGCGCCCCTGAGGGTCCTGCTTCGCCGCCGGTTGCCTGCCCGAGAGGACTCTGGTTGAGGTCTTACACCAGCTCCACAGGTGTTTCAGCTCTCCGCCGGCCCGGCGGCGAGCACGTTCCGGGCCGCGTCGTACTCGCCACGGAACGCCGAGCGAGTGTACTCCGCGCTCGGGAGACGCGACGCCCGTGCGGCGTACAGGCGCGGGTGCGCTCTTCCAGGGAGATAACTGATGATCGCGTTGAATGTTGTGGGATACCTCCATGACTGAAGCGTGCCGTTCTGGTGTGAGATCGACCCCATGAAGGATGAAGGGAAGCAGCGCAGGTTCCCCACGGGCGACCTGGCGAGAGTGGCCGTGTTCGCCGCGTTGATCGCCGTGCTCGGGTTGCCGGGCACCATCAACGTCTTCGGCAACGCGGTCCCGATCACCCTGCAGACCGCGGGCGTGATGCTGGCGGGCGCGATCCTCGGCTCATGGCGGGCGGCGCTGGCCGTCGCCGTGCTGCTCGTGCTGGTCGCGGCCGGCCTGCCGCTGCTGGCGGGCGGGCGCGGCGGGCTGGGCGCCTTCACCGCGCCGTCGGCGGGATTCCTGCTGGGCTGGCTGCCCGGCGCGGCCGTGACCGGCTGGCTGGTCGAGCGGGCGGGCCGCCGGCCGGGCTGGATCCAGCTGTTCGTGGCGAGCCTGGTGGGCGGCGTCGGCGTGGTCTACCTGGTCGGGATTCCCTTCCAGGCGATGGTCTCCGGCGTGTCGCTGGGCGCGGCGGCGCTGCTCACGGCCGCGTTCCTGCCCGGCGACGTGATCAAGGCGGTCGTGACGGCCTACGTCGCCCGGGGAGTGCAGGCGTCCTACCCCGACGCGGTGCCCGCCGTGCACCGCGAGCGGCTGCGCACCGGGGAGCGTTGACCCCGCGATGCCGGTAGCAGAACACGTGCTGCGGCACGCCGCCGAGCGTCCGGCGCGGCCGGCGGTGTGCGGCCAGGACGGTGAGCTCTCCTACGCCGAGCTCGCCGCGAACCTCCAGGGCGCCGCCCGGCACCTGCGCGGCCGGGGGATCGGCCCCGGCGCGCTGGTCGCGATCGGGCTGGCCGGTCCGGTCGCGCTGCTGACCGCCGTGCTCGCCGCCGACCTGGCCGGCGCGACGCCGCTGGTGGGCGACCCCGCCTGGGGGCGCGAGCGCTGGGCGCGCCTCACCGGCGCGGTCATGCCCGACCTCCTGGTGACCGATCCTCTCCCGTACGCCCCCGGTCCGGCCATGACCCCGCACGCGGCCCCCGCCGACCTGGCGTGGGCCTGCTTCAGCTCCGGCAGCACGGGCCGGCCGCGCGCCGTCCTACGCCGCCGCGCGTCGTGGACGGACTCGTTCGCGCACCTCAGCGACCTGGCCGGGATCGGCGCCGAAGACGTGATCCTGGTGCCGGGGCCGCTGACCTCCAGCCTGTACGCCTTCGCCGCCGTGCACGCGCTGGCCGCCGGCGCGACCGCCGTCCTGCCCGGCCGCCGCCCCGGCAGGGAACTGAAAGCCCAGGCGGAGTCGGCCACCGTCGTGCACCTGGTGCCGCACCTGCTGGACGACGTCCTACGCCGTCAGCGCGGCTCAGGGGCGCTGCGCACGGCCGTGGCCGGCGGCGCGGCCCTCGCCCCGGGAGGGCGCGCGGCCGCGGCGCGGGCGGGGGTGAACGTCGTGGCGTACTACGGCGCGACCGAGCTGTCGTTCGTGGCCGTCGACGCCGACGGAGGCGGGCTGCGCCCGTTCCCCGGCGTGGAGATCGAGGTCAGGGCCGAGCCGGGGGCGGCGCTGGGCGAGGTGTGGGTGCGCTCGCCGTGGCTGGCCGACGGCTATCTGGGTGACGTGCCCGGCCCGTTGCGGCGCGGCGCGGGCGGCTGGGCCAGTGTGGGCGACGTGGCGCGGCCCTACCGGGAGGGTGAGGTGCTGCGGTTGCGCGGCCGGGGTGAGGGCGCGATCCAGACCGGCGGCGCGACCGTCGTGGCCGAGGACGTCGAAGAGGTGCTCAGGACGGTGCCGGGTGTGGGCGACGTCGTGGTGGTCGGCTCGCCGCACCCGTCCCTGGGTTCGGTGGTCACGGCGATTCTCGAGGCGGAGGGCGCCTCGCCGCCGTCGCGGGAGCTGCTGGAGGCGATGGCCAGGGGCGGGCTGGACGCGGTTCAGCGGCCGCGCCGCTGGTACGCGGTGCCGAGCCTGCCGCGTACGCCGTCGGGCAAACCCGCCCGCGCCCTGGTGGCGGCGCGGCTGGCGGGCGGCGATCCCGACATCCGGCGGCTGGTCTGATGGCCGTCGTGGTGGCGGCCCGGCGCACGCCCATCGGCACGGCCGGGCACGCGTACAAGGAGCTGACCGTCGACCGGCTGGCCGCCCCCGTGATCGCCGCGGTGGTGGCCGACGTAACGGGTGACGGTGCAGGTGACAGGGCGGGTGACAGGGCCGGTGACAGGGCCGGGCGAGCGGTGGAGGACGTCGTGCTGGGCAACTGCATGGGCCCTGGAGGGAACGTGGCGCGGGTGTCCGCGCTGGCGGCCGGCCTCGGGCACGCCGTACCGGGGGTCACGGTCGACCGGCAGTGCGGCAGCGGCCTGGCCGCGATCCTGCTCGCCGCGCAGGCAGTGCGCGCGGGTGACGCGGACCTGGTGATCGCGGGAGGCGTCGAGAGCGCGTCGACCGCGCCGCTGCGCACCCGCCGGGGGGAGGCGGAGCCGTACGCCAGGGCGCCTTTCACCCCCGCCGGGCACCCCGACCCGGACATGGGTCCGGCCGCGGAGGCGCTGGCGGCCTCGTGCGGCGTCGTCAGGGAGCGCCAGGACGCCTACGCCTGCCGTAGCCACGCGGCGGCGCTGGCCGCCCGCGAGGCGGGGCGGTTCGAGGGGGAGATCGTGCCGGTCGGCGGGCGGGCCGACGATCAGCGGCCGCGGCCGCTGCGGGCGTCGTCGCTGGCCCGGCTGCCCGCGGCGTTCGTGGCCGGGGGTACAGTGACGGCCGGCAACGCGTCCCCGGTCAGCGATGGAGCGGCGGCCGTGGCCATCGTGCCCGACCACCTGCGCGCGGGCCTGCCGGGGATGCGGCTGGTGGCCGGGTCCGTCGTCGGGTGCGATCCCGGGCTGCCGGGGTGGGGGCCGGTGCCCGCCGTGCGGCGGGTGCTCGCGCGTGCGGAAGTCGAGATGGAACGGGTGGCGGCGGTGGAGATCGTGGAGGCGTTCGCGGCGCAGGTGCTGGCCGTCACCGACGCGCTCGGGCTCGACCCGCTCGGCGCCGACGGGGAGCGGGTGTGCCCCGACGGGGGCGCGCTGGCGCTGGGGCATCCGTGGGGCGCCTCCGGCGCGGTCGTGGTGGCCAGGCTGTTCACCCGGCTCGTCCGTGGCGGCGCCCCGCCGGGCACGCTCGGCCTGGCGACGGCCGCGGTCGGCGGCGGCCTGGGCGTGGCCGCGCTGTTCGAGGTGGTGTGAGGTGATCGAGTTCGCGGACGTGCACGTCCGGCTGGGCGGCCGTGACGTGCTGCGCGGCGTCACCGCCCGCCTTCCCGAGCGGCGCGTCGGCGTGGTCGGCGCCAACGGCTCGGGCAAGAGCACGCTGGCCAGGCTGATCAACGGCCTGGCCGTGCCCACCTCGGGCAGCGTGACCGTGCTCGGCCTCGACACCCGGCGGCAGGCGGCGAAGATCCGGCGGGCGGTCGGATTCCTGTTCACCGATCCCGACGCGCAGATCGTGATGCCGACGGTGGCCGAGGACGTCGCCTTCTCCCTGCGCCGCAAGGGCCTGGAGCGGGAGGAGGTGGCGCGGCGGGTGCACGAGGCGCTGGCCGCGTACGGGCTGGCCGGGCACGCCGACCATCCCGCGCACCATCTGTCGGGCGGCCAGAAGCAGCTGCTCGCCCTGTGTTCGGTGATGGTGCTGCAGCCGGACATCCTGGTGATGGACGAGCCGACCACGCTGCTGGACCTGCGCCATTCCCGCCAGGTCGCCGAGGTGCTGCGCGAGCTGCCGCAGCAGGTGGTGGCGGTCAGCCACGACCTGCCGCTGCTGGCGGACTTCGACCGGGTGCTGGTGCTCGACCAGGGCCGGATCGTGGCCGACGGCAGCCCGCAGGAGGCCATCGGCCACTACAGGAAGATGATGGCTTGACATCCTCCCCGCGCCGAAGCACGGGGATTCCAACGGCAACTACCCCACGAGGAGGAGGTCGCGTTGAGGTTCGCGGTGCACCGGCCCGGCAACCCGTGGCCCTTCCCGCGCAGACACGGCACGCCCTGCCGCGTGTTCGGTGTTCCTGGCCGCGTTCACGTCGGCGTTGCAGGCGTATCCGCAGGATCGGCACCGGTAGCGCGCTTGGCTCTCGCGCGCTACCCGGTCCACGATCCCGCACGCCGAGCACCGCTGACTCGTGTACGCGGGGTTGATTTTCACCACCCGCCCGAGTGCCTTGTGTTCCAGTCGTTGGACGAGATGGCCCCATGCGGCGGCCGTGATCGACCGGTTCAGCCCAGCCTTGGCCCGAACGTTCCGCCCAGGCGCTTCGACAGTGCCGCGCACCGACCGGGTCATGTTGCGGATCTTCAGGTCTTCGACGGCGATCACGTCGAACCGGCATGCCAAATCGGTGCTGGTCTTCTCCACCCAGTCCTTGCGCCGGTCGGTCTCCCGCGCCTTCACGCGGGCGATGGCGGCCTTGACCTCGGCGCGCCGGTGCGATCCGCGCTCGGCCCTGGCAAGCTTGCGCAGCAGCCGCAGCAGTCGCGCCTTCTCCGTGTCGCGCAGCCCGGGAGCGTTCAGCATCTCCCCAGTGGACAGGGCGGCCGACACGGCCACACCCCGGTCCACGCCGACGACCTCGCCCGTATCCGGCGCAGGGATGAGGTCGGGGATGGCGGCGAATGCCACATGCCAGCGGCCCGCGCGGTCGCGGGTGACCCTGTAGGACTTCACCCCGTCAGGGACGGCGCGGGACCAGCGGTAGCGAATCCATCCCACCTTCGGGACCTTCACCTCGCCCACGTGGCGGGACAAGCGGCGCACGTCACCCGCTTTGACGGCGACGATCCGGAACCCTTCGCCGCACCCGCGCCTGCGCCACGTCGGACGCCTATGGTTTCCGCCGAAGTAGTTCGCCATGGCTTGCGCGAAGTCCTTCAGAGCCTGCTGCTGGACGATGACCGATCCGGTGTGCAGCCACTCGAACTCTGCCCGCGCCTCCGTCAACTGGCGGCACTGCTCGACGAACCCCGGCGCGCTCCTGCGTCCCGGCTTCCAGTGCGCGTGCTGCTCAACCGCGAGATTCCACACGAACCGGGCGTGCCCGCAATGCTCCAGCAGTGCTGCCTCCTGGGCAGGCGAGGGCTGGAGCCGGTAGCGGGACATGCTGATCAATCTACCGACCGCCGCCGACAAAACCGGGAGACCACAGTGTCCGGCCGTTCCGGCTTTCCACCCCGCACTGAAGGACGGGGCCTCCAACCTGTAGGTATCCGGTGAACAGCCTGACCGGCGCCTACGTGCCGGGTTCCTCGCCGCTGCACCGCCTGCCGGCCGGGGCGAAGCTGGCCGGGCTGGCCGTGGCCTGCACGGTGCTGGTGCTGCTGTCCTCGCCGGCGGCGCTGGCCGGCGCGGCCGCCGTCGTGGCCGGGCTCTACGCGGTGTCGCGGGTGGGGCCGGCGGCGGCGTGGGCTCAGGTGCGGCCGGTGCGCTATTTCGTGGTGGCGCTGTTCGGGCTGCAGTGGGTGTTCGTCGGCCTGGAGGGGGCGGCGGTCACGACGCTGCGGGTGCTGCTGGCCGTCGCGCTGGCGGGGCTGGTCACGCTGACCACCCGCACGTCGGCCATGATGGCGGCGCTGGAACGGTGTCTGGGGCCGGCGAGGCTGGTCGGGCTCGACCCGTTCCGCCTGTCGTTGCTGCTGTCGCTGACCGTACGCAGCGTGCCCGTCATCGCTGCGCTGGCCGTGCGCGTCCGGGAGGCGCAGCGGGCCAGGGGGGTCGAGCGCAGCCTGCGCGCCTTCGCCGTGCCGCTGGTGGTGAGCTCGCTGCGGCACGCCGACGCGCTGGGGGAGGCGCTCAGCGCGCGCGGGCTGGACGACTAGTTATACCCGTGTTGACTTATATAAGTGTGACCTGAAATAGTGAGCGGCGTGCACGCATTCGACGTCCTCGGAGATCCGGTGCGACGCCGGATCCTGGAGCTGCTCGCCGAGGGCGAGCGCAGCTCCGGCGAGGTGACCGCGGTCATCCAGCAGGAGTTCGGCATCTCCCAGCCGGCCGTCTCCCAGCACCTGCGGGTGCTGCGCGACAACGGGTTCGCCAGCGTGCGTGCCCAGGGCGCCCGGCGGCTCTACGCCGTCGAGGCGGGGCCGCTGCGGGAGGTCGACCTCTGGCTGGAACGATTTCGCGGTTTCTGGAACCAGCGGCTCGACGCGCTGGCCACCGAGCTGGCACGAGGCAAACGCGAACGCCGCGCCCAAGACGACACGAAGGACACTTGATGAGTTTCATCGACGAGCTCAACCGAGCCCACCGCGAGGTGGTCAACGGCGAGCGCAAGACCGTGGCGCTGCGGCGCCACTACGACGCGGACGTGGAGGACGTCTGGGAGGCCTGCACCGACGCCGAGCGGCTGAGCCGCTGGTTCCTGCCGGTCACCGGGGACCTCCGGGTGGGGGGCACGTACCAGCTCAAGGGCAACGCGGGCGGCGAGATCCTGCGCTGCGAGCCGCCGCGCCTGCTCAAGGTCACCTGGCTGTTCGGCCCCGACCCCGGCTTCTCCGAGGTCGAGGTGCGGCTGTCGGCCGAGGACGGCGGCACCCTGTTCGAGCTCGAGCACACCGCCGAGATGCCGGCCGAGATGTGGTCGCAGTACGGGCCCGGCGCGACCGGCGTGGGCTGGGACCTGTCGCTGCTGGGCCTGGGTCTGCACCTGTCGGGCGGCGAGCAGGTGGACGAGGCCACCTTCCACCTGACCGCCGACGGCCGCAGCTTCATCACCACGAGCAGCCAGGCGTGGGGTGAGGCGTTCCAGGCCGCGGGCGCCCCCGCCGACCAGGCCGCCGCCGCCGTGGCCGCCACCACCGCCTTCTACGCTCCCGAGGAGGAGTCCCCCGCATGACCCAGAAGATTCACACGTTCCTCATGTTCCAGAAGGGCGAGGCCGAGGAGGCGATGACGTTCTACGTGTCGCTGTTCGACGACGCCAAGGTGACCCGTCTGGAGCGCTTCGGCCCGGGCGAGCCCGGCGCGGAGGGCTCGGTCAAGCGCGGCACGTTCACGCTGGCCGGCCAGGAGTACATGTGCCTGGACAGCCCGACGCCGCACGGCTTCGACTTCACGCCCTCGATGTCGCTGTTCGTCGACTGCGACACCGAGGAGGAACTCGACCGCCTGTACGCGGCGCTGGCCGAGGGCGGGGGCGAGCTGATGCCGCTGGGCTCCTACGGGTTCAGCACGAAGTTCGGCTGGGTCAACGACCGTTTCGGCGTCTCGTGGCAGCTCAACCTGGCCTGAGCGCCCGCCCCGCGGCCGATCAGAGCTCGCCCCCGGGCGCCCCGGCCCATGGCCGGGGCGCCCGGGGGCGTGATCGGGACGCGGGGCCGTCACCCGGACCTACGTGTCGGTCCCGTAGGCCGGAAGCCCCGTCGGTTCGAAGGTGTGCACCGACAGGCCGCCCGGTGTCGTCTGGTGGCCGGCGAGCCGCAGGCCGGCGGGGGCGCCGCCGTCCGGGAACAGGCGCCGGCCCCGGCCCACCACCACCGGGGCGATCACGAGTCGCAACGTGTCGATCAGCCCGGCGGCCAGCAGAGACTGCGCCAGCCGGGCGCTGCCGTGGATCTGCAGTTCCCTGCCGGGCCGCCGCTTCAGCTCGGCGACCCGGGCGGTGACGTCGCCGGACAGGATCGTGGTCGGATTCCATTCGGCCCTGGTCAGGCTGTTGGAGGCCACGTACTTCGGCAGCCCGTTCATGAGCTCTGCGGAGGGATGGTCGGTCATCTTCGGCCAGTCCCGCGCGAAGTTCTGGTAGGTACGGCGGCCGAACAGGAACGCGTCCGCCTGGCGGAGCCAGGTGCCGGCCAGCCGGTCGAACTCCTCGTCCAGGTGCGGCACGAACCAGCCGCCCCGCATGAACCCGTCGCTGGTGTCCTCGTCCGGGGCCCCCGGCCCCTGGGAGACACCGTCGAGGCTCAGGAACTGCTGCACAACCAGCTTCATGGCGTATCACACACTCTCTTCGGCCCCGATGGCCGACTCAGTCGCTTTCGGGGGGAGACTCCCTCCCTACTGTTGTGGACACCGTGGCGTGCCGAAACTCATCGGTCCTGGCACCGTCGGTCGTGGCCGGCCACCGCTGACGAGGGCCGACGGGTCGTGTTCGGGCGGGCCGGCCGGCCACCAGCCGCCGTCGCGTTCGGTGAAGGGGTACCACCGCCCGTCGCGCCCGTAGCGCAGTTGCAGCGGGCCGAGCGTCCAGCGGTTGCGCCACGCCTCGACGGGCGGCGGGCCCGTGCCCTCCCAGCCGGCCTCCAGCCGGGCCCGCGCCCTGGCCAGGTCCTGGCGGGGCGGCGTCCACGGGGTTTCGAGCACGTCGAGGCCGTCGGCGCCGCCGTACCTCCAGGCCTCGACGGCGGCCTCAAGCCCGCGGTCGAGCCCGAGGCCGTGCTCGGCGGCCAGCCGTACGCGGTCCTGGTGGTCGGTGAGGCGGGGCAACCGCCCGCGCAGCAGCAGCTCGCGCGCCCGGGAGGCGGCGGAGGCGGCCAGCACGCCCAGCGCGGCGACGTCGACGCCGATGTCGCCGCCGGGGCCGGGCTCGAGCGCGGGCGGGGTGAAGGCGACGTCGTCCGGCGGCGGGGCGGGCAGCGGCGGTGTCCCCAGCGCGAACGCCTCGGCGGCCGGCACGCCCCCGGGTTCACGGGCGGGATCGCCGGCAGGGACGTCGCTCCGCTGGAGCGCCTCGATCAGCTCGTCCCGGCCGCGCCCGCGCATGAGCAGCAGCACGAACGGGTCGGCGTCCAGCAGCCACGAGGCCTGGTAGCACAGGGCGGCCGCGTGCTTGCACGGGTGGCCCCAGTCGGGGCAGGAACATTCGGGCTCCAGATCGCCGACGGCGGGCAGCAGCGGCACGGCGGCGTCCTGGGCGGCCTCGACCAGGTCGTGCGGCATGTCGCGGTCGAGGAGCGCGGCGATGTGCCCGGCCTTGGCGGCCACCTGGCCGAGGAAACGTTCCCATGCGGCGCCGGTGAGCTGCTCGACGCGTACGACGGTGTCGTACTCGTTCTCGGCGACGGCGGCGATGCGGCCGGGGCTGACGGTGATGGGGCCGAGCTGCCCGGTCTTGGCGTACGCGCGGCCCTTGCGCAGCAGGACGTGGTCGAGGGAGGTGTCCTCCATGGCCTTGACCCAGGCGCGGCCCCACCAGGAGGTGGCGAAACGGGCGCCGGCCCGCTGGGGGGCGAAGGCGGGGAACCCGCGGGCGGCGTTCACCTCAGCTCCACGAGCGCGGCGAGGTCGGCGTCGGTCAGTTCGGTGAAGGCGGCCTCGCCGGAGGCGAGCACGGCGTCGGCGAGCGAACGTTTGGCGGCGAGCATGCCGGCGATGCGGTCCTCGATCGTGCCCTCGGCGATCAGGCGGTGCACCTGGACGGGACGGGTCTGCCCGATGCGGTAGGCGCGGTCGGTGGCCTGGTCCTCGACGGCGGGGTTCCACCAGCGGTCGTAGTGGATGACGTGGTCGGCGTTGGTGAGGTTGAGGCCCGTGCCGGCCGCCTTGAGCGACAGCAGGAACACCGGCGCCCGGCCGTCCTGGAAGCGGCGGACCATCTCCTCGCGGCGGGCGACCGGGGTGCCGCCGTGCAGCAGCTGGGTGCCCACGCCCCGGGCGGTGAGGTGGCGTTCCAGCAGGCGGGCCATGGCGACGTACTGGGTGAAGACCAGCGCCGCGCCGTCCTCGGCGGTGATGGTGTCGATGAGCTCGTCCAGCAGTTCGAGCTTGCCGGAGCGGCCGGGCAGGCGCGGGTCGGCCTCGTGCAGGTAGTGGGCGGGGTGGTTGCAGATCTGCTTGAGCCCGGTGAGCAGCTTGACGATGAGGCCGCGCCTGGCCATGCCCTGGGCGTCCCTGATCTGGGCCATGATCTCGCGTACGGCGGCTTCGTACAGCCCGGCCTGCTCCGTGGTGAGCGCGACGGGACGGTCGGTCTCGGTCTTGGGCGGCAGCTCGGGCGCGATGCCCGGGTCGCTCTTGCGGCGGCGCAGCAGGAACGGGCCGACCAGCCGCGCCAGCCGTTCGGCCGCCTGGCGGTCGCCGGACTCGACGGGTTTGGCCCATCGCGCCCTGAACCTGCTGAGCGGGCCGAGCAGTCCGGGCGTGGTCCAGTCGAGGATGGCCCACAGCTCCGACAGGTTGTTCTCCACGGGGGTGCCGGTCAGCGCGACGCGGGCGGCGGCGGGGATCTCGCGCAGGGCCTTGGCGGTCCCGGACGCGGGGTTCTTGACGTGCTGGGCCTCGTCGGCCACGAGCAGGCCCCACGGGTGGGCGGCCAGGCGGTCCGCGTCGAGACGCATGGTGCCGTACGTGGTCAGCACGAACCCCTCGTCGGCGGGCGTGCGGGCGGAGCCGTGGTAGCGGCGCACGGGCACGCCGGGCGCGAACCTGGTGATCTCCCGCTCCCAGTTGCCCAGCAGCGAGGCCGGGCACACCACGAGCGTCGGGCCGGTGCCCGTGCGGTGCAGGTGGAGGGCGATCACGGTGATCGTCTTGCCGAGGCCCATGTCGTCGGCCAGGCATCCGCCGAGGCCGAGGGAGGTCATCCTGGCCAGCCAGCGCAGCCCGGCCAGCTGGTAGTCGCGCAGGGTGGCGGCCAGCCCGGGCGGCGGGCCTGCGTCGGCGGGCTCGGCGAGGCGTTCGCGCAGGTCGCGCAGCCAGGCGGTGGGCTCGGCCTCGATCTGCTCGCCGTCGACCTCGACCGTCCCGGTCAGGGCGGCGCCGAGCGCTTCGAGCCCGGTCAGGGGCTTGAGCTCCCGCCGGCGGGCCTTGCGGGCCAGGTCGGGGTCGATGAGCACCCACTGCTCGCGCAGCCGTACGACGGGGCGGTGAGCCTCGGCGAGCAGGTCCATCTCGGCGGGGGTCAGGCGTTCGCCGCCGAGGGCGAGCTGCCAGTCGAAGCTGGCCAGCTGGTGGCCGCCGAGGAACGAGGGCATGTCGGAGGGCGCGCTGTCGCGCTCGCCGATGACCGCGCGGGCGCTCAGGCCGCGTACGAGTGACTTGGGCCAGTGCACCTCGACGCCGATGGCGGCCAGGCGCTCCGCGGCGCCGGCGAGGAGGTCGTCGACGTCACCGTCGGAGAGGGTGAGCTCGTCGGGGACCGCGCTGTCGAGCAGCCGTTCGAGGCGAGGCCAGGCGCGGGCGGCGCGGCGGACGGCCAGGGTGGTCTCGATCCTGGCGCGGGCGCCGAGGCCGTGCCCGCCGCCCTGCCCGCCGCTGTGCCCGCCGCCCTGCCACAGGGCGGCGGCGTCGACGACGAGCGAGGGATCGGCCAGGCTGTGCACCTGGACGACGGCGGTGAACTCACCGGCCAGCTCACCTGCCAGCTCACCGGCCGGCTCACCGGCGAGGTCACCTGCCGGCTCGCCGGACAGGTCGCCGGCCTCCAGCCGCAGCGACAGGCGCACGCCGGCGTCGAGCCCGGCCGACACCTCCGCTGCCCATCCGCGCAGGTGCGGCACCTTGACCGGCTTCATGGCGGCGTAGGCGGTGGTGCCGGTGGCCCTGACGGCGCCGGGGGAGCGCGGCATGGTGTCGGCGACCGCGTCCAGGAAGGCGCGCACGAGCGGTTCGGCGTCGGGCAGCCTGATCCCGGCGTCCCGCGGGTTTCCCAGGGGTACGGCGCGGGCAGTGGCGGGCATGGCATCGGCCAGGTCGCGTACGCGCCGGATGTCGGCGGCGTCCAGCGGCCCCGCCCGCCAGGAGTCGTGCTCGCCCGCCGTCACCCCGGGCAGCACGCGGCCCCGCGTGACGAGTTGGAGCGCCACGAGGGCCACCGCGCCCCAGAATCGTGTGGCAGGGTGGACGTCGGGGCCGGTGCGGGCCCGGGCCAGCGCGGCCACCGCCTCGTGCACCGGCACGACGGTCGCCGCGACCTGCTGGGTGCGCACCTCGCCACCGTTCTGCTCGGCCACCGTCATGGTGGACTCGCCGTCCGGATCGAGAAAGGCGACCACCCCCGACCTGGGGGGATCGCCGGGTTGGAAGACTGCCGCGTGTCGTACCAGATCCGTCAAGGGGCTCACGGCCGTACAGTGTACGGTACGTCGGGGCTGTGGTTTACCGCAGTCCTGGACGGCCACCTGCCGCATTACCGTCATGTCCGATCTTGCCTAGCGTTGCTGCCATGACTGACTGGTTGGTTGGACTGATGGAGAGCCTCGGGGCGCCCGGGGCGGGCCTCGCGATCGCGCTGGAGAACCTCTTCCCGCCCCTGCCGAGCGAGGTGATCTTGCCGTTGTCGGGCTTCACCGCCAGCAGGGGCGAGCTGGGCCTGATCGAGGTGCTGGTGTTCACGACGCTCGGCTCGGTGCTGGGGGCCCTGGCGCTCTACGGGGTGGGCGCGGCGCTGGGCCGCGAACGCACCCTGGCGCTGGCCGCCAAGCTGCCCCTGGTGAAGACGTCCGACATCGAGAAGACCGAGGCCTGGTTCGGCCGCCACGGCCGCAAGACCGTCTTCTTCGGCCGGATGATCCCCGTCTTCCGCAGCCTGATCTCCATCCCCGCCGGCGTGGAGCGCATGCCGCTGCCGATCTTCACGGCGCTGACCACGGCCGGCAGCCTCATCTGGAACACGATCTTCGTGATGGCCGGCTATCTCCTGGGCGAGCAGTGGTCGGTCGTCGAGACGTACGTGGGGGCCGGCAGCTACGTGGTGGTCGGCCTGGTCGTGCTGGCCATCCTGGTGTTCATCGGGGTCCGGCTGACCGAACGGCGCAAGGGCAGGCATGCGTCTGGCCGCTGAGGGCCTGCGGCTGCTCGGCGCCGTGACGCTCGGCGCCATGACGGCGCTGTGCGGGCTCGTGTTCCTGCTGGTGGCGCTGCCGTTCCTGGCCAATCCCAACGTCGTCGCCGCCTCCCGGCGCCTGGCCCGGCTCGAAGCCCGCCGCCTGCGCCTGGACACCGCCGGCCTCACCGCGCTCACGGAGAGCGACCTGGGCGCGTCTCGCTACCTCGCCGCGCGCGTCCCGCTCGGGCTGCTGGGCGGGATGGTGATCGCGCTGCTCGTCTACGGCACGGGCGCGGCGGTGTACATCGTCGTGTTCTGGGGCCAGGGCAAGCCGCTGGACGGCATGCTGCCGTCGGTGCCCCTGCTGGCCTACACCGTGGTGGCCGGCAGCGTGCTGCTGTTCCTCGACCTGTCGGGCATCGTCGGGGTGCACGCGCTGGAGCGCATGCTGATCATGCGGATGCTGGGCCCCGACCGCACCCAGGTGCTGGAACGCAGGATCGCCGAGCTGGCCGAGAGCCGGGCCGGCATCGTGGCCGCGGTCGACTCCGAGCGGCGCAGGATCGAGCGTGACCTGCACGACGGGCTGCAGCAGCGGCTGGTGGCGCTGTCGATGCTGATCGGACGCTCGAAGCGGGGCCGCACGGAACTGCTGGAGCAGGCGCACCAGGAGGCGCAGGAGGCGCTCGCGGAGCTGCGCGAGGTGGCCTGGCGGGCCTATCCGAGCGGCCTGGACTCCCTCGGTCTGGGCGAGGCGCTGGCGGGCGTGGCCGAGCGGTCCAACGTTCCCGTCAAGGTAGCCTGCGAGCTGCGGCGACGGCCGCCGATGGCGGTGGAGACGGCGGCCTACTTCGTGGTCAGCGAGGCGGTGACCAACGCCGCCAAGCACGCCGCCGCCACGCTCATCACGGTCGAGGTGCACGAGGAGGACTCCCAGGTGGTCGTGCGGGTGCGCGACGACGGCCGCGGCGGCGCGAGCCCGGCGGGCGGCGGCCTGTCCGGGCTGGCCAGGCGGGTGGCGGCGCTGGACGGCACGTTCGAGCTGACCAGCCCGCCGGGGGGTCCGACGTCGATCACGGCGGTGCTGCCGTGCGGGTGATCCTGGCCGAGGACTCCACGCTGCTGCGCGAGGGCCTGGTCCGGCTGCTGGTGGAGGAGGGCCACGAGGTCGCCGCCGCGGTGGCCGACGCCGAGTCGCTGGTGTCGGCGGTGGCGGCGTACGAGCCGGACATCGCGGTGGTGGACGTGCGCATGCCGCCGACCCACACCGACGAGGGGCTGCGAGCCGCCCTGGAGATCAGGACACGCTGGCCGGCGGTGAAGGTGCTGGTGCTGTCGCAGTACGTCGAGAAGAGGTACGCCACCGAGCTGATGAGCGCGGACGTCGAAGGGGTCGGCTACCTGCTGAAGGACCGGGTGGCGCAGGTCGGCGACTTCCTCGACGCGCTGGAGCGGGTGGGGGCCGGGGGAGCGGCGTTCGACCCCGAGGTGGTGCGGCAACTGCTGGCCCGCACCACCCAGGTCGATCCCCTGGCCCGGCTCACCGCGCGCGAGCGCGAGGTGCTGGAGCGGATGGCGCAGGGGCTGACCAACGCCTCGATCGCGCAGGCGCTGCACGTGTCGCAGAGCGCGGTGGAGAAGCACGTCAACTCGCTGTTCGACAAGCTCGGTCTGTCGCACACCGCCGGCTACAGCCGCCGGGTGCTGGCCGTGCTGCACTTCCTGGAGTCCTGAGTCCCATGGTTGTTCCTTCGTGGCGGGTCAGGGGCGGAGCAGGGTCTTGATGGCGCGGCGTTCGTCCATTGCCCGGTAGCCCTCGGCGGCCTCCTCCAGTGGGAGGTCGAGATCGAAGACCCTGCCGGGATCGATCTTCCGGTCCCAGATCAGGTCGATGAGCTCGGGCAGGAAGCGCCGGACCGGAGCCGGGCCGCCGTGCAGGTGCACGGCGGAGAAGAACAGCTCCTCGCCCGGCAGCGCGACGTCGTGGCTGACGCCGACGTAGCCGACGTGGCCGCCGGGCCGGGTGGAGCGGATGGCCTGCATCATCGATTCCTGGGTGCCGACGGCCTCGATGACCGAGTGCGCGCCCAGACCTCCGGTGAGCTCCTTCAGCTGGGCGACGCCCTGGTCGCCGCGTTCGGAGATGATGTCGGTGGCGCCGAACTCGACGGCGAGCTCCTGCCGGTCGGCGTGGCGGCTGAAGACGGCGATGTGTTCGGCGCCGAGCTGCCTGGCGGCCAGGACGCCGAGCAGCCCGACCGCTCCGTCGCCCACGACGGCGACCGTCCTGCCGGGCCCGGCTTCTGCGGCGACGGCGCCGAACCAGCCGGTGCCGAGCACGTCGGAGGCGGTCAGCAGGCTGGGGACGAGGCCCGCGTCCGGTTGGCCGGGGGTGGCGACGAGGGTGCCGTCGGCCAGCGGGATCCGGGCGTACTCGGCCTGGGTGCCGATCGCGCCCATCAGCTCGGCGTGCACGCACCGGGACTGGTAGCCCGCCCGGCAGATCTCGCAGGTGTTGTCGGAGGCGAAGAACGAGCCGACGACGAAGTCCCCGACCTTGATCGTTTCAACCTGGTCGCCGGTCTGCTCGACGACGCCCACGTACTCGTGTCCCATCGGTGCCGGGCCGTCACCCTGGTCGATGCCGCGGTAGGGCCACAGGTCCGAGCCGCAGACGCACGCCGCGGTGACGCGGATGATCGCGTCGGTGGGCTGGACGATCCGCGGGTCGGCGCGGTCCTCGACGCGTACGTCGCCCGGACCGTGCAGAACTGCTCCACGCATGACAGGTGTCTCCTTCGACGGCGTCGTTGTGATGACGGCGGACGCCCGTGGACGGTCGCGTCCCGCCTCGGCGGTGCGTCGCCCGGTTACGGCGTCCCGCCTGGTTTCCCACCTCAGGGTGAACGTTCCCCAGGTGGCCGGGGCCTGAACGGCTCAGCGCGCCGGCGCGAGCCAGGGCCATGACCGCCGGTATGGCCCTGGCGTCATTTCGGGCTTGCGGGCATGCCGGGCGCTTCCGGGATGCAGGGCATGTTCCCCTGTCCGAACCACTGGGCCAGGTACTGCCGCATCGTGCGGACCTCCGCCCACTGGTCGTCGCGCACCTTGCGGGCGAAGTCGGAGACCTCGGCATGCTGCGCCTCACCGTGCATGAGGAGCTGCTGCGACATCATGATCGCCATCATGTGGTGCGGGATCATGTGCTGCAGGAACGTCCTGTCGAGCTGATCTCCCGACAACCCCGGCAGGTCGGGCATCGTGGTCCCGCTCGGGCTCGGCGCCGGGCTCTGCCGGTACCACTGCTCCAGCCAGCCCTTCATCCTGCCGACCTCGGCGGTCTGCGTCGCGACGACGGACTGCCCGAGCTGCCGCATCTCGGGTCTGGTGGACCGCCGCAGCTGCCGGGCCGCAGTGATGGCGTCCTCGTGGTGCGGCACCATCCGCGACAGGTAGTCGTACTCGCTGGTGATGGGACGCATCTGCCCCATGCCCGGGCACGTCGGCTGCGGGCCCGTGGGAGAAGGACTCGGGGAAGGGATCGGCGGAGATCCCATGGCCGCCGCGGTGGCCCCCGAACCCGTGACGATCGCGGCCAGGAATGCCCCGGCGGCGATCACAGTCTTCATGGAGCGTCGCTTCATGCGTCGTCCCCCCACGCCGGATCGACACCTCTTCCCACGGTAATCCCGCAGTTCTGACCGGCCGACGTCAGGTCCGCCGGCGCTGATCTGACCGCACGTCCGGAGCCGCGCACGCCCCCGTGCGGCGTCGATCGACCCGATCCCGCGCAGGGTCGGCGGGATCAGCGGCGCAGCAGCGCGCCCAGCTTGCGCAGGGAGTGGCGGGCGAGGGCGCGGACGAGCGGGCGGGCCAGCGGCCACAGGGCCCGGCCGAGCGGCCCGAACGGCAGGCGCAGCTCCTCGGCCCAGACGACCCGGCTGCCGCCGTCGTGCGGCCGCACCCGGATCGCGCCGCGGCCGCGCACCACGCGCCCGGTGTGGTTCATGATCACCAGAGTGGGAGGCTCCCAGCGGGTGATCGTCATCGTGTCGAGGAAGCCGAACGGCCGCACGCCGGTGTAGGCCTCTACGGCGTGCTCGCCCACCTGGCGGGCGGTGGTCATGAACATCCACTCCCGGTGCCTCGGCCAGTCGGTGATCAGCGCGAAGACGCGTTCCGGCGGCGCGGGCACGTGGACGGCGACGGCCGTGTACACGGGTTTCATCCGGCTCCCTAGGCGCGTGACCACATGGTCTCCTCCCGCTCGGACCCTACCCGCGCCGGCGGTCCGGCACGACGCCGCGGCGCGCGACGGCGGCCGAGCCGGTCGCGGGTCAGTCGCGCAGGTCGGGGAGGGAGTCGAGCCAGTCGGTCAGCCGCCGGCCCTCGCGGGTCATGACGCCGGGCTCGCGCAGCGCGTTGGCCAGCAGCGACATGCCCTGGTAGGCGCTGACCAGCGTCAGCGCGAGCCCGTCGGGGTCGGGCAGCGCGAGCTGCCGGAACTGGCGTCCGGCCCAGTCGAGCAGCAGCCGGATGACCTTGCCGCTCTCCTCGTGGAGGCCGCCCTCCTCGCGTTTGCCCAGCTCGGCGGCGAGGGTGCCGGTGGGGCAGCCGTAGCGGGCGGCGAGCTCGCGCTCGCCGACCCAGGCCTCGACGAGGCCTTTGAGCCGCTGCCTGGGGTCGGGGATGCGGTCGAGGCGGGTGGTGAGGGTCCGCAGCGCGTGGGCGTGCTCGGTGAGTGCGGCCGCGACGAGGTCGTCCTTGGTCTTGAAGTAGTAGTAGACGTTGCCCACGGGAACGTCGGCGGCGCGGGCGATGTCGGCGATGGTGGTGCGCTCGACGCCCTGCTGGTGCACGACCCGGGCGGCGGCGGCCGTCAGCCGCTGCCGTTTGGCGGTCGCCGTCGTGGCCCGCGAACCCTTCGAGTCAGCCATCTGACTCACTATAGGCCCGGCCACGCCGCCCTTGCCGGAGTGGCCCGCATCGCCCGGCCCTGGCGCCCGCGGGGCCGGGCGGCGCGGCTCATGCGGCCACCGCGGCGAGCTTCGACGGGTTCATCATCCACAACACCCGGTCGATGCCGTCGGAGGTAACGCTCACCGTGACGACGGCGACCACCCGCCCCTCGTGGGACAGCCGGACCGAGGCGTGCCCGTCGGCCTCGACCGGCTCCACCGTCACGCCCTGCCAGAACGTGCCGGCGAACGCGTGCACGTACCTGGCCACGCGGTGGCGGCCGACGACCGGGAACTTCGAGGCGCGCACGGCGCCGCCGCCGTCGGAGTAGGAGACGACGTCCTCGGCGAGGAGCGCCTCGAGCCCGGCGATCTCCCCTGACCGGGCTGCCGCCACGAACGCGGTCAGCAGCCGCCGCTGCTCGGAGGCGGCGACGCTGGCGCGCCGCCCCGCGGCCAGGTGCTTGCGCGCGCGGCTGACCAGCTGGCGCACGTTCGCCGGGGTGTGCCCGATGATCTCGGCGATCCGCTCGTAGGAGTGGTCGAATGCCTCGCGCAGCACGTACGACGCGCGTTCGGTGGGCGTGAGCCGCTCCAGCAGCATCAGCACCGCGACTTCCAGGGCTTCGGCGCGCTCGGCGCCCAGCGCCGGGTCGGCGCTGGTGTCGACGGGCTCGGCCAGCCACGGGCCGACGTAGGTCTCGCGGCGTGCCCGTGCCGATCGCCGCACGTTGATCGCCAGCCGGGTGGTCGTGGTGGCGAGGAACGCCTCGGCGTTGCGCACGTTGCGCCGGTCGCTCGTCTGCCATCGGATCCACACCTCCTGGAGCAGGTCGTCGGCCTCGCTGACGCTGCCCAGCATGCGGTACGCGATCCCGAACAGGCGCCCGCGTACCGCCTGGAACGCCTGCTCGGCCTCTCGCAGGCTGCCGGAGCCTGCCGCCAGGTCTTCGTTCGACTGCATCGTTGCCGGTCCTCGCTACTCGACGAGCTCTTCCTGCCGGGGAGAGCTCCCGCATCAGCGCGGCGATCTCCCCGGGAACCGGGGGGAGGGTTCCGCCCCACCTGCCCAGGACCGGGCCGAACATGGTTGACCCGGCGCCGCGGCGCCGGGCGACCGCCAGGGGAGCGGCCGTCCGGCTGGGGTCAGGCGTGCCAGCCGGTCACGCCCCCCGGCACCGGCGCGCCGGGGTCGTAGGGGTCGCGGGTGAAGATGAAGGTGTTGAGGTCGAGGTGGTCGGCCGCCACCCGCAGCGTCTCCCCGGCGTAGTAGCCGTCCAGGCCCAGCCACGTGCCGTCGTCCTGCGGCACGAACCGGGAGGCCCGCCCGCCGCCGCCGACCGGTTCCAGCGACAGCCCGCGCTCGGGCAGCAGCCGCAGCGCGTACGGTTTCGGCCCCCAGTGCCACAACCCGGTCAGCTCCAGCAGGTGGGGGTCGGCGGCGGCCGGCTGCCATTCGTCGGGCAGCCGCGGTTCGTACTCCTCCAGGATGTCCAGCAGGTCGGTGGCGAGCCTGCCGCTGAGCCCGGAAGTGGTGTTGGCCATGAACAGCACCCCCCCGCCGGCCGCGGGGTCGGCCCACACGGTGGCCAGGAAGCCGGGCATCGACCCGGTGTGGCCGGCCAGGCGGCGGCCGCCGGGCCTGGCCAGCTGCAGGCCGAGCCCGAACCCGCCGGTCCAGGTGTCGCCGTCGTCGACGCCGGCCGGCTCGCGCATCTCGGCGAGGGTGCCGGGGCACAGCACGCCCGCGGTGTCGCCGCCGAGGAAGGCCGCCCAGCGGGCCAGGTCGTGCGGGGTGGACCACAGTTGTCCCGCGGGGCCCATGGCGTCGGCGTCGTGTTCGGGTTCGGCCAGCACCACGTCGGCCCACGGGTGCACGGCGTAGCCGGTGGCGTGGGGGGCGCGGGGCCGGGCGGTGGTGTCGTGCATGCCGAGCGGGTCGAGTACCTCGGCGCGTACGGCCTTGAGCCACGTGGTGCCGCGCAGGCGGGCGACGAGCTCGCCGAGCAGCGCGAAGCCGAGGTTGGAGTAGTGGAAACGCCGGCCTGGCCGGTGTTTGAGCTCGCCAGGCCCGAGACGGTCCAGCAACTCGGCTGCGGGCACGCCGGGGGTGCGCTCCCACCAGTCGGTGGGCGGCTCCGCGGTCAGACCGGCGGTGTGCGACAGCAGCTGGGCGATCGTCAGGTGCCCCAGTGGCGCGCCGGGCAGGTGTTCGTCCAGCGGGTCGGTCAGCCGTAGCGTGCCTTCGTCGCGCAGCCGCATGACGACGACGGCGACCATGCTCTTGGTGATCGATCCGAGCCGGTACTGGGTGGCGGCGGTCGGTGCGGCGCCGTCGACGCGACCGCGCCCGCCGAACCACGCCGTCGCGCCGTCGCGCACGATCGCGGCCGTCAGCGACGGCACCCTGCATTCGGCCTGTTCGACGGCGAGCCTGCGCAGCAGCGCACGTGCCGTCCTGTGTCCCACCTGCGTCATGGGCGACAAGATTAGCCGCCACGCGGGGGCCGGGTCGGGCCCTTTCCTCCTGACCGTCCGTCCGGGCCCGCCACGCGGGAGCGCGCCCGCGCCTCCGGACGCCGGAGGGCGCCGACGTTGCCGAAATTTCGTGACGGCACCGACGATTTTCTACCGGTTCGGTGCTATCGCCGCAGGTAGGGTGTGCAGCAGACCGATGGTCTGGGTCCCCCACGGATGAGTCTGATCCCGCACAGTGAAGGGGACCGGAGATGGCGGACAGCGGCTCGCGGGCCGTCCTTCTCATGCTTCTCGGTGGTTTCCGGCTGATGGCCGGTGAGGAGCAGATCGTGCTGTCCAGCGGATCGGAGCGCCTGCTGGCGTACCTGGCGCTCAGCAGGAACACGGTGACCCGGTCGGTGATGGCGGCGGCGCTGTGGCCGGGGGTGCCGGAGCGGCGGGCGCAGGCCAGCCTGCGTTCCGCGCTGGCCCGCCTGGACGGGGACGGCCGGCGGCTGCTGCGCGTCGACTCGAGCGGCCTCGGACTGTGCCCGGAGGTCGGAGTGGACCTCGACGAGGCCAGGTCCCTGGCGCGGCGCCTGCTGGACCCGCTGGAGCCCCCGCAGGACGGCGACGTGTGCGCCGGCTCGATCGAGGCGCTGTCGGACGGCCTGCTGCCCGGCTGGTACGACGACTGGGTGCTGGCCGCCTCGGACGAATGGCACCAGTTGCGCCTGCACGCGCTGGAGGCGTTGTCGGGCTGGTTCCTGCAGGCGGGGCGCTTCGCCGAGGCGGTGGCTGCCGCGGGCGTGGCCGTCCACGCCGAACCGCTGCGGGAAAGCGCTTGCGCCGCCTTGATGGACGCGCATCTGGCCGAGGGTAACCAGGCTGATGCACTCCGTCACTTCCAGGCGTTCGAGCGAAATCTGCGCGACGAACTCGGCATCACGCCGACGCCCCGCTTGCGCGAGCGGGTCGCGGGTCTGCTCACGGAGCGCCTTCCTCCCATGCGGGCGCCGTCACGCCCCGGTCACGCCCGCATGACGGGCCGGTGACAAGGCATTCGCCACGCTGTCGGAAGACGCCGGACCACGGCGACGGCATCGACCGTCACGCCGGGCCCGGCGACCGCAGAAAAAGGGGGAAGCATGAAGCGCTCCAAGGCAGGCGTGCTGCTGCTCAGTCCAGCGCTCATCGCCGCACTGGCCGTCGACCCGGCCGTTGCCTCGGACACCTCTGCCGTGTCCATCGCCCAGAACCTCACCGCGACGACCTCCACCACCATGCACAGTGCCACCGAAGAACTCGCCCAGCCGCCGCGGCGCAGGGCCAAGAGGCGGCGCTACAACGCGGGCCGCAGGGACGGCTTCGCCGAGGGCCGCGCGGACTGCCGCGCCGGCCGGGACCACGACCTGCAGATGTCCGGCAGCGGCGCCTTCCGGCGCGGCTTCCGGGACGGCTACAACGAGGGCTTCAGCAGCTGCACCCGTCCGAAGCCCACGCAGAGCCCGACCGCTCCCGCGCCCAGCCCGAGCCCGACCACTCCCGCCCCCGGCGGCGGTGGCGCTCCGGGCGGCGGTGGCGCTCCGGGCGGCGGTGGCGCTCCCGGCGGTCAGTGACAGGGTGACCGAGGGGCCTCGCCCCGCGCGCGAGGGGTGAGGCGCCGCGGCCACGACCCGGACGTCACCAGGGCTCCGTCCCGGCAGCGGGACGGAGCCCTCCTTCGCGCCGTGCCCGTGCCCGTGCCTGTGTCCGTCCCCGGTGACGGGACTCCCCGCGACCAGCCGAGCCAGCCGGGCCATGTCCTGACCGTTGAGCCCGAGCTGGTTGCGGAACGTGCGTCGGCTCGTCATCGCTGCGCGCCTCCGGGTCGGAGCCGTGTGGTGACCTTGATCGCGTCCGTCCGCCAGTCGCGGTAGGCGGCGGGCGCCCAGACGTACTCGTAGGTGTCGGTGACGACGTCCTTCGCGCCGGCCAGCCGCCTCGCCTTCGCCGGCAGGGCCGGGTCGGCGCCGGTCGAGGCGCCGTCGATCGCCTCGCGCAGCGACTCCAGGAGGTTGTAGTCCTCCAGGCCGTCGCGCACGTTCTCCAGCCGGATCGACGGGATCGGTCCGTCGGGGCCGGGATAGAGCAGCGATCCGTCGCCCGCGTAGGTGTTCCACGTGCGCGGGTCCCAGGTGCTGAGCGGGCCGTCGTCCAGGATCGGATGGCCGTACCAGCGGTCGACCCGGTAGTAGAGGAACCCGTCGACGCCGGCCTGGTGAGCCATCGGGCCGAGCAGCGTGCGCAGCTGGCCGGGGTCGTAGCCGACGAACATGTTCGGTGTCGGATTCACGTTGCCCGCGTGGAGGTACCACCACGCCTCGCGTCCCTGGGCGTGACGTTCGGCGGTGATCTGCGGGTCGTACCAGGGAACGTCGCGCACCCACCAGTCGATGAACTGAGATCAGGTGTCCACCGAACCCGGTCCAACTCCACGAGGGCCCTTATGGGGAAGTGCCATTGTGTACAGATCGCCGGTTGAAGTTCGGCTCCTCACCGGAGCCTGCAGGCTGACGTCGATCTCCCCATCCTAGGTAGGCCACGCGTAAACTCCTCTCGGAGCCCTGAAGCCGTGGTAGCCGTCATAGCCGTACGTTCCTGCCCCGACCTCGATGTAAGACGCGCCAGTGGTGTCGATCGAGCACTTGACCCATTTTCCGTAGCCGGCGCCGTTGCGGCACACAACCCTATGGGTGGAGCCGTGGACGTGTACGACCATCTCACCCACCGCGGACCGACTGTCCGGCGCACCGTCGCCGACGTAGACGGCAGACTTCGTGGCGCAGGCCCGGGCGGCACGATTCGTCAGATCCCATGTGCAGTGCCGCGTGTCGTTAAAGTTGGGCGTTGTCGCAACGTACGTCCCCCACTCCCCGCGGATCCAGGGCTCATAGGCGGCCCCGGCAGGCGTGGCCACGCTGGCAGTGCCCACGGCAACAAGCGCAGCCGTGGCCGCCAGCCTTAGCAGCGATCTCATATTTGCCTTTCCCTACGTCCTTGGATGTGTTGCGTCTGGGTCCCCCGAGGCAACCATGGGGCCGTCATAATCCCGTCATAACTGCCGTCCCCGTTTCTGATGGGGACGGGCGGACAGACGCCGTCTGACATAGGTGTAGCCCGCTCGGATCCGTGTCATGAGCCCCGAAATGGAGAGTCACAGGCCGCAGCGGGTGACGGTGCCACCCAACTCGGGGTTTCGGTCCGGGCGTTCGAGGATGAGTCGGGCGCTCGTCCTCGCCGCCGCGCTCCGCGACCGAGGAGGAGGTGATGTGAAGCCCCGGCGGGACGCCATCAAGGCCCGGAGAGGGAAGAAGTGCTCACGCGTTCATGATGATTCGAGGGCTCAGCGGCTCGGGGCAGGTGCCGGGAGATGTTGATCTGCCCTAATCTCATCGTGTGGGAAGGCCGGACGCAGGTGCAGAAAATAACGTTACCGAACTGTGCGCAGTGCTTGAACGCGTCACCTACGCCGATGAGACCAGCGGCTACACGATCGCCCGGGTGGCGACCGAGCGTTCCGGCTCCGATCTGCTGACTGTCGTCGGCCCGCTGCTGGGTGCGCAGGTGGGCGAGTCGCTGCGGCTGCGGGGCCGCTGGACCTCCCATCCCCGCTACGGCCGCCAGTTCGAGGTGTGGTCCTACACCACGGTGCTGCCGGCCACCGTGCAGGGCATCCGCCGCTATCTCGGCTCCGGACTGATCAAGGGCATCGGCCCGAAGATGGCCGAGCGGATCGTCGACCATTTCGGCGTCGACACGCTGGAGGTCATCGAGCGGGAGCCGGGGCGCCTGGCCGAGGTGCCGGGGCTGGGCCCCAAGCGGACGAAGATGATCGCCGCCGCTTGGGAGGAACAGAAGATCATCAAAGAGGTGATGATCTTCCTGCAGGGTGTCGGCGTGTCCACCTCGATCGCGGTGCGCATCTTCAAGCAGTACGGCGAGTCGTCCATCTCCGTCGTCAGGACGCAGCCGTACAAACTGGCCGACGACGTGTGGGGGATCGGGTTCAAGACGGCCGACACCATCGCCCAGGCGGTGGGCATCCCGCACGACAGCCCCGAGCGGGTCATGGCCGGGCTGCGCTACACCCTGTCGCAGGCCGCCGACGACGGCCACTGCTACCTGCCGGCCCCCAACCTGGTGGGCGACGCGGTCAAGATCCTGGAGGTGCCCGCCGACCTGGTGTCCGCCTGCCTGGAGGAGCTGGTGGCGGCCGAGGGCGTGGTGCGCGAGCCGATCCCCGCGGGCGACAACGTGGTGCCGGCCGTCTACCTGCCGCCCTTCCAGCGGGCGGAGTTGTCGCTGGCCTCCGGCCTGCGGGGGCTGCTGGGCAACGGCCACGACCGGCTCAAGGCGTTCGCCGACGTCGACTGGGAGCGGGCCGAGCAGTGGCTGCGCGGCCAGACGGGCGCCGAGCTGGCGGCCGAGCAGCGCCAGGCGGTGCGCCTGGCGCTGACGGAGAAGGTCGCGGTGCTGACCGGCGGGCCTGGCTGCGGCAAGAGCTTCACCGTGCGCTCGATCGTGCTGCTGGCCAGGGCGAAGCGGGCCCGGGTGATCCTGGCCGCGCCGACGGGCCGGGCCGCCAAGCGCCTGGCGGAGCTGACCGGCCACGAGGCCACCACGGTGCACCGGCTGCTGCAGCTGCGCCCGGGCGGCGAGGCCACCTTCGACCGCGACAACCCGCTGGACGCCGATCTCGTCGTGGTCGACGAGGCGTCGATGCTGGATCTGCTGCTGGCCAACAAGCTCGTCAAGGCGGTCGCCCCGGGCGCGCACCTGTTGTTCGTCGGCGACGTCGACCAGCTGCCCTCGGTCGGCGCCGGAGAGGTGCTCAAGGACCTGCTGGCCGCCGAGGACGTGCCGCGCGTGCGGCTGACGCAGATCTTCCGCCAGGCCCAGGAGTCCGGCGTCGTGGTCAACGCCCACCGGGTCAACACCGGTCACCATCCGGTCCTGGAAGGCATGGGGGACTTCTTCCTGTTCCCGTGCGAGGAGCCGGAGGAGATCGCGGCGCTGACGGTCGACGTGGTCGCCCGCCGCATCCCACGCCGTTTCCGGCTCGATCCCCGCCGCGACGTGCAGGTGCTGGCGCCGATGCACCGCGGCGCGGCCGGGGCGGGCGCGCTCAACACGGCCTTGCAGGAGGCGCTGACCCCGGCCCGGGAGGGCATGCCGGAGCGCCGCTACGGCGGCCGTGTCTTCCGCGTCGGCGACAAGGTCACCCAGCTGCGCAACAACTACGACAAGGGCGCGGCCGGGGTGTTCAACGGCACGGTCGGCATCGTCACCGACATCCGTCCCGACGAGCACAAGCTGACCGTCCTGACCGACGAGGACGAGGCGGTCGACTACGCCTTCGACGAGCTGGACGAGCTGGCCCACGCCTACGCCGTCTCCATCCACCGCTCGCAGGGCAGCGAATATCCCGCGGTCGTCATCCCGCTGGCCACCAGCGCCTGGATGATGTTGCAGCGCAACCTGCTCTACACCGCCATCACGCGCGCCAAGAAACTCGTCGTGATCGTCGGCTCGCGCCGGGCTCTGGCCCAGGCCGTGCGCACCAGAGGGGCGGGACGCCGGCACACCGGCCTCACCCACCGCCTCGCAACGCGCTGACCTGCGGGAGATCACCCGCGCAGAAGTGATTGAAATGTGACCGAACTCTCCTAAATCATTCGTCGTCTCACTTGCAGGAGCATTATGGTTTTTGGGGTGCCTTGGTGCCCTTATGGGAAAGGATCGTCTTGAACGCTGCGCCTGCTTGGAGGAAGCCCGCCACCGCGTTCGCGCTGCTCACTGCGGCGGCGCTGACGGCCTCATGCTCCGGTGGCGCACCCTCGGGAACCCCTGACGCGCCCGAGGCCACCACCTCGGCCACCCCGCAGGCGCCCACCATCAAGATCACTCCCGCTGAGGGCAGCGCCAAGGTCAGCCCGGAGAAGAGAATCACCGTCGCGGCCTCCGGCGGCGCCCTGGAGGACGTCACCGTCGAGGGCGACGACGAGCCGGTCCAGGGCCGCTTCAACGCCGACAGGACCCGGTGGATCTCCAAGACCCCGCTCAAGCCGTCCACCGACTACACGGTCACCGCCAAGGCCGGCGCCACCTCCTCCACCAGCGGCTTCACCACCGCCAAGCCCGAGCGAGCGCTGCAGGTCGTCGACGTCACCCCCAACGCCAAGGGCGAGACCCTCGGCGTCGGCGCGCCCATCATCGTGACGTTCAACCAGCCCGTCACCAGCAAGGCCGCCATCGAGCGCGCCCTCGATGTGGAGGCGGAGAAGCCCGTCGACGGCGCCTGGCGCTGGGTCGCCGACAACAAGGTCATCTACCGCACCGCCAAGTACTGGCCGGCCCACCAGACGGTGAAGTTCCACGCCGATATCACCGGCATCAAGGGCGGCAAGGGCCTCTACGGCGTCAAGGACTACACCGCGAACCTCAAGATCGGCGCCAAGCAGATCAGCAAGGTCGACGTCGCCAAGCACATGATGTACGTCTACAAGGACGGCAAGCGCGTCAAGACCATGCGCATCAGCGCCGGCAAGGCCACCACCCGCGAGTACACCACCACCTCCGGCGTGCACCTGACCATGGAACGTGCGAACCCCGTCCGCATGATCTCCCCGGGCCGCAAGAAGGGCGACCCCGAGTACTACGACGTCATGATCGACCACGCGGTGCGGATCTCCAACTCCGGCGAGTACGTCCACGCCAAGAACAACGTCTGGGCCCAGGGCAGGCAGAACGTCAGCCACGGCTGCATCAACGCCCGCCCCGACCAGGCCAAATGGTTCTTCGACAACGTCCAGCGCGGAGACGTCGTCGACGTCAAGGGCACCGACCGCGACCTAGAATGGAACAACGGCTGGGGCTACTGGCAGCTGTCGTTCTCCAAGTGGAAGAAGGGCAGCGCCCTGAAGGAGAAGACCTGACCTCCATGCACATCCGCAAAGGCGACGGCGGCGACGTCCCCGCCGTGCTGGCCATGTTCGACAGCGCCGTGGCCTGGCTGGTCTCGCAGGGCCGCACCGGCCAGTGGGGCAGCCGCCCGTTCACCGGCGACGACAAACGCGCCCAGCAGATCGCCGGCTGGGCCGAAGGCGGCGGCATGCGCATCGCCGAGGTCGCCGGCCGGCCCGCCGGCTGCCTGGTCGTCGGCGCCCCCCACGACTACGTCACCCCCGCCGCCGAGAGCGAGCTGTACGTCCAGTGCCTGGTCATCGACCAGGCCTTCGCCGGGCAGGGCGTCGGCCGGGCCCTGCTCGATCACGCCTACGAGCGGGCCCGCGAGCTCGGCGTGAGCCTGCTGCGCGTCGACTGCTACGCCGGCGACGACGGCCGCCTGGTCGCCTACTACGAAAGTTGCGGCTTCACCCGCACGGCCCCCTTCACCGTGGGGGAGTGGCCGGGCATGCTCCTGCAGCGCCGCGTCACCTGAACCCGCGACCTCCCCTGCCGGGCCGTGACCGCGCGGCGGCTGCGGGCCGAACCCGGCGACCGGCCGCCCCGAGCCCTCCTGGATTGCCGACATGACCATCGACGATCTCATCCCGTCCGCCGGGGAGTCGCCGCCCGCCTCGCGGCCGGTGACTCAGGCCGTGATCCTCGCCGGCGGGCAGGGCTCACGCCTGCGCCCCTACACCGACACCCGGCCCAAGCCGATGGTCGAGATTCCCGGCACCGGCCTGCCCATCATCGGCCACCAGCTGGAATGGCTGGCGGCCGAGGGAGTGAGCGACGTCGTCATCTCCTGCGGCTACCTGGCCGAGGTGGTGCTCGGCTGGCTCGGCACGGTGTCCCTGCCCCTCAAGGTCATCCCGGTGGTCGAGACGGAGGCGCTCGGACGTGGGGGCGGCCTGAAGTTCGCCGCCGCCTCGCTGCCGCGCCCCGGCGAGCCGTGGTACGCCACCAACGGCGACATCTGGACCCGCTTCGGCCTGCGCGCCATGGCGGCCTTCCATCACGAGCGCGACGCCCACGCCACGCTCGCCCTGGCCCGCCCACGGCTGCCGTGGGGCACCGTCGACGTCGACCGGTTCGGCAACGTCCTCGACTTCGTCGAGGCACCGCCCTCGCCCTGTCCGGTCAACGCCGGCGTCTACGTCTTCTCCGCCGCGTTCGCCTCGATGCTGCCGGACAGGGGCGACCACGAGCGCAGCACCTTCCCGCACCTGGCCCGCCGGCGCCGCCTGGCGGGCTACGAGTTGCCGCAAGGGGTGTACTGGCGCGCCATCGACACGGCCAAGGACCTGAACGAGGCCGCCGAGGAACTGGCCGCCTTCCGCTCCCGGTCGTGACGGCCGGTGCGCCTGACCGCTGTAACCACGTCCACGCGATGCCGTGAAGCAGTTCTCCTGTCAGGCCGCCTCCGGCGCGCCGGAGGCGGCCTGACAGGGGACGGGGTCGAGGGATCATGACATGCGCGATGGACTCGCCTAGGAGATCTTGCGGCGGTACGTGCTCATGGCGATGCCGTACGCGACGGTGAGGATGCCGGCGCACCAGGCGAGGGCGATCCAGATGTCGGTGCCGACCGGCTGCCCGGTGAACAGGGCGCGGATGGCGTTGACGATGGAGGTCACCGGCTGGTGTTCGGCGAAGACGCGCAGCGGGCCGGGCATGGTGTCGGTGGGCACGAAGGCCGAGCTGAGGAAGGGCAGGAAGATGAGCGGGTAGGAGAACGCGCTCGCGCCTTCCATGGTCTTGGCGGACAGGCCGGGGATGACGGCGATCCAGGTCAACGCCAAGGTGAACAGGATCAGGATGCCCGCCACCGACAGCCACGCCAGCACTCCCGCCGAGGAGCGGAAGCCCATCAGCAGGGCCACGAGCATGACGACTACGAGGGAGATCAGATTGGCGACCAGCGAGGTCAGCACGTGCGCCCACAACACCGACGACCGCGCGGTCGGCATGGACTGGAAGCGCTCGAAGATGCCGCCCTTCATGTCCATGAACAGCCGGTACGCGGTGTAGGCGATGCCGGAGGCCACCGTGATGAGCAGGATGCCGGGCAGCATGTAGTTCACATACGAGTCCGACCCTGTTCTGATCGCGCCGCCGAACACGTAGACGAACATCAGCATCATGGCGATCGGCATGATCGCGGTGGTGATGATGGTGTCGGGGCTGCGCGTGATGTGACGCAAGGAGCGTCCCAGCAGGACGGTCGTGTCGGTGAAGAAGTGCTTGCTCATCGTTGTTCCTCAGGCCTTCGTGCCGACGAGGGTGAGGAAGACGTCCTCGAGGGTCGGCTGCTTCTCGACGTATTCGACTTTGGCGGGCGGGAGCAGTTGCTTGAGCTCGGCCAGGGTGCCGTTGACGATGATCCGGCCCTCGTGGAGGATCGCGATCCGGTCGGCGAGCTGTTCGGCCTCGTCCAGGTACTGCGTGGTGAGCAGCACCGTGGTGCCGCGGCCGGCGAGTTCCTTGACGGCCTGCCAGACCTCGATGCGGGCCTGGGGGTCGAGGCCCGTGGTCGGCTCGTCGAGGAAGATGACGGGCGGGTTCCCGATGAGGCTCATCGCGATGTCCAGGCGGCGGCGCATGCCGCCGGAATACGTCGCGACCTTCCGTCCGCCCGCGTCGGTGAGGGAGAAGCGGGCGAGCAGCTCATCCGCGATAGCGCCCGCGTCCTTGAGATGCCGCAGCCGGGCGACCAGCACGAGGTTCTCCCGCCCGCTGAGGATCTCGTCCACTGCGGCGAACTGCCCCGTGAGGCTGATCGACGCGCGTACGTCCGCGGCCTGGGCGGCGACGTCGAAGCCGTTCACCCGTGCCGTCCCCGCGTCGGCCTTGAGCAGCGTGGAAAGGATCTTCACGGCCGTGGTCTTGCCCGCCCCATTGGAGCCGAGCAGGGCGAAGATGCTGCCCCGCGCCACGGTGAAGTCCACGCCGCGCAGCACCCGCAGCTCCTTGTACGACTTCTCCAGGCCCTGCACCTGGATCGCCGCAGCTTGCTGTGTCGTCATCAGTCCGTCCTGTCCTTCGTCGTGGAGTTCTCGCCGGCGGCTCGCTCGACGGCGCTGGCGAGGCGGTTGCGCTCCCGGTTCCTGTACTGGCCGAGGGGGTAGTTGGCCACGAACGCCTCGACGAACTCCACCGGGTCCTCGCCGAAGATGTCGCGGATGGGGGTGCCGTCCGCCGCGGCCTGCTCGAACAGCTCGGCAAGGTCGTCGTACATCGCCATCGCCCCGGCGCCGTCGACCGGCCCGAAGTGCATCAGGTACCGCTCCAGCGCTTCGACCGCGATGCGGTAGTTCTCGGGAAGCTGCTTGATACGTGCCTTGTACCGCCGGTAGCGCTTCTTCTCCTCCAGCGATCCGGTGACTATCTCGAAGTACTGCTGGTAGCGGCTCTTCGGCTCGCTCGTTCCTGTCGTCATGTCTCCTTGCCTCCCGTGCGGAGCTGTTCGAGCCGGTCGGCCGGGAAGCCCCAGGTCCGCCAGAACTCGTCGATGTCGGAGAAGCGCTGATCCCGCAGCACGCCGTGATCTCGTAGCCGTAGGCGGGCCGGCTGGACAGGGGGCGCCAGGACGATGCCCTCCAGCGTTCCCTTGGGCATCTCCGTTTCGAGCCTGTCCCGGGGATGCCTTGCCGGCCGTGGACTACTCGGTGGTGCTTACTACCGGTACAAAGTATCACCGACTACCTGGACCGAGCAACACCGCATGGATGAGGTGCAGAGCGGAAGCTTGAGAGCGTGGGAGCGGACTGCGCCATCGCCGAACGGTTCATGGCATCCACCATCACCGAAAGCGCTGACACCGGACCGTTGCCGCGCTGACACGGCCGCCGACGCGACGTCGCCCGCAGGCCAGGGCAGGGTCCTGCAGGGCTCGCACGGGGTCGTTAGTGTACGTTCCCGTTTCGGCGCAGCCCTACGTAACGGTCCGATCGCTTATCGTTCGGCTCGTGGTGCTTGGGTTCTATGGTGCGGGCCATGCCGGTCGAGTTCCTTAGTGATCAGGACCTGGGCGGACGCCTGGCGGCCAACGCCGACGTGCGGGTGGACGGGCAGGGGAAGATCCACCACGAGCGACAAGGCGATCAAGGATCCGCCGTCGCTGATCGATCTGCGCAAGCGGGTGGCGGCCATGCTGCCCCCGCATCGACATCGGGGACCAGGTCCTGGAGGTGATGGGCTGGGTGCCGCAGTTCCTTCCTCGCTGACCGCCCTGTCCGGCGGGACGAGCCGGATGGCGGACCTGAACGTCACCGTGGCGGCCTGCCTGACCAGCCAAGCCCTCAACATCGGATACGGGCCGGTCCAGCCCCGGCGTACCCGCGCTGGACCGGCGCCGGATCGGGCACGCCGGCCGCACCTACCTGCGCGCCGCCGGTTTCACCGCGGCCAACCCGCACCTGGTCGAGGCCCAGGCCGCCATCGGCTTCGCCCGGGCGCTGGGTGGCGGGATGGTCGCCGCGATCGACGGCATGCGCTTCGTCGGTGCGGGGCTGTCGTCAGGTGCGGCTGTCGCGGAGGAAGTCGCGGATGAGGGTGCCCCACTGCTCGGGCTGCTCGACGAAGGGGAGATGCCCGGTGGGGATCTCGGCGTAGCGAGCCTCGGGGATGGCGTTGCTGAGCTGGCGGTGGTGGTGCGGGGTGACGAGCTGGTCGAGCGTGGTGGAGATGACGAGGGTCGGCACCCTGAGCGCCGTGAGATCAGCCCGTACGTCGACGTGGTTGATGAGCAGGTCGAGGTGCTCCGGCGCGCCCGGCGGGGTCGTGGCCGCGGTGGTCTTGATGGCCGTGTCGAGGTCGTCCTGGCTGACGGCGTCCAGGGCGGGGGCGCTGAGGCCGATGAGGGCCAGGAAGCCGGCCAGGTGCTCCAGGTCGTTCGCGCGGAGCAGGTCGCGCCACATCCGGGCCGCGAGCAGGAACCGCGGGTTGGGGTGGGCGAAGCCCGCGGTGAGGACCAGAGCGGTCACGCGATCAGGGTGACGAGTGGCGGCCCGGATGGCGACCGGGCTGCCGAGCGAGTACCCGGCGATGGCGAAGGTCTCCACGCCCTCCTCCACGGCGGTGGCGACACCATCGCCCAGGTCCTGCCCTGCGTCCGCGACGACGGCCCGAACCTTGCGCCCGTGTGCTCCGACCTGGTAGCGCAATTGCGCAAAGAGCGCGAGCGCATCACCCACGCGATCAAAGACCTGCAGGCGTCACAAGGCATGCTCGACGCAGTCATTGCCGCCGGCCCGGCCGACGCCGCCCCAGCGATCCAGCAGCCGGCGTCAAAGGGCTGATGTCGACCGAGCCCTGGTGGCATCGGCTCTCCGTTCTCATAGCCTCGATCATGTACCGAAACCCGGCTCGGTGACGGCTGTTTTCAACGTTGATTCCGTGTCGGGGTTTCGGACGCTTCCGAGAGGTCGACGGACACCCTCACAGCCAGGACACGAAGATCACCGTCGCCAGGCGTCACCCACCAGCCGATCCACCCCGAAACCATGATCACAGGTGGGCTGCGCCGAAACGGGAACGTACGCTAACGACCCCGCGCGAGCCCTGTAGGACCCTGCCCCGGCCTGTGGCAAGGCGCTTACCGTACGGACCGGTTCCACTACAGGTCCACCCCCGACTCCTGATGAATATCCGCGCGGGCGCGCGAGTCCTTGATCAGGTCGTCGCAGAAGGCAGCGACATCGTTGCCGACGAGTTCCAGGACTCCCTTGCCGGTCGCGACGCCCTCCTCGAAGAAATCGATGATCCCCGAGAGCGAGAGCCCGTCAAGCAAGTCGATCGGTCCGGCCTTGAAGAGGTACCTCTGCATCTCCTTGTAGACGATCTGATAGTCCGGCGGGAGCGCCTTGACCCGCGCCATGTGCGCCCGCCACCGCCTCTTGCCCTCGATGACGTCTTGGATGCCCACGTCAGCCTCCTAGCCGGCCCACTTTCCTTGCGACGTTCCTGTTCAACTGCTCGCGCCACCGGTCGCGATAGCTGCGGGCCCTCTCTCCGCCGGCCAGCTCCGCGCAGAAGCCCTCGAAGTCGTCACCCAGCACCTGGCGCACGCTCCGCCCGCCGGACGCCGTCTCTTCGAGCAGCCCCAGGGCGCCGTCGAGAATCGGCATCAGGTTTCGACCTGTGAAGTCCGAGTAGGGAAAAAGATGGACCTTGATCTCTTCCCACGCCGCCCGGTAGTCGGCCGGCAATGCCTCGGCCCGGGCTTCGAACGCCTTCCATTCCCTGGTGAGATCGCTGCCCGTCATGGCCTCCCAGAGGTTCATCTCCCACCCTCCTTCAGCTTGTCGATCCGTGATGTGATGTACTCCCATTTCGCCCAGAACGTTGCGAGTCTTTCGCGTCCCGCGTCGTTGAGCGCGTAGAACTTGCGCGGCGGCCCCAGCCCGGACGGTCGTTTCGTGACCTGGACGAGCCCGTTCTTTTCCAGCCGCAGCAGGATGGTGTAAACCGTCCCCTCGACGACGTCGGCGAAGCCGAGTTCGTTCAGCCGACGCGTGATGGCGTACCCGTAGGTCTCCTCGCTCCCGATGATTTCAAGCACGCATCCCTCAAGCGTGCCCTTCAGCATCTCCGTCAGGTCGTCCATCGCGGATCCTCTTCGGTTCTCCTGGTATATTGTGCCACCGAGTACCACTACATGGTACCAAAGAGTAGTGCCTTGGCAAGCGGCGAGCACCGACCACGGCAACGATTCTCGACCTGGTCGCCGCCGGCTGCACCACCATCGAGTCAGGGCGCTGCCGGCAGCACGCATCACGCTCTGCAGCGCCGCGACCGCGTCCCCCGCCGTACGGGTCATCGTGCAGAGGTGATCGGCGTGGCGGCGGCCTTGATCGTGATCTCTGCCCGGGTGGCGTCGCTCATCTGGGTGGGGGCGCGGTGGTGGAGGCCGGGCGGTGGCTCGGGAACCGGCGGTCGTCCAGGCCCGTGATGGCCCTGGATGGCCGCCGGTTCTGATGGGTCATCCCGGATGAGGAGGTCAGGCCGGCCAGCCACCTGCGGCGGCAGTGGACCTGGCGAATTCGGCGAAGGTCCGCGGTGGGCGGCCAAGGGCCCGCTGCACACCGTTGGAGACGTATTCGTCCTTGCCCGTCCTGAGGGGCTCGATGACGTCCGCGAAGCTTTCGGCGTCCGCAGGCGGCCATCCCTGCTGGACGAGTTCGGCGACGTAGCCCTGGACGGAGAGCGGCACGTACCGTACTTCGCGGCCGGTGGCCTCAGAGATCGTGGCGACCGCCTCGCCCAGCGTCACCGCTCGAGGGCCGGACAGCTCATAGATCTGGCCCGCGTGCCGGTCCTCGGTCAGCGCGGCGACCACCACCGCGGCGATGTCCTCGGCATCGACAAAGGCGGTCGCCCCGTCGCCGGCGGGGAGCCGCAGTTCACCGGCACGGACGGCGTCGGCGAAGAAGCCCTCGCTGAAGTTCTGCGCGAACCAGCCCGGCCTGCTGATCGTCCACTCCAGCCCGCTCTCCCGCACGGCGGTCTCGCTGTCGAGGAGGCCCTCCAGGACGCCGCTGCTGTCCTGGGCGTAGCCGGGCATGTCGATCCCGCGCCCGGAGGCCAGTACGATTCGCCGCACCCCGTGCCGCGCCGCCCGCTCGACGAACGGGCGGACGAGCTTGGTGCCGTCCAACTGCACGATGTAGATGGACCGCACGCCCTCCAGAGCGGCGTCCCAGGTGCCCCGGTCGGTCCAGTCGAAGACGTGCTCGCCGTTGCGGCCCGCCGCGCGAACCGGCAGGCCCCTGGCCCGCAGTTGGCTGACGACGCGGCGGCCGGACTTCCCCGTCGCACCGGTCACCAGAATCGGAAGTTCAGTCATGGCCCCAGCCAACCGGCTGCCGACGGGACAGACCATGGCCGGATAGCTCACTTTGATGTCTCAGCGTCTACAGTGGGGGCGTGGACGCCGTGTCGCAGCTACTGGCAGAGGTACGCGCGCGCGGCGCCGTCTTCCGGCGGACCATCATGCGACCGCCCTGGGCACTGCGGATGGCCGGCGGCGCCCCGCTGACCCTGGCCGTGATGCTGAACGGTCACGCCTGGATCGTTGTCGACCAGCACGAACCGGTCCCCATCGGCGTCGGCGACATCGCCGTCGTCCGCGGTGATGTGCCCTACACCGTGGCCGACGACCCCGCGTCCACACCCTCGCTGGTGGTGACCAGCGCCGACTACTGCCCGGGCGCCGAAGGCGTCGACCACGCCTCCAGACCCGCCCGGACCTGCGGAACGCCATCCGACGAGGCCCCCGTGCTGGTCAGCGGTGCTTTCGAGCGCTGGGGAGAACTCAGTGACCGGCTGCTGCGGGCCCTGCCCGCTGTGCTGGTGGTGTCGACCGAGGGAGGCCCTTACCCATCGGCGGAGATGGTGGCCGAAGAGATCGCCCAAGACCGTCCGGGACAACAGCTGGTGCTGGACCGGCTACTGGACCTCATGCTGGTCTCCGCGCTGCGCACCTGGTTCGACAACCCCGACACCAACGCCCCGGCGTGGTGCCGCGCGCTGAACGATCCGGTCGCAGGCGCCGCGCTGCGACTGCTCCACGACGCCCCCGCCCACCCGTGGACGGTGGCGGACCTGGCCTCCAAGGTGGGGGTGTCGCGGGCGGCGCTCGCCCGGCGCTTCACCGCGCTGGTCGGCGAACCGCCGATGTCCTACCTCGCGAGCTGGCGGATCGCCCTGGCCGCCGACCTGCTGCGCGAGACAGACCACACGGTGGACACGATCGCAAGGAAGGTGGGCTACGCCAATGCCTTCGCACTGAGCGTGGCGTTCAAACGACTGCGCGGCACCCGCCCCAGCGACCACCGGAGCCCGATACCCGTGCCCCACACACCCGCCGGTCCAGCCCCAACCGTCCTGCCCCCCGGGTCGCCGCGGCTGACGGCGCCGTAGTGACCTCGCCGGGACGAACCCCGACCACGGCGGATCCGCCGTCTGGACAGCAAGCCCCAACCGGTCCACCGGCCCTCCGGGTCCACGAACGCCGGGGCCGCCCCTGAACGAGGCAGCCGAGGAAGTGGCCGCCTTCCGATCCCGGTCGTGACGCCCGGCCGGTCAGCGGATTTCAGGGCCGGCCGGACAGGACACGTCCTTGCCGGGCAGGGCGCCGCGGCCGATCCAGCCGGCGATGAGGGCGTCGGCGCAGCCGTTGCCGTTGCCGAGAATGCCGTGGTTCCATCCCTGCACGGTGACGAACGCCGCCCTCCTGCCGAAGGCGCGGCGGGTGGCCAGCGCCCCGCCGAGGTCGGAGATCCGGTCGCGGGTGTTGTTGAGCATGAGGATGTTGCGCGGGCCGCGGGGGCCGGCCTTGACCGGTTCGCCGGCGGGCCCGCCCGGCCAGAAGGCGCAGGCGTCGACGCCGGCGAACCCGCCCTGGGTGATGGGGTAACGCCTGGCGTCGGCCCGGGTGTTGCGCCGGTACACCTCCAGCTCGCGCGGCCATGCGGTGTCGGAGCACCGTACGGCGAGGTAGGCGGAGACCTCCCCGTCGCCGCCTGCGGTGACGGCGTCGGTCAGCGCGCTCAGAAGCTCGTGGACCGCCTTCTCGCCGGGCGCTCCCGGGAGCCGGTCGAGATGCTGGAGCAGCCCGGCCAGGGCGGGGAATGTGGTGTCGGAGCGCAGCAGCGCGTACGCGGCCATGCGCAGCCGGCGGCCGTCGACCGTGAGGTCGACGACGCCCGCCGGGTCGGCGTCCAGGCGTCCGGCCAGCGCCAGGAAGCGGGCGCGGACGGCGGGGGCGTCCGCGCCGAGCGGCAGGCCCTGGCCGGCGGCCCAGGCGGCGAAGTCGTCGAAGCGGCGTTCGGTGGCCCGTCCGATCAGCCGGTTCTGGTGGTACCAGCCGTGCTGGCTGTCGACGTTGGAGTCCAGGGTGACGCGGTCGGTGTGCCGGGTGAACATCGTGGCGTAGGCGACGCCCAGGTAGGTGCCGTAGGAGTTGCCGTAGAAGGAGATCTTCTCCTCGCCCAGTGCCCTGCGCAGCAGGTCCATGTCCCTGGCGGTGTCGGCGGTGGTGATGTGCGCCGACACGGGCGCGGCGTTGCGCGCGCAGGAGGCGGCGATCGACTCGGCCATGGAGGCGTCGCCGGGCCGCGGGAACGGCACCTGGGCGTCGATGATCTGCTCGCCGGTCAGACCGCAGGAGATCGGGTTGCTCCTGCCGGTTCCGCGCGGGTCGAACCCGATCAGGTCGTACTGCGCGAAGGCCCGCTGCACGGCCGGAGGGCCCATGACGGCGAAGGCGACCGTACTGGCCAGCCCGGGCACGCCCGGGCCGCCGGGGTTGGACAACATCACGCCCCGCCGTCCCGGCCCGGCGGCCGGCACGCGGGAGACGGCGATGGCGATCGTCCGCCCGCGCGGCCTGCCGTAGTCCAGGGGCACCCGCAGGGTGGCGCACCTGGCCTCGGCGGGCCAGCCGCCTGAGGGCGCGGAACCGGCGGGGCACGGCCCCCAGTCCCGGTCGCGGAGCAGCGGCCCGTCGGCGGCCCATGCTGCGGTGGCCGGCCCGTGGGTGGCCGGCCCGTGGGTGGCCGGCCCGTGGGTGGCCGGCAGGGAGACGGCCACGAGGGCCGAAACGGCGGTGATCGTGAGGCGTGCGCGCACGGGTGAACTCCTTCGTCGCTGGGATGGGACCCATCCTCACGACCGCCCGCACCGGCCACCACGGAGCTGAACCTCCACCCGGCCGGGGCAGGGACCCCCACCGGGAGGGGGGTCCAGGTCTACTGCGCGGCCATGCGCGGGGCGCGACAATAGGCCCCGACGAAGGGAGACGAAGGATGTTCGTGCAGCGGTTGCGCGCCGACGCACGGCGCCGCACGGCCTCCGCGGGCCACCTCGCGCTCGGCCTCGCCGCAGGCGTCGCGGCGTTGTCGCTGACAGCACTTGTCCTGGCCGGGCTGGTGGCGCTGCCCGTGGCAGGTCTGGGCCTGCCCGTGCTGGCCGAAGGGCTGGCGCTGGTCCGGGTGCTGGCCGGGCTGCAGCGCGAACGGGCCGCGCGCGTGCTCGGCGCCGCCCACGGCGACCCGCTCCCCACCGTCAGGCCACCGTACGGTGGCGGGCTCGTCCGGCGGCTCGGCGCGCGCCTGCGCGACCCGCGCACGCGGCGCGAGCTGCGCTGGCTGCTCGCCTTCGGGCCGCTCGCCATCGCCACCGCGCTCCCGCCGGCGGGGCTGCTGCTCGCGGCCGCGGCGGTGATCAGCAAGCCGAAGGACCTGCCCGGCAAGGTGGCCGAGGCGTTCGTGGCCGCGCTCCTCCTCCTGACCGCGTGGCTCCTGCTGCCCTGGCTGAGCCGCCTGCAGGCGAAGGCGACCTGGCATCTGCTGATGCCATCCGACCGTGCGGAGCTGGCCGCGCGCGTGGCCCAGCTGACCGCCTCGCGGACGACCGCCGTCGACGCGCAGGCGGCCGAGCTTCGCCGCATCGAGCGCGACCTCCACGACGGCGCCCAAGCCCGGCTGGTCGCGCTCACGATGAGCCTGGGACTGGCCGAGCATTCCATCGCCGGCGACCCCGAGCACGCGCGCCGGCTCGTGGTGGAGGCGCGGGAGTCGGCGACCACCGCGCTGGCCGAGCTGCGGGATCTGGTCCGGGGCGTTCACCCGCCCGTACTCGCCGACCGGGGCCTGCCCGGCGCCCTCGAGGCCGCCGCGATGTTGTGCCCGGTGCCGGTGCGCACGCACCTCGGCGTGGCCGGGCGTCCTTCGCCGCCGGTGGAGTCGGCGATGTACTTCGCCGCCGTCGAAACGCTGGCCAACATCGCCAAGCACAGCTGCGCCGGCCGCGCCTGGATGCGCCTGACGTACGAGGAGGGCGTGCTGCGGCTCGTCGTCGGCGACGACGGCGCCGGCGGCGCTCGCCCCCGTCACGGCAGCGGCCTGGCCGGCATCCGCGAGCGCCTGTCCGTCTTCGACGGCGCCCTCGCCGTGCGCAGCCCTGCCGGCGGGCCCACCGAGATCATCATGGAGGTGCCGTGCGCGTTGTCGTCGCCGAAGACCACGCTCTGCTCAGAGACGGGCTGATCCGGCTGCTGGGCGCGCACGACTTCGACGTCGTCGACGCCGTGGCCACCGGGCCGCTGCTGCTGGACGCGCTGACCCGGCACCGGCCGGACATCGCCGTGGTCGACGTACGGCTGCCGCCCACCCTCACCGACGACGGCCTGCGCGCGGTCGTCCAGGCCCGCCGCACCCAGCCCGGCCTGCCGGTGCTGATCCTGTCGCAGTACGTCGAACAGCTCTACGCCAGAGAACTTCTCTCCAGCGGCAACGGGGTCGGCTACCTGCTCAAGGACCGCATCGGCAAGGTCGCCGAATTCGTCGACGCCGTACGGAGGGTGGCCGCGGGCGGCACCGCGATGGACGCCGAAGTGATCGCCCAGCTGCTCACCCGGCGCGGCCGCGACGAACCGCTCTCCGGGCTGACGGCGCGCGAACGCGAGGTGCTCGAGCTCATGGCCGAGGGACGCTCGAACGCCGCCATCGCCGGCAGGCTGTTCATCACCGAGAAGTCGGTCGGCAAGCACATCACGGCGATCTTCCTCAAGCTGGGACTCGCCCCTTCCGACGACGACAACCGGCGGGTGAGAGCCGTCCTGACCTACCTGCAGTCCGGCTCACGCTGAACCTCCCGCGTCCTCGCACCCGCCCGCCGGGGCGCTCCGGCGCGCACCCCCGCAGGCGGGCCGTCACGACCAGCCCGCGGCCCTGCCCAGCGGGGAGTCGTCGCCCGGGGCCAGCGGCCCGGCCAGGAACACCGGCGCCTGCGCCATGAACCGCGGCCGCTCACCCCGATGCTCCTGGGCGGCGTGCACCGTGAACGGATGCACGACGTACACGTCTCCCGGCAGGCCGGTGGCCAGCTCCACCGGCCGTTCCCGCCCCGCCGCGTCCAGCAGCGGCCCCAGCTCTGCCGGGTCGTGCACCCGCTCGTCCAGCAGGGCGGCCACGTCCCGCTGGCTGCCGGCCCGGACCCTGGTCGGCGCGTCGTCCGGCCCCACCTCCGACATCAGCACCAGCAGCAGCAGCGTCTGCGGACGCCCGCTCACCCCGTAGCCTCCGTCCGGCAGAACGGTGTTGGCGTCGATGTGCCAGCCGCGGTCATCGGCCGGCGCCACCCCCGGGAACCGCACCGGGATGTTGCCCGCGCTGCCGCGCGGCACCCACCTGCCGTGCCCCGCCACCGCGTCCAGCGCGGCGCGCAGCCGCTCACTGCCCATGATCTGCCCGAACGGCCCCTCACCGGTCAGGTCGGCGGTCCACACCACCGGCTTGGTCCACCCCGAAGGGTCGTCGGGAGACAGGCCGATGCGCTGCCACAGCAGCGCCCTGGCCGCGTCGCCCACCTCGCGCGGCACCACAGCCTCGACCTTGGCGAACCCGCGCTCGGCGAACGCCTCTCCATCGATGACATTCATGGCCAGCACGCTAGCAGCGCCGTCGAACCCTTTTTGCCGACGTCTCCGGGCTCACACGAGGGCGAGCTGCGCCGCCCTGGGCTCGAGCGGCCGCGGCGGCGGCGCCCCGCACGCCATCCCGTACACCTGGCACAGCCCGGCGATCTGCCCCGTGATGCGCTCCTCGTAGCCGGGGGAGGGCAGGCCCGCACGATCGTAGAGCTCCTCATAGCGCTCCACCAGGTGCGGATGCGCCCGTGCCAGCCACTGCGCATACCACGCCCGGGTGCCGGGCGGCAGCCGCAGCACCACCGGCTCCACGGCCCGCGCGCCCGCCCCCGCGATGCGCCGCACCGTGGCCGTCAGCTGGTCGGCGGCGTCGCTGAGCAGCGGCAGCACCGGGGCCATCAGCACCCGGCAGTCCACGCCCGCCTCCACCAGCGCCGACACCAGCTCCAGCCGCGCCTGCGCGCCGGGCGCGCCCGGCTCGACCGCCCGCCGGATCCGCTCGTCGACGAACGCGATCGACACCGCAACCCGCGCCCCCGCCCGCGCCAGCAGCCCGGCGTCGCGCAGCACCAGCGCGCTTTTGGTGTAGACGGTGAACGGCACCCCCGCCCCTGCCAGCGCCGCGATCACGCCGGGCATCAGCCGGTAGGTCTCCTCGGCCGCCTGGTAGCAGTCGCCGCTGACCCCGACGGCCAGTTCCCGGCCGTCCCAGCGCGCCAGCTCCGCCCGCAACCGCGCCACCGCGTTGGGCTTGACCACGATGCGCGTGTCGAAATCGCCGCCCGCGTCCAGCCCCAGCCGCCGGTGCCCGCCACGGGCGCCGCACCCGAGACAGGCATGAGCGCAACCGCGGTAAGGGGACAGCGCCCACCTCTGGGCGATGCCCGCGGCCTGCGGCACCCGCTCGATCATCGTGCGGGCCTGCAGCTCGTAGAAGCCGCCACGCACCACCGCGCGCCGCTCGATCAGCGGGCGATCGTCGGCGGCCTCAACCAGCGAAAGCGCGTCCCAAGCCACACCCCCCAGTGGAACACGCATTCGACTGCGTTTTCAAGCGGTTCCCGCACACCCGCCCGCTCCCCGCCGGCCGGACGCGCCGCGACGTGGGGCGCGCGCCACGCGTCGGCCGGCACCTCGCCCAGAGCCGCGCCACAACCCCCGGCCTAAAGTGGTACGCCCGCACCGCTCACCGTCTGGGGGATGACCACCCATGGCCTGGCTCCTGCTCGCCCTCGCCATCGTCTCCGAGGTCCTGGCCACCTCCGCGCTCAAACTCAGCAACGGCTTCACCCATCTCGGCTGGAGCGCCGTCGTGGCCGCCGGCTACATCGTCTCCTTCGTCCTGCTCGCCCAGGCGCTCAAACTCCACCTCGAGGTGGGCACCGCCTACGCCGTCTGGTCCGGCGCCGGTACCGCCGCCATCGCCCTGATCGGCGCCGTGTTCCTGGGGGAGACCCTCACCCCGCTCAAGATCGGCGGCATCCTGCTCATCATCGGCGGCGTCGTCGTCCTCAACCTCGCGGGCGCCCACTGACCCAGCCACCGGCGACGGAAAACTCTTTGCCGCCCCCGCCACCGCTCCCTACACTGCCCCCGTGCTCAAACCCCACTATCCCCTCACCACCGACCGCCTCACCCTGCGGCCGTTCACCCCGGGCGACCTCGACGCCGTCCACGCCTACGAAAGCCTTCCCGAGGTCACCCGCCACCTCTACTGGGGGCCCCGCGACCGCGACACCAGCCGCGCCTTCCTCGACAAGAAGATCTCCCAGACCGCCCTCCTCGACGAGGGCGACGCGCTCGACCTGGCCATCACCCTGAGCGACAGCGGCGAGCTCGTCGGCAACTGCCTGCTCATCTGGACCAGCAAGCCCAACCGCCAGGGCGAGATCGGCTACGTCCTGCACCCCGGCCACCACGGCCACGGCTACGCCCCCGAAGCCGGCCGCGCCCTGCTCCGCCTCGCCTTCGACAGCCTCGGCCTGCACCGCGTCATCGGCCGCCTCGACGCCGCCAACGCCGCCTCCGCCCGCGTCCTGGAAAAGCTCGGCATGCGCCACGAGGCCACCTTCATCGACAGCGAGATCGTCAAGGGCGCATGGGTCAGCGAAGCGGTCTACGCCATCCTCGACCGCGAATGGACCGCATGACGATCCACCATCTCGCCCTGCGAGCCGACTGGCACAGCGCCCGCCAGGCGGGGGAGTACCGCGTCTCGACCCTGGGCCGCTCCCTCGACGACGTGGGCTTCATCCACTGCAGCCGCGACCTGGCCCAGCTGCGCGGCGTCCACTCCACCTTCTACGCCGACGTCACCGAGCCGCTGCTCGTTCTCGACATCGACCCGGCGGGCCTGGACGTGCGCCTCGAAAACGGCTTCCCCCACCTGTACGGCCCCCTGCCGGTCAGCGCGGTCACCGCCGTCCGCCCCTTCACCGCCTGACCTCTCCCGGCCTCCGAGGAGGCCAAGCGCAGAGGACACCGGCAGCGACCCGCGCCTTCTCCGCCTGCCGGTGCTCTGCGACGAGGGCCTCGGCGGGCCTTCTCGACCCCGGCGGGCAGGGCGCACCGGCGGCGGCTGTCCGGGGCCACCTTTGACGCTGGAGGACGAGTTTGCCGAGTAAGCTCACGCCGCACCTGGTCGTGGACAGTGCCCGCCCGCTGCAGCCGGTGATCTCCCCGGACGGCCGCTGGGTCGCCTACACGCTGCTGGGCGCCGGATTCGACCTCGCTCTACTTCGGATCGGATCGGGCGCGGCGCGGCACCATCCAGCTGCACCGGATATCCCTCGAGGGCGGCGAGGCGGAGCCGCTGACCGCCTGGCGGGCAGGCATCTCGGGCTACCTTCCGCTCGCCGACGGCCGGCGGATCGCGGTGGTGGCCGCGAAGCCGCCGACCGAAGAGGACGAGCGCAGGACGGCCGAACGCGACGACGCCAAGGTGTGGGGAGAACGGGCGCCCCAGGGCCGGCTGTGGGTGCTCGAGCTGGATTCCGGGCGGGCGCGCATGGTGGACGGGCTCGGCGACAGGCATGTCGTCGAAGTGGCGCAGCGGCCGGACGGCGGCCCCCTCGCCATACTCAGCTGGGCGACCCCGGAGCCCGACCCCGGCTGCCTGGCCTGCGAGGTGCATGCGGTCGACCTGGACACCGGCAAGGTCCAGGCGCTCGGCGAGGCCGCTTCGCAGGCATCCTCGCCCACCTGGTGGCGCGCAGACGGCGCCTGGCACCTGTGCTACCTGGCGACGACCCTCCCCGGACCGGTCGGGGGGCGGGCCGTCTTCGACCTCGCCGTGCCCGAGATCGGCTCGCCAGGAGAACACCGCAACCTGACCAGCGGCATGACCGTCTGCCCGTCCGGCCTGGCGCAGGTCGCGGCCGGACCGCCACTGGCACTGTTCGCCGACGGGCTCGACACCGCGATCTACCGGCTCGATCCAGAAACACGGCGGTTTCAGCCGGTGTGTTCCGTGGAGGGCCTGCTCGCCTGGCTCACCGCGAGCACGGCGGGAGAAGTGGTCGCCGCGGCGGCGAGCACGGCGTACCAGCCGCTGGACATCCACGCCGGGCGGCCCGATCGACTCGTGCGGCTCAGCGACACCAGGCCGGAGACACGCGAGATCGAGTGGGGGAGACAGGAACGCCTCTCCTACAAGGCGTCCGACGGGCTGGACCTCGACGGGCTGCTGATCCTGCCGGCCGGAAGAAGCCGTCGCGACGGCCCGTTCCCGCTCATCACGCTCGTGCACGGCGGCCCGTACGACAGGTACGCCGACCGCTTCATGCTTGACGTGCTCCCGTCGGGACAATGGCTGGCGACCGCCGGCTACGCGGTCTTCCTGCCCAACCCACGCGGCGGCGAGGGCCACGGCCACGCATTCGCGGCTACCGTCGCCGGCGCGGTCGGCATGGACGAATGGACGGACATCGTCAGCGGCATCGACCTGCTGATCGCCGACGGCATCGCCGATCCGGACCGGCTCGGGATCGGCGGGTGGAGCCACGGAGGGTTCATGACCGCGTGGGCCGTCGGGCAGACGAGCCGGTTCAGGGCCGCGGTCATGGGTGCCGGCATCAGCGACTGGGGCATGCTCGTCGCAACCGGCGACTGGGGAACCCTGGAGGCGGGCCTCAGCGGGAGCTGCGGCTGGGAAGGAACCGGTCCCCACGGCCACGACCGGCTCAGCCCCATCTCCCACGCCTCGAGAATCCGCACGCCGGTGCTGATCCTGCATGGCGAGGACGACACGAACGTGCCGGTCGGCCAGGCCACGTACTTCCATCGCGCCCTGCGACGCTTCGGCGTCGAGCACGAGTTCGTCGTCTATCCGCAGGAAGGCCACTCGATCCAGGAACGCAGCCACCAGATCGACGTGCTGCGGCGCACCCGCGCATGGTTCGACCGATGGCTCGCCGGCCCCACGTCACACCCCGGCTAACGCCCGGAGCGGCTCCACGTGAACGCCTCCGGGGAGCGGCTTTCGTCCCCGGGACGGAGCTCGGGCAACAGCCGGGAGGGCCCGCCGGCCGACCGGAAGCGGGATCAGGTGGGAGCGGGGGTGGAGCGGACGGCCAGGTGGTCGAGGGAGATGCCGAGCACGTCGGCCAGGGCGGCGATGGTGAAGAAGGCGGGGGTGGCGATGCGGCCGGTCTCGATCTTGCGCAGCGTTTCGGCGGACATGCCCGCGGCCGCCGCGACCTCGACGATGCTGCGCTCGCCGCGGGCCTGCCGAAGGGTCGAGCCGAGCTGCTCGCCACGGAGCCGCTCTTCAGGGGTCAGCGGAGGTCGCACCATGGCCACCACTCTATACCCGGATACTAATACCGGTATAGTTATCCCACTCGCGCGCGAGCCGCACCCCTCGAAGACGCTGACTTCGGCTTGTTCGCTCCTGCCGGCGCGCAGGCAGCGGGCGGCGCATTCGATGCAGGCCAGGCAGGGCCGCTCGCTCAGCCGGACTCGCGCGGGCCACCCGGCTCGCCCCGCAGCAGCGGATGCGCCCTCATCGCCACCTCCAGCTCACCCGGCAGCTCATCGCGGTAACGCCCCAACGTCGACAGGTCACTGTGCCCCAGCACCCGCCGCACCGCGTCCATGTCGACCGCGTCGGCCAGCAGATGCGTCGCCGTCGTGTGCCGCAGCCCATGCGGCGTCACCGACCGCCGCTGATCCGGATCGACCCGCGCCTGCACCCGGTCGATGACCGCCTGCACATCCCCCCGCGCCAGCCGCCGCCCCCGCCACGACAACAGCAGCGCCTTGTCCTGCACCGCCGGCCGCCCCCGCGCCAGATATTCCTGCAACACCCGCGCCACATCCTCCGGCAACGGCACATCCCGCGTCCGCCCGCCCTTACCGAAGATCCGCCAGTAACGCACCCCGTCATTGGTGAAAAAATCCTCCACATTGGCGCGCACCAGCTCCGACACCCGCGGCCCCACCGTCGCCAGCAGCAACACGATCACCGCATCCCGCAACTCCGTACGCTGATCGCGCCGCTTGCCCGCCGGCACCGCGTCCGCCACCGCGTCCGGCACCGCCCGCGCCGCCCCGATCAGCCCCTGGGCCTGCTCCCGCGTCAACGCCCGCCGCTGCGGCCGCAGCCCGCCCCGCTCCTTGGCCGTCACCGCCGACCCCGTCATCGGATTGAGCTGCACCCACCCGGCCAGCGCCGCGTGCTTGAACAGCGCCGAGATCGACCGCCGAAAGCGCGCCTGCGACGCCGGCGACTGCCCGCCGCCCCGCTCGCCCGAGCCCGCCGCGCGCCTGCCGTCCGGCCGGCGCGCGAACGCCAGCAGGATCGCATCGACGTCCGCGCCCGTCAGATCATCCAGCACCGTGGCCTCGCCCGCCAGCTCCACCAGCGTCGCCACGTCCCGCGCGTAAACCTCCGCCGTCGACGGCGACAACGCCCCCGTCACCGTCCTGGCCCGCACCAACTCCACATAACGGTCAGCCGCCTCCGCCACCGTCACCCGGTCGAGCTCCGCAGGCCGCACCGGCCACCACCCTCTCGCTGGACACGACAAGATCCGAGCAAGACCGTAGCGGCCGGCACCGACACAAACGCTAGATGTCGCGGAACGTCTCGATGCGCGCCCCCAGCGCGTTCAGCCGCTCCGCCAGATCCTCATAACCCCGATTGATCACATACACGTTCCGCAGCACCGACGTGCCCTCCGCCGCCATCATCGCCAGCAGCACCACCACCGCGGGACGCAACGCCGGCGGGCACATCATCTCCGCGCTACGCCACCGCGTCGGCCCCTCCACCAGCACCCGATGCGGATCCAGCAACTTCACCGACGCCCCCAGCCGCGTCAGCTCCGTCAGATAGATCGCCCGGTTGTCGTAGACCCAGTCATGAATCAGCGTCGACCCCTGCGCCGACGCCGCGATCGCCGCGAAGAACGGCACATTGTCGATGTTCAGCCCCGGGAACGGCATCGGATGGATCTTGTCGATGGGGGAGACCAGCTTCGACGGGCGCACCGTCAGATCCACCAACCGGGTCCGCCCGTTGGCCGCGGCGTACTCACGCCCCCGGTCGCAATCGAGCCCCATCTCCTCCAGCACCGCCAGCTCGATCTCCAGGAACTCCACCGGCACCCGGCAGATCGTCAGCTCCGACGACGTCACCACCGCCGCCGCCAGCAGGCTCATCGCCTCCACCGGATCCTCGGAGGGGGAGTAGTCGACGTCCCGCTCGATCGAGGCCAGCCCGTGCACCGTCAGCGTCGTCGTCCCCACCCCCTCCACCCGCACCCCGAGCTGCTCCAGGAAGAAGCACAGATCCTGCACCATGTAGTTCGACGAGGCGTTGCGGATCACCGTCACCCCGTCATGCCGCGCCGCCGCCAGCAGAGCGTTCTCCGTCACCGTGTCACCCCGCTCGGTCAGCACGATCGGCCGCGACGGCGACACCCCCCGATCCACCCGCGCGTGATAGAACCCGCCCGTCGCCGTGATGTCCAGCCCGAACGGCCGCAACGCCGACATGTGCGGCTGCACCGTACGCGTCCCCAGATCACACCCACCCGCATACGGAATCTGGAACTGCTCCGTCCGATGCATCAACGGCCCCAGGAACATGATCACACTCCTGGTGCGCCGGGCGGCCTCCGTATCCATCGCCTCCAGCTCCAACCGCGCCGGAGGAACGATCTCCAGATCGCTGCCCTCGTTGATCCACCGCGCCCGCACCCCGATCGACGCGAGCACCTCCAGAATCCGGTAAACCTCCTCGATCCGCGCCACCTTGCGCAGAATCGTCCGCCCCGAGTTCAGCAACGACGCGCACAACAACGCCACACACGCGTTCTTCGACGTCTTCACATCGATCGAACCCGACAGCCGCCGCCCGCCCACCACCCGCAGATGCATCGGCCCGGCATAACCCAGCGACACGATCTCACTGTCGAGCGCCTCACCGATCCGGGCGATCATCTCAAGACTGATGTTCTGGTTGCCGCGCTCGATCCGGTTGACCGCACTCTGACTCGTCGCCAGCGCATCCGCCAACTGCAGCTGCGTCCAACCACGATGCTGACGCGCATCCCGGATCAACCGGCCGATCCGCACAAGATAATCATCTGCCACACCAGAACCATATCTCACATATGAGATGTCTCCGCGCCCGACACCGACGACGCGCCGGACAACCCCCGATGAACCGCCAGATGCTCCGGCGTCGCCTCAGCCTTCACCTTGTGCACGAACGCCCGCCGAGCCGCCCGGAACCCATTCTGATCATCGAACATGTCCCGGCTCATCTCCGCCAGCTCCTCAGCCCGGAACGCATCCAACGGCTTACGCCGCTCATCCGCCTCCCGCGCCGCCCGACGCCCCGCCAGCAACCGATCGTAACCCGGATCCACCGCCAGCCGCTCCGCGTACTCCAGCACCCGGCGCTCGAAATCCAACCGCGGCCCCGACAACATCCTGTCCGCCAGCCCCAGCTCCACCGCCTCGGCCGCCCCGATCGGCAACGCCTCCTGCGTCAACCGCAACGCCTGCTCCGCACCCACCCGACGCGGCAACGCATACGTCCAGAACTCACTACCGAACAACCCCATCGTCCGATAATGCGGATTCAACACCACCCCCTCACGCACGATCACCCGATCCGCACCCAACCCCATCATCACCCCACCAGCACCGGCATTGCCGCCCATCGACGTCACCACCAGCTGCCCCGTACACCCGATCACCTCACGACACACCGCATTGATCGCGTTGATGTTCATCCACGACTCCAGCTCCGGATGCCGCGCCGCCTCGATCACATTCAGATGAATGCCGTTGGAGAACACCTCCCCACCCCGCACCACCAGCACCCGCGTATCCTGCGCCGCCGCATACCGCAACGCCGCCGCCAACCGCCGGCACTGCTCCGTCGACATCGCCCCGTTGTAGAAGTCGAAACTCACCACCCCCACACCGTCACTACGGTCATACGTGATCTCGCTGTACCCCGACCGCTCCGGCGCCGACGCCACCAGCTCACCCAACGCCATCGCCGCCGGCAACTTCACCGCCCCCTCACGCTCCAACCGCAGATGCCCCACCCACACCGAACCGTCCCCCGTACACACCAGCACGGCCCCCTCACGCCGCGCCACCACCTCACCCGGCACCCCATCCGGCAACTCCGGACCCCGGTACACGTCGAACACCCGCACCGGAAGATCGCACAACACCGTCCGCCCACCCGGCGACCCATCCGCCGCCCGCACCCGGCGCACGATCTCCTCACTCGACTCCGACCAGGAAAACTCCCGATCCGCATGCCGCATCGCCCGCCGCAACCGCCCCCGCACCTCAGGCGAACGATAATCCAGCGGCACCGGCACGAACGACGCGTCCGCCGCCTTCCCCGCCACCTCCACCACCAGCTCGACCGCCGCATCGGCCACCGGCCCGTTGTACAACGCCGACTTACGCGGCGGCTCCGCCGGCATCGCGAACATCCGATACCCCCAGATCGGACCCGCGTCCATCTCCTCCACCGCCTGCAACGCCGTCACCCCCCACTCAGGCTCGGCGTCCACGATCGCCCAATCCAGCGACGACGGCCCACGATCCCCAGGAGGACCAGGATGGATGATCACCGTACGGTGCCCCTGCCACAACGCCGCCGGCACCCGCTCCTTCAGGAACGGGCAGATCACCAGATCCGGCTTCGCCAGCTCGGCCGCCTCCACCATGGCCTGCTCAGAGACGGCCAGCTCGACACTCACCTCATGACCCTCACGCCGCAAAGCGAGCCAGGAACGCTGGGTCAGGCCATTGAACGCGGAGCAGAGCAGCAAGATACGCAACGCGGTACTTCTTTCCGGACAAGGGGAGACGACACGACGCACGGGCATGGGGGACCGGACTCAGCCGGACGGGTGAACCCACCGGTCTCGGACATTAAAGTCCGTCCCATATAACCCATACATGCCATCGATGCTGACACGAAACTCACACCACCGCTGACACTTCGCCGCAAAAACCCCGGCTGACCAGCGCCGATAAATCCCTTTTGCCCACAAACATCACGCTCTGCGACGTGAACGCACCCTCGGCGATCATCCCGGGGGAGCGGGCCGCACTCCCGCCGCGAGCAGGGGAGCGGGGCCGAGCGCCCTCGCGACGGGACGCGGCGGCGCGGACCCCCGCACGAGCCGCCCGTACACGGACCGGCCGGGGCCACGGGAGAACCCCGGCGCACGGCCGGACCCTGCCTGCCTGCCGACCAGGGAACATGCAGCACGAAACCAGGACACAACACCCGATACCAAACAGAATCCCTGTTCTGTCGGGTATCGGACACGGATCCGCACGGGCGCCCGGAAGGGCACGGACCTACAGCCGGTTGACGAAACGCGAGGCGGCCCGCTGGCTCATGCCGGTCTCACCGCGTACGAGAAACACGGCCTCGCGGATCTGGCCGAGCGCCTTGAGCTCCCGCGCCTGATCCACAAGATCCATGCTGGGATTGGGCCGGTTGCGCGGGCGCCTGGTGAGCCGGACGGCCCAGATGATCAACCAGATGACCGCGGCGGCGAGGACGGCCGACAGGGCGATGAGGCTCGGGGTGGTGACCTCCAGGGGTGACATGGGAGGCGTCTTCCCGGGAGGAAACGGTTTAGTCGGGCCGCTCTCGTAGTTGCTCGATAATTAACATTATGTCAAGTAGAGGAGGGATCCACGGGGCTGGGGGGACGTCCCCCGCGGGTTTGACGGGCTGGCTTGACGGCCTGTCGATTCGCTTCCCCGGTGGGGTTGACGCGCTTAATGTGGGGATTCTGCTATTCGCGCCGCGAGAGGAGCAGCACGTGGGGAGCCAGTCGGTGTTATGCCAGGTGTGTCAGGGGGTTCTGCCTGCTTCGGGTAAGGAGGCGTACACGGCGTTGCGGGGGCGGCTGATCGTGTCGAACGGCTACTGCGGGGGTGGGTGCGCCGAGCGGCGTGCCGAGGAGGAGGCGGCGCAGCGGGTGGCGCGTCCTCAACCGCAGGCGGCTCCGGTGCCGTCGCGGCCGGTGTCGCGGCCGGTCGCTGCAAGGCCGGTTCGGGTGGCGCGTTAGCTCGCTGGGTTTTCTGGGTCGGGGTGGCGGTCGGTGGTGTGCCAGTAGTCGCGGGTGCGTACGGCGAGTCCGTCGGGGTCGAAGTGGACGAGTACGCAGCCTGCGAGGGTGGTGGGCCGGCCGTTGTCGAGGGCGTGGACCTGGAATTCGATGGCGGCCTGGTCGCCGTCGACGAGGGGTGTGGCGAAGGTGACGTGGGGGTCGGTTTCGCTGCTGAATGACCAGGTGATGTAGTCGGCGATGGCGTGTTTGCCCTGGTGGGGCGGGCGGAAGGGCATGCTGGTGTGGACGGCTTCGTCGTGGTAGAGGGCGATGACGGCGTCGGTGTCGTGGTGGGTCCAGCCGTGTTGCCAGGTGTCGGCGAAGCGTTGGGCGGCGGTGCGGGTGTTCATGGTGTTCATTGTGGTGGGTGGGGGTTGCCGCCTGCGTAGCACCCAATAGGTACCCATATAGGTATTTCTCCCGTCTTGTGGTTGGTGGTGCGGCGGCAAGCTACGTGAGGACCGCTCACCAGCCCCCGAGGGAGAGGAACCGACGTGCGTGCCATGGACCGGCGAGGAAGCGACCCGAGGACGCCCGTCGTACGCCTCCCCTCCCGTAACGCGCTTCTGGCCATGGCCGACGCGCTGGCCGTGCGCACCGGGTGGGCGGGGCCGGATCGCGAGGTGTCGTGGTTGTTGTCGGCGCGGCCGTCGGCGGTGCCCGCCGCCCGTCGCCTGGTCACGGCGCGGCTGTCGGCGTGGGGCCTGCAGCGGCAGGCGGAGGCGGCCGAGTTGCTCGTGGGCGAGCTCGTCGCCGACGCGTTGCGCCGCTGCGGCGGCCGGATCAGGCTGGCGCTGCGGGTGGACGACGGGTTGCTGCGTTGCGAGGTGACGGCCGTCTTCGCCGGTCCCGGGACGCGGCCGGGTCCTGCGCCGCACCAGTCGCTGCTGGCCCGGCTGGCCTGTTGTTGGGGTGTTTCCGGGCAGGTGGCGTGGTTCGAGCTGCCTTCCGGCGGCGGTCACGTGCATTGACGGGTTGGGCGCGGGTCGCGGTTTCACTCCCCCGGTGCGGTGTTGTCGCCGGCTCTGGTGCGTTCTCCCACCCATACGGCGATCTGGGAGCGGGAGCTGAAGCCCAGTTTGGTCAGGATGTGCTCGACGTGGCCTTCGGCGGTGCGCTGTGAGATGACGAGCGAGGCGGCTATCTCCTTGTTGGTCAGGCCGCGGGCGACGAGCTGGGCGATCTCGCTTTCGCGGCGGGTCAGCCGGGCGCGCCGCTCGCTGCCGTCGTCGCGGCCGCTGGGCGGTTCCTCTTTCAGGACGTAGGCCAGCGCCTCGTCGAGCGGCATGCGGGCGCCGCGCAGTACGGCCGTGTCGAACGCCGTCTCCCCCAGCGCCTTGCGGGTTTCTTCCTCGCAGGCGTCGTGGTAACCGGCCAGGTGCCCGTATCCGGACAGGGGCGCGCCGACGGACGCCCACACCGTCTGCAGGATGCCCAGCAGGCGTGCGGCGTGCTGGTGGCGGCGTTGTGAGGTGGCGATCCAGGCCAGCGCTTCGAGGGTGATGCCGATGCCCAGGGAGTCGCCCAGGCCGCGGGTGACCACCAGTGCCTGTTGTTCGAGGTCGGTGGCGCGCCGGAGGTCTCCTTGGCGCCACACCTCGACGCCCAGCGCCATCATGGCGTACGCGCGGTGCCAGCTTTCGTGGTGGTTTTCGCACAGGGCCAGGCACTCCTCCCCCGCGGCCATGGCGGAGGCGGTGTCGCCGGTGTAGGAGCGGGCCAGTGTCAGCCGGATGAGTGACAGTGCCGTGCCGGCGGGGTCGCCGCTGGCGCGGTGCTTGGCCAGGGCCTGCTCGTACAGGGTGACGGCGTCGGCGGTGCGGTTCTCCCACATGGCGATCATGCCGGAGAACAGGGCGACGTAGCCGAGGACGTGCTGGTTGTGCAGCCGCTCCCCCGCGCGGCGGCTGGCGTGCAGCATGGTGGTGGCGGCGGGTTTGTCGGCCTGGATGATGGCCAGCCAGCCGCCGGCCCACAGGGCGCGGGCGCGGACGTCGTCGGGGACGTCGTCGGTGTTGAGTCCGTGGTCCAGCCAGCGCCGGCCTTCAGCCAGGTAATAACTGGTGGTCCAGTGATAGAGCAGGTCGGTGGCCATGGTCAGGCCGGTGGGCGCGCCGTCCGGTCCGTTGTAGGACTCTTCCAGGGCGGTGCGCAGGTTGGCGTGTTCGAGGTGCAGGCGGGTGAGCCAGTGCACCTGCCGGGGGCCGAACAGGTCCGCTCGGGTCCGTGCGGCCAGGTCGCGGTAATAACGTGCGTGCCGTTCGCGCAGCCAGTCGTCGTGGCCGGAGGCGGTCAGGCGTTCGCGGCCGTAGGCGCGCAGGGTGTCCAGCATCCGGTAGCGGACGCCGGATGGGTGGTCTTCGCGAATCAGTACGGACTTGTCGACCAGGCCGATCACCAGGTCGACGACGTCGTGGGGGTTGATGCCGCGGCCGGAGCAGATCGTCTCGGCCGCTTCCAGGTCCAGGCCTCCGGCGAAGGCTGAGGCCCGTTCCCACAGGAGTCGTTCTTTGTCCGAACACAGTGCGTAGCTCCAATCGATGAGGGCTCGTAGTGTCTGGTGGCGGGGTAGTTCTGCCCGCGATCCGGCGTTGAGCAGGCGGAATCGGTCGTCGAGCCGGTCGAGCAGTTGCTGTGCCGACAGGGCGCGCAGCCGGACGGCGGCGAGTTCGATGCCCAGGGGCAGGCCGTCGAGGCGGCGGACGATGCGGGTGACGACGTCGCGGTTGTCCTCGGTGACGGCGAAGGTGGGCAGGACGGCTCGGGCGCGTTCGGCGAACAGGCGGACGGCGTCGCCTTGTTTGAGGGCGTCGAGGGTGGGGCGGGCGGTGCTGCCGTCGGGCAGTGACAGGGGTGGCACGGGTACGGCCTGTTCGCTGGCGATGCCGAGCGCTTGCCGGCTGGTGGCGAGGATGCGCAGGTCGCCGGCGGCGCGCAGCAGGGTCTCTGCGAGGACGGCGCATTCGTGCACGAGGTGTTCGCAGTTGTCGAGGATGAGCAGGGCCTGCTTGTCGTGCAGGTGGTCGATGAGGACCTGCACGGGGGGTGCGGCGGTGTGGCCGCGGATCTCGAGGGCCTCGACGACGCTTTCGGCGAGGATGGCGGGCTGGTGCAGGGAGGCGAGTTCGACGAGCCATACGCCGTCGCGGAAGGAGCGGCGCAGGTCCTGGCCGACGCGCAGGGCCAGGCGGGTCTTGCCGACGCCGCCGACGCCGGTGAGGGTGACGGCTCTGGATGCGGCCAGGAGTCGCTTGACGTCGGCCACTTCGTGCCGGCGTCCGATGAAGCTGGTCACCTCTGCCGGGAGCCTGTTCGTTCGCTGCTCCCTGGAGGTGGTGGTCGTCACCGCTGTCATGGTGTGTGGGGCGACCGGCCGGCGGGTTCGCGTGGCGCCGGAGCCGTGTCGCCGTAACCCACCGTATGTGCCGGCCGCTGGTGCCGGGTGCGTGGCCGAGGGCCCGTGGCCGGGTTTTGACCCTTTCATGGCGGTGGCGTGGTTCATGGGCTGGCGTGCCAGGGGCGCAGGGCGTCGAGGTGGTGTTGCCGGCCGATCGCCACGAGGTTGGAGCGGTAGAGGCCGATGGCGTCCGGGGCGTCCAGGCTGTCGCGGGTGGCGGGCCGCAGGGCGTTGTCGAGTTCGTCGACGACGAAGACCCAGGGGTAGTGGGCGAAGACGAGGTCGAGCAGTTCGCCGGCGGAGCAGCCGCAGTTGGCCTGGAGCTGGGGGTGGAGTTCGAACAGCAGGGTGGGCTGGGCGGTGAGGGTTTCGGCGGCGCCGTGCAGGACGAAGCCTTCGTAGCCTTCGACGTCGATCTTGATGATGTCGGGTGGGGGGAGGTCGTGGCGGGCGAGGTAGGTGTCGATGGAGGTCATGGGGATGGTGACGGCGCCCGCGGGGGTGCCGACGTTGGCCGCGGCGGCGGAGTGTTTGCCGGACTGCTCGCCTGACAGGTGCACGGTGAGGTCGCCGGGTGTGGCGCCCACGGCGATCGGTTCGATGGTGACGCGGGTGGTGAGGTGGTTGCGGTCGACGTTGCGGCGCAGGTAGCCGATGTTCTCGGGGACGGGTTCGAAGGCGATCAGGGTGCCGTCGGGCGGTAGGTGGGTGGCGCCGGTGCAGGCGTAGACGCCGATGTTGGCGCCGATGTCGAGGATGGTGCGGCTGGCGGCGGCGAGTCGTTCGTACAGGGTGACTTCGAATTCTTCGTAGTAGCCGGCCGAGACCGAGGGCATGATGGTGGCGTCCCAGGCGGGGCCGGTGAGCACGACGCCGCGGTAGTGGGCTTCGGGGTCGTGGCCGGAGGTGGTGACGCCGAGCCGGAAAACGGTGTGGTAGAGGCGGTTGACCAGGGGGAGGCGGCGGACGCTTCGGCCGCGTAGCAGGGTGCGGGTGATTTTGCTGCGGTTGGCGGCTCTGGCCGCTCGCATGACCGTGATGGCGGCTTTCTTGCGGAGGTGTTTGCTGGAGGTCATGGTGTGAGTCTGGTGCAGTCGGCGGCCTGATGGGCGCCGATGCCCGGGATTGGTGCGGCCGGGTGGGCGGTCAGCAGGCCTGCGCCTCGAGGGTCAGGGCGTCGTCGTCGGCCTGTTGCGGGAGCGGCAGGTCGAACCAGACGCGCTTGCCGCGCCGGGTGCGGGTGCTGCCCCAGCCGGAGGCGATGGCCTCCACCAGGTGCAGGCCGCGTGAGCTCTCGTCGTCGTGGCCCGCCGGGCGCAGGTGGGGCAGGTCGGGGCTGGTGTCCTCGACCTCGCAGTGCAGCAGGTCGCCGGTGAGCGACAGGCGCAGCCGGATGGGGCCGCGGGCGTGGCGTACGGCGTTGGTGACGAGTTCGCTGACCAGCAGTTCGGCGGCTTCGCTGCCGTGTGGCAGGCCCCAGGCGAGCAGTTGCGCGCGCACGGCGTGGCGGGCGCGCGGCACGGAAGCGTGTCGTGGCGGCAGGGTCCACGTCGCGGTCGCGTTCATGCCGCCCGCCCGGCGCAGGGGACGACGCTGCGGCCGTCGGGCAGCAGTTCGCCGGTGTCGTCGAAGAAGACGACCCCGTTGCACAGCAGACCCCATCCCTGCTCGGGGTGGTATGCCACGAGGCGCGCGGCCTCGCGGCCGGCGGCGTCCGCGGGGGGACATGGTGGCTGGTGCTGGCACATGACTTCGATCCTCGCTTCCCGCTTCTCAGCGGATTGAGCTCATGTGACCAGTCTGGTTCCTCCACCCACCCAAGAAAGAGGTGAAAAATCCCCATACGAGTACCTATTTCCACGTAGGTAGGTACCCGAATCCCCAGCTCATCCCCACCATGGCATCCCCGCAGGCGCCCCGCGACACCGCCACGACGCGGGCAGGCGCTCATGTCCGCGCCGAGATCACCACCCGGCGGTTCTTGGCCCGGCCTGCCGGATTGTCCGAGCCGCCCGCCGTCGTGTTCGGCGCGGCGGGTTTCGACTCCCCGAAGCCCCGCGCCACGAGCCGCGCTTCCGGCAGCCCTCCTTCGGCGGCCAGCCAGTCCGCGACCGCCCGGGCCCGCCGCTCCGACAGCGGCTGGTTGTGCGCGACGTCTCCCTTGGCGTCGGTGTGCCCGTCGACGTGAATGGTCACCCCGTCGCCGGCCTCCTCCGCCAGCCGCCGCGCGACCTTTTCCAGATCGGCGGCCGCGGACGGTTTGATGTCGGCGCTGTCGAAGTCGAACAGCACGTCGGCTTCGAGGGCGAACGCGATCGAGTCCTTCCCCTCGAACACCTGGCTCCTGCCGACCTCGTACCCCTTCAGCTCCGCTCCCGGGATCTCCACCCCCGGCACCTCGACCCCGGGCGCCTCCACGGCGGGCACCTCGACCGCGGGGACGCACTCCCGCCGCGCGTTGCAGCCCTCCGGCCGGATGATCGAACGACGGATCACGAACGGGCGGATGACGAAAGGCCGGATGACGAAGGGGCGGATCACGAACGGCACCACGCCGCCGTCCTTGGGCTCGGCCTGGCACACCTCGGGGGTCGACACGCCCTGCGCGCTCTGTGCCGGGGCCGAGACGCCCTCCGCGCGCACCGGGTCGAGCTTGATCCCGCCCGCGTCCACGCCGGGAATCTCGACCGGCGGGATCCGTACGGCGGGGATCGACACCGGCGGGATGGACGCGGCCCCCAGGCAGCCGCCGGGCGCCGGGGCCACCTCGGTGCACTGGGCGGGAATGCGGACGGCGGGGATGTCCACGCCCGGGATGGTGACGGCGGGGACGACCTCTCCCCCGACCTTCGCCTCAGGTACGACCACCGGGTCGGCGTGCACCGCCGGCACCTCCACGGCCGGGATCAGCTCGCCGTTCGGGCAGCTCGACGGTTCTGGGCCCGTGGGGGACGGCGTGGCCGGAGCGCCCGGCGGCGTCGTGGCGGCCGAGGCGGTGCTCCGCGACGCCGACGCCGGCGGCTGGCGCTCCTCCCCGCTGCCGCCGGTGTGGGAGAGGCTGCAGGACGCCAGCGCGAGCGCGACCACCGGGAGGAGGAGCCGGCTGCTCGTACGGATCAACCGATCGGTCATGGCCCCCGACGGTACGGGATGCACCTTCAGGATGTGCATAGCGTCGCGCGTCCCCGGCGGGCTTGACCCTCACCCGGCGTCACCCGGCAAGGTGGGACCATGAGCTTCTCCGTAGGGCAGGTCGCCCGGCTCGCCGGCATCACCGTGCGCACCCTGCACCACTACGACGAGGTCGGCCTGCTCGCCCCCGGCGAGCGCACCCGCGCCGGCTACCGCCGCTACACCGACGCCGACCTGGTCCGCCTGCAGCAGATCCTGCTCTACCGCGAGCTCGGCTTCGGCCTCGACGAGATCGCCGTCATCCTCGACGCGCCCCACGCCGACGAGCTCACCCATCTGCGCCGCCAGCACGAGCTCCTCACCCGTAAGGTCGAACGCCTGCGCGAGGTCATCGCCGCCGTCGAACGCTCCATGCAGGCCCACACCCTGGACCTCGCCCTCACGCCCGAGGAGCGCTTCGAGGTGTTCGGCGACTTCCGGCCCGAGGACCACGAACCGGAAGTCGTACGCCGCTGGGGCGACACCGAGGCGTACGCGGAAAGCCGCCGCCGCGTGGCCTCCTACTCCAAGGCCGACTGGCTGGAGCTCAGGGCCGAGGCGGCCGCCATCACCGGCGACCTCGTCGCCGCCTTCAAGGCCGGTCTGCCCGCCGACGGCGAACACGCCATGGACCTCGCCGAACGCCACCGCGGTCACATCAGCCGCTGGTTCTACACCTGCACGACCGAGCTCCACCGGTGTCTGGGTGAGCTGTACGTCGACGACCCTCGTTTCCGCGCCACCTTCGAGGATGTGGTTCCCGGCCTGGCGGGCTATTTCCGCCAGGCCGTCCACGCCAACGCCCGCCGCGCCTGACCGCGTACATGCACTTGCGGGTATATAGCTGGGCGGGTATATTCGCCGCCATGCGCTTCGACGTGCTGGCCGACCCCGCACGACGCCAGATCCTCGACCTGCTCCTGCAACGCCCTCACCTCGTCGGCGAACTCACCCACCACCTCGGCCTCACCCAGCCCGGCACCAGCAAACACCTGCGGGCCCTGCGCGAGGCCGGCCTCGTCGCCGTCCGCAAGGACGCCCAACGCCGCTGGTACGAACTCCGCCCCCAGCCCCTCGCCGAGATCGACGCCTGGCTCACCCCCTACCGCAGGCTCTGGAACCACTCCCTGGACCTGCTCGAAGACCACCTCGACACCATGGACGACTCATGAACGAGACCCTCACCCTGCACCCCGACGGCCGCACCACCCTGCGCCTGCAGCGCCGCCTCCCCCACCCGCCCGGCAAGGTCTGGCGCGCCATCACCCGGCCCGAGCACATGGCCGCCTGGTTCCCCGCCGAGGTCACCATCGACGGCGACCGCATCGCCTACGGTTTCGGCCCCGACGGCCGCATCACCGAGAACGACCCGCCCCACGTCTTCGCCCACACCTGGGGCGAGGACGAGCTGCGCTGGGAGCTCCACCCCGACGGCGACGCCACGCTGCTCACCTTCATTCACACCTTCACCGACCACCACGGCGCCGCCAGCTTCGCCGCCGGATGGCACACCTGCCTCATGGCCATGCTCGCCCACCTCGACGAGCGCCCCGTCAGCCCGCCCGGCGACAGCGCTCCCCTGCACGAGCACTACGTCGCCATCCTCGGCCTGACCTGCGCCACCACCGACGGCGACACCGTACGCGTCGAACGCCAGCTCACCCGCCCCGCCGACCACCTGTGGCGGCGGCTCGACGGCGACCAGGCCACGCCGGGCGGCCCGCCCCCGGCCCCGTTCACCCCGCCCGCCCTCGCCGAAGGCGCGGTCACGCGCGTCGAGAGCGGCAAGCTCCTCGAATACGACGCCCCCGGCGGCCACGTGCGGTGGGAGCTGGCGGCGGGCACCGGCCACGGCGCCCGCCTCATCATCACCCACACCGGCGACCCGTCCGCGCGCGACGCCTGGCGCGTGCACGTCGAGAAGCTCGCCGCGGCCCTGATCGACTGACGGGGGCCCTGACGGGGGCACTGACGGGGGCACTGACGGGGGCGCCCGCTTGCGATGGTCACGTGCCGAGGTGCAGGGCCGCGGCCGCCGCGGCCCGCGCCCTGCCCGGCGCCACCAGCAGGTCCGTCGAATCCGACAGCTGATCCACGCACCCGACCACCGGCAATCCCTTGATCACCGGGTCCGTCACCGACGCCATCAGCGCATCGGCGAACCGGTCCCCGTCAATCACCTGGAACGGCCGGTCGTAGAACCCGCGCACCTCCTCATCCAGCCATCCGGCCAGCCGCGTGCGGTTCTGCAGCGCCGCCACCCGCGCGTACGCCGCCGCCAGCGCCGCCTCGCGCTCACGCCATGACCGGGCCGCCAGCGCCGCCCCCAGCGACTCCCCCAGCTCGGTCGAGCCCGGCATCCGCGCCAGCGCGCTGCCGAGCCACTTGGCGTACGGCGGGTAGCGCCGCCGCAGCAGCAGCGCCAGCCGCATCACCTCCCGCGCCAGCCGCGCTCCCACCACGGCCGACCCCAGTTCGTCGCCCACCTCGCCGCACCGGCCAGGAAACGGCTCCTCCTGCGCGATCCGCCGCCACTGGCAGGCCAGGACGTAGCGCCACACATCATCGGGATACCAGCTCAGCGCCGCCCTGGCCGTCTCCAGCCCGCCCAGCTCCCCCAGCCCGTCGTGGAAGACCTCGCCGCACGTCACCTCCGCCAGGCTCTGCCACGGCGCCGACAGCCAGTCCAGCAGCGACACCCCCTGCCTCGGGTCGAATCCCAGCCGCCCGGCCAGCCACTCCCCCGGCTCCGTCACCGTCACCCCGGAGCGCACCTGCCCGTGATAGGCGAACACCGTCGGGAACCCGCCGAACCGGTCCGGCAGGCCCGCCTCCACCGCCGCCCGCACCTCGGCCACCTGCTCGCCCGGCACGAACAGCAGCACCCTCGGCCCCCAGTCGTGGTCGGTGGAGCGGGCGGTGTCGAACTCCAGCACCTCCGAGCCCGGCCCGATCAGCGCGGCGCTGTGCGTGACCCCGGGGATCAGCGGCGCCACCACGTCGCGATAGAAGGCCCGCGACAGCTCAATACCAGGTACAAAATCGGACATCACGCCGTCCACTGTGCACCAGCGCCGCCGTAACCTCACCCCAATTTTCCGCACCCCAGTTCGTGCCGCCGCCCTCAGCACGGCGTGCCGGCGGCTCACGGGCCGGAGCCCGTCTCGGCCGGCAGCGGCGAGACGCCCAGCGCGGACAGAAAGGCCGCGGCCGCGGGAGAGGGCTGGTGCCGGCTCCAGATGAGGTGCTCCGCGCGGGCAGGAGCGTCGCTGAGCCGGACGACGGGCAGGTCGGGGAGCTGGGACACGAAGGCCGCCGGCAGCATCCCGATCCCCAGGCCCTGCCGGATCAGGCGAGCCATGAAGTCGGGGGTCGACACTTCGAAGGCGACCTCGCGCGCCACCCCGGCCGCCGCGAAGGCCTCGTCCGACTGGATCCGGCCTGCGGTGCCCGCGGGGAAGTCGACGAACGGCTCGTCGGCTAGCCTGCGCAGCCTCACCCGTTCCTCGCCGGCCAGCGGGTGGCCGGGCGCGACCACGGCGACGAGGTCGCCGCGTGCCAGCTCGCGGCCGCGGACGTTCTTGGGCCGGACGCCGGGGGGAAGCCCCAGGAAAGCGACGTCCAGCGTGCCCTGGCGCACCCGTTCGACGAACTCCTCGCTGGCGCCGGAACGGAGGCTGATCCGCACCTCCGGGTGGCGCAGGTGGAATCGCCGCAGCGTGACCGGCAGGTCGACCGCCGTGACGGTGGGGATGGCGCCGATGGCGAGCCGGCCGCGGATCTCGCCCGCGGCGGCCGCCACCTCGGCCCTGGCCCGCTCGGCGGCGTCGAGAGCCTGGCGGGCGGCGGGGAGGAACGCCTCGCCCGCCGGGGTCAGCCGGACGCGGCGGCTGGTGCGGTCGAACAGCTTGGCGCCCAGCTCGCGCTCCAGCCGCGCGATCTGATGGCTCAGCGCTGACTGCACGACCAGGCACTGCTCGGCGGCGCGGGTGAAGTTGCTCGTCTCGGCGACGGCGACGACGTAGCGCATCTGCTGAAGCTCCATCCATCCATCGTGAAGCACGATGGATCTAATGACAAACATGCATTGGACTCATGGATAGGTGGTCCTCGACGCTGGGACGCATGACGACGACACCTCACCGTTCCGGCGGCCTGTCGCCCGGGTTGCTCCTGCTCATGTCGGTGGCGACCGGGCTGGCTGTCGCGGGCAACTACTTCGCGCAGCCGCTGCTCGACCTGATCGGCCAGGAGCTGGGCGTCGGGCCCTCGCTGGCGGCGCTGACGGTGACGGCCGCGCAGGCCGGGTACGCGCTGGGGCTGATCCTGCTGGTGCCCCTCGGCGACCTCATGGAGCGGCGGCGGCTCGCCGTGGCGCTCTACGCGGCGACCGCGGTGTTCCTGCTGGTGTCGGCCACCGCGGCCGATGGCACGGTGCTCCTGGTGAGCACGGCCCTGACCGGGCTGGCCTCGGTCGGAGCGCAGGTCGTGGTGCCGTTCGCGGCGACGCTGGCGGCCCCGGCCGAGCGGGGCCGGGTGGTCGGCACCGTGATGACCGGGTTGATGCTCGGCCTGCTGCTGGCGCGCACCGCCTCAGGAACGCTGTCGGAGCTGGGCGGCTGGCGGACGGTCTACTGGGTGAACGCGGTCCTGATGGCGCTGACGGCCGTGTTGCTGCGGATCTTCCTGCCCCGACTCGGCGGCCACGGCGGGCGCCTGACCTACCCGGAGCTGCTGCGCTCGACGGTGGCGATGTTCCGGTACGAGCCGCTGCTGCGCTGGCGGGCGGGCATCGGCGCCCTGAGCCTGGCGTCCTTCAGCGTGCTGTGGACGGCGCTGACGTTCCTGCTGGCGGGGTCGCCGTACGAGTGGACGGAGTCCGCCATCGGCCTGTTCGGTCTTGTCGGCGTCGCCGGTGCGCTGACCGCCACGGTGGCCGGGCGGCTGGCCGACCGCGGACTCGTCCAGATCGTGACCGGCGCGGGGACGGTTCTGCTGGCGGTGTCCTGGCTGGCGATCGCCGCCGGGGCGCGCTCCGTGATATGGCTGCTCGCCGGCGTGATCGTGCTGGATCTGGCGCACCAGGCGGTGCTCAACAGCAGCCAGAACGTCGTCTACGCGCTCCGGCCGGAGGCCCGCAACCGGATCAACTCCGCGTTCATGACCTCCTTCTTCGTCGGCGGCGCGATGGGCTCCGCGCTGACCTCGGTGGCCTGGGTGCACGGCGGCTGGACCGGCGTGTGCGTCCTGGGCGCCGCCCTCTCGACCGGGACCCTCGTGCTGTGGGCCCTGGAAGGCATCACCACCAGCCGCGCTGCCGGGCGAGCCCTGCGGCCCGCGGCTCACCCGGCGCCGGCCGGCTCTACCGAAGGAGAATGAACGTGTCACGCACCGTGTTGATCACCGGGACGACGGGAACCGTGTCCACCGCACTGATGAACGCGCTGGAAGGAGCCGACGCCGGCCTTCGTACCCTCGTCCGCGACGGGTCCAGGGCCCACGGCCTGCGGGAGCGGGGAGCCGAGGTCTTCGTCGGCGACCTCGACGACGCCCGGTCGCTGCCGCCCGCCTTCGAGGGCGTCCACGACCTGTGGCTGCTCACCCCGAACGGCCCGCGCGCTCCCGAGAACAGCATGAACGCCGTGTGGGCCGCCCGCCAGGCCGGGGTGGAGCGCATCGTCCGGCTGTCGGTGGTCGGCGCGTCGCACGGCGCGCCCAACCGCAGCGGCAGGTTGCACGCGCTGTCGGACCGGGAGATCGAACGGTGCGGCATGCGCTGGACCATCCTGCGCCCGCACTGGTTCATGCAGAACCTGCTGAACGAGGCGGGCTCCATCTCCTCCACCGGCACGTTCTCGCTGAACATGGCCGCGGCCCGGCTCGGCATGATCGACGTACGCGACATCGCCGAGTGCGCCGCCCGCGTGCTCCTCGACGGCCCCGACCGCCACCACGGCCAGACCTACACCCTCACCGGCCCGCGCTCGCTGACGTTCGACGAGGTGGCGGACGCGTTGAGCCGCGCTCTGGGCAGGCCCATCGCCTACCTGCCGGTCAGCGACGACGCCAGGCGCAAGACGCTGCTCGGCTACGGCGTTCCGCGGTGGATCGTCGACATGCTGGAGGAGTACGCGCAGGCGTATGCCTCCGGCTGGCAAGACGGCGCCACCGACGCGGTGGCCACCGTTCTCGGCCGCCCTCCCCGCGACATCGCCGACTTCGTCCGTGACCACGCCGCAGCGTTCACCCAGACCTGATCCTGCTGTACGGCCCCGGAGGCCCGGCCGTCAATCGAACCGCCCGGTACCATCTGGGTATGCCGGTTCCCAAAGGCTCGACGCTCGACCCGGAGCGCACGCGCGCCACCATCCTCCACGCGGCGACCGCGGTGCTGTACGAGCGCGGGCTCGACGGCATCGGCGTCGCCGAGCTGTGCGCCCGCATCGGCGTGTCCAAGGAGACGCTGTACCGGCACTTCGGCACCAAGGACGGGCTGGTAGAGGCCGTGCTCAAGGCGCGCAGCGAGCGGGTGACGCACCGGCTGGCCAGCGCGGCCGAGGCTGCCGGGGACGATCCCCGGGACCAGCTCGCCGCACTGTTCGACGCCCTGCAGCAGTGGTACGACGACCCGGTCTTCCGCGGCTGCGCGATGCTGAACGCGGCCGCCCAGCACCATGTCGAGGCCGTTCGCGCCATCACCACGCGCCATCTCGACCGCTACCTGGAGCTCTTGACCGGCATCGCCGACCGCGCCGGAGCAGCCCAACCACACCTGCTGGGACGGCAGCTGCTCATGCTGGTCGAGGGCGCCACCGTCGTCGCCGCGCATCACGACGGGACCGGCGCGGGTGAGCACGCCCGCCAAGCCGCGCTCACCCTGCTGTCCGCCGCCGCCCGGACCGGCCCTTGCGGCTCACCTCGATGACTCCTCCGCCTTCCTGAAAGGAGCGTCGGGCTTGCATCCGGTACCCAGGTACAGGCTTACCGTCGAGGTATGACACAGAACGTCCGCCTTGACCTGGGATGGGCTCCCTCCGCGTGCACCCTGCCCGCCGCCGAGCAGCCGTTGCGGGTGGCCGAGTTCAACGCCTTGCTCGCCGGCGCGGTCCGGGCAGTCGCGCGGCCGGAGCGGACGCGGCTGCGGCTGGAGCTCGCCTTCAACCCGGACGACGCCGCCCGGGCCGCCGAACTGGCCACGCGGGAGAACGGCTGCTGCTCCTTCTTCACCTTCACCCTGACCATCGCCGACGGCAGCCTGGCACTGGAGGTGACGGTCCCGGACGAGCACGCCAAGGTGCTGGACGCGCTGACCGAGCGCGCCGGTGCGACGGCGCCGGTGTGAACGCGGCCGGGAGAGGAGCTGGTGATGGAGCGCATCACACGTGAGGAGCTGCTGGAGAACGGGGGCGCGCAACCGGTGGAGGCGCCCATCGGCGCCCATCTGCGCAGCGGGCAGGTCGCCGAGCAGGCCGGGGTCAACCTGCAGACGCTCCGCTACTACGAACGGCGCGGGCTGATCGCCGAACCGGCCCGCAGCCCCGGCGGGCACCGTACCTACCCGCCCGAGACCGTCACCCTGCTCACGCTGATCAAAGCCGCGCAGCGGCTCGGCTTCACCCTGGAGGAGGTCGGCGAGCTTCTCGACACCGGCCGGCGCGGCCACCCCACCCCCGACCTGCGCGAGCGCGCCCAAGCCAAGATCGCCGAAGTCGAGGCGAAGATCGCCGGCCTGACCACCATCCGGACCGCGCTGGAGCAGGTGGTCAGCGCGGGCTGCGACAGCCTGACCCACTGCGCCTGCCCCGACTGTCCCCTGCCGTTCGCCGACCTGGCCGACGGCAGCCGCGCCCCTCACGTCCCCGAGGAGAGCTGACGACGTGAGCACCCACCGCTCAGGACACCTGACACGAGCGGCAGGACCGTCAAGGCCACAATCCCGGCAGGCACACCAGCACGGCCCTCAGCCCACCGCCCGGCAGGCCGCCACCCGCCGCCTGCGGTAGCCGAGCCGCTCGTACACCCGGATGGCCGCCGGATTGTCGTCGTCCACCATGAGCGCCGCCCGCCCGTAGGCCGCCACCAGCTCCCGCGACACCCACCGGCACACCCGGCCGGCCAGCCCCGTGCCGCGATGACGGGCCCGCGTCGCCACCCCCGCCAGCAAGCCCACCGTGGGCGCCGACCAGGCATCGGCCGCCACAGCAGCCAGTTCCCCTCCGCTCCGCACGCCCGCCCAGCGCCGCACCCCCGCCAGGCCGGGCACCGCGTACGACGAAGGCGCCTCGGCCGCCAGCAGCGACCCGACCCGCGCCATGTCGTCGTCCTCCAGCCACCCGACCCCGCCGTCATCGCCGACCGTGCCGACCGTGCCATCCGCACCCGCCGTACCCGCAAGGTCCGTCTCCAGGCTCATCCACGAGAACCGCCCTGCCACCTCCAGCCCGTCCAGCCTGGCCGTCACCTCCCGCATCAGCGCCGCCTCGCCCAGCGGCCGGTACGACGGGCCCAGCTCCGCCAGCGCATGGCGTACCAGCTCGGCGGCGTGCACGGCGCCACCCCGCACCGCGAGCCGGTCCCGCCGCGACACCTGCGGGCAGGCCGCCACCACCGCCTCGCCCAGCGCCCACGCCCGCGCGCCGTCGCGCAACCCCTGCGCCGCCCACACCACCAGATCGTCGTCCCCGCAGGCCGCCCGCACCTCGGCCGCGGAGCGGAGCTCGCGGATCACAGAATGGCGCCGGGCCGGTACGCGGCCGCCTCCGGATGCTCCGCCACGACCTCGTCCACCTGCCGCACCACCGCCGTCACCTGGTCGCCGGCCGCCCCCGTGAACGACACCCGGTCGGCCAGCAGCTCCTCCAGCGCCGGGCGGCCGAGCGGGAACCGTTCGTCTCCGGCCAGCCGGTCGAGCAGGTCGTTGGCGGCTCCCCGCGAGCGCATCGCCAGCGCGGCCGCCACGGCATGCTCCTTGATCAGCTCGTGCGCCTGCTCACGCCCCACCCCGGCGCGCACCGCCGCCATCAACATCTTCGTCGTCGCCAGGAACGGCAGGTAACGGTCGAGCTCGGACGCGATCACCGCGGGGAACGCGCCGAACTCGTCCAGCACCGTCAGCATCGTCTCCATCAGCCCGTCGAAGGCGAAGAACGCGTCCGGCAGCGCCACCCGGCGCACCACCGAACAGGACACGTCGCCCTCGTTCCACTGGTCACCGGCCAGCTCCCCCACCATGGACGCGTAACCGCGCAGCACCACCGCCAGGCCGTTCACCCGCTCGCAGGAACGGGTGTTCATCTTGTGCGGCATCGCCGACGAGCCGACCTGCCCCTCCTTGAACCCCTCGGTGACCAGCTCGTGCCCGGCCATCAGCCGGATCGTCCTGGCCAGCGAGGACGGCGACGCCGCCAGCTGCACCAGCCCGGTGACCACCTCGTAGTCGAGCGAGCGCGGATAGACCTGCCCCACACTGGTGAACCGGTGCGCGAACCCCAGATGGGCGGCGACCCGCTCCTCCAGCCCGGCCAGCTTCCCGCGGTCGCCGCCCAGCAGGTCGAGCATGTCCTGGGCGGTGCCCACCGGACCCTTGACCCCGCGCAGCGGATAGCGGCCGATCAGCTCCTCCAGCCGCCGGTAGGCCACCAGCAGCTCGTCGGCCGCCGTCGCGAAACGCTTGCCCACAGTAGTGGCCTGCGCGGCCACGTTGTGCGAACGGCCGGCGACCACCGTGGCCTGATGCTCCACGGCCAGACGGGCCAGACGGGCCAGCAGCGCCACCGTCCGGTCGCGCACCAGCAGAAGGCTGTCACGCACCTGCAGCTGCTCGACGTTCTCCGTCAGGTCCCGCGACGTCATGCCCTTGTGCACCTGCTCGTGCCCGGCCAGCGCGTTGAACTCCTCGATGCGCGCCTTGACGTCGTGCCGGGTCACCCGCTCGCGCGCCGCGATCGAACCCAGATCGACCTGCTCGACCACCTTGTCATAATCGGCGATGGCCTCCTCGGGCACCGCAACGCCCAGCTCGGCCTGGGCGCGCAGCACCGCCAGCCACAGCCGACGCTCAGCGACGATCTTGTATTCGGCGGACCACAGGCGAGCCAGCTCGGGCGAGGCATAACGAGCGGCCAGGACATCGGGGATACGCGGCTTGGCAGTCACGTTCGACAAGTGTATTCACACGCCGGCCCCCGCCGGGCGCGCAGGGGCCCGCGCGCCCGGCACGAACACCCCGACGGTGTCCGGCCACCCGGCATCACACGCGCTTGCCGGTCAGCTCGGCCAGCCGCCGCTCCACGGTCGTCAGCCGATCAGCCAGCGAACGGCTGTGCAGCAGCTCGGCGACCCAGTCGCCCTCGTCGTCGTCCAGCTCCACCACATGCGACGCCGTATCGGCATCGGCCCGGTCGTAGACCATCAGGGCGCGCCGCCCGTCGTCGAAGACCATAACGCCGATGTGATCTCCTCGCCTCGTGTCGTAGTGGTGGACGATGCCGCTGCCGGGGACGGTCGTGTGAGTGATGTCCACTGAACGGGTTCTCCTTTCGTGACGGCCGCTCGGCCGGGATCGGTGTCGATGTCGCCGCGCTCCCCGTACCAATGGGCCAGCCGGCCCCGCCGCGCGACCGCGCGCAGGCGCCGCTCGACCTGCACACGGGCGGCGCTGGTGGTGACGATGAGCACGTCGTCGCCCTCCCGCAACAACGTGACGGGCTCGGGGACGATGGTGTCGCCGTCGCGAATGATCAGTACGACGTTCGAAGGCGCGGGCAGGCGCAGTTCGAAGATCTCCACCCCGTGCAGGCGGGAACCGGGCGGAATCGTCAGCGTGAGCAGATCGGCGCCCAGCACGTCCAGCGGCGCGGCCTCGATGCTCACCTCCCTGGCCTGGCCGGGCTGCGTGATGCCCAGCACCCTGGCCACCACCGGCAGCACAGGCCCCTGGACCAGGACGAACAACGCCACCAGCACGAACACGATGTTCAGCAGCTGCTGACTGCCGGGCACCGCCGCGACGATGGGAAAGGTCGCCAGCACGATCGGCACCGCACCCCGCAACCCCGCCCAGGAAATGAACGCCTGCTCCCGCCAGCCCGAACGGAACGGAAGCAGGCAGGCGACCACCGACACGGGCCTGGCCACCAGCAACAGCACCAGGCCGACGACGACGGCCGGCAACACCGCGCCACCCAGCTCGCTCGGGTCGACCAGCAGACCGAGCATGACGAACAAGCCGATCTGGGCCAGCCACCCCACACCCTCCGCGAAGGAACGCGTGGCGGCGCGATGCGGCAGGACCGCGTTGCCCAGCACGATGCCCGCCAGATACGCGGCCATGAAACCGGACGCGCCCGCACCCCCCGCCGCGGCGAAAGCGATCACACCGAGCCCCAGAGTCGCCAGCGGATACAGCCCCGTGGCGGGCAACGCCACATACCGCAGCGCCGCCGTCCCCACCCAGCCGATCAGCAACCCGATCAACGCCCCCGCCACCAGCTGGTACGCGATCTGCCCCGCCACGGCCACCGGACCAGGCAGGTCGACGGCGGCGGTGCTGAACACCAGCACCAGGATCACGGTGGGAGCGTCGTTGAACCCGGACTCGGCCTCCACCAAACCCGCAGCCCTGCGCGGCAGCGGCAGCGACCGCAACACCGAGAACACCGCGGCCGCGTCCGTGGACGACACGATCGCGCCCAGCAACAACGCCAGCTGCCAGTTCATCCCCAACAGGAAATGAGCGCCCGCCGCCGTGACCACGACGCTCACCGCCACGCCCGCCGTGGCCAGCAACGCCGACGGCAACACCAGCCGCCGCAGATCGCTCCACCGCGTGCTCAGCCCACCCTCGATGAGAATGATCGCCAGAGCCGAGGTGCCGAGCGTCTGCGCCAGCCCGGCATCGTCGAAATCGATCCCGAGGACGTCCTCACCGAGCAGCACGCCGAGCGCGAGAAACAGCAGCAGGCCAGGCAGACCCAGCCTGCTCGCCGTACGCGCCGCGGCGATGCCCGCCAGCAGGACGACCCCGCCGGCGAGCAGCGCCGCGTACAACTGCTGCAGGCTCATCGCGGCACCTCGAAGGCTCGGTCAGTCCATCCCCTACCCACCCGGACGTGTCTCCCGCAGCCGGTCCGCCCACGCGATGAGCTCACCCCGCAGCGGCACCTGGACATCGTCGACGTCCACGAGCGTGACACGCACACCCCACCGGGACGTCGCCCCGCTGATCCGCTCCGCCACCTCCACGCCGCTCCGGCTGATCATCGTCGGCAGGTCCGCCAGATCGGCCTCGGCGATCCGGCGGCGCAACTCCCTCTCGGCGACGACCGTCGCAGCCGCCAGCGGCCCGTCCATCGCCGTCGCGAACCGGACCGGATCGCTCACCTCCGCCACGGCACCGGCCCTGACGCGCACCGCCACACCATCGCGGGTCACCGCCTCGGCGCAGAACAGGTCCAGGCACACCAGCCGCAACGACACCCGCACCGCGCGCTCCACCCCCGGCCACACCACCACCAGCCCAGGCCCGCGCACGCCCACGACCCGCCCCAGCCGGTGCACCACCAACCGCTCGTCCGCGTCGACGACGCGCACCGTCCACATGACGGCCACCACGACGGGCAGCAAGCCCAGCAACGCCCACCCCACCGGCTCCATCACGGCGAACTCCCTGACGATGGGGAGGGTGTGACCTGCGAGCATGCCTGTCTCCCGGTCGTCGTCCGCCCGGCCGGCACGCAGGTCATCCCGTACGACCAGGTCCGGGACCGGGCTCCCGTCCACCCAGTCTCGCCCGCCCGCCAGGGCGGCGCCATCGGGCGCAGCACCCATTCCCGAGGGGAGCCACCCTGTAGACGCCGGCGTGCCCGGCCGGATGCCACACCCGGCCGGGCACCTCAACCCCGGCGACCTCCCGCCGCCGGCACCCCCTCAGGCCGGATGACCGGCCAGATCCTGCGCCCCCGCGCCGCCGGCATCCTCCCGCACCCGGGGACCCACCGGCCCCCGCCCCTGCTCGCCGCCCTTGCGCGTCACCACGACGTACAACGTCGGCACCAGAACCAGCGTCAGCAACGTCGAGGAGATCAGACCACCGATCACCACGATCGCCAGCGGCTGCGAGATGAACCCACCCGAACCCGTCACCCCCAGCGCCATCGGCGTCAGCGCGCAGATCGTGGCCACCGCCGTCATCAGAATGGGCCGCAACCTGCGCCGGCCACCCTCGATCACCGCCTCCACCACACCCATGCCCTGATCCCGGTACTGGTTGATCAGGTCGATCAGCACGATCGCATTGGTCACCACGATGCCGATCAACATCAACATGCCGATCAGCGCCGGCACCCCCAGCGCCGTGTCCGTGGCCACCAGCAACCCCACCGCGCCCGTCGCCGCGAACGGGATCGACACGAGCAGGATCAACGGCTGGACGAAACTGCGGAACGTCGCCACCATGATCAGGAAAACGATCGCGATCGCCGCCAGCATCGCCAGCCCCAGATCAGCGAACGCATCGGCCTGATCGGCCGACACACCACCGATCTCGTACGACACCCCCGCGGCCAGCGACAACCCGTCCAGCTTCGTCGTCAACGCCTGCGTCACACTGCCCAGATCCGCCGCGTCCGCCTTGGCCGACACCGTCGCCGACCGCTCACCGTCGATCCTGCTCACCTGCGTCGGCCCGGCCACCTCCCGCACATCCGCCACCGACGACAGCTTCACCATCCCGGCGGGCGTCGGCAGCTTCAAACCCTCGATCGCCTCGACGTCCTCCGGCGCGTCAGCCCCCCGCAGCACCAGATCGCTCGCCCGCCCGTCCAGCATGATCTGCCCCAGCGGCGCGCCACGGAACGCCTGCGCCACCGCCTGACCCACCTGCGCCTCCGACAGACCCCGCTCGGCGGCCTCCGCACGGTCCACCACGACCTCGACCCGCGGCGCACTCGACTCCAGGTCCGACGACACGTCCTTCAACCCGGAAACCTCGCCCATCGCCGCCGCCACCGTGTCGGTCGCCGCACGCAACGCCTCAGCCTCGGAAGCCTGCACGATCACATCGATCGTGTCGGAAGCGAACCCGGCCGCCTGCGCCCCCACCGTGACCTCGCCGACCCCCGACAGGCCCGCCACCTCGTCACGCAGCGCCTGCTCGACCCTCACGGTGTCGGCACCCTCCTCAAGGGTCACCGAGTACGAGGCCCGATCCGCGCCACCGCCGACCGCCCCGCCCGACATCGCGTTCCCGCCGCCCACGTTCACCTGGTACGTCTCCACGCCGTCCAGGCCCGCCAGCACCTCCTCGACCTTCTGCGCCGCCTCATCGGTGGTCTTCAGATCGGCGCCCACCGGCATCCGCTGCGACAGCGAGATCGTGTTCTGCCCCGAGGCGTCCAGGAAGTTCGTCTGCAGCCCGCCCGCCAGCCCCATCGTGCCGACGAACACCGCCACCCCGATCAGCACCGTCACCAGCTTGAACCGGGTCGCGAACCGCAGCACGGGAAGGTAGGACCGCTGCAACGGCGAGCGCAACTCCTTCGCCTCGGCCTCCTCACGCTGCTTACGCGCCTGCTCCGGCGTCAGCGCGGGCGCCTTCAAGAACCAGTACGCCAGCACCGGCACCACCGTCAGCGACACCACCAGCGAAGCCAGCAACGCCACCGCCACAGTGATCGCGAACGGGCTGAACAACTCGCCCACCATCCCGCCCACGATCGCGATCGGCGCGAACACCGCCACCGTGGTCAGCGTCGAAGCCGTCACCGCCCCCGACACCTCGCGCACCGCCGTCAAGATCGCCTGAAGCTTCGCCTCGCCGTAACCCAGATGCCGCTTGATGTTCTCCAGCACCACGATCGAGTCGTCCACCACGCGGCCCACCGCGATCGTCAACGCCCCCAGCGTCAGCATGTTCAGCGAATAGTCGCCCGCCCACAACGCCAGCAGCGCGATCACCACCGACAGCGGGATCGACACCGCCGTCACCACGGTCGACCGCACCGACAACAGGAACACCAGAATCACCAGGACCGCGAACACCAGACCCAGCAGGCCCTCAGTGGTCAGGCTCTCGATCGACTCCTCCACGTACGGCGCCTGGTCGAACACCACCGACACCGCCGTGTCCGACGAGTCGCCCAGCGCCCTGGTCAGCTCAGGCAACTTCTCCCGGACATCGTGCGAGATCGTCACCGCGTTGCCGTCGGGCGTCATCGTCACCGCCACGCCCAGGCTCGACCTGCCGTCCGTACGGGTGAGCGTCGTCGCCTCCGCCAGCCCACGCTTGATCTCGGCGACATCACCCAGCTTCACCGGCTTGAGCGGCTTCGGCCTGGCCGGCTGCTGCGCGACCGCCCCCTGACCCGGCCGGCCCTGGGCCTGCCCTTGCTGCGGGCTCTGCTGCTGCCCCTGCTGCTGAGACTGCTGCGGCCGAGCCTGCTGAGGAACCGCCGCCGGCGGCGCAGGCGTCAGATACAGGCTCTCCAGCTCCGACACCGAGTCGACCCGCGAACCCACCTGGACCGTCAGCGCCTTGCCGTCATCGATCAGCGTCCCCGCCGGGATCGGCGTGCCGTTCGCCTTCAGCACCTCGGGAATCTGCGCCGCCGACACCCCCGCCAGCGCCATCTTCCTGGCATCCGGCTCGATCGTCACGACCTCCTCGCGGGTGCCCGTGACCGACACCTCGCGCACGCCCTCAACGCCCTGCAACTCCGGCACCAGGATCCGGCGCAGCTTGTCGGCCATCGACCGCTCGTCGCCGCCGTCACCCACCGCCAGCACCAGCACCGGGATGTCATCGGTGTTGCCCGCCACCACCTGAGGCTCGACGCCCTCTGGCAACGTCACCCGGTTGATGGCCTGCTGCATCTTGTTCACCGACGACTCGACGTCGGTGCCGTACTCGAAGGCCACCTGGATCTGCGCCAGGCCCTCCTTCGACGTCGAGGTCATCTGCTCCATCCCGGCGAGCCCCTGGAAGGAGTCCTCGATCGGCTTGGTGACCTGATCCTCGACGATCTCCGGCGAGGCGCCGGCGAACGGCGCCACCACGAACGCGCCGGGGAACGACAAGGACGGCAGCAACTGCTGTTTCAACTGAGGGATGGCGAACACGCCGAACGCGCTGAGCACCACCGCGATCAGGATCACAAGGCTGCGGTTGACCAGGCTCAACCGGGCGAAAGCGGTCATGGGGTCCCCTCCAAGAGTTCGCCACAGACTAACACTTCGCCTGACACGAATATTTAGACAAGCCGAGCCTTCCTGATAACCTTCTCAGGAAGGCGAGAGGTGAGTGTGAGCAGCGAACGCGAAGACCTGATCCACCGGATCTCCGAAACCCAGCGTGGCCTCGGGCGACTGTTCGCCCAGCACCACTCCCCCCTGTTCACCTCCAACCTCACCATGCGGCAGCTCAAGGTCGTCATGCTCCTGGCGATCAACGGCTCCTCCTCCGGCCAGGAGCTCGCCCACGCGCTCGGCGTCGGCCTCGGCACCGTCACCGGCATCGTCGACCGCCTCGTCGCCCAGGGCCTGGCCAACCGGCACGAAGACCCCCACGACCGGCGCGTACGCCGCGTCCAGCTCACCCCCGAGGGCACCGCCCTCATCGAAGAGATCAACAACGCCGGGCACGAACACTACCGCCGCATCATGGACCACCTCGACCTGGAGACGCTGCGCGCCCTCGACCACGTCACCCGCACCATCCGCGACGTCGCCGCAGACCTCATCCCCGGCAACGACGCCTGCCGGCGGTGACGACCGTGGGCATCGTCGCAGGCTTTGGGGGTAGATCATGGTCGTTCTGATCCGAGCCGACGCCTTTACAAAGTAGATTTCTGGGCCAGCCGGGACAACACGTCCGGCAGATCACCCTCGTGCACCACCGTCAGCCGCCGCGTCGCCCGCGTCACCGCGACGTACAGGTCCTGCCCGCCCATCGGCGACTGGTCCAGGATGCCCTGCGGATCCACCACCACGACCGCGTCGAACTCCAGCCCCTTGGCCTGCCCCACGGTCAGCGCCACGACCGGCGCCTCCAGATCCCCCTCCGGAAACAACCGCGCCACCTCGGCGTGCCGTGCGTCCGGCGTCACCACGCCCACCCGGCCCGCGCCGATCTCCGGGCCGGCCTCCGGGTTCGGCTCGGCGCCGACCTCCGCCAGCTCCGCCGCCACGAGCAGCGGCAGATCCGCGAGCCGGTCCGCCGCCGCGAGGCGCACCGCCCGCGGCTCCGCCCCGCCCGACCGCACCGACTCGGGCGGCTCCTGCTCCGGCGCGAACGCCCGCAGCACGTCAGCCGCCACCCGCATGATCTCCACCGGGGTGCGGTAGTTCACCAGCAGCCGCTCCACCCGCCAGCGGCCCTCCAGATGGGGGTCGAGCACCTCACCCCACGAACGCGCCCCCGCCGCCGACCCCGTCTGCGCCAGATCGCCCACCACGGTCAGCGACTTCGCCGGCACCCGCCGCATGACCATCCGCCAGGCCATCGGCGACAGCTCCTGCGCCTCGTCCACGATCACGTGCCCGTAGGCCCACGAACGGTCGGCCGCCGCCCGGTCGGCCGTGGTCAGGCCCGAGCCGTCGTCGGCGTGCCACTCGGCCAGCACGTCGGCCCGCTCGAAGATGCCCTGCTCGGCCACGCCCGTCGACTCCAGCACCTCCCGGGCGTAGCGCTCCTGCTCGGCCCACTCCTGGCCGGCCTCCCTGGCCGCCACCCTCGCGGCCGAGTCGTCCTCGCCCAGCAACTCGGCCGCCTCGTCGAGCAGCGGCACGTCGCCCGGCGTCCAGGCGGAGCCGGGCGGGCGTACCAGCTCCTGCCAGGCCAGACCCGCCGGAGCCACCGACCCCAACGTCTCCGCCGACGACAGCAGATCGTCGATCAGCCGCTGCGGCGTCAGCTCGGGCCACAGGCCGTCCACCGCGCGCCGGATCTCCGGTTCGCCCCACAACCGCCGCGAAGCCAGCTCCAGGTCGATCTCGTCGAGATCGGCCTCCAGATCGAGCGGCTCGACCAGCTCCGGGTCGTCCACCTCCAGTTCCTCGATGTGCAGCGACTCCTCCAACGCCCGGGCCTCCGCCCTGGCCAGCTCCTTCAGCAGCTCGCTCACGTACAGCTTGCGTGCCATGTTGTGCGGCAGCCGCACCGCCCGCGCCCGCTCCCGCAACCGCGCGCACACCTCGTACGGCACCCGCAACCGCAGCCCGTCCAGCTCCACGACCAGCTCGCCGTCCGGCACCGCCTGGCGCAGCTCCAGCGCCCTGGCCACCACCCCGGCCATCCGCGGATCGCCCTTGGCCACCGCAGCGGCCGGGGAGTCGGCCGCGCGCGCCCGCACCCCCGGGAACATCTCCCCCACCGTGGCCATCACCACCTGGGTCTCCCCCAGCGCCGGCAGCACCTGGCTGATGTAGCGCAGGAACATCGGGTTGGGGCCCACCACCAGCACCCCGCGCCGCTCCAGCGTGTCGCGGTGGGTGTAGAGCAGGTACGCCGCCCGGTGCAGCGCCGCCACCGTCTTGCCGGTGCCGGGACCGCCCTGCACCACCAGCGCCCCCTGCAGCGAGGAACGGATCACCCGGTCCTGCTCGGTCTGGATGGTGGCCACCACGTCGCCCATCCGGCCCGTCCGCCCACGGCGCAGCGCCGCCAGCAGCGCCGCCTCTCCGACCAGCGAGCGCCGGTCGCCGTCGCTCATGCCGTCCAGGTCGAACACCTCGTCGTCGATGCCCACCACCGTGCGGTCCTTCAGGTGCAGGTGGCGGCGGCGCACCAGCCCGCCGGGATCGGTGGCCGTGGCCACGTAGAACGGCCGCGCCGCCGGCGCCCGCCAGTCGATCAGCACCGACTCGTGCTCCTCGTCACGCAGGCCGATCCTGCCGATGTACGTGCTCCGCCCGGAGCCGTCGTCGATGCGGCCGAAGCACAGGCCCCGCTCGACCGCGTTCAGCTGGGCCAGCCTCCGCGCCTGCTCCGAGGCCATCGCCTCGCGTTCGACCATCGCCTGGCGGGTGCCCGTCGCCCTGCCGTACGCCGCGCGCAGCGCCTCCTCCGCCCGCTGCCGGGCGGCGTCGAGCCGGCCGTACAGCCACGACACGGCACGCTGTTCGCTGTCAAGGGCTTGCGCGAAACCATCTTGACGATTAGCCATTCGGTGGTACACTCCTATCGGGAGGGTTGTGAACGCTCATGCTAGGTAAAGGCAGCATTCGAGCTTAACCCTCCGTCCCCTCGCGCGCAAACCCCTCGCGACCCGTCTCCCCGCCGCCGCGTATTGTCGTGAGTGAGGAGGCGACAATGGCTGAGACGACCACGATTCACGTGCGCCGCGTCTACGACGAGCCCACCGGCGATGACGGCACCCGGGTGCTGGTCGACCGGGTCTGGCCGCGCGGAATGGCCAAAGACCGGGCCCACCTCGACGAATGGTGCAGACAAGTCGCGCCCTCGGCGGAGCTGCGCACCTGGTACGCACACGACCCCGAGCGCTTCGAGGAGTTCGCCCGCCGCTACCGCAGCGAGCTCGAAGACCCCGAACGCGCCCAGGCCCTCGCCCACCTGCGCGAACTCGCCGCCAACCGGCCACTCACCCTGCTCACCTCGACCAGACGACCCGAGATCAGCCAGGCGGCCGTGCTCGCGGACGTGCTCAGCACGTAGGCCCGGCGGCGGGCGGGCCCCGCCACCCTTGCCCGAGACCCCGCGCGCACGGGCATGACGGCATGCCACCCGGACTGCGCGCGAGCACGCAGGCCACGGGCGGGTCGAGCACGAACGTCTCGACCCGCAAAGAGACGAAACCGCCCTCGGTGAGCAGCTCCCGCAGCTCGCGGGCGGCCCGGACCGTGGTGTCCCGGGTAGCACCAGGGCAGCGAGGCTGGCCGACGAGCGCACTACGTCCCGCGGGCCGGAGCAGACGGCGCGGCTCGCGGAGCCGCTCCACCGGGTCGGGCCACATCCCCACGGAGTTGACGGCCAGAACGGCATCGAGCGGATCGCCGAAGCCCGGCAACCGCTCCACCGACGCGTGCGCGAGGTGCACGCGGCGGGCGCGGACGGCCGCGGCGTTGCGACGGGCGGCCTGCCCGCACCATGACCCGCGAGCGGTCGATGCCGAAGACGTGGCCCCGGGTGGCGCGCGCGGCGAGCCCGGCGATGGCGACCCCCGGACCGAAGCCGATCTCCAGCACCCGGTCGGTGGAGCGCGTCATATCGCGGCGAGAACTTCGGCCCGGACACCAGGAAGGGCCGCTATCTCCTTCCCGACCATCAGCCCTCATTGCGTGTGTGGAGGGTCGCCATGTGGAGTCCGGTCGCGTCCCACCATGCGATCACGAGGTGGCCGGCGTGGTCGCGGGTGAGCGTGGGACGGGCGAACACGTCGCCGGCGGCGATGGGACGGGTCGTGCAGCTGGTGCCGAGACACGAGATCAGCACAATGCTGGTCCCTTGCCGTCCGGCGACGAGGACTCGGCCGGATCGATCAAGGGAGACCGCGGGGGCCGGTCGGGTGCCCGGCGCGGTGGGATGGAGGCGGGCGATGGGGAGTCGCGCCGAGTCGGTTCGCGCGCAGTCCGGGGATTGACAGCTCACGAGCGTGGGAGGGCCGTTTCTGCCTTCGTACAGCACCACGGGGCGCCCGTCGGGCCGTGTGATCACCTCGACCCCCTGGGCCCCCTCCCGGGAGACCTGATTGATCACGATGGGTTTCCGGCATTCGGTCAAGTCGCACGAATGGATGCTGAGCGTGCCTTTGTGCCGATGTGCCACCGCCGCGATGATTCGCCCGTTGGCTGACGCGGCGACGTCGACGATCGGCTCCACGTCGACGTCCTGCGTGGTGGCCTTGGTCGTGTCCGTGCATCGCGGATCCCGGCAGGTCACCAGGGTCAACCCGTCCGTGTGGCCGGGCCGATTCTTCTGATAGGCGATCACCGCCCGCCCATCGGAGCCCACGTCGGTGGCCAGGACCGGGAACGTCCGGCCGGGAACCTCCAGATCATCGCCGGGAACGCAACGGGCTCGCTGATCGCAAAGCCACGATGTGAGGTTCGGTTCTTGGATCCGCGCCACGAAGTAGCCGTCGCCGGGCCCGACGGAGACGGCGCCGAACACCTCGCCTCCCGGGCTTTCCAAGGTGGCCCAGCGATGCTCGCGGCAGCGGCGATCATCGCAGATCAGCTGTGTTTCGCCCGATACCAGCGAGGGACGGCCATCCCGGCCAACGGCGAAGGCGTCGATGCCGTCGCGGTCGTAGTCCATCCAGATCAGCCGGGTGTGGTTGACCCCCGAGCGTGGGTCGATGGTGTGCTCCCAATGGTCGCCGGTGGTGATCACCTGCCAGGAAAGCGGGTTGAACACCGCCATCCCGGCCAGCAGCAGCCCTGGAAGCAGGAGTCCGCCGAGGGCGATGGGCGGTCGCGGTCGCCACGCCTGTCCGGGGCCGGGCAGTCCATCGCGGAGGGCGGGCAACTCTCCCTCCGGCACCGCCTTGAGGAACAGTACGGCGAGCACCGCCCCTTGAACCGGGACGGTCAGCAGGAGGAGCGGAAGGCCGATGGCCGTGGCCGGCACGACAACGGCCGCCCGGTCGCTCATCCAGTACGCGCCCACGACCGCCAGCACCGGAAGGATCACGCCGGCGACCAGCGTTGCCGAGATCGCCAGGCGCTTGCCGGAGGCCACGCTGAGGGCCCTGGCCAGGGCACCGACCAGCCCTTGTCGTTCCAGCACCACAGCGGGTATCGTCAGCGCGCCCTGCATCGCGACCAGACCCAGAAGGAGCACCACGAACACCCGGCCCGGGCCTGGCCTGGTCACGAGGGAGGACGAGATGAGCACAGCCGCGCCGGCCACGACACCGAGGATGACGAACCCGAGCAACGCGGGCCAGCGGGCCAGGCACGCCCGCAACGCTCCCGCCGGCGAGACCGGCCGGTCGAGGAGGCGACCGGCTGCAATGAGCGTGGTGGCGGAGACGACCAGCACGATCGCGAACGCACCCACCGCCAGGCCCACGGCGGCTGAGAAGACAAGCGCCGGTCCCGGCTGCCCGGTGTATCCCGGCCGGCCGTTGACGAGCGCCACCTGTTCACCGACGACCAGCGGCAACGCTGATCCGATCAGGAGGACCAGCGGGGCCAGGGTCGACACCACGACTGTGACCATCGCGATCCATGACCGTCGTACCAGGGTCATCGTCCCGCGGAGAGTTCCTGTGCGCCGGATGTCAGCACGCCACGGCCCATCGCCCATATCAGTCATTTGCCGACCATATGGTCCGTCGATTTAGAACGGCTTATCGTGCGCGACTATGCCCCTTCAGGAGGGCGGCACGTCGTGACGGGCAGGGGCATCGGCGCTCCCGAGCGGCAGGCGGTCGGCGACGTCGGCGGTTCGATCCGCTCCTCACGCAGATGCTTGCGCAATTCCTCCCGGACCCGCTCAGAACCCGCGGTGGTACTCGCCGGCGGGATCGCGGCGCTCCTCGCCGGAGCTTCGCTCGAAGAAGCCCACGCCAGGTCGCACGCGCCTGACCAGGCCGCCGGCACAAGCGATCTCACCGCCGGCGCTCGGGTTCTGTGACCGCGAGCCGGCCGCTCGATCGTCCCTCAGCCCGCGCACCGCAGGGCATCACCTCTCCAGGGCATCCCGGAAGCCGGGTATCAGCAGACGCGCCCCCGTCGCACGGCAACCGGCCACGCAACCCACGAAGGGCGGGTTTCCTTCGTCGGAGCAGCCCACGATCACGGTCGTCGACCCGTGCCTCGGTCCCCGCTGAGGCGGGATGCTAGTTTGACGCTCCATGTCGGACTATCTGCGCGACCTGTTCTCCCTGCACGGCCGGCGCGCCCTGGTCACCGGCGGCAGTTCCGGGATCGGCTACGTCATCGCCGAGGCCATCGGCCGTGCCGGAGCCGAGGTCGTGGTGGTGGCCCGCAGGCAGGGCGCCTTGGACGAGGCCGTCACCCGGCTGCGCGAGCACGGCGTCACCGCCTCCTCGATCAGCGCCGACCTCGGCGACCGTGGCGACGTCGAGCGGGTCCGCGCCACCGCGGGCCCCATCGACATCCTGGTCAACGACGCCGGCAACAACATCCGCAAACCCATGGCCGACCTCACGGTCGACGACTACGAACGCACCCTGGCCGTGCACCTCACCGCGCCGTACCTGCTCGGCCAGCACTTCGGCCCTCAGATGGCGGGCCGCGGCTGGGGACGCATCATCAACATCGGCTCCCAGCAGTCGATCAGCGCCTTCGGCGACAGCGGGGTCTACGGCGCGGCCAAAGCCGCCCTCGCCGGGCTGACCCGCTCCCAGGCCGAGGCGTGGTCGGCCCGCGGCGTGTGCGTCAACACGATCATCCCCGGATTCGTGTTGACGCCGCTGACCGAGCCCGCCCAGGCCGTGCCGGGCCGGATCGAGGCACTCGCCGCTCGCCACATGACGGCCCGCAACGGCGTGCCCGAGGACTTCGCCGGGGCCGCGGTGTTTCTGGCCGGTGACGCCTCCGCATTTGTCACCGGCCAGATGCTCTTCGTCGACGGCGGGTTTTCGGTGCACTGAGGCAGATCGGTGCACCGAGCCCCGCGCCTTTACTTTGTAGATTACTTACGGCGGATCCGGCGCACCCCCGACCCCTCATGCCAGGCGTCCATGACCAGCTCGTCGCCCTCGACCCTCGTCCACACCACTTCCGTCAGCTCGATCCGGAACAGGTGGGAATCAGCCGCCGGAATCTCGAACGCCTCCAGCACCTGCGCGTCGGTGACCTCCACCGCGCGCCCGGCGAGCTTCACGTCGCCCTCCCACGCCGACTGGTCGTCCATGTCGGGCTCCGCCGAGGCGACGTGAAGCGCCATGCGCGGATCGCGCCGCAGGTCGAGAGCCTTGACGGCGCGCGGCATCGAGCCCGTCCACAACTCGCCGTCCCGCCAGCTCGTCTCGATGCCGCTGACCCGCGGCGAGCCGTCCTTGCGCAGCGTCGCCAGGACCCGGTGCCGGCTGCCCTCCAGCAGCCGCCGCGCCACCCCCGCCAGCTCGGGTGCCTCCCGCTCGAACTCCTGCCATGAAGCCATGGACGCCATCATGGACGACCGCACCGACAGAATCGGCCGGCGACCACGGTGCCGGGGCCGACGGCAACGACCCGTCCCTCTCCCCCGCTGCGGCCCGACCACGCGGTCAGCGGCTCAGACCAGCGCGGCGGCCAGCAGGAAGATCGCGGATCCATGGGCGAGAGCGGCCGCGATGACACCCGACCGCAGCCGCAAGAAGGCGCAGATCAGCCCTTCGTACAGGGTGAAGACCAGCAGCGGCCAGCCGACGTCGGTCACCGTCGAGGCCAGGAAGGCGTGGCAGGCGGCGAACAGCAGGGCCGACAGCGACGCCGCACGGATGCGGCCGGCGTGCCGCTCCAGCCGGCCCTGCAGAAACCCCCGGAAGAGCACCTCCTCGGCGAGGTTGCCCGCCAGGCTGAAGAGCAGCAGCACCGGCAGCAGCGAGACCGCGACCGCGCCTCCCCGCGCCGACAGCGGGGTCGGCAGGGACAGCAGCAGCACCGGAGCGGCCGCCAGCACGCCGCCGCCGATCCCCCGGACGAGCGTGACCGGGGTGAAGCGGCCCCAGCGCACCAGCGAGCGCAGCCCGCTGTCCAGGCCCAGCACGGCAGCGGTCAACGCCGCCGTGCCGAGGCCGAACAACAGCAGGATGCCCGCCTGGTCGGTGAAGCGCAGCCACGGAACGCCACCCACGGCGCCCAGCCGCCAGAACCCGAGCGGGGTCATCGCATCCCTGATCAGCACGAAGCCGAAGATGAGGATCAGGATGCGCAAGAGCGGATCCCGCCCGGCGCCCCCCAGCGTGAAGCACGCGCCGAGCAGCACCATGCCGGGCAGGATCCGCAGGCCATAGGCCAGGAGATCGGGCAGCACGAGAACGTCTCCGTTCCTGAAGAGGGGGAAGGCAGGGAAGTGCGGAGCGACCGGCCCGTCTGCGAGCTCCCGGCGAACGGCGAGGGCGACCGCGGTGCCGGTCACGTGGCCGTGGTCATGGACGTTCGCGCCCGGCAGGGTGCGCGCCGGCGGCGGGGAAGGGGACGACGGCGCGCACCTTGCCACCCGCGCCGTGCTGGATCGGCTCGGTGCCGCGTTCGAGGCGCACGTGGCCGAGGTGGTGACGGGACAGCAGATCGCGCATGCGGGCCTCGATCTGACGCCAGAGGGTTTCAGGGTCGGCGCCGGGTGCGGGGTGCAGCCGGACGCGCAGCGTGGCCGGCGCTGTCTGGACGATCTGGAACAGCTCCAGGCCGGGCACCGCTTCCAGCAGCGTCGCCAGCGGGAGCGGGGCGAGGGTGACCGGCGCCTGTTCTCCCGCGGGGCCGGGGCGGGGGAAGGTGAGCAGGTCGGCGGCGCGGCCCTGGACGCGGACGGCCGGGCCCGGGTGGCCGCACGGGCACGGATCGGGCCGGAGCAGGACGCTGTCGCCGAGGTCGTAGCGCAGGATCGGTTGCACGTGGTTGGCCAGGTTGGTCAGCAGAACGGTGTGCGAGGGCTCGCCTGCCGCCACCGGCCGGTACCGCTCGTCGACGGGTTCGAGAATCGCCCAGTCGGCGTTGAGGTGCATCCAGTTCTCGGAGCAGCCGTAGGACAGGAACGGGCACTCGTTGCAGGCATAGCTGGTGCGCACCTTCGCCCCCAGCGCGGCCGCGATGCGCGCGTACTCGCCTGTGGGCAGGCCCTCGGCGGTGAGCATGACGAGGGCCGGGTCGATGTGCAGCCGTCCGGCTTCGGCCTCGCCGGCCAGCAGCGCGCCGATGCTGGCGTAGGGGGCCAGCACCGCCGGGCGGAAGGCGTTGAGCCCGGCCACCAGGTCCTCCAGCGGTTGGTGCACGCTGAAGGCGGCGATGCGGGAGCGCCCGCGGAGCCGGGCGGCGGCCACGGTGGAGGCGAAATGCCCGCCCTCGGGTATCACCAGCGCCGTCCGGGCGCCGCCGCGTGCGATGCGGGCGACGTCCCGCACGCTCAGCCAGCCGGTGAGCATCCGGGCCAGCATCGCGGAGGTCACCGCCGTCGCGCGGGCGTCTTGCAGGAAGATGCCGTGCGTGCCGGTGGTGCCGGAGGTGGTGGTCAGGGTGTAGCGGCCGGCGAACGGCTGCCCGACGCGCGCCGGGTCGCCGGCGAAGGCCCGTGCCCGCGCCAGGGTGAGGGCCGGGTCGGTGACCCAGTCCTCGAAGGCGGCCATCAACTCGGGCTTGCTGGTGGGCGGCAGCAGGGCCAGGCCGGCCACCCCGGCCGGCAGGTCCCGGTACAGGCGCCGGTAGTAGGGGGAGCGGGTACGCGCCCAGGCCACGAGCTCGGTCAGGCGGGCCCGCTGCCGGGCGGCCATCGCCTGCTCGCCGCCCGTCCTGGCGCGGCGGGCGTCCGCCAGCAGCCGCAAGGCCGAGGCGTTCATGCGCCCGCCACCCGGGCGCCGGACACGGATGCAGGGTGAGCAGCGCACAGGTCGGCAGCTGGACACGGCAGCTTGGTGGGAATCACGTGGAGAGGTCCTTCCTGGGCGGTGGACGACCCGGCCGGGCCACCCACGGGAGACTCGGCCAGGCATGAATGCGTGGCCGAAGGTCTCGCCCACCGGTCGGTGACCGGTCCCCGCCGCCGGAGAACGCGAGGTTCTCAGCATGTCGACGTGCGGGCGTTGCGGACTACTCCCCTTCGGAGTGCCTCCATCCTCCACATGTTTCGGGAATCGCGCAAGTGTCGAAATGTTGGGTGAGCGGCGGGCCGCCTGCGCGAGACAATGGAGAGACGATGTCGACCTCCCCCGATCCGGGTTCACCCGGCGCCGAGCACCCACCGCCGACCCCCGCGCAGCTGAGGGCGGCGGCCGAGACGTTCGCCCTGCTGGCCAGCCCGGTGCGACTCCACCTGATGTGGCTGATCACCCACGGTTCCTACGACGTCAGCACGCTGGCCACGCACGCGGGCATCAGCATCGCCACGGCCTCCCAGCACCTCGCCAAGCTCCGCCTGGCCGGCCTGATCACCGCGCGCCGGGACGGCCGCCGGACGCTGTACGCGGTGGAGGACCCCCATGTGATCACGCTGATTCGCCAGATCTTCGATCACATCGCCCCCGACGGGAGCCTGGCACCCGACCCTCCCCGGTAGCCGCGATCCCGCGGTCCGCGAGGGCGGCTCACCCCGAACGGATGGCCCTCCGGACGTGGCGCGCCGGCAGTTTGGCATACCTCGCCCCTCTCAGTACATTAGTAAATGAACCTGCATTTACTAACGGGAGACCTCCATGACCACCCGCCGCCCGTTCACCTGCTCGGTCTTCATCGGCATCAGCCTCGACGGGTTCATCGCCCGCGAGGACGGCGACCTTCACTGGCTCACCAGCCGGGGCGAGGCCGCCGGCGGCGACCTGGGCTACGACGCGTTCATCAAGGACATCGACACCGTCGTCATGGGCCGCGGCACGTACGAACCCGGCCTGACCTACGATCTGTGGCCGCATGAGGACAGGCACGTGGCCGTGCTCAGCAGCACCCTGCCCGAGGACGCCGACCCTCGCGTCACCGTCCACCGCGACCTCGACGCGCTCCTGCGGCACCTGACAGAGCGCGGCGCCAAGGGCGTCTACGTCGACGGCGGCCAGGTGATCCGCGCTTTCCTCCGTGCCGGGCTGATCGACGAGATGACCCTGACGACGGTCCCGGTGCTGCTGGGTACGGGGCTGCCCCTGTTCGGCCCGGTCGGCGGGGACGTCCCGCTCGTCCACGTGTCGACGCAGGTGTTCGGCGCGGGCGTCGTCCAGTCCACCTACCGGGTCCACCGGGCGTCCGGCTGAAGCCGCGCATGATGGCGTTCGCCCAGCTCAAGCGGCTTGTGACGGCCCGTCGGCGGTGTAAGACTGGACCTGACGGGAGGGGGGAACGTCATGATCGAAGTCAAGAGCATCGACAAGCCCGACGAACGCCGCGACTTCCCGATGGGCCACCTGGAGGTGTGCAACCTCACCGGGCTCACCTTCGGCGTCGCCACGTTCGAGCCGGGCTGGCGCTGGTCGGCCTCCGTCAAGCCGATCGCGGGGACGGACCTGTGCGAGGTCCACCACAACGGGTTCGTCGCCGAGGGACGCCTGCGCATCCGCATGAACGACGGCACCGAGGCCGAGGTGGGCCCGGGCGAGGTCTTCGTCTGCCCGCCGGGACACGACGCCTGGGTCGTCGGCGACCAGCCGGCCGTCGTCTACGACTTCGCGGGCGGCGCCGCCGACTACGCCAGGACCAGGAGCGGCTGACCGCACCGCTCACCGCCGCATTCCGGCCCGCCCTCCCGGGCGCGCCCACTCGGGGATCCACCTCGCCTCTCACGGAGGACGGGCCGGCCACGCGGCACACGGATCCAGGGAGGAACGCCTTTCTGCGGGCGGACGCGGGCTACGCGCGGCGTCGGGCTCGGTAGGCGCTGGCCTTGGCGCGATTCTGGCAGGAGACGCCGCAGAACCGGCGCGAGGCGTTCCTGGTGACGTCGAAGAACACCAGGTCGCAACCGCTCGCGTCGCAGGAGCGCAACCGTATGCCCTGCCCGACGCCGATCACCATGGCCAGCGCTGTCGCGGCGTCGGCGGCCCAGGCGTCCACCTGGTCCGCCTCCGGCCGGTGAAAGGCCAGCATCGGCGGATCACCGTACAGGTTGGGCACGGCGGCGTGACGCACCAGGCACTGGTTGAGCATGACGACCGCCTCCGAGGCGCCGGTGAAAGCGGGACGCAGTTCGGCGGCCACACCCGTGAGCCGGTCGGCCTCCTCGTCCGTCAAGGCCAGGCCGGTGCCCGCCGCGCCGCCGTCCGGCACGGAGCCGGCCGCTCCGGCACGCGCTTGGCCGCCGCCGTCGCCCGGGCCGGGCCCGCCCGCCCCGGCGCCGTCCCGCTGCGAGATGGTGTACGGCTGTGCAGCGGCGTCCGGGCCGGGGCGGGGCGGCGGGGAGGGGGTCCATGCGCTCCGGGCGAAGGCGGCTTCGAGGGCGGCGCGCCGCCCGGCGCGAGTCCCCGCGACCGGCCCCGCGAACGGCCCCGCAGCCGGCTCTGCGGGCCGGCCGGCCGGGCGGCCGCGGGCCTGGGTGACGGCCAGTTCGTTCACCAGCAGGACGGCCAGGTCCACCCACCGTCCGACATAACTGTCTATTTGCGATTGACCAGTGATGCGCCATGCCTCTATCGTCACCGTCATACCTTATCTAGACAGTGAGGACATTTCATGAGCACCTGGTCCAGGCTTGCCCGCCGCATGTGGCACCAGCTCGAGCCGGTCCACGCCGCGGTGTACTTCTCGCCCCAAGCGTTCGAGGCGGCCGCGACCCTCGGATACGACGTCGAATCGCGCTGGCCGAGCTACTTCGCCTACCGCACGGCCCCGCTCGGGCGGGCCGGAGCGGAGCTGGCCACGGCGGCGTACTACAGCTTCAGCCCGCGGACGGTGGCCGAGCACGTGCCGGCCGTATGGGAGGTGGCCACGCCCGGGCAGGTCCTGGCGGCCCGGCTGGCGGCGGTCGACAGGACGTACCGCGACCTGATGGGCGGCAAGGTGGACGGACCCGAGGCGGCGGAGGCGGCGGAGCTGGCCAGGCGGGCGGCCGAGAGCGTGACGGTGGCGGGGCGCCCGCTCGCCGCGGCCAACCTGGATCTGCCCTGGCCCGAGGAGCCGCATCTGGTGGTGTGGCGGGCCGCCACCGTGCTGCGCGAGCACCGGGGTGACGGGCATCTGGCGGCGCTGCAGGCCGCGGAGCTGGACCCGTGCGAGTCGCTGGTGTCGTTCGCGGCGATCGGCGCAGCCCCCGTGGCGAACTTCGCCGGGCGCGGATGGAGCGAGCAGGAGTGGGCCGCCGCGCGGGAACGGCTGGCCGGGCGCGGGCTGGTCGGCCCCGACGGCGGGGCCACCGGGCAGGGCAGGGCGCTGCGCGAACGGGTCGAGCTGATGACGGACGAGCTGGCGGCCCAGCCGTGGCGGCTGCTCGGGGAGGAGCGCGCCGAGCGGCTGGCCCAGCTCGTTTCGCCGTTCCTCGGCGCGGTGTTCGAGGCGGGGCTGCTGCCCATGACGAGCACGCTGGGCATCACCACCGTCGCGACCCCGGGCTGACCCTCGGATCAGCCGAACCCCGGGGCGGGCTGCCACAGGCTGATCTGGGTGCCCTGGTCGTCGGTGCAGGAACAACCGCGCCCCGACCGGCCGGCGAACACCTCCCCGGTGCTGCCGCCCAGCTTGCGCACCTGCTCGACCGCCGCGTCGATGTCATCCACGTGGTAGTAGAGGTTCGGCTGCGCGCTGGGCTCGCCGGCGACGAAGCCCATCGGCACGGCGGTGTTGGTGACGTGCAGGTACGTGTCGCGCTCGCGCCTGAACTCCCAGCCCAGCAGCGGCCCGTAGAAGGCGGCTGCCCTGTCGATGTCCCGGACGGACAGGGTGTAGTAACCGAGATCGGCGGCCATGGGCGTACCTCCGCAATAATTGTCGCTATCGTTAAGGAGAGAGCCTAACAAAAGGCGGCAACCATTAACAACAACGTTAACGATCTGGATGGCACGCTCGCGGCGCTCGCCGACCCCACCCGGCGCAAGGTCATCGACCTGCTCCGCGACGGGCCACGCCCGGCCGGCGAGCTCGCGCAGGCCGTGCAGATGAGCGCGCCCGCCCTCAGCAGGCACCTGCGCGTGCTGCGGGCGGGCGGTCTCGTGCAGGCCGAAGCCGGCGGTGACGACGCCCGGCTGCGCCTCTACACCCTGCGCCAGGAGCCGTTCACGGCGCTGCAGGCATGGCTCGACCAGGTGCAGGCGTTCTGGGCCGAACAGCTCGGCTCGTTCAAGGACCACGTGGAGCGCGGCGGATGAGCTCCGTGCGGGCCAGCGTCACCGTCCCCGTCGAGCCCGCGGACGCGTTCCGCGCCTTCACCGACGAGATCGACAGCTGGTGGGTGCGCGGCCGCCACAGCTGGGTCGATCCCGCCCGCGCGGTCGGCATCCGCTTCGAGGACGGCTACCTGCGCGAGCTGTGGTCCGACGGCGGTCACGTCGACACCGGCAGGGTCCTCGCCTGGGATCCGCCGCACCGCCTGGCGTGGGCCGACCTGATCAACAAGACCGGGCGGATGGAGATCGAGGTCTCCTTCACCCCCGTCACGGGCGGCACCGAGGTCCTGCTGGAACACCGCGGCCTGGACACGCTGCCGCCCGACGTCGCCGGTCGCATCCGGCGCGGCTACTCCTGGCAGATCGCGCTGCGCTGGTTCGCCGGCCGGTGGGAGACCTAGCGGCGGCCGTACTTCTTGTGCACGGCCTGCTTGCTCACGCCGACCGCCTCGGCGATCTGCGCCCAGGCCAGCCCCGCCACCCTGGCCCGCCGCACCTGGACCGCCTCCAGACGTTCGATCTCCCGGCGCAGCGCGGTCGTGGCGTGCAGGGCCCGCAGCGGATCGTCGTCCTGCGCCTGCCTCATGAGGGTCGCCAGGTCGTTCGTCATGCACTAAAGGTAATCCAGCAGCAGCGCGCTGATCTCCTCAGGACGTTCGAGGGCCGGCAGGTGCCCGGCCCACGCCAGCTCCACCAGCCGCGCCCGGGGCAGCTCGGCGGCCAGGTGCCGGGCGGAGGCCGTGAAGTACGGTAGGTCGTGCGCGCCGGCCACCACCAGCGCCGGCACGTCGATCGCCCGCGCCGACAGCTCCCCCTCGACCTGCTCGGGCTCCGGGTCGGCGGCCAGCTGCACCTCGAAGGCGTGCCGCTGCATCGCCACCAGCCGATCCCACGCCTCCGGGGAGGCCTCGGGACCGAGGAGGGTGCGCGCGTTCAGCTCGGCCGCGCCCTGCGCGTCTCCCTCCTCCAGCAGGCGCTCCTCCTCGTCCCAGTACGCCCGCAGGTCCGCCGTGGGAGGCAGGTCGGCCATCGGGTTCAGCAGCACCAGCCGGTCGGCCAGCCCGGCCGCGGCCAGCTCCAGCGCCACCCGGCCCGCGCCCGACGAGGAGACCAGCGCCGCACGGCTGATCTCCAGCGCGGCCAGCAGACGGGCCACGTCACCGCTGTCGCTGTACGGCCCGTCGGCACGGTAAGGGCTGCGCCCGTACCCGCGGAAATCCACCTTGATCACCCGGAACCGCTCGGACAGCGCCTCCCACTGCGCGTCCCACATGCCGGAGTCGGCCGCCGTCGAGTGCAGCAGCACCACGGGCTCGCCCGTCCCCCGCTCGTCGTGCCAGATCGTCATCGCGTCTCCACCGCCAGCCGTACACCCAGCCCGATCAGCACCACGCCGGAGACCTGCTCCAGCCTCCGCCGCACCGCGGGCCGGCCCAGCCACGCCTTCGCCCGCGCGACGGTCCAGATGACCAGCGTGTACCAGAGCAGGTCGACCAGCACCCACACGAGCGCGAGCGTGACCAGCGTGACCGGCACGTTCTGGCCGGCCGGCACGAACTGCGGCAGGAACGACATCGCGAACACCGCCGCCTTGGGATTGGCCAGGCACGTCCCGAGCCCGGCGAGGTAGGGCCCGCGCAGTCCCGGCACCACCTCGCCTTCGGCGGGCGGTGACCCCTTGCGGGCCTGCCACAGCGCCTGAGCGCCCATGACGACCAGCACCACCGCGCCCACGACCCGCATGGCGTCGTAGGCCAGCTGCGAGGCCACCACGAGCGCCGACAGGCCGGAGGCCGCGCCCAGCCCCCACAGCAGGATGCCGGTCTCGTTGCCGAGCGTGGCCGCCAGGCCCGAGCCGCGGCCGGCACGCAGCGTCTGGCGCATGATGACGGCGGTGCTCACCCCTGGCGCCATGGCGACCAGGACGCACGCGCCTGCGAAAGCGAGAAGATACATGCCGGAATGCTGACAGACTCGAGGCCCGGTCATCGCCTCATTTATTCGTACACCTTGCCGAGCTCGGCGACCGCCTCACGCATCAGGGCCCGCAGCTCCGGCGGCTCCAGCACCTCGACGTCGGCGCCCATGCGCAGCAGCAGCCAGCGGGCGTGCGTGACGGACTCGACCGGCACGGTGAGCGTGAGCCACCCCTCGGGGTCGGGCTCCCCCGCCGCGGCCAGCGCCGCGCCGACGACGTCGCCGCCCATCGTGTACGCCAGCAGCTCGCCCCTGCCGGGCGCCAGCCGGATGACGGCCTCCGCGGTGTACATGCGCTCGCGGAACTCCTGGGCGTACGCGCGCCAGAACCCGCCCAGCTCGAACCCCTCCGGGCGGCTGAACCGCCCCGGCAACGTCTCGACGGCCAGGATGCGCGCCACCCGGTACGTACGGGGATCGCCCCCGGGCCGGCCGTCCGCCGGCGCGGCGACCATGTACCAGGAACCGCCCTTGAGCACCAGCCCGTACGGATGGATCACCCGCTCGACCTCGCGCGGCCCCCAGCGGCGGTAGGTCATGCGCAGCGGCCGCTGCTCCCACACCGCCTCCGCCACCTCGCTCAGATGCGGCACGTCGTCGCTCGTGCGGTACCAGCCGGGCACGTCCAGCAGGAAACGCTCGCGCATCCGGGAGGCGTGCGAGCGCGGCTCGGGCGGGAGCGCGGCCAGCAGTTTCAGCTCGGCGTTGGCGGCCACCTCCGCCAGCCCCAGCTCGGCGGCCGGGCCGGGCAGCCCCGCCAGGAACAAGGAGGAGGCCTCCTCGGAGGTCAGCCCGTTGAGCCGGGTGCGGTAGCCGTCGAGCAGCTGGTAGCCGCCCGCGGGGCCGCGGTCGGCGTAGACCGGCACGCCGGCGGCCGACAGCGCCTCGACGTCGCGGTAGACCGTGCGTACCGACACCTCCAGCTCGGCCGCCAGCTCGGGCGCGGTCATGCGGCCGCGTGACTGCAGGAGCAGGAGCAGCGAGAGCAGGCGGCTGGCACGCACGTCCACAGTGTATTCGCGCCCATCACTCATGCTCGGCGGGCACCAGGTGGCGGGCGTGATCGGGTTCGCCTGCTCCGGGACGGGGCCGCCGTGCTGCCGCAGGTGTTCTCGGCCGCCGGGCGGCGTGACCCCGCGCCGGGGCGGGCGGCGTCGATCGGCTGCCCGGGGTTCGTGCCGGGATGGATGTCAGCCGAACTGCTGCCAGCCCAGCCTGACCACCATGGCCGCCACCACGCACAGCAGGATGACGCGTACGAAGCCGGTGCCCCGCCTGAGCGCCATGCGCGCGCCGAACTGGGCGCCGGCCACGTTGCACACCGCCATGCCCAGCCCCAGGGCCCACTGCACGTGCCCCTGCGCCCCGAACACCAGCAGCGCTCCCAGGTTCGTCCCGATGTTGATGATCTTCGCGGACGCGGAGGCCGAGACGAAGTCCAGGCCGAGGATGGCGGTGAAGGCGATGATGAGGAACGTTCCCGTGCCGGGGCCCAGGATGCCGTCGTAGAAGGCGATGCCCACCCCCGCCGTCGCCACCGCCGCGACCACCCGGCCCCGGGTGCGCAGGTGCGGCTCCGGCACGGCTCCCATGGCCGGTCGCAGCGTCACGAACGCCGCCACCGCCAGCAGCACCACCATGACGGCAGGCCGCAGCACCTCGGCCGAGATCGACGCCGCCGCCCACGCCCCCAGCCCGGCGCTGAGCACCGCCAGCGCGGCGCCCGGCAGCGCCACCTGCCGGTCGACCTTGGTGGAGCGGGCGTAGGCCACGGCCGCCGACGCGGTGCCGAAGACGGAGGAGAACTTGTTGGTGGCCATCGCCTCGACCGTCGGCATGCCGGTCACCATGATCGCGGGCAGTTGCAGCAGACCGCCGCCGCCCACGACGGCGTCGACCCACCCCGCTCCCGCGGCGGCGCACAGCAACACCAGGACCTGCTCCAGCGGCACGCCACTCCCCCGATTTCCCCCAAGGAACCCCAAGAGTGTACAAGTCGCACCTCAGCCGATGGTGAGGGGATCCGGGCGGTCAGCGGGCCCCGGCCGGCGTGCGCTTCCTGGAGGCGTAGATGTCGTCCACCAGCCCGTAGGAGCGAGCCTGCTCGGCCGTGAAGATGCGGTCGCGCTCGATGTCCTTCCTGATCTCGAGCGTGCCCCGCCCGGTGTGCCGCGACAGGATCTCCTCCTGCTGGTCGCGCATGCGCAGGATCTCTCTGGCGTGGATCTCCAGGTCGCTGCCCTGCCCGCGCCCGCCCTCCGTGGCCGGCTGGTGCAGCAGGACGCGCGCGTGCGGCAGCGCCGCCCGCTTGCCCGGCGAACCGGCCGCCAGCAGCACCGCCGCCGCCGAGGACGCCTCGCCGATGCAGACCGTGTGGATCTCCGGCCGGACGAACTGCATCGTGTCGTAGATGGCCGCCATCGCCGTGAACGACCCGCCGGGCGAGTTGATGTAGATGTTGATGTCCTGGTCGGGGTCGAGCGACTCCAGCGTGAGCAACTGCGCCATCACGTCGTTGGCCACGGTGTCGTCGATGGGCGCGCCCATGAAGATGACGCGGTCCTCGAACAGCTTGGTGTAGGGGGTCATCTCCTTCATGCCGTAGGAGGTGCGTTCGGTGAACGAGGGCAGCACGTAACGGCCGTTCATCGGACTTTCCTTTCGCCGGAGCCCTCGGGCCCGAGCCTTGGGGAGGAAGCGGACCGCCGCGTGGCGGTGCGTGGATCGACGGTTCGCCGTCCGGGCGAGACCTCGCGTGGACTCACCTCAGTTCATCCCCTCTGCGATGTGGTCGACGAAGCCGTAGTCGAGCGCCTCCCGGGCGGTGAACCAGTGGTCGCGGTCGGAGTCGGCCTGGATGCGCTCCAGCGGCTGGCCGGTGTGGTGGGCGATGATCTCCGCCATCCTGCGCTTGGTGAAGAGCATGTTCTCGGCCTGGATCGCGATGTCGCTGGCCGAGCCGCCGATGCCGCCGAGCGGCTGGTGCATGACGATGCGGGCGTTGGGCAGGGCGTAGCGCTTGCCCTTGGCCCCCGCCGACAGCAGCACCTGGCCCATCGACGCGGCGAACCCCATCGCCACCGTCGCCACGTCGCACGGCACGAACTGCATCATGTCGTAGAGCGCCAGCCCCGCATGCACGGAACCGCCAGGAGAATTGATGTAAAGGGTGATGTCGCGCGCGGGATCCTCGGCCGCCAGCAAAAGCAGCTCGCCGCACAGCCGGTTGCAGATCTCGTCGTCGACCTCCTGGCCGAGAACGACGATGCGCTCCTTCAACAGGCGCTGGCTGAGCTGGTCAGGCCACTGCGCGCGCTGGGTCTCCGTCATGAACGTCACCTTCCCGTGCGGGTATTTCCGCGAAAAACGCTAGTGCGAGAACGCGCCGATTAAGGATTCTTTTCGCTGGCGGCGCATTTCTCTGAGGGCGCATTATTCTGTGAGCGAATAAACATCGACATATAATCGCCGGTGTGAGAAAGAACCTTCCGCGCCGGTGGGCGTGCCTCATCCTGGGCGGCGCGCTGCTGATGCCGTACATGATGGTCGGCGTCCTGGTCGCGGCGATCTGGCAGGGCGAGAACGCCAACGTCCTGCTGCCCACCCAGATCGGCGTGTTCGTGGCGGTGCTGCCCGTGGTGGCGGCGACCGGGCTGTTCCTGCCGGTGCGGGCGCTGGAGGTGAACGCGGCGCAGGGCCTGCTCGGGGCGCACGTCGAGACCCCGCCGCGGCAGGCGGGCCGCTCCTGGCAGGAGCGCCGCCGCACCGCCGCCTGGTTCACGCTGCATCTGGCGGTCGGCGGCGTGGTCAGCGGCTGCACGCTGGCGATCGTGCCGTTCACGGCGTTCACGCTCCTGCTGCCCGTCGTCGGCAACCCGACGCCGGTGTTCGGCGCCGTCGTCACGCCGGGGTGGAACGCGGTGTCGTGGGCGCTGGGCGGGCTCGCGACGCTGGCGGCGCTGGTCGCCGTGGCCGCGGGGGCGGGCGCGCTGCTGGCCAGGCTGGCGCCCGTCCTGCTCGGCCCCACCCCGGCCGAGCGCCTGGCCGCCGCCGAGGAGCAGGCCCGTACGCTGGCCGAGCGCAACCGGCTGGCCCGCGAGCTGCACGACTCGGTCGGCCACGCGCTGAGCGTCGTCACCCTGCAGGCCGCGGCCGCGGGCCGGGTCCTCGACCGCGACCCCGGCACGGCCAGGACCGCGCTCGCCGCCATCGAGCAGTCCGCCCGCGCCGCCCTCGACGACCTCGACCACGTCCTGGGCGTGCTGCGCGACGGCGACCACAGCGGCGCCCGCGAGGGCGCCCGCGACGGCCGCGGTGTGCCCGACAGGCGCCCGCAGGCCACGCTCGCCGATCTCGGCGACCTCGTCGCCGCCTCGGGCGCGCAGGTGCGGCAGGACGTCGGCGACCTGTCCGGCGTGCCCGCCGTCGTCTCCCGTGAGGGTTACCGCATCCTGCAGGAGGCGCTCACCAACGCCATCAAGCACGGCCGGGGCCCGGTGCTCCTGTCGGCCGGCGTCCGGGACGGCGAGCTGCGGCTCGAGGTCACCAACGCCGCCGGAGGCGACGGCCTCCGCCCGTCGGGGGGCAGGGGCGTGGCGGGCATGCGCGAGCGCGTGCGCCTGCTCGACGGCGACCTCCACGCCGGCCCCACACAGACCGGGTGGACGGTCTCCGCGCGCCTGCCGCTACGGTCGAGTCCATGACTCTCACTGTCGTCATCGCCGACGACGAGGACCTCATCAGGGCCGGCCTGCGCATCATCATCGACGCCGAGCCCGGCCTGAGCGTGGTCGGCGAGGCCGCCGACGGCGCCGCGGTCCTGCCCGTCGTCCGCCGCGAGCGCCCCGACCTCGTGCTGATGGACGTGCGCATGCCCGCCCTCGACGGCATCCAGGCCACCGAGCGCCTCATGGCGCTGGACGACCCGCCCAAGGTGCTGGTCGTGACGACCTTCGAGAACGACGACTACGTCTACGACGCGCTACGCGCGGGGGCCAGCGGCTTCCTGCTCAAACGCGCCAGGCCAGACGAGCTGGTGCAGGCCGTCAAGCTGGTCGCGGCCGGCGAGTCGCTGCTGTTCCCCGCCGCGATCCGCACCCTCGCCGGGCGCCGCCAGGAGGCCGCCTTCTCGCCCGCCAAGGTGCCGGGCATCGACCGGCTGACCGGGCGCGAGGGCGACGTCTTGCGCCTGATGACCAGGGGCCTGTCCAACCACGAGATCGCCGCCCAGCTGGTCGTCAGCCAGGAGACCGTCAAGACGCACGTCGGCAACGTGCTGGCCAAGCTGGGGGCCCGTGACCGCACTCAGGCGGTGATCGCCGCCTACGAGTCCGGCTTCGTCTCCCCGTCTGAGACCACCCGCTGAGACCACCCGCTGAGACCACCCACTGGCTACCCGCGCAGGCCCGCGCGCCTCATCAGCTCGGCGGCCGGCAGCACGGTCGCCTCGGCCGCCGTCAGCCCGGTGGCCTCCAGAATCTGGTCGACGAGCCGCAGCCCCACCGCATATCCCGCCATGTCAGGAATGCCGCGCGGCTCCTGCCCGAAGTTGCGCGTCGCGCTGTCGCCCAGCACGTACGCCGGCGTGTTCTGCATCCCGGCGAGGTCGAAGGCCGCCATGATCTTCTCGTACGCCAGGTCGTACCTCTCCCCGGTCACCATCGACGACCACGGCCCCATCGCCTGCGCCCCCGACAGCTCCCGCACGAACGCCTCGGCCAGCCCTTCGGCCAGCACGTGCTCGCCGACGGTCACGGTGACCGGGTTCCACTCGACGCTGGTGTAGCGCACGCCGTGGTGGAACTCGTGCACCGCGAGGTGCCCGATCTTCCCGATCACCTCGTCGGACGGCCAGGCCAGCAGGTAGATCATGCCCGGCGCGCCGCCCATGCCGTAGTAGCCGCCGGCCGTCGTCATGAGGTGCTCGTTGTCGGGGTTGCCCATGACGAACCACACCTCCAGCGTGTCGCCCTGCTTGGCCCCGGACAGCCGTTCCGAGGCGCGGGTCAGCTCACGCCGCACCTGGCCCAGCACGTCGGCCTCGATCATGCGCTCGACGGCGGGCAGGTAGCGCGGATCGTCGGCGTCGACCCGGAAGCCGCCGCCGTTGTGGTGGATGTCGACGATGTCGCCCGGCATCGGGATCGCGTCGCGCAGCGGCGCCAGCACCTCCCGCAGCGCGTCCGGCCGCCGGTCGAGCGGCCCGCGCAACATCCCGGCCATCGGCGTCAACGTGTCATGAATGATGAACTCCATGGCGCAGGACCCTAAAGTCTCACGTTACGTGAGGGTCAAACGCGTTACCGGTCCCGACGCGTCAGAGCTCCGGCTCTTCGCCGCTCTCGTCGCCCGGCGACTCTCCCGGGGTGCCCGGCCCGGTCCTGCTGGGCTCGGGTGACTGCGACGGCGAGGGCTGCGGTTCTGGAGTCTCCGGCGTCGGCGGCGGCGTCGGCACGAACACCGTCGGCGGCAGCTGCCTGGGCTGCGGCTCGCTGTCCTGCCGGCCGAGCACCAGCAGCAGGAGGATGGCCGTCACCAGGAGCAGCAGCAGCACCAGGGCCAGCGCGGCCATCAGCACCCGCTTGCGCGTCTCGGTCAGCGGCCTGCGCCGCCGGGTCAGCCGGGGCAGCGCCGGCGCGCGGTCGGTCAGCCAGTACGGTACGAAGTCCGGCCCGTGAGCCTCCCCGATGAGCGTCCCGCCCACCATCACCGGCTCCAGGAACCGTTCCGCCCCCGGCCGGCCAGGCGCGTACGGCACCGCCACCCACGGCGCCCGCCCGCCGTCCATGTCGAGCACCTCGGGGGCGCCCTCCAGCACCGCGGCCCGCGGCCGGCCCGCCCGCCCGAGCCATCCGCGCATCCCGGACGGCCGGCTCTCGCCCGCGTCCTTGATGGCCGTCACGAACCGGTCGCGCGCGGCGGCGTCGAGCGCGGCGCCTCTGGTGAGCACCGCCAGCGACACGGCGCGCCCGTCGGGCGCCTGGCCCAGGTACACGAAGCCGGCCGGCGCCGTCTGCAGGCGCGCCCGCACCAGGTAGGGCCCCAGCCGGGGTGGATCGCCGTACTGCAGGGGACTTGCCACGTTTGCCATGAAAGCACAGACGTGGCGTCGTGCGAGTTTGCGGCACGTTTGGTGGAATGGGGCTCATGAGCGTCGCCGAAGAGTTGCCGGGCGGAAACGACGCGGCACTGCTGCGTCAGAGTCTCGACGAGGTCCGGCGTGTCATCGTCGGACAGGACCACATGGTCGAAAGACTCATCGTGGCCCTGCTGGCCCGCGGGCACTGCCTGCTGGAAGGAGTCCCCGGCGTCGCCAAGACCCTCGCCGCGTCCACGCTGGCCACCGTCGTGGGCGGCACGTTCGCCCGCATCCAGTTCACCCCCGACCTCGTGCCGAGCGACATCATCGGCACCCGCGTCTTCCACCCCTCCAACGAGAAGTTCGACGTCGAGCTCGGTCCCGTGTTCGTCAACTTCCTCCTGGCCGACGAGATCAACCGCGCCCCCGCCAAGGTCCAGTCCGCGCTGCTGGAGGTCATGGCCGAGCGCCAGGTCACCCTGGCCGGCGTCACCCACCCGCTGCCCAAGCCGTTCATCGTGCTGGCCACCCAGAACCCCATCGAGTCCGAGGGCGTCTATCCCCTGCCCGAGGTGCAGCGCGACCGCTTCCTCTTCCGGGTGCGGGTGCCCCACCCCACCGCCCACGAGGAGCTGGAGATCCTGCACCGGATGAGCGTCACCCCGCCCGTCCCCGACCGGGTGCTCGACCCCGCCAAGCTGCTGACGCTGCAGAAGGCCGCCGAGGACGTCTCGGTCCACCAGCTCGTCGCCGACTACGTGGTACGCCTGGTCATGTCCACCCGCTCCCCCGGCGAGTACGGCCTCGACGAGCTGGCCGACACCATCGAGATCGGCGTCAGCCCCCGCGCCACGCTGGGCCTGGTCTCCGCCGGGCGGGCGCTGGCCCTGCTGCGGGGCCGCGACTACCTGCTGCCCGACGACGTGCGCGACGTGGCCGTGGACGTCATGTCGCACCGGCTGATGCTCACCTTCGACGCCCTGGCGGACGGCGTCGACCCCGAGCAGGTCGTCCGGCAGATCCTGCACGCCGTGCCCCCGCCCGTCGTCGTCTGGAACCAGAACCGGTGACCCGGTGAACACCGCCGAGCAGGCGCTGCGCCGGCTGGAGCTGACCGTCACCCGGCGGCTCGACGGGCTGCTGCACGGCGCGCACCAGGGGCTGCTGCCCGGCACCGGCAGCGAGGCCGGCGACAGCCGCGTCTACGTGCCCGGCGAGGACGACGTGCGCCGCATGGACTGGGCCGTCACCGCCCGCACCACCATCCCCCACGTACGCGACCTGATCGCCGATCGCGAGCTGGAGACGTGGGCGCTGGCCGACCTGTCGCCCAGCATGGACTTCGGCACCGCCGACACCGACAAGCGCGACCTGGTGGTGGCGGCGATCGGCGCGATCGGGTTCCTGTCCAGCAGGATGGGCGACCGGTTCGGCGCGCTGGTGATCCACGACGAGTACATTCACCGCATGCCCGCCCGCACCGGCCGGCCCGCCCTGTACGGGCTGCTCCACTCCCTCATGGACGCCCCCCGCGGCCGGATCGTGCCGGACCCGCCCGACCTGGCCGAGGGCATCGAGGTGCTGTCGGCCAGCCGCAGGCGGCGCGGTATGCGGCTGATCGTCTCCGACTTCCTCGACGCCCGCCCCGACCTCGACCCCGACGCCGAACGCCCGTGGGAGCGCCCCATCAGGCGTCTGGCGGCCCGCCACCAGGTGCTGGCCGTCGAGGTGATCGACCCGCGCGAGCTGGAGCTGCCCGACGTGGGCCGGGTCGCGTTCGCCGACCCCGAGACCGGGAACGTACGCGAAGTGCATCTTTCACCCAAAATTCGGCAAGCGTATGCCGAAGCGGCAGCCCAGCAACGCGAGGGCACCCGCCGGGCGCTGCGCCGTGCCGGCATCGCCCACCTCGTGCTGCGCACCGACCGCGACTGGGTGTTCGACGTGGCACAGTTCGTCCTGCGCCAGCGCCGCATGAGCCACCTGGCCCACCGGAGACCGGTGTGAGCGAGCGAAACGAGGAGACCATCACCGACGCTATCGTGGTCACAAGGCCCGGGAAGGAGGCCTGGTGAGCTTTCTCGCCCCTGCCTGGCTGTGGTTGTTCGTGCTGGTGCTGCTGCTGGTCGCCGGCTATGTCGTGGCGCAGTTCGCCCGCCGCCGCTACACCGTGCGCTTCACCAACCTGGCGCTGCTCAACCTCGTCGCCCCCGCCGGGCCAGGCTGGCGCCGGCACGTGGCGCCCGCGCTGTTCCTGGTCATGATGTCGCTCCTGGTCGTCGGGGCGGCGAAACCCGCCGGCGAGGTACGCGTGCCGCGCGACCGCGCCACCATCATGATCGCCCTCGACGTGTCGCTGTCGATGGACGCCGACGACGTCGACCCCGACAGGATCAGCGCCGCCAAGGCGGCCGCGCAGTCGTTCGCCAAGGAGCTGCCCGACCGCTTCAACGTCGGCGTGGTCTCCTTCGCCCGATCCGCCAACGTGGTCATCTCCCCCACCACCGACCACCAGGCCGTGATCACCGCCATCGGCAACCTCACCACCCGGCCGGGCACCGCGATCGGCGAGGCCGTCTTCAACTCCCTCGAGTCGGTGCGCTCGTTCGACCAGCAGGCCGCCACCGACCCGCCGCCGTCCGCCGTCGTGCTGCTGTCCGACGGCGACAACACCTCCGGCCGGTCGGTCAACGAGGCCATCGAGGCGGCCCAGCAGGCCGGCGTGCCGGTCTCCACGATCGCGTACGGCACCCAGGAGGGCACCGTCAACATCGACGGCAGGCCGGTGAACGTGCCGGTCAACAAGCAGACCCTGCAGTCGTTGTCCGACGGCACCAGCGGCCGCGCCTACACCGCCGAGTCCGGCTCCGAGCTGCGCGAGGTCTACGAGCAGATCGGCACCTCGCTCGGCTACAAGCTGGTCAACCAGGAGATCACCCAGTGGTTCATCGTGGCCGCCATCATGGCCGGGCTGCTGGTGGCGGGAGCGGCTGTGCTGTTCGGCACCAGGATCCCGTAACGTTCTGCCCCGTGGCCCACTACTTCTCCGACCAGCCGAAGAGCGCGAGCAGGCCGGGCTCGGTCGACCTGGTCCTGCCCGACCTGCACCTGCGGCTGGAGACCGACAGCGGCGTGTTCTCGCCCGAGCGGGTCGACCTCGGCACGCGCGTGCTGCTGGAGAGCGTCCCGCCGCCGCCGCAGGAGGGCGACCTGCTCGATCTGGGCTGCGGCTACGGCCCTGTCGCGCTGACCATGGCGTCGCGGGCGCCGCGGGCGACGGTGTGGGCCGTCGACGTGAACCGGCGGAGCCTGGAGCTGACCGCGCGCAATGCCGAGGCCGCCCGCCTTTACAAAGTAAGATCAGTGCATGCGGACGACGTGCCGGACGACGTGAGGTTCCGCGCCATCTGGTCCAATCCCGCGATCCGCATCGGCAAGCAGGCCCTGCACGACATGCTCACCAGGTGGCTGACCCGGCTGACGCCCGACGGTGTGGCCTACCTGGTCGTCCAGAAACACCTCGGCTCCGATTCCCTGCAGCGCTGGCTCGGCGAGCAGGGCTGGCAGGCCTCCCGCGAGGCCAGCCGAGCCGCCTACCGCATCCTGAAGGTGACCCGATGAGAAGGCAGTTGCGCCCCACCGACGTCAAGCGGCTCAACCGCACCTGGCGCAGGAACACCCACAACCGCCTCGGCCTGATCGTCGAGTCGGTCACCGGCCCGTTCAACATCGGCTCGATCTTCCGCAGCGCCGCCGCCTTCGGCGTCGACGAGATCTGGCTCGCCGGCAACGCGACCCCGCCGACCAATCCCAAGGCGGGCAAGACCGCGCTGGGCACCGAGCGGCTCGTCACCTGGCACGAGGCGATGCCGGCCACCGAGGCGGTCAAGGCCGCGCGCGAAGAGGGCTACACGGTGCTGGCCGTCGAACTGACCGCCGACGCCGTGCCCCTGCACCGGGCGGAGCTCGGCCGCGACGTGTGCCTGGTGGTCGGCAGCGAGGACCACGGCTGCTCCCCCGCCCTGCTCGACGCCGCCGACGGCGCCTGCTACATCCCCCAGGTCGGCCGGGTGGGCTCGTTCAACGTCGCGGTGGCCACGGCCATCGCCCTGGCCGAGGTTCGCCGCCAGGAATGGGAGAATCTCCCCGAATCGTAATCCGCGCCGTTCTCCCAGAAGGGCATACTTCAGGACGTGCTCAGCCGCCGTTTCGCCTTTCTCGACCACCCGGGCCCGCTGGCCTTCGCCCACCGCGGCGGAGCGGCGGAGAACGCGGAGAACTCCGCCGCCGCGTTCGAGCGGGCGGTCGGCCTCGGATACACCCATCTGGAGACCGACGCCCACGCCACCGCCGACGGCGTGCTGCTCGCCTTCCACGACCACACGCTCGACCGCGTGACCGACCGGCGGGGCCGCATCTCCGAGCTCCCCTACCGGGAGGTCAAGCGGGCCCGCATCGACGGCGTGCACGAGATCCCGCTGCTGGAAGACCTGCTGGGCACCTGGCCGGAGATCCGTTTCAACATCGACGTCAAGGAGCCGGCCGCCATCGCCCCGCTCGCCGCGGCGATCCGGCGCACCAACGCCTACGACCGGATCTGCCTGACCTCCTTCTCCGACGAGCGCCTGGCCCTGGCCAGGGCGGCGCTGGGCAGGGAGGTGTGCTCGGCGCTCGGCCCTCGTGGCGTCGCCGCGCTGCGTGCCGCCGCCGCGACCTCCGGCTACGGGCGGCTGCTCGCCCGCCTGTCCCGCGCCGGGGTGCCGTGCGCGCAGGTGCCGGCGGGCTTCCGCGGGCTGCGCGTCACGACCCGGGCGCTGGTCCGCACGGCGCACGCCATCGGCATGCAGGTGCACGTGTGGACCGTCAACGACACCGCCCGGATGGAGCACCTGCTCGACCTCGGCGTCGACGGCATCATGACCGACAACGTCACCGGCCTGCGCGACGTCCTCCAGCGTCGCGGCCAGTGGCACCCCGGCCGGCTGGCCGCCTGAGAGCGACGCACCCCCCCGCCCTGCCCTCATAGGAGCGACACGACACCATGCCCGCACCCCCACCCCCCGGGGCCCTCGACGACTCCCCCGCAGCCCGCCGGCGCGAGCAGCGCGGCTGGTACCTCTACGACTGGGCCAACTCCGCCTTCTACACCACGATCATCTCGGTCTTCCTCGGCCCTTACCTCATCCCGGTCGCCAAGACCGCCGCCTGCGCCCAGGACTTCCCCGGCATGGCCTCCGGCCAGTGCGTGACCGCCTTCGACGACCTGGTGATCGCCAACCCCGGGCTGGGATACGTCGACGTGCTCGGCGCCGACATCAGGCCGGCCGCGTTCTTCGGGCTGATCATGACGGTCGCGGTGCTGCTGCAGATCGTGTTCCTGCCCATCGTGGGCGCGCTGGCCGACCACACCGGCCGCAAGCGGGAGATGCTCGGCGGCTTCGCCTACGTCGGCGCGCTGGCCACCATGGGCCTGTACTTCGTCGAGGGCGACCGCTACATGCTCGGCGGCGTGCTGTTCGTCGTGGCCAACCTGGCCTACGGCTCCTCGGTCGTGGTCTACGACTCGTTCCTGCCGCAAATCTCCACCCCGGCCGAACGCGACACGGTCTCCTCGCGCGGCTGGGCCGTCGGCTATCTCGGCGGCGGCCTGCTGCTGGCCCTCAACCTGGTGCTCTACCTGCAGCACGAGAGCCTGGGGCTGGCCGAGGGCATGGCGGTGCGCATCAGCATGATGTCGGCCGGGCTGTGGTGGGCCATCTTCACCGTCGTCCCGCTGCTGCGGCTGCGCAACCGGCCGGTTCCCGCGCACGAGACCACGGCGCTGCGCTCGGCCGGAGGCAGCTTCCGCCAGCTCGGCCGCACGCTGGCCGAGATGCGCCGCTACCCGCTGACGCTGCTGTTCCTGGTGGCCTACCTCGTCTACAACGACGGCGTGCAGACGGTCATCGGCAACAGCGCGGCCTTCGCCTCCGAGGCTCTCAAGCTGGACAAGACCGTGCAGATCAGCGCGATCCTGATGGTGCAGTTCGTGGCGTTCTTCGGCGCGCTGCTGCTCGGGCGGCTGGCGGGCGTCTTCGGCACCAAGCGCACGGTGCTGGCCAGCCTGGTGGTGTGGACCGCGATCGTGGTGGTGGCCATGTTCGTCGGCGAGAGGCAGGCCCTGCAGTTCTACCTGATGGCGTTCGCGATCGCGATCGTGCTCGGCGGCACCCAGGCGCTGTCGCGCTCGCTGTTCTCGCAGGTGATCCCGAAGGGGCGCGAGGCCGAATACTTCAGCCTGCTGCAGATCAGCGACAAGGGCTCGGCGTTCATCGGCTCGCTGACGGTGACGGTGGCGCTGCAGCTCACCAACAGTTACCGCATCGCCATCGTCTCCATGATCATCTTTTTCGTGCTCGGTTTCGTGCTCCTGGCCCTGACCAACCTGCCCAAGGCCATCCGCGCCGCGGGCAACCAGGTGCCCGAGCGCATCTGAGCGCTCAGCCGGCGCCCCCTCCGGCGCCGCCGGAGATCCGAGTGCCGACGAGCATCGTGCCCGGCCCCTGGGACGCTCCAGGGCCGGGCACGGCCGTCACCGTGCCGGCCGTGACCTCCCCGCCGCAGTGCGGGCAGGTGACCACGGGCGTGAAACGTTCGCCGCAGGAGTGCACCAGCAGCGCCGGCGGGCCACCCGGCGGAGTGGACCAGCGATCTCCCCAGGCCATCAGGGTCGTCAGGGCGGGCACGATGTCACGGCCCGCCTCCGTGAGGACGTACTCGTGGCGCACCGGCCGCTCCTGGTAGGGACGCTTCTCCACCACCCCCGCCGCCACCAGGCGCTCCAGCCGGCCGGCCAGGAGGTTGCGGGAGACGCCCAGATCCTCCGCCAGATCGTCGAACCTGCGCAGCCCGAGAAACAGGTCACGCAGGATCAGCGGCGTCCATGGCTCGCCGACCACTCCGACGGCCTGGGCGATGGAGCAGTGCATCTCACCGAACCTGTTCATGGACCCAGGATAGTTGGTTGATAAAGTGAACCCATGTCAGTTCATATTCAGAACTCACCCGCCGCCGCCTATCGCCGGGCCGGCGAGGCACACGACCTCGACGCGCTCATGACCACGCTCGCCGCCGACGTGACCCTGCACTCCCCGCTCAGCGCCGGCGCCACCTTCGAGGGCAAGGAGCAGGTGGGCGAGCTGTTCTCCGTCGTGCTGAGCGTCCTGTCCGGCATGCGCTACCACAGCGACATCGGCGACGACCGGACCCGCGCGCTGACCGCCACCGCCCGCCTGGGAAGCCTGGAGGTCCACGAGGCCGCCATCGTCGAGGTGGACGGCGACGGGCTGGTCAGCGACATCACCCTGTTCGTCCGGCCGCTGCCCGCCTTGACCGCGCTGATGGGCGCGCTGGGCCCCGGCATGGCCCGCGCGTCCGGCCGGCCGGGTCTGGCGCTGCTCGTCGGCGCCGCCGTCAGGCCGCTGGCGGCGATGACCCGGCTGGGCGACAGGACGCTGGTGCCGCTGGTGACCCGGCGAGACAGAAGGTAGGCGATCTCATTCGAGAGCAGTGCTCTTGACATGGGCCGCATCAATAGAGAGCATTGCTCTCATGAAAGAGCGGCGCACATCTCAAGGAGCACCGATGTCTCCCAAGCCGGTCGCCGCGGCGTTCGCCGCGGCAGGGATCCTCTTCTTCCTCTATCCCGCGATCCGCCCCTCGGGCGACGATGCCGCGGCCATGGCCTCCTCCGCCTGGGTCGCCGGGCACTCCGCCGCGATGGCCGGGTTCGTCCTGCTCGGCCTGGCGGTGCTCGGGCTGCACCGGGTGCTGGGCGACCGGCTGTCGCTGCGGGCCGCGGCGGTGACCTGGGCGGGCGCGGGCCTGACACTCCCCTACTACGGCGCGGAGACGTTCGGGCTCAACGTGATCGCCCAGCGCTCCCTGCGCGACCAGGCGCCCGCGCTGACGGAGCTGGCGGCGGAGTTCAGGTTCGGGGCCGTCCCCGTCAGCATGTTCGCGGCCGGGCTCGTCCTGCTCGCCGCCGGCACCGTGATGGCCGCGGTGTCCGTCCGGCGGTCAGGAACGCTGCCCAGGTGGAGCGGGACGGTGCCGGCACTGGGTTTCGTGCTGTTCATCCCGCAGTTCTTCGGGCCGTACCCGCTGCGCATCGCGCATGGCGCCCTCATCATGGCCGGCGCGCTGTGGCTCGCGGCGGCGATCGTGAGCGGGCGCCGCGGGAAAGCGGTCACGGGCCGATCAACCGCCTGAAACGCGGTGCGTACGCGCTGAGCTGGCCCGGAACCCCCGAACCCCCCGGTCAGGAGACCCGCGGACGGGACCCGCAGGAAGAACCGAGGCCCCAAGCGCGATTGGATCACCCCTCGGGTGGGAATCCCATCACGGTACCAAGCGTTAGACACCGTGGGAGACAGACCCCCCACGCATGGGGGCCCTGTAGGAGGCATTTAAACATGGGCGAGCGCGCGCTTCGTGGCACCCGGCTCGGGGCAACCAGCTACGAGAACGACCGTAACACGGATCTGGCCCCACGCCAGGAGGTGTCCTACACCTGTCCTAAGGGGCATCGCTTCGAGGTTCCGCTTGCCGCCGAGGCTGAGATCCCCGCGACGTGGGAGTGCCGCATGTGCGGTGTGACCGCCGTTCGCGTGGACGGCGAGCAGCCGGAATCGAAGAAGACCAAACCGCCGCGGACACACTGGGACATGCTCCTGGAGCGGCGATCCATCGAAGATCTCGAGGAGGTGCTCAACGAGCGGCTCGCCGTGTTGCGAGCCCAGCGTCGTAAGAGCGCCTGATCTCCTCTCACGGTGAAACCCCCGGGCGGCGCCCGGGGGTTTTCTCGCGCGGGAACGTCAGGATTCGCGGTCTTCCCTGATCACCTCGCCGTGCACCACCCGGGCGCCCTTCGGCGCGCCCTCATCGGGAGAGGCGGCGCCGGGGAAGTCACCACCCGGCGGGAACATGCCGGCGTAGGGGGAGGCGGCGGCCATGCGCTTCACCCTGCGTTCGAAGAACGACGAGCCCAGGCGGCGCATCAGCGGCCGGGTCACCGGCAGGACGCACGCCAGCCCGAGAACGTCGGAGACGAAGCCCGGCACCAGCAGCAGCCCGCCGCCCACCAGGATCAGGCCGCTGTCGGCCAGCTCGCGCTCGGGCATGCGCCCGGTCTGCATCGACTCCTGAAGGACACGCCAGGCCCTGCGTCCCTCGCGGCGCATCAGCCAGGCCCCCAGCAGGCTGCCGCCGATGAGCAGGGCCACGGTCGCCGGCCCGCCGATCGCGGCCCCGACCTGGAACATCAGCCAGATCTCCAGGACGGGGAAGAGCAGGAAGGGCAGGAAGAGCAGGAGCCGCATCGTTTCCTCGTTTCCACACGCGCGTACAGCAGGAACAACGCGCGGCGCGGCCGAACCGTTCCGCCCGGCGGCGGATCGCGGACGGTCGGCGCGTTCCAGACGGCCCACGCCGCGCACACGGTGGTCCTGCCGGGGTCGTCGGGCTCGATCCGCCGCGAGGCGCCACCCGGACCAGGCGCGGCCATGCGCCGCCGCGTCCCGAGCTCGCGGATCCTCGCCCTAGCCGTGGCCTCGCCTGCCGCGCAGGCGTTTGGGCAGGCCCGTGACACCCCACAGCCCGATCCGCCACAACGCCTCGGACATGACCTTGCCGCTCATCTTGCTCTTGCCGACCGTACGCTCCACGAACGTGATCGGCACCTCGACCACCCGCAGCCCGTGCCGTGACGTACGCAGCGTCAGGTCGACCTGGAAGCAGTAGCCCTGCGACTCCACCCCCGCCAGCCCCACCTTGTCCAGCGTGGCCGAGCGGTAGGCGCGGAACCCGGCGGTCGCGTCGCGCACGGGCAGGCCGAGCATGACCCGCGTGTAGATGTTGGCGCCCTTGGACAACATCTCGCGCCGGTGCGGCCAGTTGACCACCTTGCCGCCGGGCACGTAGCGGGAGCCGATCGCCAGGTCGGCCCCGTCGGCCAGCGCCTCCAGCAGCTTGGGCAGCTCCTCCGGCTGGTGGGAGCCGTCGGCGTCCATCTCGACCAGCACGTCGTAGCCTTCGTCCAGGCCCCACCGGAACCCGGCGATGTACGCGGCGCCGAGGCCCTGCTTGCCGGGCCGGTGCAGGACGTGCACGTGGTCGTCGCCGGCGGCCAGCCCGTCGGCGATCTCGCCGGTGCCGTCAGGGCTGTTGTCGTCGGCCACGAGCACGTGGGCCACCGGCACCGCGGCCCGCAGCCGCTCGACGATCTTGGGAAGGTTGTCGCGCTCGTTGTATGTCGGCACGACGACGAGCACCCGGCCGAGAGTCTCCATGTCAGTCGTTCCTCATCCGGTCTTCTCGCCGCCTGCCACGCCACGCGACGACTCCGGCCGCCGCCGCTCCCATCATCATCAATGCCCACTCAGGAAACGCCCCCACCCTGGTTGCAAGCGTTTTCTCAGTGCGTACGGGCACCGTGACCACGTTCATGTCCGCGACCAGCTCGCGGGTCTGCCAGGAGACCTTACCGTCAGGCGTGACGAACGCGGAGATCCCCGTGGTGGCCGCGGTCACGACGGCCCTGTTGTGCTCCACCGCCCGCAGCTTCGACATCGCCAGCTGCTGCGGCGGCAGGTTGGACAGGGCGTAGCTGGCGTTGTTGGTCTGCACCACGAGAGGGGTGCCCCCGGCACGCACGGTCTCGCGCACGGTGCCGTCGTAGGCCACCTCGTAACAGTTGACCGCGCCGATCGTCACGGGCCCCATCCGCAGGTCGCCAGGCTTGTCGCCCGGCACCGACTGGCGGCCCACCAGGCCGGCCCGCTCCCACAGGGCCAGCACGATCTCCTTGAGCGGCGTGAACTCCCCGAACGGCACCAGGTGCTGCTTGTCGTAATAGTCGCCCGCGCCGGTCACCGGGTCCCACACGAGGCTGCGGGTGGCGCGGTGCTCGTCGCCGATCGCCACGACCGCGCCGACGAGCGTGGGAACCCCGACGTCCCGAACGGAGTCGTGGATGGTCTCCCGGGCGAACTGGTCGCGGTAGGGGTCGATGTCGGTGGAGTTCTCCGGCAGGACGACCAGGTCGGGCCTGGGGAGCTTGCCCTCGCGTACGGCCTGGGCCAGGCGCTTGGTCTCGTTCGCGTGGTTGCGCAGGACGACGGCGGGCTCGTCGCCGAGCACGTTCATGCCCCGGCCGGGCACGTTGCCCTGCACGATGCCGATGTTGACCGTACGGCCCTCGTCGCCGGGCCTCGGCACGGCCAGGCTCAGCACGGGCACGGCCAGGGCCAGCGCCACGGGAGCCGCCCTGCGCCAGAGCGCGCGCCCGCCGCGCGACAGGAAGGCGCGGGCCAGCAGGGCGCCGCACAACACGACGGCGAACGACACCAGCGGCACGCCGCCCAGCGCCGCGTAGGTCGTGAACAGCGACTCTCCCTGGCTGAAACCCACCCGCGCCCACGGGAACCCGCCGAAGGGCACCAGGCCGCGCAGCCACTCCATGGCCACCCACAGGCCGCCGAACCACACCGGCCAGCCCGGCAGGCGGAACACGAGCGCCGCCGCGGCGGCCATGGCGGCGTAGAAGAGGCTCTCCGCGCCGACGAGCATGAGCCAGACGTCGTCGCCGATCGTGCGCACCCACGCCACGCCGGGGAACAGGAACGCCGCGGCGCCCACGTAGCCGAGCCAGGCGGCCCTTCCGGGGCGGGTGCCGTGGAGGGAGGCGACGATCAAGGCGATGCCCAGCGGGGCCAGCCACCACCAGTCGAGCGGCGGGAAGGCGGCGAACAGCGCCAGCCCGCCGGCCACGGCCGCCGCGACCCTGGCCGCCAGCACGCGCCGCGGCTCGTGTCCCGGCCCGCCGGCGGCCTTGGGACCACGCACGTCCTGGCTCGCCTCGGACGCGGGCGCGGGCCCGGACCCGGCCGGGGACGGGGACGTCGGGTCAGGCCCGGACCCGGACACAGATCCAGGCTCGGACTCCGGCCCGGACCCGGACCCGGACACAGAACCAGGCTCGGAGGTGGGCGCGGGCTGGGACTTCGGCTCGGGTCCGGACCGCGACTCGGACGTGGGCTCGGGTCCGGGCAGGTCCGGTGCGGCGGCCGGGCCAGAGGGCGCCGCCGCCGCGGGCTGGGGCGACGCGGCGGCAGGGGCGTGACCACCGCCAGGGGTCGAGTCGCGCCCGGGTGTGGGCGGTAGGCTCGCTCTGTCCTGAACCACTCCGGGGTCTCCTCCGCCGTCATCGCACGCCTGCTTGCGAAAACGCTACCGTCCCACAGCCCCACTTCATGCAGCGCGGCGCGGGGAGATCGAAAAAAGGCGGGCGGTCGCGGCAGGGTGATCCCGCGGGTGACGGGACCACCCATGCGCACGGCGGTCCTGCGCACGAGAACGGGAAGAGGGCCCGGAAACCCTTCGGACCGGACCCGTCTCGTCGGCGGCGAGCGCGGAATTCCGTTGTCTACTGGGCTCCCGGGCCCGTCCCGGGTCCAACCCCCCGCCCGGTTGGGGTGCCCCGACTCGACGGACCGACGGCCCTGCACCTGGCTGTGTGGACGAAGTCACACTCCGTCACGGACGCAGGATCCGGCGATGTCAGAGACGGCCAACCGGCCAAGTCCCGTGCTGGACTGCGCAGCAAACTACCGACTCCACCTCAGATGTCAACCGTGTCCCGATCAGCAGAAACATCAAGTTTTCGCAGGTGGTACATGATCGGCGGCCCGCGGTAAAGCGGATCAAAGCCCTTTTGCGGGCGCCTGCGAGCGGCCGGGCAAGCCCCTCAGCGCCTCGGAGAGCGGCTGCTCGTGCACGACACCGAGCCGTTGCGTGGCACGGGTGAGAGCAACATACAGGTCGCTCGGCCCTCGTGGCGACTGGGCGGCGATGACGTCGGGCTCGGCCACGACGACCGAGTCGAACTCCAGCCCCTTCGCGTCCGTCACCCCCATCACGGCCACCGGCGCGTCGAGCGCCTCCGCGCCCTTCGCCCGGCCCGCACCCGGCGCCACCACCACGGTGCCGGCCACGGCCGCGGCGACCTCGGCGCCGAGCGTGCCGAGCAACCTGTCGGGCACCACCACGGCGACCTTGCCGCCCTCTCCCACCTCGGCCTTGACCAGCTCGGCCAGCGCGGAGAGCGGCGCGGACCAGGGTTGCACGCCCAGCTCGCGGACGGACACCGGGGCCTCGAGCGCGGAGTCGACGGTGGCCAGGACGCGCGCCGCGACCGCCATCAGCTCCACCGGCGTGCGGTAGTTGACGGTCAGCCGCTCCTGGCGCCAGCGCCCGGCCACGTACGGGTCGAGCACCTCCGCCCAGGAGCGCGCGCCGGCCACCGAGCCGGTCTGCGCGATGTCGCCGACGATCGTCATCGAACGCGTGGGGCAGCGCCGCATGACGGCCCGCCAGGCCATCGGCGAGAGTTCCTGGGCCTCGTCCACGATCACGTGCCCGTAGGCCCAGGTGCGGTCGGCGGCGGCGCGCTCGGCGGTGGTGAGGTGGGGGCCGTCGCCACGCTGGCGTTCGGCGAGGCGCTCGGCCTCCATGACGTCGGACAGGCCCGTCAGCTCCAGGACCTCGCGGGCGTAGGCGAGCTCGGCCTCGCGCTCGCTCTCCTCGGCCTGCCTGGCGGCGGCCAGCTCCTCCTCCGCCTGCATGGCGCTGGCGCGCAGCACCTGCTCGTCGATGTCGCCGAGCAGGTCGGCCGCCTCGTCGAGCAGCGGCACGTCGGACTCGGTCCACGCGCCGCCGTCCCGGCGCAGCAGCGCGCGCTCGCCGGGGGCGAGGGAGGAGGCCGCGTACTCCAGGCGCTCGGGCGAGCCGTACAGGCCGAGCAGGAGGCGCTGCGGGGTGAGGTACGGCCACAGCCGGTTGAGCGCGGACTTGACGACCGGCTCGGTGCGCAGCTCCTCGCGCATGTCGGCCAGGTCGTCCTCGTCGATGAGCCCCTTGCCGATCTTGCGGGCCTGCTGCCGGGCCAGCGCGTTGAGCAGCGACCTGACGAACACGGCCCGGGCCTGGTTGTGCGGGCGGCGCGAGCGGGTCGCCTTGTTCCTGGCCGCGTCGAGCATGGCGCGGTCGATGGTGAGGGTGAGGCGGCCGAGGGTGAGCTCGACGGGCCGGCGCGGCACCCGCTGCCGGTCGCGTACGGCCTTGGCGATCACCGCGGCCATCCGCGCGTCCCCCTTCAGCGCCGCCACCTCGGCCCGCTCGCGGGCGGTGGCGGTGACGCCGGGATAGAGCTCGCCGACCGTGGACAGCAGCACGTCGTTCTCGCCGAGCGAGGGCAGGACCTGCTCGATGTAGCGCAGGAACGTGAGGTTGGGCCCGAGGATGAGCACGCCCCTGCGCTCCAGCCGCTCCCTGTGCGTGTAGAGCAGGTACGCGGCGCGGTGCAGGGCCACCACGGTCTTGCCGGTCCCGGGGCCGCCCTGCACGACCAGGACCCCGTTCAGGTCGCCGCGGATGACGCGGTCCTGCTCGGACTGGATGGTGGCCACGATGTCGCGCATGCGGCCCGTGCGCCGCTCGTCCAGCGCGGCCAGCAGGGCCGCCTCGCCGTTGAGCGTGGCGCGGTCGTCGTCGGTGAGCGAGTCGAGGTCGAGCAGGTCGTCGTCGACGCCCACCACCGCGCGGCCCTTGGTCTGCAGGTGGCGGCGCCTGGTCACGCCCATCGGGGCGGCGGGTGTGGCGCGGTAGAACGGCTGTGCGACCGGCGCCCGCCAGTCGATCAGCAGGCGCTGCTGCTCGTCGTCGGTGAGGCCGAGCTTGCCGATGTAGAGGCGGCCCTCCTCGACGTGGTCGAGCCGGCCGAAGACCAGGCCGCGCTCGACCGCCCAGAGCCGGGCGAGCCTCACGGCGTACATCTCGGCGAACGTGTCGCGCTCCGACCTGTTCTGCATCGTGCCGACGGCGCCGCTGGCGAGCACCTCCTTCAGCTGTCGCTGGGTGCGCTCGCGCAGCTCGTCGAGACGGTCGTAGAGGCGGGTGACGTACGCCTGCTCTCTGGCGCGTTCCGTTTGACGCGTTACCGCCTGACCATTAATGTGGTTAATGGGACACTCCGGGCCATTCTGCTTGTTGTTACGACAAACGATGACATTAGCACGCCTGATGCGGCACTCCCATCGCTTCGTCCCGTTCACTGCAACTCTCGGATTATCGGTGATCCGCCGCGTAGCGGATATCCGGACCCGCGCCCGGTCATCCATAGCAGGTGCGGCAGGCGCGCTCCCCACACGACACACACGGCGGAAGCCTGGTGTGCCCGGGCGCCCGCTACTGACGGCCCCGGTGGGCGCCGCGGGCCGGGCCCACCGGGGCCGTGCGTGACCTGCGGAGAACGGCGCCCGCCAGGACCGCCGCGCCGGCGGCGGCGTAGGCGGGCGTGCCGACCTCCGGGGCGAGGTAGGCCACCGCGCCCGCCAGGGGGACGCCGAGCCACTCCCAGCGGCCGTCCAGGGCCACCAGGGCGACGATGAGCAGCGCGTACCACGGATATCCGGGGGTCAGCAGCAGGAACGCCGTGCCGGTGACCGCCAGCGCGCCCCGCCACGGCCGGTCCGGGTCGCCGCGCGTGACGACGTGGAACGTCACCGCCGCCATGACGAGGACAACGGCGGGCACGGCCCAGGAGTCGGGCAGCACCAGCCGCAGCAGCCCGTAGCGGCCGCGCGCCCCGGCCTCGCCGTAACCCTCCTCGGCCACGTACCCGGACAGGTAGCCCAGCACCGAACCCCGCGACACCAGGACGTAGGGCAGGTAGGCGGCGGCCACGACGAGAACGGCGAGCGCCGTCGTCCACACGGCCCGCCGTGCCGCCCGGCCGCTCGACGGCGCACCGGACAGCGCACCCGGCAGCACCACGGCAGGCACCAGCTTGACCGCGATCGCCCCGCCGAGCAGCGCCCCCCGCAAGGAAGGCCCCGCCCGCCCGCCGAGGGCGAGCACCACGGCGGCGACGGCGAGCATGTCGACGTGGGCGTTGTTCACCGCCTCCATGGGAACGGCCGGGCACCACGCCCAGCACGCGGCCCGCCGCGCATCGTTCCCGCGCAGCAGGACCAGCAGCGTGCCCGCGGCCAGCAGCGCACCGGCGACCTGGAGCGGCTTGTGCCGGGCGTCGCCGGGCGACAGCCGGTCCACCACCATGAAGTACGCCTCCGCCAGCGGCGGGTAGATCGTGTGCGCGGACGGCCTGTTGATCCTCGTGCACGCGTCCCCTTCGATCGGGTAGAAGTGCCCCTCCGAGCAGCGGGGGAACAGCCACGGGTCCCGGAGCGAGGCGAGGGCGGGGTCGGCCGGGGCGTGGTCGTAGGGCGAGATGCCGGCCGACTGGACGCGGCCGTCCCAGGCGTAGCGGAAGGAGTCGGTGCTGGTCGCCGGAGGCCCGAGCAGCCCGGTGGCGATCACGGCCAGGCCGCCCGCCAGCACCAGCCTTCCCGCCGCCGGGCCCGGCACGCCGCGCGACGCCCACACCGCGGCTCCGAACAACACCCACGTGATCGCGTACCACCCCACCAGGATGCTGCCGGGGGGCGCTTGGAAGATCCCGGCCAGCACGGCCGCCTGGAGGGCGAGCAGCGCGGCGACGGCCGGGCCCCGCCACTTCCCGCCCGGACCACCACGCCGCTCACCACCACGCGGCGCAACCCCACGCGACGGCCCGCCGTGTGGCGCCCCGACGCGCGGAGGGTCGGCGCGCGGAGGGTCCGCCGCGCGGCGACGGGGGCCCCGCCGTCCGGACTCCCCCATCGCCCGCCTCGCCTTCCCCGCCACGCCCGCGGCGTCTCCCCTGACAGGGACACGTCCACATCATCGGCCACGCTCCCCCGGAAGGCGCCGATCTCCGGCTCCCCTGGCGTGCCTCGCGAGGACCTCAGCGATCCTCCGGCGGGACGGGGTCAGCCGGTGCGTTCCGCCGGGGCTTCGCCGGCCAGTTCGGGGGCGCGGTGCTCGTAGGGGGTGCTCAGCACGACCGTGGTGCGGGTCGAGACGTTGGCCGAGGCCCGGATCTGCTGCAGCAGGTCTTCGAGCGCCACCGGCGAGGCCACGCGGACCTTCAGGATGTAGCTTTCGTCACCCGCCACGCTGTGGCACGCCTCGATGGCCGTCAGGTGCGCCAGCCGGTCCGGGGCGTCGTCGGGGGCGGCGGGGTCGATGGGCTTGATCGACACGAACGCGGTCATCGGCAGCCCGACGGCGTCGTGATCGATGATCGCTGCGTATCCGCGGACGACTCCTCGCTTCTCGAGCCTGCGTACGCGCTGGTGCACGGCCGAGACCGAGAGCCCGGTCTCCCTGGCCAGATCGGTGAAGCTCATGCGGCCGTCGCGGGCCAGCAGCGTGACGATCCGGCGGTCGATTTCCTCCACCGGTCAAAGGTAGCCGGTCATGGTCACGACATGGTCCCGACCGGGGTGACGCCCCTGCGGATGGCGTGCTCCATCAGCGTGATGAGCACCTCCCTGCCGGAGTCGCGCCTGCGGGCGTCGCAGAGCACGATCGGGATGTCCGGCTCCAGGCCGATCGCCGAGCGCACCTCTCCGACGGTGAAGGGCCTGCTGCCGTCGAAGCAGTTGAGCGCCACGACGAACGGCTGGTCGCGCTTCTCGAAATAGTCGACGGAGGGGAAGCAGTCGTCGAGGCGGCGGGTGTCGGCCAGCACCACGGCGCCGAGCGCGCCCACGGCCAGCTCGTCCCAGACGAACCAGAACCGTTCCTGGCCGGGGGTGCCGAACAGGTAGAGCATGTAGTCGTTGCGGATCGTGATGCGGCCGAAGTCCATGGCCACGGTGGTGGTGAGCTTGCGCTCGACGCCCGCGAGGTCGTCGATGTGCGCCCCGATATGGGTGAGCGCCTCTTCCGTGCGCAGGGGCCGGGTCTCGGACACGGCTCCGACCATGGTGGTCTTTCCCGCGCCGAAGCCCCCGGCGATCAGAATCTTGATCGCCGTGGGAAGCCGCCAACGGTCAGTGTGACCGAATTCCATCCAGCACCGCCTGTACCTCTCCCGCGCATGCACAACCCCGCCCCTGTGGTGCCGTGGTCAGTGGTACCTGTCAAGGCGCGTTGAGGAGGTCGATCCACATGCCTGGCATCGAGACACCCTAGCAACGCCACATTTTCCTCTCAAGCCGCAAGCTTTTACAAGAAACAAAATGTCACGGTTTGTTGCCTATAACACCCTTATTCGCCGATACTGCCGGGCCGGTGTCAAGCTCGCCTGTCAAGGAATCCGACAAGTCTTTTACGCTGTCCGGTCGAAGTCCGAAATTCCGTTGATGCCGGCGGTGAAGCCGATCTGTCGTCGCAGGTAGGTGGCGGTACGCGGGCTGCGCTCGCGTACCGGCTCGATGAGGTCCGCGGCCTCGCGTGCCAGCCCGGCCATCGCCTCCCTCACCTCGGTGCTGCTGACGCCGAGCGACAACACGTTCAGGTCGCCCCAGCTCACGTCCTTGCGGTAGGAGGTGACGTCGCCGAGCAGGTGCAGGTAGCGCTGGACCAGCCTGCTGACGTCCCGCAGGTCCTCCAGGTGCGCCCTGGCCCAGCGGTCGGCGGTGTAGATCCAGTGCGACAGGTCGACGAAGCACGAGCCGCGGCTGTCGGCGTTGTCGAGGTAGCGCTCCAGCGTCGGCACGGCGTTCCTGTCGCGCCACACCCACGCCCTGACCATGCACGCCAGCATCCTGGCGAGCTGGTCGCGCCAGAGCCACCGCAGCTCGCCGAACTCCCCGGCCGTGGCCAGTTCGTCCCGCAGGTCGGCGAGGAAACGGGTGGCCGCCGACCGGGGCACCGCTCCGTCGGCGACGGACAGGCACTCGCGGACCACGCGGCCGGCCTGCTCACGGGTGATCGCGGTGTGGTTGACCAGCCGGTCGACGGCCATCACCCACAACGCGGCCCTGTTGGCCACCTTAAGGCGGTCGGCGCTGGCCCAGGGCGCGCTGAAGGCCATGGTGAGGGTGAGGGCGTCGTAACACCCCGCGTCGAAGGCCGCCGCGCGGAACAGCCCGCTGTACATCTCCGCGCACCGTCGCAGGTCCGGCTCTGTGCTGTTACCGAATTGTTTCATGATCGCGCGCGTGCGATCAAGGTATCAGCAGCGTGACCGATCAGCCCGCTCCGATATCTGCGGGCGACACTCCCCTGGCCGGCCCCAGCCCGGCGGAGGACCCCCGGGGCGCCCTCCGCCCTGGGCGAAGACCCGGGCAGGTCTAGCCGTCCAGGCGTCCCCAGGCCACGGTGGCGTCGTCGTGCGGCTTGCCCGACACCGGCCCGCGGGCCGACTCCAGCTCCCGCACGGCCGCGATCAGCGCGGCGGGCCCCCTGTCGGCCAGCGCCGCCGGCACGTCCGACCAGCTCCATCCGTACCAGTCGACGAGCCGCGCCACCCCGTCGGTGAGCACGGCCGCCCCGGTGGCGGCCACCGCGCCGCACACGCTCTCCCTGGCCGCCTCGGGGCGCGCGCCCGCCACCCAGAAGCCGCCGGGCGCGTTGCGCGTCCGCCGCACCAGCTCCAGCGAGTACGGCCGCCCGCCAGGCAACCGCTCCAGCCGGTCGTCGACCACCGCCATGACCCCGCCATCGGCCAGGGAGCACACGACCGGCGAATCCCCCAGCACGAGGTAGTCGACCCGCCCCCGATCCGCCCGCACCATCGCCACCGTCGAGGACGGCGAATCGGGGTTGCCCAGGTCGCAGCCACCGCCGTGGGCCGCCGTCAGCTCCTCGATGGAGGCTTCCAGGATCGCGGCCAGCGCGTCGCCCTGGCCGGTGGCCAGCCGCGCCGCCAGCGCTCCCCCGAGCCGCGCCACGAGCCACGGGACGTCGTGCGCGCACCCGCTGTCCACCCCGGCCGCCGCGGTGGCCCCGTCGAGCACGACGATCCACGACGGCCCGGCGATCACCAGGTCCTCGTTCCTGCGCGGGGAACCGGCGCTGGTGGCGTACGTGACCTCAGAGAACATGGCAGCGACTGTGCCACACCCGCCCGGTCAGCGGGCGGACGGCACGCGCCGGCGCTCCTCGCCGGGGGCGGCGCCGCCCACCGGCCGGGCCCGGATCTCTCTGAGTTCGGCCCGGCTGTCGCGGATGCCGGTGATCAGCACGTACGCGACCAGCAGCAGCCCGAGGCAGAGGGCGTCGGCCGCCCACCAGGGGATCTCGGCGAGCAGCAGGTAGCCGTCGCGGTCGCTCAGCTCCCTGATCACCACCGTGACCACGGCGATCACCACGGTCACCAGTAACCAGGTGCGCAGCCGGGGCAGGCTGCCCTTGCTCCACAGCCGGAGCCGCCAGTTCATGAACACGGCGAGCACGCCGAGCAGCGCGCAGAACCCGATCAGCCACCAGGGCAGGGCGAAGGCGGTCTGGTCGGCGATCTGCTGCTGCGTGGTGCGCAGCTCCGCCTCGGCCTTGCGCTGGGCCGCCACGGCCGCGTCGAGCTCGCGTTCGAGCTGGGCCACGGTCTTCTGCTGCCGCTGGGGCGGCGTGGCGTCCTCCGTCGGCAACATCCGCGCCACGACGGTCAGCATGATCGCGATGAACGACAGCGCGAGCACGATGGCCATGAACAGGTCGATGAAGCGCAGGTCGAGCGGCGGCGCGAACGAGGTGGAGGGCCGCTTCCTCACGGCTCCCTCACCAGGGTGTACTTCTGCGGGCGGGTCTCGGCCGCGCTCATCCGCTCGACGGCGGTGCGCAGCGCGTCAAGGCCCTTGACCAGCTCTTCGGTCCTGCCCCTCGTCTGGGCCATCTCCTGCCGGGACTGGGCCAGCTCCTGCGTGAGGCCGTGCATGGCGGGAGCCGCCTGCTTGGCGGGCAGGCGCGCGATGTAGATGAGGAACACGTCGTCGGCGGCCACCACGCTGGCCCGCTCGGACCGCTCGACCAGCGCCATCGCGCCGAACGCGACCACGCTCAGGAACAGCGCGATCAGGGTGACGCCGAACGCCGAGGCCAGCTCGGGCAGCACGTGCTGCTTCAGCGCGTCGATCAGCACGCTGGGGTCGCCCTGGTCGTCCAGGGCGTTGGAGAACGAGGTGACCATTCCGGCCATGGTCAGGGCGGTGCCGATGAACCCGAAGACGGGCAGCGCCCAGATGAGCGCGTGGTCGAGATGGTGCTTGTTGGCCATCTCGCTGTCGTCGAGCGCGGAGCGGGCGCTCAGCACCGCCTCGCAGTCGTTGCCCGCCTCGGCCGCCTCCCTGAACAGGCGCAGCCGGCGCCCCACCAGGGTGTCGTCACCGGGCTTCACCGCCTGCACGTTCGCCACCGCCCGCGCCGTCGCGGCGCTCTCCCGCCGGATGTCGGGCACGGCCCTGACGATCCGGAGAACGGCGGTGAGGAACACCGCGATGATGAGCGTGACCACGAACGCCGCGCCCGCCGGCGCCGTCGTCGCGCCCACGAATGTCAGCAGCGCTCCCACCGCCCCCGACACCAGCAACAGCATCGAGACCATCAGGCTCACCGCCGGCGCGAACGCCGAATGACACCAGCCGTACCTTGACACCCTTCAACTCCACTCCGGCACACAACAAGTCAAAGGAATACCTAAGCACACGTAAAGGAGTCGTAGAGTCACGACTGGCGACCGATTCGCGGGAATCCGGACCGTCGTTCAGACGATCACCAGGTCACGCGGGGTGGTGTTCAGCCGTTCCCCGCCGTTTTCGGTGCAGACCACGATGTCCTCGATCCTGGCGCCGTGCCGCCCCCGCAGGTAGATGCCCGGCTCGACCGAGAACGCGAACCCGGGCTCCATCACCTCGCCGTTGCCGGCGACGATGTAGGGCTCCTCGTGCGTCTCGATGCCGATGCCGTGGCCGGTGCGGTGGATGAAGGCCTCGCCGTAGCCCGCCCCGGCGATCAGGTCGCGGGCCGCGGCGTCGATCGACTCGCAGGGCACCCCCGGCCGCACCGCCGCGCAGGCCGCGTCCTGGGCCCGGCGCAGCACCTCGTAGTAGGCGGCGAAATCGGCGGGCGGCTCGCCCACGCTGTAGGTGCGCGTGGAGTCGGAGCAGTAGCCGTTGTGCAGCTGGCCGCCGATGTCGACCACGACCGGCTCCCCGGCCCCGATCACCCGGTCGGAGACGTCGTGGTGCGGGCTGGCGGCGTTGGGGCCCGAGGCCACGATGACGAAGTCGACGGTCGCGTGCCCGGAGGCCAGGATCGCCTCGGCGATGTCGCGCCCCACCTCGCGCTCGGTGCGCCCGGCCCGCAGGAACTCCGGCACCTGCCGGTGCACCGAGTCGATGGCCTGACCCGCCTCGCGCAGCGCCGCCACCTCGGCCGGCGACTTGCGCATGCGAAGCTCCCGCAGCACGCTCCCGGCCAGCATCTGCTCGGCGTCCGGCAGCACCTCGCGGAAACGCAGCGACGACATGGCCCACATGCGGTCGGCCAGGCCCACCCTGGCCACCCGGCCCAGGCGCGCGGCCACGACCGCGTAGGGGTCGTCGGTCTCGTCCCACGCCACGAACTCCAGCCCCAGCCGCGCGGCGGGCGACGCCTCGGCGGCCGGCAGCTCCAGCCTGGGCACCATCATGAAGGCCTCGCCGGAGGCGGGCACCACCAGGCACGTCAGCCGCTCCAGCGGCTTGGCGTCGTAGCCGCTGACGTAGCGCAGGTCGGGACCGGGAGTGAGGAGCAGGGCGTCGAGACCGCTCTTGGCGGTGGCCTCGTGAACGGCGGCAAGGCGGGAGGTGGGATAAAGATCTGAGGACGTCACAGGCCCAAATCTACTCCTGACGGCGCCTCCTAAAATCCGCGAAAAGCTCTCACGACACCGGAAGACGTCGCTACACTCCGCCCCACGTCGCTCACGTAATGTGAGGCCAATTGTCCAGTTCCACTGCGCTTTGAGAGTGAGACCCCATGGTCGACGTCATAGGCGCCGCCGGGCTGCTCGGGCACGGGAGCGACGCCGAGCTGCTGGCCGTACGACTGGCGCACGCCCAGCGGCTGGGCAACATGGGCTGGGCGGAGTGGCACCCGCACACCGGCGAGACCATCTGGTCCGACCAGGTCTACGTGATCTTCGGGCGGGACCCCGCCCTGGGCCCGATCCCGCTGCCCGAGCTGGCCGAGCTCGTCGAACCCGCCGACATGGGCGCGCTCGACCGCCTGCTGTGGTCGGTCGTGCGCGGCTCCGAACCGGTGCAGGCCGAGTTCCGCATCCGCCGCGGAACGGGCTCCGGCGAGCTGCGCGACCTGCGGGTCGTCCTCGAGCCGCTGACCATGCCCGGCGGCCCTATGGGCATGCACGGCGTCATCCAGGACATCACCGGCCGCCGCCGCGCCGAACGCATGGTCTCCGAATCGCGCCGGCAGCTCCTCGAATCCCGCGAGCAGGCCGCCGAGGAACGCCACGTCATGCTCGCGATGCGCGACGCCGTCCTGCCCGGCCCCGCCGGACGCCTCGACCTGCCGCACGCCAGGATCGCCGTACGCTACGTGCCGGCGGAGAAGAGCGCCAACCTGGGCGGCGACTGGTTCGAGGCCGCTCACGCGCCCGACGGCCGGCTGCTGCTGGCCGTCGGCGACGTCTCCGGCCACGGCCTGCCCGCCATCGCGCGCATGGCCCAGCTCCGCCACGCCCTCGTCGCCCTCGCCATGACCGGCCGGCCCGCCCACCGCCTGCTGGCCTGGCTCAACGAGCTGGTCATGCACCAGGTGAAGGACACCACCGCCACCGCGATCGTCGGCCACCTCGACCCCGGCACGCGCGTGCTCACCTGGAGCCAGGCGGGCAACCTGGCGCCCGTCCTGGTGCGCGACGGCGTGGCGAGCCGGCTCGCCCAGCCCCGCGGTGTGCTGCTCGGCGCCGGCTGGCCGGGCCCGTACGAGCCGGCGACCACCCGGCTGCTGCCCGGCGACCTGCTGCTGATGTTCACCGACGGGCTGGTCGAGCGGCGCACCCGCGACATCGACGTCGGCCTCGACCTGGTCATGGCCGCCGCCCGCGACGTGTCCGTCCGCGACCTGGAGTCGGGTCTCGACCGCCTGCTGGCCGACATCGGCGGCCCCAACCCCGAGGACGACGCGTGCCTGCTCGCCGTCGGCGTGCCCGCGTGCGAGGAGGAGCGGTCCGGGTGAGCGGCGAGAGTGCGACGATAGAGGCGTGCTCATGCTTCTGGACACCCCATCGCTCTACTTCCGCGCCTTCTACGGCGTCCCCGAGTCGGTCAAGGGGCCGGACGGCTCGCCCGTCAACGCCGTACGCGGCCTGCTCGACATGATCGCCACCCTCGTGCGCGGCCACTCCCCCACCGCGATGGCGGCCACCATGGACGCCGACTGGCGGCCCGCGTTCCGGGTGGCGGCGATCCCGACGTACAAAGCGCACAGGGTCGCCCACGGTGACACCGAGGAGGTGCCCGAGGCGCTCGTGCCGCAGATCGCGGTCATCCAGGAGGTGCTCGACGCGCTCGGCATCGCCCTCCTGGAGTCGCCGGGCTACGAAGCCGACGACGTGATCGGCACGCTCACCCACCAGGCCGCGGGCGCCGTCGACATCGTGACCGGAGACCGCGACCTGTTCCAGCTCGTCGACGACGCGCGCCCCGTACGCGTCCTCTACACCGCCCGCGGGATCCGCAACCTGCAGATCGTCGACGAGGCGTTCGTCACCGCCAAGTACGGCATCCCCGGGCGTGCCTACGCCGACTTCGCGACGCTGCGCGGCGACCCCAGCGACGGCCTGCCCGGCGTCGCCGGCGTCGGCGACAAGACCGCCGCGGCGCTCATCACCCGCTTCGGCTCGCTCGACGCCCTGCTCGAAGCGCTCGACGCGGGCGTCACCGACGGTTTCCCCGCCGGCAGCCGCACCCGCCTGGCCGCGGCCCGCGACTACCTGCGCGCCGCACCCGCCGTCGTCGAGGTGGCCTCCGGCGCGCCGCTGCCGGCCGCCGACCTGACCCTGCCGGCCAAGCCGCGCAACCCCGAGGCGCTCGTCCGCCTGGCCGACCGCCACGGGCTCGACAGCCCGCTCAACCGGCTGCTCGACGCCCTGGGCGGTTAGCTCTCGAGCAGGGCCAGGACGGCCGCCTGGGCGGCGTCGCGCAGGCGGCCGTGCACGAGCACGTTCTCCTCGCGGTCGGTGCGCACCTCGACCAGGCGCGGCCCTTCGCCGCGCAGCGCCTTGGGCAACTCGGTGATCTCGCCCACCAGCGTGTACGGCGTCCCCGTCGCGGCCGCCACATGGCCGAGGTCCACCCCGTGCGGCGTGCCGAAGACCCGCTCGAACGGATCGCGGACCGCCGCCTGGGGCAGCAGCGAGAAGATGCCGCCCCCGTCGTTGTTGACGACCACGAAGCACAGGTCGGGCCGGGGCTCGCGAGGCCCGAGGATCAGGCCGTTCTGGTCGTGCAGGAACGACAGGTCGCCCATCAGCGCGTACGCCGGGCCGTTGTGCGCCAGCGCCGCCCCCATGGCCGTCGACACCAGCCCGTCGATGCCGGAGGCGCCCCTGTTGGCCATCAGCCGGATGCCGCGCCGCGGCCGCATCGCCTGGTCGAGATCGCGGATCGGCATCGAGGAGCCGCAGAACAGCAGGGCTCCGTTGGGCAGCGCGTCGACCAGGTCCCTGGCCAGGCGGGGCTCGCTCGTGCCCGATACGTCGAGCACCTCGTCGAGCGCCGTTCTCGCCGCCTGGTCGGCCTGGCGCCAGGAGTGCAGCCACGTGTCGTCACCGGAGGCCACCGGGATCTCCACGGCCTGCGCCACCTGCGTGGCCGACCTGGTGGGGTCGGGCCAGCGGTCGAGGTCGGGCGCCACGACGATGTGCTCCCCCGCACGCCGCAACCACGACAACAGCGGCCGCGACAGCCCGGGACGGCCCAGCGTCACCACCACGTCGGGCAGGTGCGTGTCGGCGAACTCGGGCGTGCCCAGCAGATAGTGGTAGGTGGAGACGGCGTGGTCGCCGTAGCGTCCGCCGCCGTTGGGCTCCGACAGCACCGGCCAGCCCGCCATGCCGGCCGCGGCGACGTAGCGGCGCACGTTGGCGGCTCCGTCGCCGACCACGAGCACGCCGCGTCTGGTCGGCGGGAGGTGCAGGGCGACCGGTGGAGGCGCGACCCTGGCCCGCACCCAGGGGCCGTTGGCGCCGCCGTCGAGCGGCTCGCACCAGGCGGTGTCGCCGTCGGGGATCAGCGGTTCCCTGAAGGCCAGGTTGAGGTGGACGGGCCCGGGCGCGGCCGGGCCCGACGCCCGCTGGTAGGCGCGGCAGGCCAGCGACCGCCAGTAGGCCACCTGGCCCGGCCGGTCCTCCGGCACGCCGACCTCGGCGAACCAGCGGGTGGCGTCGCCGTACAGCTTGATCTGGTCGATCGTCTGGTTGGCGCCGGTGCCCCGCAGCTCGGGCGGGCGGTCGGCGGTGAGCACCAGCAGCGGCACGTCCGCCTCGCCCGCCTCGATCACGGCGGGGTGGAAGTTGGCGACGGCCGTGCCGGAGGAGCAGATCAGCGCCACCGGGCGCTCGGAGCGCTTGGCCAGCCCCAGTGCCAGGTAGGACGCGGAACGCTCGTCGATGCGCACGTGCAGGCGCACCCGTGACTCGGCGTGCAGCGCCAGCGCCAGGGGCGCGGAGCGGGAGCCGGGGGCCAGCACGACGTCGGTCAGGCCGCAGCGCACCAGCTCGTCGATCAGCACCGTGGCCAGCGCGGTAGCGGGGTTCAACGTGACGCCTCCTGCATCCGGCTCAGCCACTGGGGAGAGTCGATTTCATATGCCGACAAATGCTGATAATTCACCGTCGGACGCCGTACGGCCAGCCGCCCGTCCACCGGCACCAGCGAGTCGTCCACGACGTCACCCGACAACAAGGGCATCGTGCCCAGCCCGCACGCGTACGGCAGGGACGGCAGCGCCGCGGCCAGCGCCAGCCCCGCGGCCAGCCCCACCGACGTCTCGACGGCGCTGGAGACCACCGCGGGCAGCCCGCACGCCTCCACCACCTGCAACGCCGCGCGCACCCCGCCCAGCGGCTGCACCTTGACCACCGCGATGTCGGCCGCCTCCGCCGCCTTGACCCGCAGCGGGTCCTCCGCCCTGCGGATCGACTCGTCGGCCGCGATCGGCACGTCGCACGCCCGCCGCACCGCCGCCAGCTCGTCGAGGGTGGCGCACGGCTGCTCGGCGTATTCCAGCCCGAACCGGTCGAGGCGCTTGAGCCGCTGCACGGCCTCGCCGACCTCCCACGCGCCGTTGACGTCGACCCGCAGCCGGCCGGACGGGCCGAGCGCGTCGCGCACGGCCTCGACCCTGGCCACGTCGTCGTCGAACGTCTGGCCCCGCTCGGCCACCTTCACCTTCGCCGTGCCGCAGCCGGAGCGGCGCACCATGTCGTGGGCCCGCACGGGATCGACGGCGGGCACGGTCGTGTTGACGGGCACGCTGTCGCGCACCGGCTCGGGCCAGCCCTCGAAGGCCGCCTCTCGGGCGCAGGCCAGCCAGCGGGCGCACTCGCGCGGGCCGTATTCGGGGAACGGGGAGAACTCGCCCCAACCGGCGGGACCCTGGAGCAGGACCCCTTCCCTGACGGTCTGCCCGCGAAAACGCGTGCGCATCGGGATGCGGAAGACATGGACCCGGTGGTGATCACGGTGGTGATCATGGTGACCTGGCCCGTGCTCGGGCTCCATGGGAGAACGCGTCACGACCCTCCCTGCGCTTCTGTCCGACCTGTCGCCACTAACCTTACGAGCATGTGGAGGAACCCGTCGCATCCGGACCGTCCGCTTCACGCCATTGTGCAATCTCCAGGACCTGCCCTGTTCGCGGCGATCCGGGACGCGCTCGCGGGCGACGGCCCGGCCGTGCTCCCCCTTCCGCCCGGCCACTCCGAGGCCGCGCTGGCGACCCTGCGCCCCACCCACGTCAACGGAGCCCTCCATGCCGGCGGCGAAGGCGTGCCGGGCGACGTCGCGGTCGTCATCGCCACCAGCGGCAGCACCGGCACACCCAAGGGGGTGCTGCTCTCGGCCACGGCCCTGCGCACCTCGGCCGCGGCCTCCCTGCGCCGCGTCGAGGCCTCCAAGGGCGAGCGCTGGTTGTGCTGCCTGCCCGTCTCCCACGTCTCGGGGCTGCAGGTGCTCGTGCGCGCCCTGCTGTCCGGGAGCGAGCCGATCATCCACCCGTCGTTCGACCCGCACGCGGTCCTCGCCTCCGGCGCCGACCACGTCTCCCTGGTGCCCACCCAGCTGCACCGGCTCGTCGGGCTGGGCGCGGACCTGTCGGTCTTCCGCACGATCCTGCTCGGTGGCGCGGCGCCGCGGCCCGGGCTGCTGGAGCAGGCGAGGGATCTCGGGGCGCGGCTGGTGACGACGTACGGGATGAGCGAGACGTGCGGCGGCTGCGTGTACGACGGCCAGCCCCTTTACAATGTAGATCTCAAGGTCGGCGACGACGGCCTGATCAGGATCGCCGGCCCCGTGTTGTTCTCGGGCTACCGTTTCGGCGGGCCGGCCCCGCTCGAGGACGGCTGGTTCGTCACCTCCGACCTCGGCGAGCTGACCGGGGGCCGCCTGCGCGTGCTGGGCCGCGCCGACGACGTCATCAACACCGGCGGCGAGAAGGTCGTGGCCGGCGCCGTGACCGCCGTGTTGTGCACGCATCCCGAGGTGGCCGACGCCGCCGTGTTCGGCACGCCCGACCCCGAATGGGGCGAGCGGGTCACGGCCGTCGTCGTTCCCGTCAACCCCGACACACCCCCCACGCTTGCACAATTAACGGCATACTGCCGCGATAGGCTTCCCCCCTATGCCGCCCCACGCGAGCTGCGCCTGGAGCTCCGGCTGCCGCTGTTGCCGAACGGAAAGACCGACCTTGTGCGGTTGAGGGCAGGAACCTGATGAGTTGCGGCTGCGTCAAACCGGGGAAAGGGAGGGAGCCTTCATGGACCAGACCCGCAAGATGTGGGCATCCGTCGCCGTCGTCGGCGTGATCGTGGTCGGAGGCGCCTCCATCGCGGCGGCCGCCTCGGCGGGCAAGCTCTCGCAGGTGGGCGAGGAGACCAGGGCCGTGGTGGAGCAGGCGTCGCCGTCCGGCGGGCCCGAGACCTCCACGTCCGATCCCAGTGGCGATCCCAGTGGCGACCCCACCGGCGACGACGTCGTCGTCTCCCGCGAGGTCAACCCCGATCCCGGCCAGGTCATCGAATACTGGACCGGCGAGCGCATGGAAGACGCCGATCCCATGCCGATGCCCGAGGTCTCGATCGAGGTGGGCGACTAGCGAGCGAGCCGAAGGGGTGGTCCGCCAGAAGAGGCGATCCGCCCCTTTTTCATGACATTCGTCCGCACGGGGAACAAATGGCGGCGATTGGCGTTATTGATACTGGTGCGCCGTGCGGACGACGAAGCCGCCCCACCACAACCTGCCTGATCGCTTCTACTCCGTACGGAGGAGGTGTCCTCATGCCCAGAACCGCCTTGGCGACCCCGCCCGTGTCTCTCGACCAGTTGCTCGAACGAGGGCGAGCCCAGGGTCACCTATCTCTGGCGGAACTGCGGGACGCGTTCGGCAAAGCCGGGATCAGCCCCTCTGAGGGCCGCACGATATTGCGTGAGCTGTCAGAGGCCGGCGTGAGCCTGGCCGCCGAGAACGAGCCGTCTCTCAGCACGACCGCCACCCCCGCGAAGACCACCCAGAAGAAGGCGGCGACTCCCAAGAAGGCTTCGCGGGCCAAGACTACCGGCCGCAAGGCAGCAGAGGCAAAAACCCTTTCCCCGGCGGACGCGAAGTCCGTCATCCCCCCGGACCCCAAGCCGGAGCACGAGGAGGACGTGCCGGAGGAGATCGAGCTGAGCGCCGAGGACGACGGCGACGCCGTCGACCTCGACGACACCCAGTCGGTCATGGGCGACTCGGTGCACACCTACCTGAAGTCCATCGGCCGCCGCACGCTGCTCACCGCGGCGCAGGAGGTCGAGCTGGCCAGGCGGATCGAGGCCGGCCTGTACGCCGAGTACAAGCTCGAGACCCAGCCCGATCTGCCGCCCGCCGCGCGGGAGGACCTGCGCCTGGTCGTCGAGGACGGCAAGCAGGCCAAGGACCACATGCTGGAGGCCAACCTGCGCCTGGTCGTGTCGGTGGCCAAGAAGTACACCGACCGCGGCATGTCGCTGCTCGACGTGGTCCAGGAAGGCAACCTGGGGCTCATCAGGGCGGTGGAGAAGTTCGACTACACCAAGGGCTTCAAGTTCTCGACGTACGCCATGTGGTGGATCAGGCAGGCCATCCAGCGCGGCTTCGCCGACTCGGCGCGGACGATCCGGCTGCCGGTGCACGTGCTGGAGATGTTGTCCAAGCTGTCACGCATCGAGCGCGACATGCACCAGCGCCTGGGACGCGAGCCCACCCCCGAGGAGCTGGCGGTCGAGCTGGACAAGACCCCGGACCAGATCGAGGAGCTGCTGCGCACCAGCCGCCAGCCGATCTCGCTGAACGCGACGATCGGCGAGGACGGCGAGACCACGATCGGCGACCTCATCGAGGACGTCGACTCCCCCGAGGCGTCGGAGATCGTCGACCGCCAGCTGCTGGGCGACCAGCTGCGCGGCGTGCTCGACAACCTCTCACCGCGCGAGTCGAAGATCATGGCACTGCGCTTCGGCCTGGTGGACGGCAAGCCGCACACGCTGGACGAGATCGGCAGGCACCTGGGGCTGACCCGGGAGCGGATCCGCCAGCTGGAGAAGGAGTCGCTGTCCAAGCTGCGCCACCCGAGCAACACCCGCCCGCTGCTCGACTGGGCCAGCTGACAACGGAGCCCCGGCACACCACGTGCCGGGGCTCTCGTTTTCCTGGACGCCTGGTGACCGGCGCTCAGACGGTGGCGGGCACCGGGCGCGGCACCCGCGGGATGCCCCACATCCGGTTGTCCTCGCGCAGCGTGCGCAGGCGCTCGACCTGGGCCGTCCACATGGCCCCCGCGGGGGTCGCCTTGGCCTTGCGGCGCGCGATCCGGTCGTCGTAGGCCTTCACCCCGAACGTGGCCCGCTGCCCCGCCTCCGCGGCCCGCAGCGCGTCGGTCAGCGCCCGGTCGAGGGCCTGGCCCGCCGCCAGCAGCTCGATCTCGTCGGCCGCCGAGGCCTGCAGCTCGCGCAGCGTCCGCTCGGCCTCGCGGGCCTTCTCGAGCAGCTCGGGGAAGCTCCTGGAGATCTCCTGGTCCGCGTGGAAGCGAACCTCGGCCTCCCGGCTCACCCGCGGACGGAAAAACGCCATCGACTCGGCCCCTTCACGCTGTCGTCATTCGTTCCGACGCTTAGCGTACGCCGTCCCGCGACACGTGCGGAAATCGGCCAGGAGCGAGCGCCTTTACATAGTAAGATGATCTCCATGCCCGCCAAGCGACCACCCGTCCCCCTCTCCCGCGAGCGCATCATCGAGGCCGCGCTCCACATCGCCGACGGCCAGGGCCTGCGCAGGCTCACCATGCGCCGCCTGGGCGACGCCCTGCAGGTGGAGGCGATGGCCATCTATCACCACCTGCCCCGGGGCAAGGAAGCGCTGATGGACGCGCTGGCCGAGCACGTCACCGCCATCCACGTCGAGCAGCGCTCCACCTGGCAGGAGACGGCCAGGGCCTGGTGCCGGGCGAGCAGGGAGGCGCTGCGCGAGCATCCCGGCGTGCTGGCCCTGGCCCTCACCAAGCCGCCCAAGGGCGCCACGGCGGTCGCCGTCAAGGAGCAGACCGAGCAGCTCGCCGACGCGGGGCTCCAGGACGCCGCCGAGGCCGTGCGCACGCTGCGGGCCTTCGTCTTCGGCAGCGTCGCCGTCGAGGTGCAGCAGTCAGGCTGGGCCGACCCAGACGTCGATGAATGGGTCAGACGGGACGAAAGAGCTGATATCGACTTCGAGCGCGGGCTCGACGCTCTCCTCAAGGGATTGCAAACGTGATGCGCGTGTCGCGCTTGGCCGGTTATCCTGCATAAGGCACGCTGTGTCGAAGGTCACACGCACCAGGGATCCTCCTGTAACAGCCCGAACGGGCTATGTCGGAACGCGTGACACAGTCGCACACTTGCCAGGACAACAACCCGAGCCGGCTCCCGCCCCTCCAGAACGGGAGCATCCCACGAGATATCGGAGGCACGCCGATGTGCCCGCACGACCCGGCCTGTCCGGATGCCGAGGCGCCTGACCGCGAGGCGGCACGCACCCTCGCCTGCCACCCCGAGCAGGGGTGGAGCCTGCTCTGCAACGGCGTCGTCCTGTTCGAGGACACCGGCGAGCTGCTGCCCAGCGGCACCGTCATCGCACCTCATCGGCCCGATCCGCTGGTGGGCGCGGCCTGATCCGCACGCGGGCGGCGCCGCCGGCCGGTGCTGCCCTGCCGTGGCGGCCCGCCGTAGCGGGTGATCCACTCCGCCACGACCTCGCCCACCCGGGCGGGGTCCTTTTTCAGGTCATGGCCCTCTCCCGGCAGCACCACCAGGCGCGCGGCATCCGCGGCGTCCGGCACTCCGAAGGGGTCACGATCACCGTTCACGACCAGCACGTCCACCCCGGCGCCGCGTAGCTCCCCGGCCCGGGAGCGCTCCGGCTTCCCCGGCGGATGCAGCGGAAAGGCCAGCGCCACCGCCGCCGCCGCGCCGACCGCCTTCGCCGTACGGCACGCCACCCGAGCCCCGTTGCTCCGCCCGCCCTGCACGAGGGGCAGCCCCGGCAGGCGCGCGCGCAGCTCGGACAGCACGATCTCCCACGCCTCGTCCTGCCTCGCCGGCGGGCCGGGCGCCCGCGCCCCCGCCATCCTGAACGCCTGCGTCACCCGCGCCACGCTGGCTCCCACGCCCATGGCGGCGTCGCGCACGGCCAGCAGATCGGGAGCGTCCACTCCCCCGGCCGAGCCATGGGTCAGGACCAGCAGCAGCCGCGCGCCCGGCACCTCGTCGATCTCCACGAGCGCGGGCCCGCGCGGGGTCATCACCTCCATGCCAGCACCGTACCTGGGGAGGATGACGCGCTAGCCCTCAGGTCGGATGACGACACCACTTCCGGGATGGATGATGACCTTATGCCGGACCAGCGTCCCATCAGGGAAGACCTTCAGGCCACGCTCGACGCCCGCCGCGATCTCGGGCCCGACTACGAGGCGGCGCTCGTCGACTCGTTCACCGAGCGCCTCGAGGCCACCATCGCCGCCCGGGTGCGGGCCGAGCTCGACCGCCACGGGCCCCCGCCGCACAAGAAGTCCGCGCCGGGCGCGACGATGATCCCGGTCGCGCTGGGCTCGATGGGCATGGGCATCCCGCTGACGGCCATCGGGGTGGTCAACGCCGGACTGGTGGGGCTGATCATCACGTGGCTGGCCATCGTCATCATCAACGTGGCCGCCGCGGCGGCCATCATGCGCCGCGGCTGACCTCCGGCCGGCGGAGGGAACGGGAGCACCTCCGCCGGCCCGCGGGCACGCCCGGGAGGAGCGCCTCGGTGGCGTGGGCCGGGACGTCACGCACACCGGGCCCCGGGCGTCAGGTGTCGCGCTGGTAGCGGAGCCTGACCTCCGCGGCCAGCGTCTCGTCGGCGTGCTCCAGCCCGTACGACCAGACCCGCCCCGCGTCGTCGTCGCGCCCGCGCAGGGGCAGGGTGCGGGCGAGCAGCTCGATGGCCAGCGCGCTCGTCTGCGCGTCCGCGCCTCCCTCCACGGTCTCCGCGAACTCCGCGCAGGCCAGCTCCAGGTGCGCGATGCCGAGCCGGACCCGCAGCCCCGGCGTCTCCTCCTCGGGCACGGCCTCCAGGGCGTCCAGGAGGAGCTCAGCCGCCGCCCCGGGCTCTCCGTGCTCCATCAGCAGGTCGGCCAGCTCCTGCGCGGCGCGCGCGGCGACCTCGCCGTCGCCGGCCGCCATCGCGGCCCGCAGCTCCTGCTCCGCCTCCTCGAGGTTGAGCGCCCGCACGGCCAGCCGGGCCAGCGCGAGATGGGCCAGCGGGACGTACGCGGCCGCGCCGACCCCCAGCACGGCCTGCCAGGCGGCCCTGGCCTGCTCGGCCCGCCCTTCGCGCTCGAACCCCTGGGCCAGGTGGCAGGCGGCCTGCGAGGCGTATTCGGGGTGCCCCGTCGCCAGCGCGGTCCTGGCGGCGGTCCTGGCGGCCTCGACGTCGCCGCGCTCCTCCAGCACCACGGCCAGCCCGACGGCGGCCTGAGCCCTGTCGGGCTCGTCGGGGTCGGCGGCGAGCTCGCTGAGGATGGCGGCGGCGCCGTCGAGGTCGCCGCGTTCGGCCAGACGCCGGGCGGTGTCGAGAGGCGGGGTCTCCAGCTCTGAGGACGTCAAGAGAGCTCCTTCTGGCGACGGTCGCCCTGAGCCTAACGACTTCCGGCGATCATGTCTGCCCCGTTGACGCCGAAGGTCTGGCCCTCCCGGTGACTAGTCCTCGTACGCCTCCAGCGGGGGGCACGAGCACACCAGGTTGCGGTCGCCGTAGGCCTGGTCGATGCGGCGCACCGGCACCCAGTACTTGCCGTCGCGCAGCGACGGCAGCGGGTAGGCGGCCTCGGTCCGCGTGTACGGGTGGTGCCACTCGTCGGCGCTCACCGACTCCGCGGTGTGCGGCGCGTTGCGCAGGGGGTTGTCGGCCTTGTCGTAGTCGCCGGACGCCACCTTGGCGATCTCGCCCCTGATGGCGATCATCGCGTCGGCGAACCGGTCGAGCTCGCCGAGGTCCTCGCTCTCGGTCGGCTCGATCATGAGGGTCCCGGCGACGGGGAACGACATGGTGGGCGCGTGGAAGCCGTAGTCGATGAGGCGCTTGGCCACGTCGTCCACGGTGACGCCGGTCTCCTTGGTGATCTGGCGCAGGTCGATGATGCACTCGTGGGCCACCAGCCCGCCGCGTCCGGTGTAGAGCACCGGGAAGTGGGGGGCCAGCCGCTTGGCGAGGTAGTTGGCCGACAGGATGGCCTGCTCGGTGGCCGCCGTGAGCCCGTCGGAGCCCATCATCCGGATGTACGCCCACGAGATCGGCAGGATCCCGGCCGACCCGTAGGGCGCCGCGGAGACGGGCCCCACCGGCGAGCCGTCGCGCAGCGGGTGACCGGGCAGGTAGGGCGCCAGGTGGCCGCGGACCGCGACCGGGCCGACGCCGGGGCCGCCGCCGCCGTGCGGGATGCAGAACGTCTTGTGCAGGTTGAGGTGGGACACGTCGGCCCCGAACTCGCCGGGCTTGGCCAGCCCGACCAGCGCGTTGAGGTTGGCACCGTCGACGTAGACCTGGCCGCCGGCCTGGTGGACCTTGGCGCAGATCTCGGTGATGGTCTCTTCGTAGACGCCGTGCGTCGACGGGTAGGTCACCATGATCGCGGCGAGCGCGTCGCGGTGCTTGGCGATCTTGGCGTCGAGGTCGGCCAGGTCGACGTTACCCTCGGAGTCACAGGCCACGACCACGACCCGCATGCCGGCCATGACGGCGCTGGCGGCGTTGGTGCCGTGGGCCGAGGAGGGGATGAGGCAGACGTCCCGCCCGCTGTCACCGCCCGCGTGGTGGTAGGCGCGGATGGCCAGCAGCCCGGCGAACTCGCCCTGGGAGCCGGCGTTGGGCTGGATGGAGACGGCGTCGTAGCCGGTCACCTCGGCCAGCCAGCGTTCCAGCGTGCCGATCAGCGCGAGGTAGCCCTCGGCCTGGGCGGCGGGCGCGTAGGGGTGGACGGCGGCGAACTCCGGCCAGGTGATCGGCTCCATCTCGGTGGTCGCGTTGAGCTTCATCGTGCAGGAGCCCAGCGGGATCATGGACCGGTCGAGCGCGATGTCCTTGTCCTGCAGCCGGCGCAGGTAGCGCAGCATCGCGGTCTCGGAGCGGTGGTCGTGGAAGACCGGGTGGGTCAGGTAGGCGGACTCGCGCAGCAGCGGGGCGGGCAGCGCGTCGGCGGCGCCCTCGACGTCGGTGCGGGGGGTCGTGACCCCGAACGCGGCCTGCACCGTGACCAGCTCGGCGGCTCCGGTCTTCTCGTCGCAGGCGATCGAGACGTGGTCGGCGTCCACCTGCCAGAGGTTGACGCCCCGCTCGGCGGCGGCGGCGACCACGGCGGACGCCCGCCCGGGCACGCGCACGAGCACGGTGTCGAAGAACTCGGCGTGCACGACCTCCACGCCCGCCCGGCGCAGCCCCTCCGCCAGGGCGGCGGCGTGGCGGTGCACCCGGTGGGCGATGCGGCGCAGGCCCTCCGGGCCGTGGTAGACGGCGTACATGCTCGCGATGACGGCGAGCAGGACCTGCGCGGTGCAGATGTTGCTGGTGGCCTTCTCGCGGCGGATGTGCTGCTCGCGGGTCTGCAGGGCCAGGCGGTAGGCGGGGTCGCCGTCGGCGTCGACGGAGACGCCGACCAGGCGGCCGGGCAGCTGCCGCTGCAGGCCCTCGCGTACGGACATGTAGGCGGCGTGCGGCCCGCCGAACCCGAAGGGCACCCCGAACCGCTGCGAGGAGCCCACGGCGATGTCGGCGCCCAGCTCGCCGGGGGCGGCCACGAGCGTCAGTGCCAGCAGGTCGGCGGCGGCCACGACGAGGGCGCCCGCCTCGTGCGCGGCGGCGGCCACGGCGCGGAAGTCACGCAGCCGGCCGGACGCTCCTGGGTACTGGACGAGCACGCCGAAGCACTCGGGCAGCTCGCCGTCGAGGGAGTGCTCCACGAGCGTGATGCCGAGCGGCTCGGCCCTGGTGGCGAGGACGGCCTTGGTCTGGGGCAGCGCGTCGGCGTCGACCACGAACACGGCGCTCTTGGACTTGCCCGCCCTGCGGGCCAGCGTCATGGCCTCGGCCGCGGCGGTCGCCTCGTCGAGGAGCGAGGCTCCGGACACGGGCAGGCCGGTGAGGTCGGAGACGACGGTCTGGAAGTTGAGCAGCGCCTCGAGGCGGCCCTGCGAGATCTCCGGCTGGTAGGGGGTGTAGGCGGTGTACCAGCCCGGGTTCTCCAGCAGGTTGCGGCGGATGACGGCGGGCGTGACCGTGTCGTGGTAGCCCAGCCCGATCATCGAGGTCAGCACCTGGTTACGGTCGGCCAGGGCGCGCAGCTCGGCGATGGCCTCGGCCTCGCCGGCGGGGGCGGGCAGCGTGAGCCGGTCCTTCGCCCTGATGGACTCGGGGACGGCGACCGCCACCAGATCCGCCACGGACTCGAAGCCCACGGCCTCGAGCATGCGCTGCTGTTCGGACTCGGAGGGGCCGATGTGCCGGGACGAGAACGGCGGGGCGGACAGATCGGTCATGGAGATGCCTCCCGAGGCTGTGGAGACCGGCGCCAGGGCGCGGGCGTGTGCCGGATCTCCCCCTCTGTCAGCGCGGGCCCCGGACAAGCGCGGGGCCGCGACCTGAGAGCTTCACCCCGGTGGGGCTTGCACCGTCGGTGAGGCGCGCCTGGCGGGTGCGCCTGCTTTCCAGAGTTGCCTCGCCCGAGCGGTACGGGATGCCTGAGAGATTCCGGGGAGGGTTGCTCCTTCGGCGCCCCGGAGCCCAGGGGGCCCGGAGACTCTCCCGCACGGGGTCGTCGGCCTTTCTGCCCTCAGGTTACTACGCCCGATTCGTACGGCTGCCAGGAGCCGTGCTCACCCCGTGCGGCGGGCGCGGCGGCGCCGGGCGAGTTCGTCAGCGGGATGGTCGGCCGGGACGGTGTCCTCGACCGCCGCGCGTTCCCCCGGCAGCTCCGCGAGGGAGCCCTCGACCTCGCGCCAGACCCGGCCGAGCGCGATGCCGAACACGCCCTGCCCGCCCTGGAGCAGGTCTATCACCTCGTCGGCCGAGGTGCACTCGTAGACGCTGACGCCGTCGCTCATGAGCGTGATCTGCGCGAGGTCGGCGACCCCGCGGTCACGCAGATGTTGCACGGCCGTGCGGATCTGCTGCAACGACACCCCGGTGTCGAGGAGCCGCTTGACGACCTTGAGGACCAGGATGTCGCGGAAGCTGTAGAGACGCTGGGAGCCGGAGCCCTGCGCGGCTCTTATCGTGGGCTCGACGAGGCCCGTGCGCGCCCAGTAGTCGAGCTGCCGATAGGTGATGCCGGCCGCCGAGCATGCCGTCGGCCCGCGGTATCCGATGTCGCCCGGCAGCGCCGCGGGCTGTTCGTCGAAGAGCAGACCCTGCTCCCCGGCACGCTGCCGCGCGCTTTCGCGCCGCACCGGATCTTCCTGGCCGGCCGTCTTTCCCTCGCCGCTGCTGACCGCCACGCGGACCTCCGGCTTTCTCTCATCCCGTGGCCTGATCTGGGGGTACGTGAAGCGCGGCCACGGGTTTCACTTGCACCGTAGGACCGCGACCATGCTCAGTCAACGATCCGGCTCGGCGCGTCGTGAAGCGTAAATGCACTGAAATACCTACCCCGCCCGGCCGAAGTCCTCGGGAGTGATCGTGTCAAGAAACTCCCTGAACTTCTCCACCTCGTCTTCCTGGTCGTCCGGGATGATCACCCCGGCCTCCTGGACGACCTCTTCGCTGGCGAAGATGCGCGCCCCGGTGCGCAGGGCGAGCGCGATCGAGTCGGACGGCCGCGCGCTCACCTCCACGCCGTTGGAGAACACCAGGTCGGCGAAGAAGATGCCGTCACGCAGGGCGACGATGTTGACCGCCCGCAGGCCTACGCCCAGCGCGCTCAGCACGTCACGGAAGAGGTCGTGGGTGAGCGGCCGCGGCGGAGGCTCCTCTGCCTGGGCCAGAGCGATGGCCGTGGCTTCCGTCATGCCAATCCATATAGGAAGGAACCGCTCCCCGTGTGCCTCCTTCAGCAAGACGATCGGCTGATTTGTGGGCATTTCAACCCGAACGCCCACAACCTCCATCTGCAACACGGGCTGCTCCGTATTCCTGACCGGTGACCCGGCACAGCTATTTGGTCGTTGCTTCTGCTGACTGGCTTCTGCATTTCAACGTAACACCCGGCGGGCCTGGAATGTGCCGCCGCCTCCCAGCTCGCCGCGGTCTCAGCGCCCCAGCACGGACCGGACACCCGTGCGCACAAGGGATGCGTGCAGGTCGAGCAGGAGTGCGGAAAGCTCCCTGGCCACCTCGTCGGCCTCGCCGATGGCACCGGGGGCGCGCCGCTTGAGTATCGGTGCGACGGTCTGCTCGACCAGGCCGCACTCGCGCTCGGCCGCCGCCTTGACCGCGCGCAGATGCCGGGCGCGCAGGCCGAAGCGGGCCAGGGCGCCGACGGTGCGGGCCACCGCGAGCGCCTCCTCGTCGTAGCGACGGGCCACCGGGGCGAGCAGGCCGTAGTCCTCCAGCTCGGCGAGGGTCTCCTCGTCGATGCTCGCGGCCTCGATCAGCTCGGCCCGGCTGAGCCTGCTCTCCTGCTTGCCGTTGTCCTGCAGGGCGCGCGGGCGGCCGAAGCCCTCCGCCATCTTGTCCTTGATCACCCGCAGCGGCAGGTAGTGGTCGCGCTGCTCGGTGAGGATGAAGCGCAGCTGCTCCACGTGCAGGTGCGTGAACTTGCGGTAGCCGGACGGGCTGCGCTCGGGCTCGATCAGCCCTTCGCCCTCCAGGAAACGGATCTTGGAGATGGTGACATCGGGGAACTCGCCCTGCAGGAGCGCGAGCACCTCCCCGATGCTCATGTGCGAGCGTGCCGCCTGCGACGTCATGCGCGCTCCTCCCCTTGCCGCATGGTCACGCACGAGACGGCGTCCGCCGGTCGCCCGCTTCGCCCCCTCATGCCCCGGAGCTGCCCCGCATCAGGAAGACAAGGCGGAACTTGCCGATCTGCACCTCGTCGCCGGAGTGCAGGGGAACCTCCTCGATCCGCTCCCTGTTGACGTAGGTGCCGTTGAGGCTGCCCACGTCGCGCACGGAGAACTGGCCGCCGCGGTGGCGGTAGAACTCGACGTGGCGGCGGGAGACGGTGATGTCGTCGAGGAAGATGTCACTCTCCGGATGGCGCCCGGTCGTGGTCAGGTCCTTGTCGAGCCGGAAGCGGCTGCCCTGGTTGGGCCCCCTGGTCACCGTGAGCAGCGCCGCGCCGGGCGGCAGCTGCTCGACCAGCGCCCGCTCGGCCAGGAGCATGTCGCCTGTCTCAGCCTCATACGCCTCGATTCCCGCCACCGAGATCGTCGATGTGGTGTCCCCGGAGACCTCGAGTCTGGTCAGCGGTGACCCACAGCGGGAACAGAAACGGGCATCCTCGGGGTTGGCGTGCCCGCACTGCGTGCAGTAGACGCTCGGCATCGATCGGCTCGGCCTCCTACCGCGAAGACGCGGCGACGGTGCTCTGGAGCGCGCCTCGCTTCGCTTTTTCAAGTTTGCGAATGCCGCAACTTACGCTGATCAGCGGCAAAGGTCAAGACGGGGCGCTGGACTGTGGTCAGGACGCAGACAAAGTTACCGCCGCCCCTGCCCTGCGGTCCATGCCGCCGCGCGTTTCTACATTACGATCTTGCGGGACCGTCCGCGCACAATCGCGGCCCGGCCGTTCTCGCGCCCGCCCGGCCGGGGGTCACGTGGCGGCCTGTTCCACGACGCGGGCCCAGCGTTCGAGCAGCGCCTGCGCGCCGTCCACGTCGGAGGCCTCGGCCCACAGGTCGGTGACGGGCTCGGCCGCGGCCGGCAGCACCAGCACCCAGCTGCCGTCGTCGCGGGCCACCCGCACCCCGTCGGTGGTGTCAATGCGGCGGCCCTCCGGCTCGGCCTCGGCCGCCTCGATGACGGAGCGCATCACGGCTCCCTTGGCCGCCCACGGCGTGGGCACGGTCCGCCTGAGCAGCTTCACCTCGGGGATCCTCGCGTCGATCTGGCTGAGCGACAGGCGGGTGCGGGCGACCAGGCCGAGCAGGCGCAGGAACGCGGCCAGCCCGTCGATCGCGGGGCTGAACTCCGGCACCACGAAGCCGCCGCGCCCGTCGGCCGCGAAGATCATGTCGGGGCCGGCGGCGGCCGAGGTGAGCGCGTCGAGCGCGGTGGACGTCCACTGCACCTGCACGCCGTGGAAGCGGCACACCTGCTCGGCGACCCTGGTCGTGGTGACGGGCAGGGCCACCCGGCCGCTCCTGCGTTCGGCGGCCACGAGGTCGAGCACGACCAGCAGCGCGCGCTCCTCGCTGATGAGCTGGCCCATCTCGTCGACCAGGGCGATGCGCTCGCCGACCGGGTCGAACCTGACGCCGAAGGCCGCCCGCGAGGAGCTGACCAGCTCCGACAGGCGTTGCAGGTCGCGCCGCCGGCCGGCGAGCGTCTCCGTGGGCGAGACGTCGTCGAGGCGGGCGTTGACGGTGAGCACCTCGACGCCGACCCGGCCGAGCAGCGTGGGCAGCACCAGCGAGGAGGTGCCTCCCGCGCAGTCGACGACGACCTTCATGTCCTTGACGCCGGTCACGCCGGCGTGACGCAGCAGTTCGTGGGTGTAGTCCTCGACGGCCCTGGCCGGGTAGGCGAGCTCCGCGATCTCCCCGGGGAAGGCGCGGCGGAACTCCTGGCGGGAGAAGACCCGCTCCAGCTTGCGCTGGGCGGCCGGGGGCAGGTCGGCGCCGCGGTCGTCCATGATGACGATGTCCACGCTCTGCGGGTCGCCCGGCGTGGTGCGCAGCGCGATCCCGCCCGCCGCCGAGCCCCTGGCGGTGTGGAAGCGGGCCACCGGCAGCGGGGCCGCCTCCAGATCGAGCACGTTGATCGCGCCGGCGGTCAGCGCGCCGATGACGGCCCGCTTGAGCGCCCTGGCGGCCAGGGAGCAGTCGCGCGAGGTGACGACGTGCTCGCCCTTCCTGAGGGTGGTGGCGTACGCGCTGGCCAGGCGGACGCACAGTTCGGCGGTGATCTCGACGTTGACCAGGCCGCTGACGCCTCTCGTGCCGAAGAGGTTGCGCTGGCCGCGCGACTCCCAGATGACACTGGTGTTGACGACCGCGCCGGCCTCGATCGTCTTGAACGGGTAGACCCGGACGCCGCTGGAGACGTACGCCTCCGCCTCGATGACGCATTCGTCGCCGATGACGGAGTTCTCCTCGATGCGGGCGCCGGACATCACGTCGGTGCTCTTGCCGATGACGCAGCCCCGCAGGTGGGCGCCGGGGCCGAGGTAGACGTTGTCGTGGACGACCGCGCGGTGCAGGAAGGCGCCCTCGCGGACGACGACGTTGTTGCCGAGCACGGTGTATTCGCGCAGCTCCGCCCCCGCCTCGACCTTGGCGTAGTCGCCGATGAGCAGCGGGCCCTTGAGCACGGCGTCGGGGTCGACCGCGGCGGAGTCGGCGACCCAGACGCCCGGCGAGAGCTCGAAGCCGCCGATGTCCACCGCGACCCTGCCGGACAGGGCGTCGGCGTGGGCCTTGAGATAGCTTTCGTGGGTGCCGACGTCCTCCCAGTAGCCGTCGGCCACGTAGCCGTAGATGGCCGCGCCGCGGGCGAGGAGCGCGGGGAAGACGTCGGAGGACCAGTCGACGGGCTCGCCGGTGGCCACGGCGTCGAGGACCTCGGGTTCCATGACGTAGACGCCGGTGTTCACGGTGTCGGAGAAGACCTGTCCCCAGGTGGGCTTCTCCAGGAAGCGCTGCACCCTGCCCTCGTCGTCGACGATGATGATCCCGAACTCGAGCGGATTCGGCACACGTTTCAGCCCGATGGTCACCAGGGCGGCATTCTCGCGATGGAACCGGATCATGTCCGTTAAATCAATATCCGTCAGAGCGTCGCCGGAGATGACCAGGAAACGATCGTCGCGGAGGCGGTCGGCGGCGTTCTTGACGCTGCCCGCGGTGCCGAGGGGCAGGTCCTCGGTGGCGTACTGGAGGTTCATGCCGAGCTCGTCGCCGTCGCCGAAGTAGGTGCGCACGAGGGCGGCCAGGAACTGGACGGTGACCACCGTCTCGGTGATGCCGTGCCGCTTGAGCAGGCGCAGGACGTGCTCCATGATCGGGCGGTTGGCCACGGGGAGCAGAGGCTTGGGCTGGTTGGCGGTCATCGGACGCAGCCGAGTGCCCTCCCCGCCCGCCATGACGACCGCCTTCACCCGATCACTCCTTCTTGGCCGAGATTACGAGCCGGCGCACCTGTACCACATACAGCACCCCCGCCCACCAGTACAGGCCCGTTCCCCATAGGGCGAACGCCCACCCGACAATTCGGGCTATATCGGCATACCACCCAGTGTGGGAGGCAAGGAAGAGGAGAGGGAAGGCGTACATGAGATTGAACATGGCGGCCTTGCCCAGGAAATGCACCTGAAGTGCCTTATAGCCATGTTTGCGAAGTACGGGGAAGGAACACGCGACGAAGAGTTCGCGACCGACGATGACCGCGACCAGCCACCACGGGATGACGTCGCGCAGCAGCAGCGCGAAGATGGTGGCGAAGACGTAGAGCTTGTCGGCGGCCGGGTCGATGATCCGGCCCAGCCTGCTCGTCTGGTTGAAGGCCCGGGCGATCTTTCCGTCGAGCCAGTCCGTGAACCCGGCGACCGCGAGGATCCCGATCGCCCACCCGTCCGCCTTGGGCCCCAGAACCAGCCAGAGGAACACGGGGACGCCCAGGAGGCGCAGGAAGCTCAGCAGGTTAGGAACCGTCCAGATCCGGTCCTCGGCGGAAGTATCGCTCACGCAGGAGACCCTACTGCGTGGAACTCCACCGCAGCGGTCCCGCCCGAACTCCCTTCACGGCGGGCCCCCGCGGCCTCGACGGCGGTCCGGGGCGCCCGCCGGCCGCTCGCACACGAGCGCCCGCTCAGCGGCCCGCTTCCGGTCCGGCGAGCCCCTGGGCACCGCCTCCGCGGGTAGCCGGAGCGGGTAGCCGAGCGGGGTCGCCGGAGCGGGCCGTCAGAGCAGGCCCGCCGGAGCAGGGCCGCCGGAGCAGGGCCGTCAGGCGCGGAGGAAGGCGTGGGTGGAACCGAGGGGTTCGAACCCGAGCCGGCCGTAGAAGTCTTTCGGCCAGTCGGCCGCATCGGCCACCAGGAAGATCAGCTCGGCCTCCGCCTGCTCCGCGAGCAGCGCGGTCATCAGGGCCCGCGCATGGCCCTTGCCCCGGTGCTGCTCGCCGGTGAAGACGCTCTCGATCTGGGCGACCCCGCCGTCGACGTACAGGTCGGCCCTGGCGGCGATCTCCCCCGCCTCCCCGTCGCCGGCGCGGACCCCGCGGAAACCCACCGTGCCCGCCGTGCCCGCCCCGCGCAGCCGGCGCTGCACGCGCCGGGCGAGCCCGTCGATCACGTCGTCGGGCGCCTGCGGCAGCGCCTGGCGCCAGTCGCGGCGCAGCACGGGCAGCAGCTCCTGCAGTTCCAGCCGGTCGGCCGCGGGCGGGTCGTGGGGGATCGCGCCGCGGTAGGCCATGATCAGGTTGGTCTCGTGCTCGTAGCCGGCGGCGGCGAAAGCGGGTGCGAGGGTGGCGCCGAGCCGGTCGTCGTCCACGCACACCAGCCGGTGGGCCCGCTCGGCGAGCACCTCGTCCGCCGCCCGGAGCAGCTCGTCCGCATCCGGGTCGCCGGACCAGACGATCAGCTTGTTGTCGTCGTAGGAGCGGGGGAAGCTGTCGTCCAGCACCGCGAACCCGCCAGGGACCGGCACCTCGACGGGCGCCCTGCGCCGGGCGAAGGCGTGGGTGAAGCCGATGGCACGGGCCAGGTCTCCCGGCGCGGCGGCGCCGGCGTGCCCGTCCATCAGCCGCGTACGGCCGTCAGGAACGCCCTGATGAGAGCCGGGTCCTTCACTCCGGGCGACGTCTCCACGCCGCTGGACACGTCGACCCCCCACGGCTCGGCCGCCGCGATCGCGTCGGCGACGTTGCCCGGGGCGAGGCCGCCCGCCAGCAACCACCGGCCGGACGGCCTGCCGCGCACGGCCGCCCACTCCCAGGGCAGGCCGGATCCGGCGTGTGGCGCGTCGACGATGAGCAGGTCCTCGTCGAAGGCGCCGCACCGCAGGTCCGCCTCCGCGTCGACGGCCCTGACCAGGCGCACGCCGAGGTCCTTCAGAGCGGTGAAGTCGCCGTGCGGATGCCTGCCGTGCAGCTGCACGGCACGCACCCCGGAGGCCAGCGCGGCCGCGCGCACCGTCTCGGGGTCCTCGCCCCGGAACACCCCGACGGTGAGCACGTGGGCGGGAACGAGCGCGGCCAGCGCGGCCGCCCGCTCGACGGTGATCCTGCGGGGGCTGCGGGTCATGACCAGCCCGATGGCGTCGGCTCCCGTCTCGACGGCGGCGGCAACGTGCTCGGGCTCGCTCAGCCCGCAGATCTTCACGTACACACTCCCGACCTTAGCGGCGGCGGCCGCCCTCCGGCGACCGCGGCCCTCCGGCGGTCAGGACCGTCCGGCGGCGACCCGCAGGACGTGCCGCCGGACGGTACGCCGACCGGTACGCCGGCCCGCGTACCGGCGGCGCTCAGCCGGAGGGCGGGGGCGGGCGCTCAGCCGCGGGGCGGGCGTACGGGGCGGAAGGAGGCGTCGACCAGGCCGGTGCGGTGGGCGACGACGGCGGCCTGGATGCGGTTGCGCAGGCCCAGCTTGTCCATCGCCGCCGCGATGTGGGTCTTGACGGTGGTCACGCCCACGTACAGTTCCTCGGCGATCTCGGCGTTGGACAGACCTGCCCCCACCAGGGCGAGCACCTCGACCTCCCGCTCGGTCAGCCCGGCGGGCGGGGCGGGCGCGACGTGCTGCTCCCCCGCGGCCAGGAACCGCTCCACGACCCTGCGCAACACGGACGGCGCCAGCAGTTGCTCCCCGGCCGCCGCGCGGCGAACGGCGTCCACCATGCGCTCGGGATCGTCGTCCTTGACCAGGAACCCGACCGCGCCGGCCCGCAGGGCGGCGTAGACGTTGGCGTCCTCGGCGAACGTCGTCAGCACCACGATCCTGACCCCCGGACGGGTCCTGACCACGCGTTTGATCGCCTCCAGGCCGTCGACCTTGGGCATGCGCAGGTCCATGAGGATCACGTCGGGCAGGTGGCGTTCGGCCAGCCGCACCGCCTCGGCGCCGTCGACGGCCTCGCCGATCACCTCCATGTCGCCCGCGGCCTGCAGCAGCATGCGCACGCCCGCGCGGACGAGCGCCTGGTCGTCGGCGATCAGCACGCGGATCACGCGGTGCTCCCCTGGGACAGGCGCGCGGGCAGGCTGGCGGCCAGGAGCCAGCCGCCCTCGCCGTCGGGGCCGGCGGACAGGGTGCCGCCGAGGGCGCGGACGCGTTCGCGCATGCCGGCCAGCCCGCGCCCGGAGGAGGGCAGCCGCTCGATGTCGGTGGGCGGCCGGCCGTTGCGGATCTCCACGGAGAGCCCGTCGCGTGACGGGGTGACGCTGACGCGGACCTGCGTGCCTGGTCCGGCGTGTTTGAGCACGTTGGTGAGTCCTTCCTGGACGATACGGGCGGCGGAGGCGCGGGCGATGAGCGGGGCGCGGTCGGCGGCCGGGTCGAGGTCGAGCTCGACGTCGAGGCCGGCGGCGGCCATGCGGTCGGCCGACTCGCGGATGACGTCGGCGGGGTTGGCCAGCAGGCCGGGCTGCCTGTCGGGGTCGCGCAGCAGGTCGAGCAGCTCGCGCAGGTCCTGCAGCACCTGGTGGCCGGCGTCGCGGATGTCGGTGAGCGCGTCGGCGACGGGGCCGTCGGGCGCGGCGTAGCGGGCGGCGCCGGCGCGCAGCACCATGGCGCCGACGTGGTGGGCGACGATGTCGTGCACGTCGCGGGCGATGCGCTCGCGTTCGGCCAGCTGGTCGGCCCGCACCTGCGCGACGGCGGCGCGGGCGGACTCCTCGGCGCGCAGCCGTTCCGCGGCCAGGGCGGCCTGCCGCATCCCGAGGTAGCGGCCGATCGCGATCGGCGTGGCCACCAGCGTCATCAGCACGCCGGCGCGGAACGGGGTGATCTCGGTCTCGGGGCCGACCACGGCGATCGCGGTGAGCAGGCAGCCGGTCAGGTAGGCGGCCCCGACCCAGGCCCACGACCCCACCCGCATGGAGAACACGCCGATCGCGGTCAGGGTGAGGATCACGCAGGTGTTGACGGTGTTGTTCAGGTAGGTGTCGGCGGAGACGAGCAGCACGCCCTGCAGCAGGAACACCAGTCCCGGCAGCCGCCTGGCGATGCCCAGCGACAGGCCGCCCACGACGGCCAGCAGCCCCACCACCCAGACGGGCTGCGCGCCCAGGTGCCAGGAGCTCCACGTGCTGAGCACGGTGATGGCGACCCCGCCGGCGGCGAGCAGCGCGTCGGGCGTGACGTCGCGCTCCTCCAGCCGCCCCGCCGTGCTGCGCAGGTAGGCGCCGAGCACGGCGGGGAAGACCGGCAGGAGGACGGAGTACATCCAGGTGTTGGCGGTCGGCGCGAAGCCGGGGTCGGCGATGTTGCACGCGGTGGCGAGGATCGTGACGGCCACGGCCGCGGTGGTGGCCCGCAGGCCGGAGCGGTGCCCTGCCACGCCGAGGGCGACGCAGATGAGGATCTGCGCGGTGTTGGAGGTGAACGAGCCGATCTGGTCGGTCACCATGAGCAGCGCGGCCAGGCAGAAGGTGACGGTCACCGGCCGGTGCCGGACGAGCCCCATGGGCAGGCCCACCAGCAGCGCCATCGGGAGGTTCATCTCGGCGGGCAGGAACTCGGTGTCGCCCGCGTGCGCCGTCGTCAGCAGGTCGAGGCCCACGCCGGAGACGGCGAGCAGGACATCGAGAGGGACACCGCGCCAGCGCATGCGCACAACCGTATCCGCCCAGCGTGGAAGGCCGATCCTTCCCGTGGACGGCTCCGCCTCCTCCTACTGGCCGCACATCCGCCCGGAGGAGGGAGCGACCCACCTAAGATCCTGCCCATAAAGTCGTGCCATGTCGAACGACAGCGCACTCTTCCTTGGCCAGTTCCTGCGTGCCCCCTCCAAGATCGGCGCGGTCGCCCCGAGTTCGCGCCGGCTGGCCGCGAACGTCTGCGCGCCGATCCCCGAGCGCGGCGAGCCGACCGTGGTGGAGCTGGGACCCGGCACCGGCCCGTTCACCGCGGAGATCCAGCAGCGGCTCGCCGGGCGGGGCCACCACCTCGCCGTCGAGGTCAACGACCTGATGGCGCAGCTGCTCGCCGAGCGCTTCCCCACCGTGGACGTGGCGCACGCCGACGCGGCCCGGCTCGGCGAGTTGCTGCGCGAGCGAGGGCTGCGGCAGGCGGACGTGGTGGTCAGCGGGCTGCCGTGGGCGGCGTTCCCCGAGGAGACGCAGCGTGACCTGCTCGGTGCGGTGACGTCGGCGATGAGCCCGGTGGCGGCGTTCACCACGTTCTCCTACGTGCACGCCATCCCGCTCAGCTCGGCGCGGCGCTTCCGTGCGCTGCTGGCCGAGCGCTTCGAGGAGGTCGTGCCGGGGCGTACGGTGTGGCGCAACCCTCCCCCGGCCTTCGTCTTCCACGCGCGGCGGCCTCGACCCTGATCAGAACATGATTCTACGATGGCGTGATGGACTTCACCCTTCCCGAGAGCGCCCTCGCCGTCCAGCGGGGCATCGGCGCCATCTGCTCGCGATACGACCTCGCCTACTGGCAGCGGTGCGAGAGCGACAAGCGCTGGCCTGAGGAGGTCTGGGACGAGCTGGCCAAGGGCGGCTGGCTGGGCCTGGCGGTGCCGGAGGAGCACGGCGGCGGCGGGCAGGGGCTGCTGGAGCTGGCGGTGGCCACGGAGACGCTCTCGGCGTCGGGCGCGGCGGGCGGGTCGGCGTTCACGTACGTGCTGACCCCCGGCTTCGGCGCGCTCACGATCGACCGGCACGGCAGCGCCGGGCAGCGGGCGGAACTGCTGCCGAGGCTGGCCACGGGCGAGGTCGAGACCTGCTTCGCGCTGACCGAGCCGGACGCCGGATCCAACTCGCTGGCGATCACCACGTCGGCCCGGCGCGACGGCGGGGATTTCGTGGTCAACGGGCAGAAGATCTGGATCACCGGCGTGCAGCGGGCCACCTGGATGCTGCTGGTGACCAGGACGGTCCCGGCCGCCAAAGCGCGCCCGCGCAGCCACGGGCTGACGGTGCTGCTGGTGAACGTGCCCGAGGCGGTCGCCTCCGGAGGCCTGTCCTACCGGCCGATCCCCAAGATGGGCGCGAACACGACGCCGTCGAACATGGTGTTCATCGACGATCTGCGGGTGCCCGCCTCCAACGTGGTCGGTGAGGTGGACCAGGGTGTGGCGGTGTTGTGGGACATCCTCAACCCCGAGCGGGTGCTGCTGGCCGCCTCGGCGCTCGGCACGGCGGAGGTCGCGTTGCGGGTGGCCGTCGACTATGCCAGGGAGCGGGAGGTGTTCGGCCGGCCGATCGGCGCCAACCAGGCGATCTCCTTCCCGCTGGCGCAGGTGAAGGCCAAGATCGAGCTGGCCAGATTGATGATCTACAAGGCCGCGTGGTGCTTCGACCGGCGGCTGCCGTGCGGCACCGAGGCCAACATCGCCAAGCTCACGGCGTCACAGGCGGCCTGGGAGGCGGCAGACGCGGCGTTCCAGACGCACGGCGGGATGGCCTATTCCCACGAGTATCCGGTCGCCAGGCTGCTGACCGACGCCAGGATCGCGAAGGTGGCACCTGTGACCGAGGAGCTCCTGCTCAACTACCTCGCGACCCAGGTGCTCGGACTCCCCCGCAGCTTCTAGCGGCCGGGCCGGTCGGGCCGGCCGCGAGGCGTGGAGCGCCGACGCCCGCCCGTTCTGGCGCGTTCGCCCCGCTCGTCCACCCTGCTCGTCCACTGGGCCATCGCCGCGCGCTCTCCCCCTTCGTCGTACGGCGTGCGCCGGACGCCCTGCGAGGCTTTCGGCTCCGCGTCCGCCGGGGCGACGTTCTCGGCCTCGGCGAACAGTGCCCGCCGGTGCCGGCGCGGTCATCTGGTCGACCTTGGGGCTGCGCCTACCCGGGCGGGCGGCAAGCACACCCGGCGCATCAGCCGAACGACGGCGGCCGCTTGTCCCGCAGGGCGCGCAGGCCCTCGGTCACGTCGGGCCCGGTGAAGCCGAGGAACTCCATGGCGAGGGAGGCGTCGAACGACGGGCCCGCCAGGCGCAGCCAGTTGTTGAGCGAGTATTTCGTCAGCCTGATCGCCTCCTGGGCGCCGGCGGCGAGGCGTACCGCGATCTCCAGCGCCCTGTCGTGCACCTGGTCGTCGTCGACGCAGAGGCTGACCAGCCCCATCCGCTCGGCCTGCTCGCCCGTCACGGGCTCGCACAGCAGCAGGTGGTATTTCGCCTTGGCCAGCCCGCACAGCAGCGGCCAGACGATCGCGGCATGGTCGCCCGCGGCGACGCCGAGCCTCGTGTGACCGTCGATGATCCGCGCGGTGCGCCCGGCGACGGAGATGTCGGCCAGGAGCGCGACGGCGAGCCCGGCGCCGACGGCGGGGCCCTGGATGGCCGAGACGATCGGCTTGGAGCAGTTGAGGACGTTGTAGACGATGTCGCGGGCCTCGGCGAAGACGCGCAGCCTGGTGGCGTGGTCGCGGGTCATCTCCTCGATCATGGACAGGTCGCCGCCGGCGGAGAACGCCGTGCCCTCTCCCCGGACGAGCACGGCCCTGACGCCGTCGTCGCGGTCGGCGTCGCGCCAGATCTCGCCCAGCTCGCGGTGGGCCGCGGCGTCGACGGCGTTGAGCCGGCCCGGCTCGCTGATCGTGACCCGCAGCACGCCGTCGGCCGGGGTGTCGATCTTCAGCTTGGTGTAGGTCACAGCGCCTCTCGCAGCCGCCCCGCGATGTGGTCGCGGGCCTCGCCCGCCTGGTCGAACAGGCCGGGCAGGCCGAAGAAGTTGTGCACCGCGCCGTCGAACCTGCGTAGCTCGACCGGCACGCCGGCGTCCGTCAGGCGCCGGGCGTAGCTCTCGCCCTCGTCGCGGAGCACGTCGTATTCGGCCGTCACGATGGTGGCGGGCGCCAGGCCGGCGACGTCGGGCAGGCACAGCGGGGACAGCCGCGGGTCGGCCGGGTCGGCGTCGGGGGCGTACTGGCGGGCGAACCACGCCATCTCCTCGGCCTCCAGCCCGAAGCCCTTGGCGAACTCCGTGTAGCTGGGCGTCCGCATCGCCACGTCGAGCACCGGGTAGACGAGCACCTGGTGGGCCAGCCGGAGCCCGGCGTCGCGGGCCTGCCATGCGGCGACGGCCGCCAGGTTGCCGCCCGCGCTGTCGCCGACGACGGCCACGCGGCCGTTGCTCTGGTAGAAGGCGGGCCTGGCGAAGATGTCGCGCACGACCGTCCACGCGTCGTCGGCGGCGGCCGGGAAGGCGTGCTCGGGGGCCAGCCGGTAGTCGACGGACACGACCACCGCGCCGGTGCGGATGGCCAGGTCGCGCCCCAACGCGTCGTTGCGCTTGACGCTGCCGAGGACCCACCCGCCCCCGTGGAAATAGACCACGACGGGCAGCTGGCCGTCGCCCGGGTCGGCGCGGTAGATCCGGATCGGCACGCCCTCGGCGCGCTCGTCGCGGACGAACGGCAGCTTGGTGAGCGGACCGCGCTGGGCCGCCAGGCCGTCATGTGCGCGCAACTCCTGGATCCCGGCCAGGTCGAGCATGGCCGGATCGGCGCCCAGATCCGACGGATGGACGGCGATGTAGTCCCGCGACTGAGGGTGCAGCGGCATGATCGAAGCTTATCGGGCCGCCTCCATGAACGCATCGAAGAGCCGATCCTCGAGATCGCGCTCGGGATGCCATTGCACGCCCACGCCGAACCTGTGGCCCTGCACCTCGACGCCCTCGACGATCTGGTCGTCGGCCCAGGCCACGGCCAGCAGCCCGGTGCCGAGGCGGCGGACGGACTGGTGGTGCGGCGCGACGACCTCGACCCGGTCTCCGATCGCCTTGCCGAGCTTGCTGGACACGCTGACCTGGAGCGTGTGGGGCGTGCCCGGCTCGGCGTGATGGTGGTCGCCGAGCACGTCGGGCAACCAGGGGATCAGCGTGCCGCCCTGGGCGACGTTGAGCACGTGCATGCCCCTGGCGATGGCCAGGATCGGCACGTCGGCCTTGACCGCCGCCCTGGCCAGGGCCAGTTCGAAGCGGTCGCGGTGCGGCTGCCCGTCGGGGACCCGGTCGTCGCGCTCGCCGTTGTAGGCGGAGGCGTCCACCTCGACCCCTCCGGCCAGGACCACCCCCCGCAGGCCGCGTACGTAGTCGTCGATGGCGTTCAGGCCGAGCGGCGGGAGCACCACGGGCGCGCCCCCGGCCCGGTCGACCGCCTTGGCGTAGGAGGGCGGCGAGAGCACGGCCTCCCGCACCCAGTCGCTCCAGCGGGCGGCCTCGAAGTAGGCGGTGATACCGATCAGCGGACGGGACATGCGATCTCCAGGGGCATGGTGGAGTTCGTTCGGCCACCAGCCGGTCGAGGTGACGGCTACATGCCCATCATGGCGCACAGCCTTTCCGATTTGTCACCCCTCCCCAAGATCCCCTCCCGCCACGTGCCTCCCACGGCCCCCGGCGATCGACCCGGTGATCGACCCGGCGACTGACCCGACGATCGACGGGGCCGTCCTCGAGGCGAGGCGCCGTGACGCCCGGAGGGCGCATCCGGCTCCCCCATCACATGAATGCGACTTTTATTCACGATTATTGTCCGAAAAACCTAGAAATATCGTACGGACAGCCCTGCGCAAGATTCTGCTTCGCACCTTATTGGAGGGAAATGGTTGTGACGCGTCATCGGTGGTGTAAGACTCATTTGCGAGCGCAGCAGAAGTGCCGGGGAGGGACGTGCGCTCATCACCCGGAACCGTCAGGGAGGTGAACGGCAAGACCGGAATGCGTTTCCGGTCACAAGTGGGGTGGGAATATGTCGTTGAATCCGCGCCTGGTCAAGGAGAGTTTCTCCGTCATCGAGCCGGTGGCCGAGCAGGCCACGGCCTACTTCTACGGCCGGCTGTTCGCTGAGAATCCACACCTGCGAGGCATGTTCCCGCCGGCTCTGGACGTCCAGCGCGACCGGTTGTTCAGCGCGTTGACCAGGATCGTGTGGAGCCTGGACAGCCCGGACAGCATGGCGGGGTTCCTCGGCCAGATGGGCCGGGACCACCGCAAGTACGGCGTGGTCGCCGACCACTACGCGGCCGTGGGCAAGGCGCTGCTCGCCACGGTCCGCCGCTTCGCCGCCGAGGTATGGAGCCCCGAGATCGAGGAGGCGTGGGTGGCGGCGTACGCGGCCGCCGCCAAGATGATGATCGACTCGGCCGAGGCCGACGCGGGGGTCTCGCCCGCCTGGTGGCTCGCCGAGGTCGTCGGCCACGAGCTGCGCCACCAGGACATCGCGGTCATCACGTTGCGGCCCGCGCAGCGGCTGCCGTACACGTCCGGCCAGTACGTCACCGTGCAGACGGCGCGCTGGCCCCGCGTGTGGCGCACGTTCTCCATCGCCAACGCGCCGCGCCAGGACAACACGATCAGCCTGCACGTGCGCTCGGTGCCCGGCGGCTGGGTGTCGACGACCCTGGCCAGGCACACGCGGGTCGGCGACACGGTCATGCTGGGGCCGCCGATGGGCACGATGACACCGCGCGAGCAGAGCGTGCGCGACGTGCTGTGCGTGGCGGGCGGCACGGGCCTGGCGCCGCTGAAGGCGATCGTGGAGTCCATCATCGCCTCCGGCCGGCGGCCCGCCATCCACCTGCTGCACGGCGCCCGCACCGCCGGCGAGCTGTACGACCTGCCCGACCTGATCAGGATGGAGTCGGCCTTCCCGTGGCTGCGGGTCGTGCCCGTGGTCTCGGACCAGCCGTCGTACGACGGGATGCGCGGCCACCTACCCGAGGTCACCCGGCGCCTGCGCTCCTGGACCGAGCACGACGTGTACGTCTGCGGCCCGTCGCCCATGGTGAACGAGACGGTCCGCTGCCTGCAGCGCGACGGCGTGCCCCTGTCGCGGATCCACCGCGACGTCGTGCGCGCGGAACGATGAGGGGGCCCGATCGGCGATCAGGAGGTTGACAGGGGCGGCGGAACGGTGCCAGCTGGAACTGACACGCCAAGTGGAGGTGGACTGTGCCATCCCCCGCCGGGCGCCGAGGAAACGGGCTCCTGTCCGTACCGGCCGCCGTCGCCGCGACCCTCCTGCTCACCTCCTCCTCCCCCGCCGCCGCGGCGGTCCCGCTGACCGAGATCGGGTCCGACGCGTACGCCAACGCCACCAGCCAGCACGGCACCCAGGCCGGGCCCGACACCTTCCAGTGGGGCTCGGCCCTCGTGACCGCGCACCAGTCGGGCCGGTTCTTCGACGGCGGCGCCACCGGCATCGCGTTCGCCGCCTCCTCCGACAACGGCGGCACCTGGACGAAGGGGGTGCTGCCCGGGATCACCACGTTCGGCGGCGGCTCCCACGACCGGGTCAGCGACCCGTCGGTGGCCTACGACGCCCGGCACCGCGTCTGGCTGATCGCGTCGCTGGCGCTGTCGGAGGAGGGCGGGATCGCAGGGACGGCGGTGCTCGCCAGCCGCTCCGCCGACGGCGGCCGTACGTGGGACGCGCCCGTCACGGTGGCCACGGCGGGCGACGACGACGGCGACAGGGGCGGGGACGGGGACGGCGGGAACGGCGGCGATGAGGGCGGGGACGGGGGCGGCGACCTGGACAAGACCTGGATCGCCTGCGACAACAGCCTGTCCAGCCCTTTCCACGGCCACTGCCACGCGACCTTCGACGACCACGCCGCGGGCAACGCGATCACGATGGCGCGTTCCTCCGACGGCGGCCTGACCTGGACGGTGACCGCCACCCCCGCGAACGGGCTCGGCGGGCAGCCGGTCGTGCGGCCTGACGGGGTCGTGGTGGTGCCGTACCTGAGCGACGAGGGCGAGATCCGCTCCATCCGCTCCGGCGACGGCGGCGCGAGCTGGGAACCCAGCGTGCTGGTCACGGCGGTGCGGCGGCACACGGTCGCGGGCGGCCTGCGGGCGGCGCCGCTGCCGTCGGCGGAGACGGACGCGACCGGCGCCGTGTACGTCGCCTGGCACGACTGCCGCTTCCAGTACCGGTGCTCCGGCAACGACATCGTGCTGAGCAGGTCCGCCACCGGCGAGGAGTGGAGCCGTGTCATGCGGGCCACCAGCGACGGCGGCGACCACTTCATCCCCGGCCTGGGCGTCGACCGCGCCAGCGCGGGCGGCACGGTACGGCTCGCGCTCACCTACTACCGCTACCCCGACGCCGCCTGCACCGCCGCCACCTGCAGGCTGACGGTCGGCTACACCTCCTCCACCAACGGCGGGGCCACCTGGGCGGCCCCTCAGGAGCTGCACGGGGCGATGCCGCTGGACTGGTTCGCCGACACCGCGCAGGGCCGCATGGCGGGCGACTACATCTCCACCTCGGTCGTCCCCGGCGGCGCGGCCCACGCGGCCTTCACGGTGGCGGCGCCGCCTTCGGGCGGGGCGTTCGACGTCCGCACCTGCACCGTCACCGGCGGCCTGCCGATCACGGGCGGGGGCCCGGCTCCGATCTCCGTCGAGGTGGCCACCGTGACGGGCGAGGAGACACCGGTCCCGCCCGCCACGGCCCGCTAGCCCCATCGCCGCGGGCGTAACGGCCAGGAGCGGTCAGCGGAAGGTGGCGGCGGTCTCCTCGTCGGCGGGCCAGAAGGTCTCGATGGCCAGCTCGGAGACCGTCACGTCCATCGGCGTGCCGAACGTCGCGATCGTGGTGAACATCGACAACACCCGGTCACCGGCGGCGACGCGCAGCGGCAGCAGGATGTCGCCGGGTCCCGGCACGTGCGCCACGTTCAGGTCCACGCCCGGATAGGCGTAGGACGCCAGCTCGTCGTGGAGCTCGGCCAGGCGCCCGTCGCCGGACGTCTCGGCCTGCCTGCGCAACCGGTGCAGCAGGTGGGCCCGCACCTCGGCCAGGTTGAGCAGCCGCCCGCCCATCGCGTCCGGGTGCAGCGACAACCGCATCACGTTGACCGGCTCCGCCAGCAGTTCCGCCGGCACGCCCTCCATGAACATCGCGGCCGCCTTGTTGGCCGCCACCAGGTTCCAGGCGGCGTCCACCACGAGCGCCGGATACGGCTCGTGCCCGGCCAGGATCCTGTCCAGGGCCTGCCGTACGAGGTGCATCTCCGGAGCCCGGACGGCGCGCTCGGGATAGATCGGGGCGAACCCCGCGGACACCAGCAGCCGGTTACGGTGCCGCAGCGGCACCTCCAGCTCCTCGGCCAGCTTCAGCACCATCTCGCGGCTGGGCCGGGCGCGCCCGGTCTCCAGGAAGCTGACGTGGCGCGCGGAGACGCCGGCCTCGATGGCCAGATCGAGCTGGCTCACCCGCCGTCGTTGCCGCCACGACCGCAACAAATCACCAAAAGATTCCTCATGTACGGCTACCGCTCCCATATCTGGAACGTTAGCGCCTGGCGGGAATGGCGACGATTACGTCCCGGGTCATGCGCGACCGGACCGGTGCGGAGCGACGGGAATCTCCCAGACCTCGGTAACTGTCGGTGGCGCGTGACACGATGGCCGCAAAGCGAACCTGGGAGCGTGTCATGAGTGACGCAGTGCTCGCGATCGGCACCCGCAAGGGCCTGTTCCTGGCCCGCTCGGCGGGCGGTGGCCCGTTCGAGATCCAGCCGATCCAGTTCTCCACGATCGCGGTGCCCTCGGTGGCCGTCGACACGCGCGGCGGCGCGCCCCGGCTGCTGGCCGGCGTCGAATACGGCCACTTCGGTCCGTCCGTCATGTATTCGGATGACCTCGGGCAGACCTGGCAGGAGGCGGAGCAGCCGCCCATCGCCTTCCCCGAGAAGACCGGGGCCACGCTCACGCGGGTGTGGCAGCTCGCGCCCTCGCCGTCCGAGCCCGGCGTGGTGTGGGCGGGCGTCGAGCCGGGCGCCCTGTTCCGCTCGGAGGATCGCGGGGTCACCTACCGGCTCGTCGAGGGCCTGTGGGAGCACCCCCACCGCCCGCTCTGGGAGCCCGGCGGCGGCGGGCTGTGCCTGCACACGATCGTCAGCCACCCCACCGACCCGGCGGTCATGGGGGTGGCCGTCTCGACCGGCGGCTTCTACCGCACGACCGACGGCGGCCTGACCTGGGAGGCGGCCAACCAGCACATCCGCGCCCCGTTCATGCCGGAGGGCAGGCAGTTCCCCGAGTTCGGGCAGTGCGTGCACAAGGTGACCACCGACGCGGCCCGGCCGGAGCGGCTCTACCTGCAGCACCACTTCGGCGTCTATCGCAGCGACGACTTCGGCGGCAGCTGGCACGACATCGGCTCGGCCCTGCCGTCCGACTTCGGGTTCCCGATCGTGGCCCATCCGTCGCGGCCGGACACGGTCTTCGTGCTGCCGCTCACGGCCGACATGGACCGCACGCCCGTCGGCCACCGCTACCGCGTCTTCCGCAGCGACGACGCCGGCGAGACGTGGCGGCCCTTCTCCGCGGGCCTGCCGGAAGGGCCGGTGCACGCGGCCGTGCTGCGTGACGCGATGACCGCGTCGGAGGCGGGGGTCTTCTTCGGCACGCGCGACGGCGAGGTCCACTGCTCGCGCGACGACGGCGAGACCTGGTCACTGGTCGCCCGGCACCTGCCCGACGTGCTCACCGTGCGCGCGGCGGTGCTCTAGCCGATGAGCAGGCCGGTGATGTTGGTCGTGTTCGTGCTGCCCAGCTCGTTGCGCAGGTGGGTGAGCGGGATGCAGGAGGTGAAGGTCTTCGCGGTCGGCGCCGACCGCGACTCCCCGCCCACCCTGGGCTCGGCCCTCGACATGCTCCGGCGCACGCATCCGCTGCTGGAGGAGCGGCTGCGCGACGAGTACGGCCGCATCCGCAGGCACATCAGCATGATCGTGTGCGGCGAGAACGCCCGGGGCTTGGGCAGCCTCGACTGCGCGCTGCCGCCGGGCGCCGAGGTCTACGTGCTGCCCGCCCTCGCCTGAGCCCGGCCGGCCGGCCGCCGTCCGGGCCCGTGACAACGGTCGGCGCCCGACGGATGTCGGGCACGGCGAACCAGGGCGACCTGCCCGGGGTCGCCCAGCGAGGCCGGCTCACTTCCCGGTGGCGACCGAGACGGTGGCGTCGACGATGCGGTGGTCGGAGCAGGGCTTGTCGCGGTTGCCGCCGCAGACGTTCCCGATCGGATGGGCGTCGGCGCTGTAGCGGGTCAGCCGCTCGGCGGGGACGAAGATCAGATCGGCCTTCCCCGACTGGCCGCAGGCCCCGAGCTTGTTGCTCTCGGTGGTCTGCTCGCCCCAGCCGGGGCACACGGCCTCGCGGTCGTCGAGCTCGTGGTAGCGGCCGGTGTTGCCGTGGTTGGCGTCGGTGTTGACCGTGGCGTCGTACCAGGTGTCCAGCAGCGGTGAGTCCGGCTGCACGTTGAAGTCGCCCGCGATGATCGGGACGTCCCCCCTGGAGCGGTACGACTCCAGGACGCCGTGCACCTGGCCCAGCTGGGCGGACTTGGAGGCGGCGACCGTGGTCAGGTGGGTGGTGCAGAATCTGGTGCCGGGTCGCGCGGCGACGTGCGCGCAGAGGAGCTTGCGCTGCTTGCCCGACCCGTCGTACGGCAGGGTCTGCCGTAGGGTCTCGCCCAGCGCGAAACGGCTGAAGACCGCGATGCCGATGCCGTGCCCGGCACAGTAGCCGGGGTCGCCGGCCGCCGTCATCGGCTCGAAGCGGGCGAAGTTCGTGGCGTTCTGCGGCCAGCCCATGCCCTGCAGCGCGTCGATCACGGCGCCGTACTGGTTGCGGCAGATCTCGTTGATCGACACGAGGTCCGGCTTGCGATAGCTGATCGATCCGGCGATCGCCTGGATGATGCCGTTCGTGGTCGAGCCCAGGTGCGAATGGTGCCCGGCCATGTTCCAGTGCCAGATCTTGTACGTCGCGGTCGCCGAGGAGGCCGCCGACGCGGGAGCCGTCAGAAGGGCGGCGGTGGTGACGAGGGAGGCCACCACCGTCCACAACAGGCGCCCGAAGCCGGGCACACGCGAGATCCCCATGAGAGCCGTCCCCTTCTTCGTGACCAGCTCCCAGCGATCCTGCCGGAGGGGATCTTCCGGCACCAGACGGATAGCGGACAGAGATCCCTCCCGATCGGACGGCGAGCACGATGTCGTGCCCGGGTTCCTCAGGGAGAGCCGGCCGTCACGTCGTTGACCGGGCTACGGGCGCGTCGCCCGGTCAGGACCCGTACGGCCTCTTCCGCGGCGATGCGCCGCACTGTCGTGACGGCTTCCTCGGAGTAGTAGGCGGCATGGGGAGAGATGATCACGTTGGGCAGCGTGAACAGGGGGTTGCGCGGACGCCAGTCCCGCTGTTTCGCGGGCTCCTCCTCGAGGTCGTCCAGCGCCGCGCCCGCGATCCATCCCTCGGTCAGTGCCTGGTGGATCGCCGCGTCCTCCACGATCGGGCCGCGCCCGGTGTTGACGAGGATCGCGGTCGGCTTCATCCTGCGCAGCGTCGTACGGTCGAAGGTGTGGTGTGTCCCGGGGGTGAGCGGCGCCTGGATCACGAGGTAGTCGGCACCTTCCACGAGCTCGCCGAAGGACACCGGCCGCACCTGGCGCGATCGGATCTCGGACTCGTCGAGGAACGGGTCGTGCGCCCAGACCTCGACGCCGAACGCTCTGGCGCGTTCGGCGATGAGCTGGGCGATGAAGCCGAAGGACAGCAGCCCGAACACCCGTCCCCGCAGCCGCCAGATCGGCTCCCCGCTCTGCCACTGCCATACGCCCTCGCGGGTCTCCCGGTCATACACGCAGATCTTGCGGGCGGCGGCCAGCCAGAGCGCGACGGCGTGATCGGCGACCTCCTCCGCGCACCACTCGTTCGGCGCGTTCGTGACCTGGATGCCCCGCCGGGTCGCGGCGTCGACGTCGACGATGTCCACGCCCGTGCCGTAGCGGGCGATCACCCGGCACCGGGTGAACGCGTCGATGGCGCGGGCGCCGACCCGGACGTACTGGGTCAGCAGGCCGTCGACGTCCCGGCCCTTCTCGATCACCTCGTCCTCGCTCTTGCACTGCGCGGCGAGCAGCTCGAATCCGGCGCCCTCGACGATCGCGCGTTCGATGTCCACGTCGCCGAAGTCGTAGTCGGCGATCATGATGGTGCCTCTGGCGTCAGTGCGAGTCACGGGGAATCCCCTTGGTGTGTACGAGGTCCTGGTAGGCCAGAGCCAGCTCCAGGCAGCCTCCGCTGTCCAGTTGCCCGACTGTGGAGCGGTAGATCTCCTGCCACGGTGTCTGGTTCTCGACCACCGGCGGTGTGTGGTCGGCCCACCGCGCGGCGATCTCCTCATCCGGCAGGAGGACGTCGACGCGTGCGTTGTCCACGTCGATGCGGATGCGGTCGCCGGTGCGCAGGATGGCGAGATTGCCGCCGACCGCGGCCTCGGGGCTGGCGTTGAGAATCGACGGCGCGTCCGAGGTGCCGCTCTGGCGGCCGTCACCGAGCGTGGGCAACGTGGTGATGCCCCGCCGGAGCAGCGCGGCGGGGACCTCCATGTTGACGACCTCGGCCGAGCCCGGATAGCCGATCGGCCCGGTGTAGCGGATGACGAGGATGCAGTCCTCGTCCAGGCCCAGTTCTGGATCTTCGATGCGGGCGTGGTAGTCCTCGGGCCCGTCGAAGACGATGGCGCGATAGTCGGACACCGCGCGGAAGTCGCCGGTGAGGACCGAGGTCTTCATGACCGCGGAGTCGAACAGGTTGCCCGTCATGATGAGAAGCCCGCCGTGGGCGGCGAGAGGCTCGTCGAAGGGACGGATGACCGTCGGGTCGGCGGGCGGGGCATCGGCCAGGTTCTCGGCCACGGTACGGCCGGAGACGGTCACGGCGTCGCCGTGCAGGCGCCCCGCCGTCAGCAACGACCGCATGACGGCGGGGACACCGCCGGCGCGGTAGAAGTCCTCGCCGAGGAACTCACCGGCGGGGGCGACGTTCGCCAGCGCCGGGATGTCGGCTCCGACCCGTTGCCAGTCCTGGATCGACAACGGCACCCCGACGTGTCGCGCGATGGCGTTGATGTGGATGGGCACGTTGGTGGAGGCGGAGATGGCCGAGGCGACCATGATCGCGTTCTCGAAGGCCCGCAAGGTCATGATCTTGCGCGGGGTGAGGTCCTCGCGTACGAGATCCACCGCTCGACGGCCTGTGTCGTAGGCCATCTGCGCTCGCCGGCGATAGGGGGCCGGGATCGCCGCGCAGCCCGGCAGGGACATCCCCAGTGCCTCGGCCAGGCTGTTCATGGACAGCGCGGTCCCCATCGTGTTGCAGTGACCGATGCTGGGCGCGGAAGCGCACACGCGCGCCATGAACTCGTCGTAGTCGATCTCCCCGGTGGCCAGCAGCCGCTTCGACTGCCAGATCACCAGCCCTGAGCCGGACGCGCCGATCCGCTCGCCCTCGCGATAGCCGTTGAGCATCGGCCCTCCGGACAGGACGATCGCCGGGATGTTCACCGTCGCCGCCGCGGCCAGGCACGCGGGCGTGGTCTTGTCACAGCCGGTCGTCAGCACGACCCCGTCGAGTGGATACCCGTAGAGCACCTCGACCAGCCCGAGGTAGGCGAGGTTGCGATCCAGCGCGGCGGTCGGGCGTTTCCCGGTCTCCTGCAGCGGATGGACGGGGAACTCGAGCGGGATGCCACCGCCGTCGCGGATCCCGTCCCTGACCCGGCCGGCGAGGTCGAGGTGGTGGCGGTTGCAGGGCACCAGGTCGCTGCCCGTCTGGGCGATGCCGATGACCGGCCTGCCGGACCGGAGTTCGGCCGGGGTCAGCCCGAAGTTGAGATAGCGTTCGAGATACAGGGCCGTCATCTCCGGGTTGCCGGCGTTGTCCCACCAGATCTGGCTGCGCAGGGCGCCCGTGGCGCGCTCCGTCGACGGCATCAGCTGCTCCTCACCGAGGCAGGACCGTCCGATCCGGCCGGATACTCGCCAAGCGGCGCCAGATCCCTCGACCAGGCCGACATGACCGGCGCGAGGACCCGCCAGGCCTCTTCGGCCTCGTCGCCGCGGATGGGCAGGGCCGCGTTCCCCAGCAGCACGTCCAGCAGCAGGCGGCCGTAGGCAGGCAGTTCGGAGGGCGCCGGCCGTGCGGTGAGGGTCAGCGGGGCGAGAGTGCGGGCGTCGGTGCCGATGCCGGCCAGCGCCAGGGTCATGCTCTCCGGCTCCAGCCCGAAGCGCAGCACGTTGGGCTCGGCCTCCTCCCCGAGGCCGAGGGGCAGGTGCGGGACGGGCCGGAAGCGTACGGCGACCTCTTTGCGGTCATGGCCGAGCGCCTTGCCGGTGCGGAGCCGGAAGGTCGTGCCGGACCAGCGCCAGCTCTCGAGCTCCAGCTCCACCTCGGCGAAGGTCTCGGTGCGGCGTCGCGGGTCCACGCCCTCCTCCTCGGCGTAGGCGGGCACGTCGCGGTCGCCGGCGCGGCCGGCCAGGTAGCGTGCGCGGCGAGTTCGGCGTACGACGTCGTCGTCGGTGAGCGGGCGCACCGAGCGGAGCACGTCGATCTTCCGGTCCCGCAGGTCGCGTTCGCCGAGGCTGAGCGGCGGTTCCATGGCCACCAGGCACAACACCTGGAGCAGATGGTTCTGCACCATGTCCTTCAGCGCCCCTACGCCGTCGTAGTAGCCCGCCCTGCCCTCCAGCGCGAGGGTCTCGTCCCAGATGATCTCCACCTCGGAGATGTGGGCGCTGTTCCAGAGGGGCTCCAGGACGCGGTTGGCCAGCCGGCTGCCGAGCACGTTCTGGACGGTTGTCATGGCCAGGAAGTGGTCGACACGGAACACCGCCTGCTCGGGCACGACCCCCGCCAGCAGCCGGTTCAGCTCCACCGCGCTGTCGAGGTCTTCGCCGAACGGCTTCTCCAGCACGATCCGGCTGCCCGGCGGCAGGTTCGCGGCGCCGAGGGCGGCGACCACGCCGGGAAAGATCGCCGGCGGGAGGGCGAGGTAGACGGCGACGGGACCGTCACCGGCGACGAGCGAGGCGATGTCGGCGGCGTCGGTGGCGTCCGTCCGCCGGTACCGGGCGCGGTCGGCGATCGCCTTCCTGGTCTCGCCGGACTCCGCCGCGGCGTGCCGGTCGAGCTGGTCGGACGCCCAGCGGCGGAACTCCTCGCCGGTCCAGTCCCGACGGTCGGCGCAGACGAGTTCGAACCGGTCGCCGACGTGGCCGGCCGCGCGCAGGGCGGCCAGGGCCGGCAGCAGGAAGCGGGCGTTGAGGTCGCCGGTGGCGCCGAGGATGACGAGGCGGTCGATCATGCCGGGGTGCCTCCTTCGGCTCGTGCCAGGTTGACGCCGCTGGCGATGATCCCGATGTGGCTGAACGCCTGCGGAAAGTTGCCCATGAATGTCCCCGTGGACGGGTCGATCTGCTCGGGCATCAGCCCGACCGGGTTGGCGCGGGCGCACAGCGTCGCGTACAGGTCCGCGGCCCGGTCCCGGTGGCCCTGCAGGATCAGGTTGTCGACCAGCCAGAAACTGCACAACACGAAGGCGCCCTCGTCGCCGGCCAATCCGTCGGGCGAGTCCCCGTGCAGGTAGCGGTAGAGCAGGCCGTCACCGGCCGACAGGCGTTCGGCGACGGCCGCGGTCGTGGCCGCCATGCGCGGGTGGTCGGCGGGGACGACCTTGCGCAGCGGCAGCGCGAGCAGGCTGGCGTCCAGGCCGCCGCTGCCGTCGAGGTGCTCGCTCAGGCACTGCTTGTCCTCGTTCCAGGCCTGGTCCAGGATGAGCCGGCGGAGTTTCTCCGCGGTGGCGCGCCAGGTGTCGATCGGCCCGGACAGGCCGAGCCGCTCGCCGATGGCCGCGGCCCGGGTCAGTGCCACCTGGCACATGCCGACCGAGTAGGTGAAGATCCGGCCTTCGCTGCGTACCTCCCAGATGCCCTGATCCGGCTGCTGCCACGTGTGCGCGGCGGCCTCGGCCAGCTCCGCCAGACCGGACCACAGCGCCGGCTGGAGCTCGCGGCCCGGAAGCAGCCACTGGTCGGCGCAGTCGAGCACCTCGCCGTAGACGTCGTGCTGGCGCTGGTCGGCGGCGCCGTTGCCCCAGCGCACCGGAGCCGAGCGCCGGTAACCCTCCAGGCCGGCGTCGTGGACCTCTTCCGGTACGGGGCGGCCGTCAAGGGTGTACATGATGCGCGGACGTCGGCTCTGCTCGAAGGCGTCGAGGACCCAGCCGAGGAAGGCGTCGGCCTCCTCCTCGAAGCCGACGCGGCGCAGCGCGAACACGGAGTAGGCGGCGTCACGGATCCAGGTGTAGCGGTAGTCCCAGTTGCGCACCCCGCCGATCGGTGCGGGCAAGGAGGACGTGGGCGCCGCGACGAGTGAACCGTTGCCCCAGTCGTCGCACAGCTTCAGCGTGATCACCGAACGCCGGACCAGCGCTTCCTGCGGGCCTCGGTAGCTGCACTTGCGCATCCAGCGTCGCCAGGCCTCGATGGTCTGCCGCACCATCGCCTCGGGGTCGAAACGGTGATGGCGGTGGATGCGTCCCCACGACAACACCAGATCGAGGCGGTCGCCCTCCTGAAGGTCGTGCTCGGTGCGCAGGCCGGTCAACGGACGGTTGGAACGCAGATGCAGCCGCAGGTCAGGCCGCCGGGAGGCGCTCACCTCCAAGCCGCCGTAAAGGGCCCGCGCCCGCCCGCCGCCGCGCGGCTCCAGCTCCGCCCGCAGCCGCACGGTCCCGGCCCGCACGACCGCGGACCGGACCAGCTCGCCCCGGCCGCCTCCCGCGTCGTCGCTGAGGTCGGCGCCGGCGCGCAGGGCCAGCGCGTCGGTGATCCGGACCAGGCCGGTCGGGCCGCGCAACTCGGTCACCAGCACCGCGGTGTCCGGCTCGTAGAACTGCCGGGCCTCGCGCAGGTCGTCCACGGTCAACGTGAAGTGGCCGCCGTGCTCACGATCAAGCAGCCCGCACAGCAGCGGCTCGCTGTCGAAGCGGGGCAGGCACAGCCACGGGATCGAACCGTCGACGCCGGCCAGCGCCGCCGTCGTGCCGTCGCCGATGAGGCCCAGGTCCTCCAGCGCCGGATAGCCCTCCTGGCGGCGCACCGGGCGGAAAGGTGGATCGAGATCGAGCATGTCTGCGTTTCTCCTCCGTACCGACGTGCCACCGCCGGAGAGGGGGATGCTCCTGGTGAGCGGACGTTGCCGCTGTCCGTTACCGACAATGACCAGCTTCCGTCACGAGAACGTGATCAGCACTTTCACCATGTCGTCGAGCTTCTTGTCCGAGACCTCGAAGGCGCGCTCCATCTCGTCGAAGCGGAACGTGTGGGTGGTCATGCGCGTGGGATCGAGCCGCTTGCTCTCCAGTACGCGCAGCAGCCGTTCCATGCGCAGCCTGCCGCCGGGGCACAGGCCGCTCGTGATCGTCTTGTCGGCCATCCCGACGCCCCACTCGACGCGGGGGATGCGTACGAACTCGCCTTCTCCGTAATAGCCGGTGTTGGACACCGTCCCACCTGGTTTGGTGATCTTTATGGCGGTCTGGAAGGTGGCGTCCGCGCCGAGGGCTTCGATGGCGGTGTCCACGCCCTGCCCCCGGGTCAGGTCGAGGATGCGCTCGACGACGTCCTCGGTGGTGAAGTCGACGATCTCGTCGGCGCCGTAGTCGCGGGCGAGCCGCTGCCGGCCGGCCACCGATTCGACCCCGATGACCAGGCCGGCGCCGCGCAGCTTGGCGCCCGCGGTGGCCATGAGGCCCACCGGGCCCTGGGCGAGCACGGCCACCGTCCCGCCGATGGGGATGTTGCCGTTCTCCGCGCCCATGAACCCGGTCGAGAGCATGTCGGCGCAGTAGACCGCCATCTCGTCGGGGACGCCGTCGGGGATCTTCGCCAGGTTGGCGTCGGCATCGTTGACGTGGAAATACTCGGCGAAGACCCCGTCCTTGGAATTGGCGAACTTGAACCCTCCGAGTGGTCCGCCGGACTGCGACGGATGACCGTTCTGGGAGGCGAGATCGCCCCAGTCGGGGGTGATGGCGCCCACCAGGACGCGGTCGCCCGGCCGGAAAGCCGTCACCTCGCCACCCACCTCGTGCACCACGCCGACGCCCTCGTGGCCGAGCGTCAGGTTCTCCCGCGGCCCGATGCCGCCCTTGACGGTGTGGGAGTCCGACGTGCAGATCAGGGCGGTGGTGGTTCGCACGACGGCGTCCAGGGGCCCGGGCCGCGGGACGGGCTTGTCCATCAAGCCGACCTGTCCGATCTGCTTCATCACGAACGCTTGCATCGTGCCCCCGAATGTTCCCCGTGTCCGGCGTCGCCGAGAACGCCGCAAACACGCCCAGCTCTACCCTGTCGATCTCGGCGTCTAACGTGAGCCCTTTCGTCGCGGACTGTCCGCGGATGGCCGTCGACGTGCACGGATGCCCGATCCGGGAAGCATGGCGTGAGGGGAGAACTCATGGGGAGGCCGATATGGCTCGACCGATCGTGGCCGCCGCGGACGGCTCCAAGGCAGCGAACGCGGCGGTGCAGTGGGCGGCGGGCGACGCCCGGCGGCGGCGACTGCCGCTGAGGGTCGTGCACGTGTGCGAAGGGGCGCTTGCCGGCGTCGACACCAGGACGTACTGCGAGGGGATGGTGGCCGCCGCCGCCGACCGCGCCCGCGCCGCGGGGGCGGTCGGCGAGGTGAGCACCGAGTTGCTCAGCGGGAATGTCGTCGACGCGCTGATCGGCCAGTCGGTGTCCGCCGACTCCCTGGTGCTGGGCAACAGGGGCAGGGGAGGATTCGCCGGATTGCTTCTCGGCTCGGTCAGCATGGCGGTCGCAGGACATGCCGCCGGGCGCGTCGTCATCGTGCGTGAATCCGTCGCCGGGGAACATGGCCGGATCGTGGTGGGCGACGACGGCTCGGACTGCGCGGCGCAGGCGGTGGCCTACGCCGTCGAGCAGGCTCGCGCCCGGCGTGCGTCGCTGGCCGTCATCTACGCGTGGAACATGCCGATGGTCTCCGCCTACGCATCCGGGTACAGCGACCTTCTCGAGAACGCGAGCCGGGAGGACTCGCGTGCGGCTCGGGAGCGGGTGGTCCGCTGGCGGAAGGACCATCCCGACATCGAGATCGACGACCGGCAGGTGTGCGAGCACCCGGTCCTCGCCCTCGTCGACGCCTCCGCCGCGGCGGACCTGGTCGTGGTCGGCTCCCGCGGGCTGGGTGGTTTCACCTCCGCCATGCTCGGGTCGGTCGGGCACGGCGTGCTGCACCGTGCCGCGTGCCCGGTCGCGATAGTGCGGCCACGCGGAGAGACGTCATGAGCGTTCGCGCGTGCCGCGCAGGCGTACGGCGCTGACCTCGCGCTCGGGGCCTGAAGTCGCGGTGCCGGCTTGGCTGGAGGTCACGCGCTCCGGCCGTTCCCGCTGAACAGCCTGTCCAGATGCAGATCGATCGCGGCAAGGGCGTCCCCGGGCCCGATCACGCCCAGTTCGATCAGCGGGGTGAAGCCGGTGAGGGCGAGAAGCAGGTTGGTCTCGGTCGCCGGGTCGCGGCCGGGGTCGATGTGCCCGTCGGCGACCGCCTGGCGGACCAGCTGCTCGACCTGGGCCCGTCCGTGGGCGAGACCCCGGCGCGCCTGCTCGTGGACGGCCTCGTCGTGCAGCGCCTCCAGGACGTAGGCGGCGCTCATCCGGCTGGTCGCGCGGGCGTCGGCATGCAGGGGGAGCATTTCCGCGAGCGTCAGTCGCAGCACGTCACGGGGGTGCGGACGGTCACCGAGCTTCTCGAGTCCGTGGCCGACGCGTAGCGAGGTCTGCTCGGACGCGAAATCCATGGCGAAGGAGAGCATGGCGGCCCGGGAGGCGAAATAGTGCTGCAGCTGCCCGAGGGAGATGCCCGCCTCCCGCGCCACCACGCGCATCGTCAGATGCGCGACGCCGCGCTGCTCCACCACCCGCCACAGCGCGCGGGCGATCGTTTCGCGGCGTCCTCGGTGATCCACCTGTTTGGGCATTGCCGGCCTCTCTCTCGCACCCCGAACCTTTCTCATACAGTTGACATAATACAGTTGACTTATAACCTTGGACTCCACTCGAGGAAGGAAGCGCCATGCCTGAACGACTGCCGGAACAGCCAAGGGTGCGGACCACGGAAGGCGTGGTGCAGGGGCGCCGACGGCAGGGGCACGCGGTGTTCCGCGCCATCCCGTACGCCCAGCCCCCGGTGGGAGCGCTCCGCTTCGCCGCGCCCGCGCCGCCGCACCGCTGGGAGGGGACCAGGCAGGCGACGGAGTTCGGCCCCGTCGTGCCGCTGTCCCTGCCGATCGACACGGGTCCGCCGCAGGGCACGGACTGGCTGACGCTCAACGTCGGCACTCCGGATCCGGGCGCGGCAGGACTGCCGGTGCTGGTGTGGATCCCCGTGGGCGGTTACCTCTCGGCGGCGTCGAGCGACCCGATGTTCGACCCGGCGGCGCTGGCCGAGGCGGGACTCGTCGTGGTGAGCATCAACTGCCGCGTGGGCGCGGAAGGTTTCGCGTTCCTCGACGACGCGCCGCCCAACCGCGGATTCCTCGACCAGATCGCGGCGCTGGAGTGGGTGCAGCGCAACATCGCCGCCTTCGGAGGCGACCCCGGCCGGGTCACCGTGGCCGGGGTGTCCGCCGGAGCGGGGTCGGTCGCCGCCCTGCTGACGATGAAGCCGGCGCGCGGCCTCTTCCGGCGGGCCATGGCCCACTCGGTGCCGGGCCTGCACAGCACCCCCGCGCTGGCACGGCAGGTCACCGCCGCGCTCGCGGACCGGCTCGGCGCGGCGGCCCCCACCGCTGCGGCCCTGCGCGACATCGACCCCTGGCACCTGGCCGCGGAGCTCACCTCCTTCAACGCCGGCCTCCACGCACACCGGGAGAGCTGGGGACGGCTCACGGAGACCGGCACCGCCCTGTGCCCCGTCGTCGACGGTGAGGTCCTCCCCGAAACGCCCTGGCCCGCGCTGACCGGCGGGCGCGCGAGCGGGACCGAGCTGCTCGTCGGCCACACCCGGGACGAGTTCCGCTTCTTCAGCGTCATGAGCGGACGACAGGGCACCTACACCGAGCAGGACGCCCAGGCCGCCCTGGAACTGCTCGCCCCGCAGCCGCACGGCCCCGAGGCGTACCGCGCCGCGTTCCCGCAGGCCGGCCCGGAGGAGCTGGTGGAGACGGTGTACTCCGACGCCCTCTTCCGCATGCCGTCACAGAAGCTGGCCGAGGCCAACGCCGCAGCCGGCGGCACGTCGTACCTGTTCGAACTGCGCTGGACCGCCCCGGTCCTCGGCGGCGCCCTGGGCGCCTGCCACAGCCTCGACATCCCCCTGGCGTTCGGCACGCTGGGCAGCCCCGTCGGCACGCAGCTCATCGGCGACGAGCCCACCCCCGAGGCCGTCGCGCTCTCCCGCGAGCTCAAGGAGGCATGGGTCCGCTTCGTCACCACCGGGGACGCGGGATGGGCCGCCCACCGGCCCGATCAGCGGCTCACCCGCGTCCTGGACGCCGAGTCGCAGACCCGGCCCTACCCAGAACAGGCCTCCCGCCGGATCTGGGAAGGCCACTTCCCCGCCCCCTTCGACCTCTCGTAAGTGCGGGGACACCGCAGGTCAGGACGTCTCGACGCGCCCCTCGAAGCCCGCGTCACAGCCGGTAGATCCGGCGGGCGTTCCCCGAGCCGATCATGTGGGCGACCCTGGCCGCGTCCGCGGCGCTCCACTCCCCCGAGCCGAGCCTGGCGCGCAGCGCCGCGCCCATCGCCCGCCGGTAGGAGAGCGCGCCCAGGTAGCCGGTCTCGGCCACGGAGTGGCAGCCGGAGCCGAACAGCTGCTTGTGGAAGGGCGCCAGCTCCAGCAGCTCCTCCACGACCCTCGCCGAGGCGGCGGCGGTGTGCGGGAGCGCGAGCCCGACGTCCACGTAGACGTGCGGGTAGAGGCCGGCCAGGTAGGCGGCCTGACGGTGGAACGGGTAGCAGTGCAGCAGGATGACCGGCACGGCGGCCGGCTGCAGCGCCCTGACCAGGGCGCCCAGCCTGGCCGGATCGCTGCGGTGCAGGTCGGGCCCGGAACCGCTGAAGCCCGTGTGGAACTGCACGGGCAGCCCCCGCTCCCTGGCCACGTCGATCGCGATCCACAGCAGGTGGCGCAGCAGGAAGGGGTCCGTCAGCGGCTCCTTGGGGTCGGACAGCCGCCGGTTGACCGCCGCGATCACCGAGCCCCTGCTGGGCCGGGACGGGTCGAAGTCGAGGCCGTAGAGCGACCCGATGACCGTCGTGAGCCCGACCGCCCTGGCGGCCCTCGCGGTCAGCTTCTCGCCGAGGTCGTCGAGGTAGTCGACGGAGATCTGCGCCGTCTCGGCCACGTCGCGCTCGACGGCCTCGATCCGTACGAGCTCGTCGGCGGCGGCGCCGCCGTGCCGGCCCATCTCGGTGGCCGACAGCAGCTCGCCGTCCTCCCAGGCGCCGGCCGGTTCGGTGTCCACCAGGAAGGCCACCACGCCGGCCGCCGCCAGGAGCCGCCGGTTGACCTCGCCCGCGCCCAGCTCGGCGCGGCGGGCGAGGTAGACGGCGGGCGGCGCGTGCGGTTCGAGGTCGAGCAGCGGCGCGCACCAGCGGCGCACCGCCGCGCCGAACGGCGTGTCGAAGTGGGTGGTGCCGGGCGGCGCCGGGCTGCCGCCCTCGTTGATGAGCAGCTCGAACTCGGCTCTGGTCAGGTCGTCCCGCCGCACCCCGTGACAGTGGTGGTCGACGAGCGGGGCGAGCAGCGCGTCGCGTACCGTGCCGGGCAGGTCTGCGGGGAGCATGCGGGAACTCTAGGCGAGCCCCGCACGCGCCCGCGGGCGTTTTACCTACGGCAGAGACGCAGCACGTTGGCGATGACCTTCGCGCCCGCGCCGCCCTCCTGCGTCAGGATCGACTCGGGGTGGAACTGCACGGCGAAGCGCCGCCGCTCGGCGTCCTCGATGGCCATGACGTTGCCGTCGGGCGTGAGCGCGGTCGGCGTGAAGCCGACGACGCCGGGCCGCTTGGCGTGCAGCGAGTGGTAGCGGGCCGCGGTGAACTCCGCGGGCAGCCCCTCCAGCAGCGCGCCGTCGCCTAGCCGCGCGACCTGGCCGCGCTTGCCGTGCTCGGGGTAGTCGAGCAGTTCCAGGGTGCCGCCGGCGTGCTCGACCATGGCCTGCAGGCCGAGGCAGACGCCGAAGACCGGCAGGTCGCGGGCGTAGATCTGGTCGAGCAGCGCCGACATGCCGAAGTCGGTCGGCCAGCCGGGGCCGGGCGAGAGCACCACCAGGTCGGGGGCGATCTCGTCGAGCATGCGGGGCGGGAAGCCGTGGCGCAGCGTCGTCACCGCGGCGCCCTCCTGGCGGAAATAGTCGGCCAGGGTGTTGACGAAGGAGTCCTCGTGGTCGACGAGCAGCACCTTCATGCCGTGGCCCGGCTGCTCCCTGGTCTCGGCGACGGCCTCCGCGCCGGTCCGCCCGACCGCCGCCAGGGCGCCGAGCAGGGCGCTGGCCTTCAGCTCGGTCTCGCGCTCCTCGGCCTCGGGGTCGGAGTCGAACAGCAGCGTGGCGCCGGCCCGCACGGTGGCCACGCCGTTCTTGATCTGGGCGGTACGCAGGGTCAGGCCGGTGTTCATGGAGCCGTCGAAGCCGATGACGCCGATGGCGCCGCCGTACCACCGGCGGGTGGTGGCCTCGTGGTCCTCGATGAACTGCATGGCCCACGTCTTGGGGGCGCCGGTGACCGTGACGGCCCACATGTGGGTCAGGAAGGCGTCTAGCGCGTCGAACTCGGGGCGCAGGCGGCCTTCGATGTGGTCGACGGTGTGGATCAGGCGGGAGTAGAGCTCGATCTGGCGGCGGCCGATGACCTTGACCGTGCCGGGCACGCAGATGCGCGACTTGTCGTTGCGGTCGACGTCGGTGCACATGGTCAGCTCCGACTCCTCCTTGACGCTGGACAGGAGGGTGCGGATGGCCTCGGCGTCCTCGACCGGGTTGCTGCCGCGGGCGATGGTGCCGGAGATGGGGCAGGTCTCGACGCGGTCGCCGCTCACCCTGACGTACATCTCGGGCGAGGCGCCGACGAGGTGCTCGCCCTCGCCGAGGCTGATGATGAACTCGTACGGGGCCGGGTTGCTCTGGCGCAGGCCGCGGTAGAAGGCGGACGGGTCGGCGCAGGTGGCGTGGAAGACCTGGCCGGGCACGACCTCGAACAGGTCACCGCGCTTGAACTTCTCCTTGGCGGCGGCGACGACCTTGGCGTATTCGCCCTTCTCCGGGTCGGGCGGCACCTGGGCGGGGGCGACCGGGGCCTCGGTGGCGCCCGCCCTGTCGAGGCCGCGGGTGGTGGCGCCGTCGACGGTGAACTCGTAGCGGAACTCGAGGCTGGTCTCGCGCTGCCGGTCGATCACGACGAGCCGGTCGGGCAGGTGCAGCACGAGGTCGCGCTGGTCGTCGGGGCGGACGAGCTCCTGCCGGATCGGCTCGAACTGGAAGGCCAGGTCGTAGCCGAAGGCGCCGTAGAGGCCGAGGTGGGGGTCGTCGCCCTTGAAGGCGGCGATGACCTCGCGGATCGCGGTGAACACGGTGGGCCGGCGGCTGCGCATCTCCTCCGGCAGGAGGTCTCCGGGATCGCTGCCGGGCTCGGCCACGTGCACCTCGACGCGGTCGGCCGTGGGCTCGCTGACGGGCTTGCCCGCCGCCAGCAGGCAGGAGGCGACGGCGGGCAGCACGACCCTGCCGCGCTCGTTGAGCGCGACGGCCGCGATGGTGCGGCCCTTGGCGACCAGTTCCAGGCAGGGATCGACGTAGCCGAACGCCCAGCGGCTGTAGCGGCCCGGATAGTCCATGCCCGAGGAGAAGGCTCCCCCGCGTCTCTCTCCGAGGGCCGTCACGATCTCTTCGAGCGCCGCCTCGTCCACCTCGCGCGTCTCGCGCTCGACGACGATGCCCCCCGCGGTGGTATATCCGCTCGTCTCCACTTGCTGCCCCTTATCACGTCAACATGATGAGCCCCGGGGGCGGACACGAGAAAGGCCGCCATCCGGGGCGGCCGTCCTTTGAGGAATGCGAAACACGCGCCGCCTAGAAGCGGCGCCACCACTGGAGCTGAGCGTGATTTCGCATGGGGACAGGTTAGCTCCCGCACCATGATCGCGCAACGCGACCCGCTCGCCGCCCCCGGAGTCGCCCCTTTGAATACAGAGCAGTACTGTATTCAAATCTGACCGGTCGAGAGGAGACCCAGGATGACCGAGACCGGAGCGATCACGCTCCCCACCGCGCGGCCCACGCCCTTCGACCCGCCCGGCGACCTGGCCGAGCTGCGCCGGGCCCGGCCCATCACCCCGCTCGCCTACCCCGACGGCCACCGCGGCTGGCTGGTGACCTCCCACGCGCTGGCGCGGGACGTGCTGGCCGACAAGCGCTTCAGCGCCAGGTCCGAGCTACGGCACCACCCCGTCGAGGAGCCCGGTCAGGGGCCCGCCCAGGCCGCGCCTCCCGGGATGTTCGTCTCGACCGATCCGCCCGTCCACACGCGTTACCGCCACCTGCTGGCCGGCGAGTTCACCGTGCGCAGGATGCGCCGGCTCACCGAGCGCATCGAGGAACTCACCACGGCGCGGCTGGACACCATGGAGCGGCAGGGGCCGCCCGCCGACCTGGTGGAGACGTTCGCGATGCCGATCCCCGCGCTCGTGATCGGCGAGCTGCTCGGCGTGCCGGAGGAGGAGAGCGAGCGCTTCCAGGCCCAGGGCGGCAGGATGACGCGGATGGACCTCCCGCGCGAGGAACGGATCGCCACCTTCCTCGCCTTGCGGGCGCACATGGAGGAGCTTGTCCTGGCCAGGCGGGCCACGCCCACCGACGACCTGCTCAGCGGCCTGACCAGGAGCGACCTCACCGACGAAGAGCTGACCAACATCGGCTTCATGCTGCTGGGCGCCGGGCTCGACACCACCGCCAACATGATCGCCCTGGGCGCCTTCGCGCTGATGCGCCACCCCGGGCAGCTCGCCGTGCTGCGCGGGGAGCCGGACCGGATCGACCAGGTCGTGGAGGAGCTGCTGCGCTACCTCAGCATCATCCCCTTCCTCGTACGCACCGCGCTGGAGGACGTCGAGCTCGGCGGCGAGCTGGTACGGGCCGGGCAGTCGGTCACCATCTCGATCCCGGCCGCCAACCGCGACCCCGAGCGCTTCCCCGACCCCGACACCCTCGACCTGCACCGGCCGGGCGGCGGGCACGTCGCCTTCGGTCACGGCGTGCACCAGTGCCTCGGCCAGCAGCTGGCGCGGGTGGAGATGAGGGCGGCCTACCCGGCGTTGTTCGCGCGGTTCCCGTCGCTGCGGCTCGCCGTCGGGCCGGACGAGGTGCCGCTCCGCACCGACATGCTCATCTACGGCGTCCACCACCTCCCGGTCACCTGGGACGCGAGCTGAACGACCGGCGCGGCACGGCTCACTAGACTCCTGCGGGCCGCCCTTCCCGCGGGTTTCCTTGACCAGGGCCGCCGTCCCCGCGGGCCGGCGACCCGCAACGAATGACGAGGAGCGACCGACATGACCGACCGCACGACGTCCCCGCGGCCGGCCGGCCGGCCGCGCAGCCAGGAGGCGGACCTGGCCATCCTCACCGCCGCGCTCGACGTGCTCATCGAGCAGGGCGCCAGGCACACCAGCATCGAGCAGGTCGCCCGGCGGGCGGGGGTCACCAGGGCGACGGTCTACCGCCGCTTCGCCGACAAGACCGCGCTGCTGGTGCGGGCCCTGGAGTGGGCCAACCACGACCACGACCCGGCGTTCACCGGCTGGCGGGACATCGACCACATGCTCGACGAGTGGGCCGCCCATCTGGCGGTGCCGCGCAACCGCCGCCTGCTGCGCCGGGTCTACGGCGCCCGTGACGACTACCCGGAGCTGACCACGACGTACCGCCAGGTCAACAGCGGGCGGCGGGCCGCGGTGGTGCGCGAGCTGCTGCTCCGCACGCGCGAGAGCGGGTGCTTCCCGGCCGGCGTCGACCTGGACACCGTGCAGGAGGCGCTCAGCGGCGCCGTGCTCCACCACCTGGGCACCCACCCCGACGACGAGAGCGCCGCGGAGATCAAGGCCTACTTCCTGCGCGTCGCGTGGCAGCTCGGCTGGCGCCCGGTGGGAGCGGAGGGCTAGGCCGGCCGTCCCGGGGAGCTGCTCCACCTGGGCGAAGGGCGGAACGAACCCGGTCGGCGACGTGGCCTCTATGACGACATTTCAGCTGACCAGATTACATTTTTCCCCGCAAAGTAACATTTCATGACAAGTCTTGCTTTCCGGACAGGAGCTCTTCACCCTTCTCCACAGAGGCGTAAAGATCACCTCTTCTGTCCTAAGGAGAGCGCGTGCCCCACACCCCCCGCTGGCGTGCGATCCTCACCGGGATCGTCACCGCCGCCGGCCTCCTCGTCCCGCAGGCGGCCCAGGCGGCGCCCGACCCGGGCAAGATCGACAGTGTCGTCCAGGCGCAGCTGGCGCAGGACGACAAGGCCACCTTCTGGGTCCGGATGAAGGGATCCGCCGACCTGAGCGGCGCCCGCCGGGCCGAAACCAAGGACGCGAAGGCCGAGCAGGTCTTCAAGGCCAAGACCGAACGGGCCACGAGCTCCCAGGCGGGCCTACGCGAACTGCTGGACTCCCAGCACGCCGCGTACACCCCGTACTGGATCGTCAACGCGGTGCAGGTCACCGCGGACGAGAAGCTGGCGGCCGAGATCGCCAAATTACCTGACGTCGACCGCATCGACCCGATCCGCACCGTCGCGATCCCCAAGCCCGCGCCCGGCAAGGCCGAGGCCAGGGTGAACGCGGTCGAGTGGAACATCGACCGGGTCAACGCCCCGCGCGTCTGGAACGAGCTGGGCAACCGGGGCGAGGGCATCGTCATCGCCCACATCGACTCCGGCGCCCAGTTCGACCACCCCGAGCTGGTCGCCGGCTACCGGGGCAGGAACGCGGACGGCACGTTCAGTCACGACTACAACTGGTTCGACCCGGCCGGCGTCTGCCCGTCGCCCGCGCCGTGCGACAACAACGGCCACGGCACGCACACCATGGGCACCATGGTCGGCGCGAACGGCATCGGCGTCGCGCCGGGCGCCCGGTGGATCGCGGCCAAGGGCTGCGAGTCCAACTTCTGCAGCGACGCGTCGCTGATCGCCGCCGGCCAGTGGATGCTCGCCCCGACCGACGTGAACGGCGAGAACCCGCGCCCAGACCTGGCGCCCGACATCGTCAACAACTCGTGGGGCGGCGACGGGTTCGACCCGTGGTACAAGCCGGTCGTCGAGGCGTGGATCGCCGCGGGCATCTTCCCGGCCTTCGCCAACGGCAACGAAGGGCCCGCCTGCCAGACCTCCGGCTCCCCCGGCCAGTACGTCATGAGCTACAGCGCGGGCGGCTTCGACATCGACAACGCGCTCTACCGCAATTCGAGCAAGGGCGCGGGCGAGGACGGGGAGATCAAGCCGAACATCGCCGCGCCCGCCGTCAACGTGCGCTCCTCGACGCCCGGCGGCACCTACGACACCTACACCGGCACGTCGATGGCCTCCCCGCACGTGGCGGCCACGGTGGCGCTGATCTGGTCGGCCTCGCCCGCCCTCGCGGGTGACGTGGAGGGCACCCGGCCGCTGCTGGACACCACCGCCGTGGACGTCGAGGACACCAGCTGCGGCGGCACGGCCGCCGACAACAACGTGTGGGGCGAGGGCAGGCTCGACACCTTCGCCGCCGTACAGGCCGCTCCGGCCGGGGAGACCGGCGCTCTCGAGGGCGCCGTCACCGCGGGCGGCGAGCCCGTGGCCGGCGCGACGATCACGGTGACCGGGCCGCTCACCCGGAGCGTGACCACCGGCGAGGACGGCGCGTACGCCATCCCCCGCCTGCTGCCGGGCGAGTACGAGCTCAGCGCCGGGAAGTTCGGCTACGACACCGCCACCACCTCCGTGACGGTCGCCGCCGGGGAGACGGCGACCGCGGACGTGACCATGACCAGGAAGGCGTCGGGCGTGGTGTCCGGGACGGTCACCACGGCGGGCACGCCGGAGGCCGGCGCGACGGTGGCGGCCACCGGCACGCCGGTGAGCGCGGTGACCGACGCGTCGGGCCGCTACAGCCTGACGCTGCCGCACGGCGAGCACGAGCTGGTCGTCACCCCCGTCTCCCGCTGCTCCAGCGGCGCGACGGCCGAGGTGACGGTGGCCGGCGACGTGGTCAAGGACGTGGAGCTGCCGCTGCGCGGCGACAACTTCGGCTACACGTGCGCGATCGGCGACCAGGCGTACGTGGCGGGCACCGAGAAGCTGGCGCTGACCGGCGACGACGAGGCCCAGCAGGTGACGCTGCCGTTCGCGGTCCCGTTCTACGGCACCGGCCACACGAAGGCCTGGATCGCCACGAACGGGTTCGCCACCTTCGCCGCCGACCGGGTGACCGCCGCCGGCAACGGCACGCTCCCGTCCTCGGGCACCCCGAACAACGCGGTCTACCCGTACTGGGACGACCTCAGGGTGGACGACCAGGGCGGGGTCTACACGGCGGTGACGGGCACGGCGCCGAACCGCACGTTCGTCATCGAGTGGCGCAACGTCACCTTCTACAACGACACGGCCCAGCGGCTGTCGTTCGCGGCGCTGCTGGGCGAGAACGGCTCGATCGGCTTCCGGTACAAGGACGTGGACAGCGAGCGCGAGCAGGGCACCAGCGCCACCATCGGCGTGGAGAACGCCGCGGGCGACGACGGGCTCCTCTACGCCTACCAGGAGGCGGTGCTGTCCACCGGGCAGGCCCTGACGTTCACGGCCGGCAGGCACGGCCTGGTCACCGGGGCGGTCACCGACGCCAACGACGGCGAGCCGCTGGCCGGGGCGACGGTGAAGGTGGGCGACGTGGCCACGTTCACCACCGGCGAGGACGGCCGCTTCTACGGCCAGGTGCTGGCGGGCGACTACGAGGTCGAGGTGTCCAAGGAGCACTACGGCACGTTCACGCAGCCGGTGACGGTCGCGCCCACGGTCGTGACGTCGATCGACACGGCGCTGGTCACGGGACGGGTGAGCGCGTCGGCCGCCGAGCTGACCGTGGTGCTGCCGTCCGATGCCACGCGCACCCGGACGCTGGAGCTGACGAACCTGGGCTCGACCACGCCGTACACGGTGACGGGCGGCGAGTGGTTCACCGTGACGCCGGCGGAGGGCGAGCTGGCCAAGGGCGGGTCGGTGGAGCTGGAGGTGACGGTCTCCAGCGACGGCGTCGCCCCCGGCGCCGTACGCGAGGGGACGCTGCTGGTGAAGTCGGCCAGCGGCCGGCAGCCGACGATCGAGATCGCGGTGACGGTCGTGGTGCCCGAGCACCAGGTGGCCGTCGACGTGGGCGGCTCCAGGAGCGTGACCGACGGCGCCGGTGACGTCTGGACGCGGGACAGGAAGTACACCCCGGGCGGCCACGGCTACGTCGCCGACCGCAGCCGGACGCGCAGCACGTCCAGGACCATCCGCGGCACCGGCGACCAGTCGTTGTTCAGGACGGCCAGGGAGGACATGCTGGAGTACCGCTTCGACGGCGTCCCCGCGGGGACGTACACCGTCGAGCTGGACTTCGCCGAGATCCGCAACATGCAGATGGGCCGGCGGGTCTTCGACGTGCTGGTCGAGGGCCAGCTCGCGATCCCGGCGCTCGACCTGGCCCTGGAGGCGGGCACGTACACGGCCGTGTCCAGGCAGTACACGGTGAAGGTCACCGACGGCCAGCTCAACGTGCGCTTCGCGACGCGGGAGGGGTCGACGCTCGTCAACGCCGTGCGCATCTCGGAGCGCCCGGACAAGGAGTAGCGCTCCGGTGACGATCGCGCCCGCCCCGCGCCGCGCGGGGCGGGCGCTGCCACCCCCGGGTGCCACCTGCGCGGGCGCGTCTGTTACTGGTAAGTACATGAGACGTGTGCGGGTCCGGCGTGATCTTCCCGTCCCGATGCCGGACGGCGTGACGCTGCTGGCCGACCACTACGCTCCCGCCTCGGGCGAGCCGGCCCCCGTCATCCTGATGCGCTCGCCGTACGGCCGGCGCGGCTGGCTCGGCCTGGTCTACGGCCGTGGTTTCGCCCGGCAGGGCTTCCACGTCGTCATCCAGAGCTGCCGCGGCGGCTTCGGCTCCGGCGGCCTGCTCGATCCGCTCGGCGACGAGCACGAGGACGGCCTGGCCACCGTGGCGTGGCTGCGCGAGCAGCCGTGGTACGGCGGCTCGTTCGCCATGTTCGGCCCCTCCTACCTGGGATACACCCAGTGGGCGATCGCCCCCTACGCCGGGCCCGAGCTGAAGGCCATGGCCCTGCAGATCACCGCCTCCCAGTTCCGGGACGCCGCCTACGTGGGCGGCGCGTTCGCGCTGGAGTCGGCGCTGAGCTGGACGACGCTCACCGACGGCCTGTCGCGGCGGTTCGGCGGCGCCTCGGTGCTGGCCGCGCCCCGGCTCACCCGCAGGGCGGTCCTGTCGGGCCGCCCGGTGGCCGAGCTGGACGTGGTCTCGGCCGGCCGGCCGCTCCGCTTCTACCAGGACCTGATCGCGCACCACGAGGACCCGCACGTCCCCTACTGGGACAAGCGTGACTTCTCCCCTAAGGTGGGCGAGGTGGACGCGGCGGTCACGATGCTGGGCGGCTGGTACGACGTCTTCCTCCCCTGGCAGCTCAAGGACTACGCGGCCCTGCGGGCGGCGGGACGGCGGCCCTACCTGACGATCGGGCCGTGGTACCACATCGACGCCCGGCACGGGCGTCCCACGCTGGCCGAGGCGACGGCCTGGTTCCGCGCGCACCTCCTCGGCGACCACTCACGGCTGCGGCCCGACCCGGTGCGGATCTACGTGACGGGCGCCGGGCAGTGGCGCGACCACTCCGACTGGCCCGTGCCCGGGACGCGGGAGCAGCGCTGGCACCTGCAGCACGGGTTCGGCCTCGGGGTGGAGGGCCCGCGCGAGGCCGAGCCCGACCGTTTCCGCTACCACCCCGCCCACCCGACGCCGGTGATCGGCGGGCCCGTGCTGCTCGGCGACTCCAGGCCGCGCGACCAGCGGCGGCTGGAACAGCGCCGCGACGTGCTGGTCTACAGCTCCCCGGCGTTGAGGGAGGCGGTCGAGATGATCGGCCCGGTCCGCGCGGAGCTGTTCGTGCGGTCGAGCACCCCGTACGTGGACGTCGTCGTGCGGGTGTGCGACGTGCGCCCGGACGGGCGCTCGATCAACGTGTGCGAGGGCGTGCGCCGCCTGGGGCCGGGCGACGGGCACGGCGTGCGCAGGGTGGAGGTGGACCTGTGGCCGATGGCGCATCGGTTCGGGCGCGAGCACCGGATCAGGCTGCACGTGGCGGCCGGGGCGTACCCGACGATCGCCCGCAACACCGGCACGGGCCACCCGCTCGCGGCGGACGGCTCGGGCGGCTGGGACGGCGAGCTGGTGCCCGCCGACGTCGAGGTGTTCCACTCCCCCGAGCGTCCCTCCGCCGTGGTGTTGCCGCTGTGCGCGCCTCGCGGTTGATGTCGCTGGTCCTGCTGCTGCAGGGCCGGGGCGGGATGACGGCGGCCGAGCTGGCCGCCGAACTGGAGGTCTCGGAGCGGACCGTGCACCGCGACGTGCTCGCGCTGTCGGAGGCGGGCGTGCCCGTCTACGCCGACCGGGGGCGGGGCGGCGGCTACCGGCTGCTCGACGGTTACCGTACGCGGCTGACCGGGCTGGACAGGGCGGAGGCGGAGGCGCTGTTCCTGTCGGGGGTGCCGGGGGCGCTGCGGGAGATGGGGCTGGCGGAGGTCGCGGCCACGGCCCGGCTGAAGGCCGCCGCCGCCCTCTCCCCCGCCCTGCGCGACGCTCCGGTGGTCGCCGCGCAACGTTTCCACCTGGACGCGCCCGGCTGGTTCGCCGGCGACGACCCGCCCCCGGCGGCGCTGGGGCCGCTGGCCAGGGCCGTGTGGAGCGACCGCCGCGTCCGCGCCGTCTACAAGGGCGCCGCCCGCACGCTGGAGCCGTACGGGCTGGTGCTCAAGGCGGGGACCTGGTACCTGGCCGCCCGGCGCGCGGCCCGGTTCCTCATCTTCCGGGTGCACCGGTTCGGCGAGGTCACCGAGCTGGCCGAACCCTTCGACCGCGACCCCGGCTTCGATCTGGCCGCCTTCTGGGCCGGGCGGTCGGCGGAGTTCAGCCGCTCGCTGCTCAGGGACACGATCACGCTGCGGCTCACCGAGCGCGGGGTGCGGATGTTGCGGCACGTCGCCGACCCGGCCGCGGTCGACGACGCGCTCGCCTCGCTCCAGCCCGACGGCACCGTGCGGCTGGCGGTGGAGTCGGCGCAGGTGGCGTACTCGCAGGTGCTGCGGTTCGGGCCGGAGGCGGAGGTGCTCGAACCGCAGGAGCTGCGCGCGATGCTCGCCGACGCCGCCGCCCGCATGGCCGCGCTCTATGGCCGCTGAGCGTCAGCGGTAGGCCTCCCAGCCGGCGTCGCCGCCCTTGTCGAGGACCTCGGTGATGTAGCGCCACACCTGGGGGCGGCTGCCGTCGACGTCGGTGACGCCGTACGCGTCGGCCAGTTCGCCGCTGTCCACCGATCGGCCCGACCAGCGCGCCTTGTCCGGGTCCTGGGCGAGCGCGGCCACGCCTCTGCCGATGTAGGCGGGCGTCTCGGAGACCATCCAGGCGCGGAGGTGGTCGCTCTCCATCGTCGCCTCCCGCCAGGTGTCCTCGGTGACGCCGTAGTGCTCGAGCATCGCCTCCGAGCGCAGGAATCCCGGCGTGACCACCACGGCCGTGCCGCCGTGCGGGCGCAGTTCGGTGGACCAGGCGAACGCCAGCCGGTTCACCGACCACTTGGCCAGGTCGTAGTAGACGTTCTCCCGGTAGTGGGTCTCGTTGTAGGCCCTGGTGCCGTCGGTGACCTCCACCACGAGCCCGCCCTCGTTCCTGACGAGCAGCGGGAACAGGTGCCTGGCGCTGATGATGTGGGTGTCGATGGCCAGCCTCAGCAGGCGCAGCCCGTTGTCCAGGTCGTGCTTCCAGACGGGGGTGTCCCACTCCCACAGGTGGTCGCCGCCCCACGCGTCGTTGACCAGCACGTCGAGCCGGCCGTGGTCGCTTTCGACCCGCGCGGCCAGCGCCGCCACCTGCTCCGGCACCAGGAAGTCGGTCCGGACCGGGATGCCCGTGCCGCCGGCCGCGGTCACCAGCTCGGCCGTCTCCTCGATGGTCTCCGGGCGGTCCATCTCCGAGCGCCCCGCGCGGGTGCTCCTGCCCGTGCAGTACACCGTCGCCCCGGCCGCGCCCAGCTCGACCGCCATGCCTCGTCCTGTTCCGCGGGTCGCGCCCGCCACTACGACAATCATGTGGCCGATCGTCGCGCCAAAAGAGGACACCTCATGTCATGTTTTCCGGCGGACCGTTCGGCGCACCCGACCGACCGCTCAGCGATCGGGTCTCACGCTCGTGGCCCGCCTGTCACTAGCGTCTGTACGGGCGACGTGACCTTGCCGGGGCCGAGGCGTCTCGGATGCCGGAATCCCCACCGACATTTAGGCCAAACCGTAATATGCCGGACATTGGGTTACATATCCCCGCGAAGTTACTCTCCCTCTGCTGACTAATCGTCAGGAGCCGGTGACAAGCGGCTCTGATCCATTCATCGGAGGGTCGATGACTACCGGCGAACCCGGGCAGCCACGCACCGACCGCAGCCCATGGAACTGGCTGCTCGTCGTGCCGATCGTGCTGCCGCTGCTGACGTTCCTGTTCAACGCCGACGAGCCGCGCCTGCTGGGCTTCCCGCTCTTCTACTGGCTCCAGCTGGCCTTCATCGTGGTGGGCGTCTCGTGCACCACCATCGTCTACAGGATGACCAAATGAGCGGGCACGTGACCGAGCTGGTCGTCTTCACCCTGCTGTTCGTCCTCGTCAGCGGGATGGGCTTCGTCGCCTCGCGCTGGCGGCGGCCCGACGACCTGGCCAGCCTCAAGGAATGGGGCCTCGGCGGGCGCAACTTCGGCTCGTGGATCACCTGGTTCCTGGTCGGCGGCGACCTCTACACCGCCTACACCTTCGTGGCGGTGCCCGCGCTGGTGTTCAGCGCCGGCGCCCTGGGCTTCTACGCGCTGCCGTACACCGTGGTCGTCTATCCGCTGGTGTTCCTGGTGCTGGCGCGGATGTGGTCGGTCTCGCACGTGCACGGGTTCGTCACGCCCGCCGACTTCGTGCGCGCCAGGTTCGGCTCCCCGACGCTGGCGCTGGCCATCGCGATCACCGGTCTCGTGGCCACGATGCCCTACATCGCGCTGCAGCTCGTGGGCATCGAGGCGGTGCTCAAGGCCATGGGCATCACGGGCCACCTGCCGATCATCATCGCGTTCGCGATCCTGGCGGCGTACACGTACCAGTCAGGGCTGCGCGCGCCCGCGCTCATCGCGTTCGTGAAGGACGCGCTCATCTACATCGTGATCCTGGCGGCGGTCATCTACATCCCGTCGCGCCTGGGCGGCTGGGACTCCATCTTCGACGCGGCCAAGGCCAAGTTCGAGGCCACGCCCGCGCAGGGTGACGGCTACATCCTCAACGCCGGCAACCAGCTCCAGTACGTGACGCTGGCCTTCGGCTCGGCGCTGGCGCTGTTCCTCTACCCGCACAGCCTCACGGGCGTCCTGGCCTCGAAGAACCGCAACGTCATCAAGCGGAACATGTCGGCGCTGCCCGCCTACAGCTTCGTGCTGGGCCTGATCGCGCTGCTCGGCTTCATGGCGATCGCGGCGGGCACCAAGCCGATCGTGGGCGAGAACGGCAAGGCCGACGCGAACACCATCGTGCCGGTGCTGTTCGACCAGATGTTCCCCGACTGGTTCGCGGGCGTCGCGTACGCCGCCATCGGCATCGGCGCGCTCGTCCCCGCGGCGATCATGTCGATCGCGGCGGCGAACCTGTTCACCCGCAACATCTACCGCGAATACGTGAACAAGAACGCCACCGACTCCCAGGAGGCCAAGGTCTCCAAGATCGTGTCGCTGGTGGTCAAGGTGGGCGCGGTGCTGTGCATCCTGCTGCTCGACCCGCAGTTCTCGATCGACCTGCAGCTCATCGGCGGCGTGATCATCCTCCAGACGCTGCCGTCGGTGGCGCTGGGGCTCTACACGCGCTGGTTCCACAAGGGCGGCCTGATCGCGGGCTGGGCGGCCGGCCTGGCGGCGGGCATGTGGATGCTCTACCTGATCCCCAACCCGGCCAGCGGCAAGGCGCACTTCGGCGGCTCGGCGTTCGGGCTGTCCAACCTGGGCTTCGACACCAAGATGACGGTCTACGCCGGGTTCCTGGCGCTGATCGTCAACCTCGTGGTGGCGGTGCTCGGCACGCTGCTGTTCCGTGCCACGAAGGTGGCCGACGGCGACGACGCGACCGCGCGCGACGACTACTTCGCCGACGAGGGCGAGCCGAAGGTCAAGGACCTGGACCTGACCGGTTCCCACTGACGCGACGGCGTCCCGGCCCGCACCCCACCGCCCGGGGGGCGGGCCGGCCCGCCTCCGGGCCGGTGGCCGGGGGCGGGCGGGGAGCCGTCAGCCGGTCGCCGGGTAGTCCGGGTCGGCCACCGCCAGCTTCGCCAGCACGGCCTGCTCCAGCGCGGACATGAGCGCCTCACCGTCCTCGACGCGGCCCTCGCGGATGGCGGCGGCCAGCTCGGCGTCGTCGTCCACGCCGAGGGCGGCCAGCCGGGCGGCGTGCTCGCCGGCCTGGCCGGGGCCGAGCTCTATTTCCCTCTCCACCATGCCGAGCACGTTGATCGCCACGCGGGTGTGGTAGCGCGTCCTGCCGTCCACGGCGGGGAGCACGTCGGTCCGCAGGAAGTCGCGGACCGCGGCGACGAGCTGCGCCGCCGTGGGCACGTCGTGCGGGCTGGAAGGGCTCACCCGTCCAGGGTAGGTCCGGCGGGACGCCGAACGAAGGTGCCGGGACACTTCCGATGGCATGGCGAAGGTGTGGGGCCTTTATTCGCATCCGATCATGGAGAGGCTAATCTGCGGCCATGACCACACAGTCTCCGCTCGCGCCCGCCCCGGTGCTCGGGCCCCGCCTCATCCGGGCCGAGGTCATCGTCGTGCTGTCGGTCTCGCTCGGCGCCAGCGCCCTGGTGGCGATCGTGCGGCTGATCGGGGCGCTCACCGCGCCGAAGGAGCTGAAGGGCCAGCAGGCCGTGCTCGTCGGGTCGATGGCGCCGGACCGGCCCTGGCTGGACCTGGCCCTGCAGCTCGTCCAGATCGCGATCGCGGTGGCGCCGGTCGGGCTGGTGGCGTACCTGCTGGTGCGGTCGGGCGAGTCGCTGCGCACGATCGGCGCCGACTTCCGCCGGCCCGGGGGCGACCTGCTGCGCGGGGCGGCGCTGGCGGCCGCGATCGGCGGCTCGGGGCTGGCGTTCTACCTCGCGGTGTGGGCGGCCGGGGTGAACCTGACCGTCGTGCCCGGCGCGCTGCCCGAGGTGTGGTGGCAGGTGCCGGTGCTGCTGCTCGCCGCCGCGCAGAACGGCGTGCTGGAGGAGGTGCTGGTCGCCGGATATCTGCTGCACCGGCTGGGGCAGGCCGGCTGGTCCCCGTGGAAGGCCGTCGCGGTGTCGTCGGTGTTGCGGGGGTCGTACCACCTGTATCAGGGGTTCGGGGGCTTCGTCGGCAACGTGGTGATGGGCGTGGTGTTCGGGCGGCTGTACCAGCGCTGGGGCCGGGCGATGCCGCTGATCGTGGCGCACACGCTGATCGACGCCGTGGCCTTCGTCGGGTACGCCTTCCTGCGCGGCAAGGTGAGCTGGCTGCCCTGAGGGGTGGTTGACTGGGCAACGATTTGGCGTTGAGATCCTTGCATGAGCTTCGCCGTACCTGACCACATCCGCCCTGTTCGCGACGCCGTGCACGCGTTCATGACCGAACGGGTGGAGCCGGCGGAGCCGGTGCTGCACGCGGGCGGGCCGCCGGCCGCGCAGACCCTGGACGAGCTGCGGGCCGAGGCGAAGAAGGAGGGCCTGTGGGCGCTCGGCCATCCGCGCGAGCTGGGCGGCGGCGGGCTGCCGTTCCTCGACTACGTCTACGTCAACGAGGTGCAGGGGCGCAGCGAGTACGGCCAGCTCGCGCTCGGCACGTTCACCCTCCAGGACTCGCTGATGTTGCACGAGCACGCCTCGCCCCAGCAGCGGGAACGCTATCTCGAGCCGCTGGTGCGCGGCGACATCTGGCCCAGCTTCGCGATGACCGAACCGGCGGTGTCGAGCAGCGACCCCACGCAGATCGCGACCTCCGCCGTGCTGGACGGCGACGAATGGGTGATCAACGGGCACAAGTGGTTCACCACGGGAGCGTCGCGGGCGGCGTACACGACCGTGATGTGCAGGACCGAGCAGGACGCCCCGCCGCACCTGGCGTTCTCCATGATCCTGGTGCCGACCGGCACGCCCGGTTACACGATCGTGCGCGAGACGCCCGTGCTCGGGCTCGACGGGGCGCACTGCGAAGTGCGCTACGACGACGTCCGCGTGCCCTCAGGCAACCTGCTCGGGCCGCGCGGGCGGGGGTTCGTCATCGCGCAGAAGCGGCTCGGGCCGGGCCGGATCTTCCACTGCATGCGCTGGCTGGGGCAGGCCCAGCGGGCGTTCGACCTGATGTGCCGCAGGATGCACGAGCGCACCGCGTTCGGCGAGCCGCTGGCCGCCAAGCAGCTCATGCGGCAGCACGTGTTCGACTCCTACGCCGAGATCCAGGCCGCCAGGCTGCTCACGCTCGACGCCGCCGAGGCCATCGACGCGGGGTCGCAGGCGCGGGTGGAGATCGGGGCGATCAAGGTGGTGGGGGCACGCATGCTGCACAACGTGATCGACCGGGCCATCCAGGTGTACGGCGCCGCCGGGCTGACCCCCGACACGCCGCTGGATCGGATGTACCGGCACGCGCGGGCCGGGCGGATCTACGACGGGCCCGACGAGGTGCACATCGACGCGGTGGGGCGGCGCGTCCTGGGCACCTACGCGGCGGGCGGCACCTGGGCGTTCGGCCTGCGGTGAACGATCCGCACGCCATCGCCGCCGAGGCGTTCGGACCGGGCACGCGCGTCACGTCGAGCGTCAGGCTTCCGGGCGGAGCGTCACGGGAGACCTGGGCCCTCGACGTCGCCGGCCCGGACGGGAACCGGCACGAGCTGGTCCTGCGGCTCGACTCGCCCGGAGCGGCCCCGCAGGCCGAGGCCGGCGGAGGCCTGGCCGCCGAGGCGAGGCTGATGCGGGCCGCGGCGGACGCGGGTGTGCCGGTGCCCGGGATCGTCGCCTCCGGCGCTTCGTACCTCCTCATGACCCGGGTCCCCGGGGAGACGATCCCGCGCAGGATCCTGCGCGACGACGCCTACGCCGCGGCCAGGCCCCTGCTGGCCGCCCAGTGCGGGCGGGCGCTCGCGGCCGTCCACCGGATGCCGCTGTCCTGCGCGCCGCGGGACGAGCAGGAGGATCCCCTGCTGCGCTGGCGCGACCTGCTCGACCAGCTCGGCGAGCCGCATCCGGTGTTCGAGCTGGCCCTGCGCCGGCTCGCCGCCGACCGGCCGCCCGGCTCGCGGACGACCGTCGTGCACGGCGACTTCCGCAACGGCAACCTGATCGTCGGCCCCGAGGGGATCAGGGCGGTGCTCGACTGGGAGCTCGCCCACGCCGGCGACCCGCTGGAGGACCTCGGGTGGTTGTGCGTGAAGGCGTGGCGGTTCGGCTCGCCGCTGCCGGTCGGCGGCTTCGGGCACTACGACGACCTGATCGACGCGTACGAGCGGGCGGGCGGCGCTCCGGTGGACCGGGAGGCGCTGCGCTGGTGGGAGACGTTCGGCGTGCTCAAGTGGGGCGTCATCTGCGTCATGCAGACCATGCGGCACCTGCGCGGCGGCGCGCGGTCGGTCGAGCTGGCCGCGATCGGGCGGCGGGTGTGCCAGAACGAGTGGGACCTGCTCCAGATGGTGCGCGATCGCGCGGCCCGCGGGTGAAGGGCGTCCCTCAGCCCTTCCCCGCGGCGTGCGGGGCCCCGGCGCCGGAGATCGCGCCGGAGACAGCGGCGGCGATCACGTCCACCAGCCCCTCCACCACCTGCGTGCGGTCCACCTCCGGATGCTCCAGCCACCAGTCGCCGGTCGTCTGCACCATGCCGACGAAGGCGTGCCCGAGCACCTGCGCCCGCACCGGATCGGCCACCGCGCCCTCGGCGGCCAGCACCGCGCCCAGCTCCTCCCCCAGGCCGCGCACCAGGGAGGTCATGCGGGAGCGGATCGCGGTGTCCTCGGCCCCGGCCCGGAGGAACAGGAACCGGTAGAGGTTGAGATTGGCGGAGATCAGGTCGAGGTAGACGCTGATGGCGGCTCGCGCCCGGCCGCGCGGGTCCATGCCCGGCGCGGCGAGCCAGGGCCGCAGCCGGCCGATGACCGTGCGCACGTGCCGGTCGGCCAGCGCCTGGTAGAGGCCGCTCTTGTCGCCGAAGTGGCGGTAGAGGACAGGTTTGGTGACGCCCGCCGCGGCGGCGATGGCCGCCATCGACGCCTCGGGGCCGTCGTCGGTGATGACCCGGTCTGCCGCGTCGAGCAGCGACCTGCGCCGATCCGGATCCCGCCCGCTCACCTTCCCAGGATAGATCGCAACCGGACGGGCAGCAGCGCCGAGAGCACCAGCAGCGCTCCGATGAGCAGGTAGAGGCCCGTCATCCCGGCCAGCGTGCCGGGCGGCTCGCCCGGCTGCGCCCACGGCACGCCGTCCGGTCCCGGCCACGGCAGCCCGCCCGCCGCGGCCCAGGGCAGGCGGCCGGCGGCGCCGAGCGCGGCGTCCACGTCGAGGGCGAACAGGAGACCGGCCGACGCCAGCGGCACGCCGCAGCACAGCGCCGCCGCTGGCCAGGCGGTGAGGACGGTGACGATGACGGCCACCGCCCCCAGGCAGGCCAGGCCGGCCGGCGCCGGGCCGAACGTGGCGACGCCCGTGCGCAGGGCCCTGGCGGCTGCCTCGGTCAGGTAGTAGACGGGGATGAGCGCGGCCAGTCCGGCGACGGCGCCCATCACCTGCCGGGTCCCGTGGTTCACGTGCCGCCCCGCCCTCCCGCCGTCCGCCGCCCTGTGTCCGCCGGAAACCTTATCGGGCCAGCTCAGCGGCGTGCGGGGATTCGCGGATGTACGCGGGCGGCCGGGCGCGTCGAGCTCCGTACGGGCTCAGGTGAAGGTCAGCGCCGGGTACCCGAGGAGCATCACCGCGCCGAAGCCGAGCTTGAGCAGCGCGTCGGTCACGCCGAACACCGGCAGCGGGGCCTTGATCCGGAGTCCGGCGGCCGCGTTGGCCATGGTGAGCACGCCGAGGAGGGTGATCAGCGGGCCGTGGGCCATGCCCATCGGGAGGAAGTGCACGCCCACCACGAACAGGATCCACAACAGGACCGTGCGGTCGTCGGCGCCCTTGGTCCCGGAGAGCACGAGGTAGATCAGCCCGGCTTCGAGCACGAACGACCCGACGAGCCCCGCGATGTGGGCGAACGACGGCGAGCCGAGGCTGGGCAGCAGCGCGCTCAGGCCGCTGCCGACGAACCCGGCGGCGAAGCCGCCGATCAGGAACTGCAGCCAGTACGTACGGAAGATCCAGCTCAGGAGGAAGCCGGCGCCCACGCCGATCAGGAACAGCCCGCCCCCTCGGATCAGCGGATAGGGGTGATCCCCCGCGGCGGACAAGACCATATGAACGTGCGACATTCCGACTACTTTCGCAAAGGGGGAAGCCACCCTAGCGGATCGACGGCACGCCGCGGATCACCACCCGGCGAAGGCGGGCGAGCGCAGGGGATCCGCAGAGGGACGGGACGACTTCCGATCACGCGCCCGTCTTCCCGGAGGGATAGTTTCGAGGCATGCGCAACTCTGGCACGGGCCCCGGCCCCATCACCCCGGACGGATCCCCTGTCGACTTCTACAGCCTGCTCGAGCCGGGCGTCGAGCCGGAGATCGTCGCCCAGGTCACCCCGCCCGGCGGCAGCGTCCTGGAGCTGGGGGCGGGTGTCGGCCGCGTCACGCACCCGCTCATCGAGCGCGGCTTCGAGGTGGTGGCCGTCGACGAGTCAGCCGAGATGCTGGCCCGCGTGCGCGGCACGCACACGGTGCTGGGCCGGGTGGAGGACCTCCGGCTCGACCGGCGCTTCGACACGGTCATGCTGGCCTCCCAGCTGGTGAACACCGTGGACCCCGCGGTGAGGCGCGCTTTCCTGGCCACCTGCGCGCGGCACGTCAAGCCCGGGGGCGCGGTGCTCATCCAGTGGAAGCCGGCCCACGTGCACGACCGGTGGCACGCCGGCCAGAGCCGCCGGGACGGCGACGTCACGATCACCCTGGCGGCCGTCGAGGAGGTCTCCCCCGGGATCTTCCAGGCGACCATGCGCTACACCCACGGCGAGGACAAGGTGTGGACGCAGTCGTTCTCGTCCAGGCGGCTCACCGACGAGGAGCTGTCGGCCGACCTGGCCGCCGAGGGCCTGCGGCTCGATCGTTTCCTCACCGACGACCGCACCTGGGTCGTGGCGTCCCCGGCCTCCTGATCGGATTCGTTCGCGGCAGGCGCCTTTACGATGTAGATCATTAGACTGCCTCGAAATCATGAAATTACTGGAAAATACTGGGATGGTTGATACAGTCGCGCCATGAGTGACCGGCTGGACGACCTCGAGCGGCGCATCGACGAGCTGCGAGCGGGCGTCCGCAAGGCGATGCGGGCCAGGGACGGCGCCAAGGCCCGCGTCCTGCGGGCCGAGCTGCGCAGCGCCGAGCACGCCTGGGACGCCCTGGTGAGCGGCGAGCGGCCCGCCAAGGAGGAGCCGCCGCGCCTGGTCACCGTGCGCGAGCAGGTGCACCAGGGGCTGCGGCTGCTGGGGGCGGCCGCCCAGCCGAGACTGATCGTGGCCGTCAGCGCCGCGTTCTTCGGCGGCACGATCAGCAGCAGCCGGCTCACCAGCCTGCGCAGGGACGAGGAGCGCTCGTTCAGGTCGTCGCCGTTCGGGCGGCCGTACTATCTGTGCGCCGCGCTCACCGACCGCCTCTCCCCCGCCCGCGGCCTCCTGACGCTCAGCGCCTGGCCGCTGGAACGGCGCGTGGTCGGCCCGCTCAGCCCTCGTGTCGACTTCCTGACCTGCGCCATCGCGGTGGCCGAGCAGGAGGCCGGCGACGAGCGGGCGGACAGGTTACTCGTCAGGATGGCCAGGAACATCCCCGGCGCGGCCGGCGGAACGCTGGGCCCGCCGCACCGCGGCAAGGTGATCGACGCGGCCAGGGCCGAGCTGCGCGTGCACGCCGAGCGCGACACGCGGGACCGCGCCGAGCTGGCGCAACGCGCCGTGACACAGCTCGATGACGCGGGCCGCCTGTTCGGCGCCGCTACGCTGGGCACGATCAAGAAGGAGAACGCGAAGTGAGCGGCTTGAAGCCCGCCGTGCGGAGCGGGCCCGTGAACCCGCCAGGCAGCGCGGCGACAACAGCGGAGGAAGGCGGCGGCACCGGGCGGCCGAGCGCGCGGGACGGAGCGCGGCCGTGACCCCACGACCCCGGCTCGACGCGCTGCGGGGCGTCACGCCGCCGCGGCCGCACGACGCCCGAGCGATCGCCGCCCTGGCCGCCAACCCCGGCTGTGCCCGCCGCGCCCTCATGGACGGCGCCGGCGTCGACAAGGACGCCGCCGCCCGGCACCTCGGATTCCCCGCGCCGTTCGGCCAGTCGCCGTTCGCGATCACGCGCGGCAACGTGTTCGAGGCGCTGGTCAAGGCCGACGGATGCGCGGAGCTGCTGCGGATGCTGCGCGAGCTGCTCGGCCTGCCCGTCGCCGAGGTCGCCTACCACGACGTGGAGAACGTCGGCGCCCACCTGCGCCACGCCCACACCAGGACGCTGATCGACCGGGCCGCCCGCGACGAGCACGACGCGGGCACGCTGTACGACCACCCGCTGCTCAGCCTGGAGATCGCCGGTCACACCGCCTACCTGGAACCGGACGTGGTGGCGTTCCAGCTCGGCGGCCGCTTCCACATCGTGGAGATCAAGTCGTTCGCGGTGATCGACGGGCAGGCCGACCCCTCGGCGGTGGCGGCGGCCGCCCGCCAGGCCGCCGTCTACGTGCTGGCGCTGCGCACGCTGCTGGAGGAGCTGGGCCACGACCCGCTGAAGGTCTCGCACGACGTGGTGCTGGTCTGCCCGGAGAACTTCGCCAACCGCCCCGTCGCCTCGCTGGTCGACGTGCGCAGGCAGCTGGCCGTGCTGCGCCGCCAGCTCACCAGGATGACCGCCCTCGACCGGCTGCTCGAAGGGCTGCCCGGCGATCTGACGTTCGACCTGCGGCCGGACGACGACGGCCGGCCCACCAGGCCGGTCGCCGAGCTGGCCGACGCGCTGCGCAGGACGACCGCCCGCTACGCCCCCGACTGCCTGTCCACGTGCGACATGTGCTTCTTCTGCCGCGACGAGGCCCGGCAGGAGGGCGCCTCCGACCTGCTCGGCCGGCAGGTGCGCGACGAGCTGGGCGGGGTGGCCTCGGTGGCGGAGGCGCTCGGCCTGGCCGACGGCGCCCGCGACCCCGCCGCGGGCCAGGAGGAGATCGCGCGGCTGCTCCGCAACGCCGAACGCCTGCGCAAGGAGTGCCTGACGTGAGCCCGCGAGGGAGACCCACGTGAGCCTGCTGACCTCGCTCGCCCGGCTGCGGGCCCTGGACGAGGGCATCGCGCAGCCCATCGCGACCGTCAGGCACTGCCACCTGGCGGACCGGCCGATGGTGTTCATCCCGCTCAAGCTGTCGGGCGAGGCCGCCGCGCCGCTCGCGGCCATGCTCGGCACCGACCGCGACCGGCCGCGCCTGCTGGTCGTGACCCAGCCGCGCAACCGCGACCTGCGCTTCGCGTGGGCGGCCGAGCTGGCGGGGGTGCTGCTGCCGTACGTCGAGGGGTTCCTGCACGACACCGAGACGGTGGAGCGCAGGAACGCCGACCCGTACGAGCGGGCGATCGACGCGCCGCAGATCCTCGTCCCCAACCCGGCGGGCGTGGCCTTCGTCCGGCTGCTGGGCCGCTCGATGCGCTTCCGCCGGGCCGACGGGCCCTACCCGGTGCCGGAGTCGGTGCCGCTGCTGGGGCGCTGGCTGACCTATTTCGCGGAGCGGGCGGCGTACCCCGGCTCGTCGCTGATGCCGGCCATGACGGAGGAGCTGGGGCGGCACTGGGCCAGCGGGCAGAGCGGCCTGGAGGACGCCAACCTGGCCGCGCTGCTGGCCTGGATCACCACCGGGCCGAGCGACGACGCCGAGGACCCGCTGATCTGGCCGCCCGCCGGGCCGGCGACCGACCCGGGGTTCGACGCGGAGGTGCTCGCGCCGGCGATGGACAGCGGCTCGGCTGAACGCGTCACGGAGGCGCTGCGCACCCAGCTGGAGCCCGGGTGGCGGCTCATGTGGCAGGCGATCGACCTGCTCGCCGGGCTGGAGGCGGGCGCCGGCGTGGCGTCGCGGTGGGAGCAGGACCGCGGCTCGTTCAGCGGCATGGCCGCGCACATCGCCGAGGGCGCGCCGCCGCAGCCCCGGCGCGACGGCGCGGTCGCCGCCGCCGCCAAGCTCGCCCGCATGGAACGCGCCCAGGCCGCCTACGACGCGCAGCGCGCCTACGACGACCCGCTCGTGATGGCCGAATACCGGCTGACCGGGGAGGCGTTCGCGGGCGAGGTCCTCGACACCGACCCGGACAACACCGAGGGCGAGGGCCGCTCGCGCAAGCTCCGGCCGCTCGTGGTGGTCAAGACCGACGATCCCGTACGCCTCGCGCCCGGCACGTCCCTCGGCACCCCGCAGCGGCGCGCTCAGGGCGCGGAGCTGGTGTCGGCCGGTGAGGGCCTGGTCACCCTGAAGATCACCAAGGGCATGGGCCGCGGCAGGACGGCGGCGCCGGGCGCCGTGCCCGAGATCGGCGAGCGGGTCTGCTACACCTCGCTGACGGACGACTTCCAGGGCTCGCCCGCGCTGCCGGACGCCGAGGCGACCCCGTGGACGCACGGCGGGCCACCGCAGGAGTACGTGCCCGACGACGAGGACGCCCAGGAGGAGTGGTCGTGACCGCCGGCCCCGAGCAGGTCATCAGGAACGTCCTCGCCGACCTGCCCCGCCACCGGGGCGTGGTGGTCGACTCCCCGCCGGGTGCGGGCAAGTCCACGCTGGTCGTACGCGCCGCCGCGCACATCGCCGCCACCGGCGAGCCCCTGATGATCGTCGCCCAGACGAACGAGCAGGTCGACGACCTGGTGACGCGGATCTCCGACAAACATCCGCGCCTGACCGTGGGGCGGCTGTCGGCGAGCGGATACGTGCCGCCGCCGCGGATGCTGGAGCTGCCCGGCGTGCGGGTCGGCACGAGGATCCAGGATCTGGGCGACCCCGACATCGTCATCGCCACGGCGGACAAGTGGGCGTGGATCGGCGGCCGGGTGTGGCCGTGGGCGATCGTGGACGAGGCGTACCAGATGCGCTCGGACAAGCTGCTGCGGATCGCGGGGCTGTTCGAGCGGGCGTTGTTCGTGGGCGACCCCGGGCAGCTCGACCCGTTCTCGATCGTCGACGGCGACCGCTGGTCGGGGTTGTCGTGGGATCCGCTGCAGAGCGCGGTGTCGGTGCTGCTGCGGCACAACCCCGACCTGCCCGTGCACCGGCTGCCGGTGTCGTGGCGGCTGCCCGCGTCGGCCGCGCCGGTGGTGTCGCGGGCGTTCTACCCGTTCACCGGGTTCCGGTCGGGCACGTCCGACGGGGACCGGCGGCTGGAACTGGCCACCGGAGGCATGGGCACGCCGCACGACCGGGCGCTGGAGGAGGCGGCCAGATCGGGGTGGGCGCTGCTGGAGCTGCCCAACCGGCACACCGTGCGCACCGACGCGGAGGCCGTGCAGGCGGTGGCGTCGCTGGCCGGGCGGCTGCTGCAGCGGGGTGCGGTGGCGAGCTCCGAGCAGGGCGAGCGGCCGGTGACGGCGGACCGCGTCGCGGTCGGCGCGGCGCACCGCGACCAGGTGGCCGCCATCCGCGCCGCCGGCGTGCCGCCGCAGATCACCGTGGACACCGCCAACCGGCTGCAGGGCCGCGAGTACGACGTGACGATCGTGCTGCACCCGCTGTCGGGGCGCAGGGACGCGACGGCCTTCCACCTGGAGTCGGGCCGGCTGTGCGTGCTGGCGTCGCGGCACCGGCACGCGTGCGTGGTGGTGGCCAGGGCGGGCATCGCCGAACTCCTGGACGCGCACCCGTCCGCGGAGCCGGTGCAGCTGGGGGTGCCGGTGAAGTTCCCCGACGGGTGGGAGGCGAACCAGTCAGTGCTGGAGCACCTCTCCCGCCACCGCGTCTGACCCGCCCGCGGTCCGGAGGCGGCGGCGCCAGACGTCGATGACCATGACCTGGCGCATGCCCGCGGATTCGTACAGCCCCAGCGCGGGCGTGGTGTTGTTGCTGTCGACGTGCAGGATCGTGCCCACGCGCCCGCGGGCGGCGTCGGCGGCGAACGCGTGGCGCAGCAGGAGGCGGCCGAGGCCCTTCCCCCGGTAGGCGGGCAGCACCGCCAGCGTGGCCACGTAGCCGCAGTTCTCGTCGGCCACGAACTGGTCGTTGCCCATCACCATCCCGGCCGGACGCCCGTCGACGCGGGCGAGCGTGAGCAGGCTCCAGTCGTTGACGCTCCGCGCCTGCCTGCGTTCGTGCCACAGGTCGTAGCCGACCGGGACGAACCCGAAGTGCTCGGCGAACGCCTCCTGCTGCACCGCGTGGGCCACCCGCCGCACCTGCTCGCTCTCCCCCGTGTGCAGGGTGATCCCGGCGGGCACCTCGACGGGCGCTTCTCCCGGGCCGTCGTGGTCGATGCGCATGCGGTGGAAGCATGTGCCCGGCTCGAAGCCGAGGGCCTCGACCGTGGCCTGCTTGCCGCGGTCGGCGCGGTAGACGCCGACGTGCAGGGTGACGCCGTCGTGGCCGCGCTCGGCCGCCATCTCGCGCGCGCGGTCGCGGACGAGCGGCCACAACCGTCCGGCCAGCGGCTCGGCGCCTGGCCGGACGATCACGTCGACGTCCACCAGGTCGCCGTCGCCGGGGCGGTACGCCCAGGCCCAGCCGTCGAGCCGGCCGCCGTCGTCGAACGCCAGCCAGCCGTCCCTGCCGCGGTCGAAGCCGGGGTCCGCGAGTTCGTCGGTCACGTCGTCGAGGGTCATGTCGGGTGCGCCGAGCACGGCGAGGTCGCGGGCACTGATGACCTCGTGAATGGCCGCCGCGTCGTCGGCCCGGGGACGCCTGATGCGATGCATAGGGGAATTGTCCATGTCCGCACCGCCCGCGCGCCTTCCCTTTTCCTGGCGGCGCACGGCGGCTTCAGCCCGCCGCGGGCGTGACGGCCTGCTCGTCGGAGGCGGCGGCCTGCGCAGGGGCGGCGCCGCGCAGCGGGATCTCCTGGATGAACGCCGCCAGCACCGGCACGGCCACCGCGAACGCGATGGCCCACCAGAAGACACCGGAGATCGACGCCGCCAGCGACTCCAGCAGCCCGGTGCGGACCTGGGCGGGCATGGCGGCGACCGCGGCCGGGTCCATCCTGGCGCCGGTCCTCGCCATGCGCTCGGCCGCCTGCGCGCCGAACCTGCCGGTCAGCTCGGACAGCAGCGCGCCGTTGAAGATCGCGCCGAACATCGAGACGCCGAAGGAGCCGCCGATCGACCGGAAGAAGGTGGTCGCGCTGCTGGAGACGCCGAGATCCTTCTGCTCGACGCTGTTCTGGGCGATGAGCATCGTGGTCTGCATCAGGAAGCCCATGCCGAGGCCGAGCACCGCGATGTAGACGCCGGTCAGCCAGGCCGGCGTGGTGACGTCCATGGTGGACAGCAGCCACATGCCGGCGGCCATGCCGGCGCCGCCGATCACCGGGTAGATCTTGTACTTGCCCGTGGCGGTGATGGCCTTGCCCACGAACAGCGACACCACCATGGAGGCGCCCATCATCGGCAGCAGCAGCAGGCCGGAGTTGGTGGCGGTGGCGCCCTGCACCATCTGCTGGAAGAGCGGCAGGAAGTTGATCGCGCCGAACATGGCGAAGCCGAGCAGGAAGCCGATGGCCGAGATCAGGGTGAAGTTGCGGATCCTGAAGAGCTGCAGCGGCATGATCGGCTCGGCCGCCCGCCGTTCCACCAGGACGAACACGGCCAGCGTGACCACGGCGAGCGCGGCCAGGGCGAGGATCTGCCAGGAGCCCCACGCGTACTCGTTGCCTCCCCAGGTGGTGATGAGCACCATCGCGGTGATGCTGACCGACAGCAGGATCGCGCCCGCCCAGTCGATGCGCACCCGCGTCTTCTCCACCTTGGGCAGGTGCAGCCTGAGCACCAGCAGGACCAGCGCGATCGCGCCGATCGGCAGGTTGACGTAGAAGGCCCAGCGCCAGTCGAGGTTGTCGGTGATGAAGCCGCCGACCAGCGGGCCCGCGATCATGGCCAGCGACATGACGCCGGCCATGATGCCCTGGTACTGGCCGCGTTCGCGGGGCGGCACGAGGTCGCCGATGATCGCCATGACGTTCACGATCAGGCCGCCCGCGCCCAGCCCCTGCACCGCGCGGAACGCGATCAGCTCGGTCATGCCGTCGTCCGGCCCGCCGAGCAGGTCGGAGCCGGCCATTCCGCAGAGCGCCGAACCGATCATGAAGATGACGATCGAGATGATGAAGATGGCCTTGCGCCCGTACAGGTCGCCGATCTTGCCCCAGATCGGCGTCGACACGGTCGTGCCCAGCACGTACGCCGTGACCACCCAGGACAGGTGTGCCAGGCCGCCGAGCTCTCCCACGATGCGCGGCATGGCCGTGCCCACGATCATGTTGTCGAGCATCGCCAGCATCATCGCGAGCATCAGCCCCGGCAGGACGACCATGACCTCGCGGCGCCGTCCGATTGCCTCAGCCACCACTTACCCCCCAGCGCGCACGCTCCTTACCTGCCGACCGGCAAGCGTAGAATAAGGTAGATACTTACTTGTCGGCCGTCAAGTCGAAATAGGTGCGAAGTGCGGGAAGACACGCGAACCCGGATCCAGGAGATCGCGCTCAGGCTCTTCACCGAGCAGGGCTACGAGGCGACCTCCCTGCGGGAGATCGCCGAGGAGCTCGGGGTGACGAAGGCCGCGCTCTACTACCACTTCAAGACCAAGGACGACATCGTCGCGAGCCTGGTCGATCTCCGGCTGACCGACATCGAGGAGCTGCTCGCGTGGGCGCGCAGCCGGCCCAAGACTCCGGAGATGCGCCGGGAGCTGATCGAGCGTTACGCCGCCTACCTGCGGCGCACCCGGCACCTCGGCGTGGCGAGGTTCCTCGAGCGTAACCAGACGGCGCTGCGCGACCACCCGACGCTCATCAAGATCCGCGAGCGGATGAAGGAGGTGACGCACGAGATGAGCGGGCCCGAGGCGACGCCCGTCGAGCGCATCAGCCGCTCGCTGGCGCTGTTCGGGCTGCACGCGGGCAAGTGGCTGGCCCTGGAGGGCGAGCTGTCGGAGGAGGAGATCCACAAGGCCACGATCGAGGTGGCCATGCGGCTCATCGAGCCCTGATCATCCGGACTTGTAACGCCTGAAGGGACGATTGGGGCGCGAGATCAGGGGAAGTGGGATGACACGCATCGACAAGGGAGGAGGCGCGGTGGAGACCACGATAGCGCTTCGGTTGCCCCGCGATGCGGCGAGCGTCCCGCTGATCAGAGAGATGCTGGACGGCACGCTGCGCTCGCTCGGCGTCGATCCGCAGGTCCGCGACGACATCGAGCTCATGCTCACCGAGGCGTGCTCCAACGTGATCAAACACGCGGCGCCCAGCGACGACTACCGCGTCTGCGCCATCGTCGACGACGAGCGGTGTGTCATCCAGGTGGTGGACCACGGCGGCGGTTTCGACCCGCGCGAGATCGTCGACCACGGCCCGGGCTCCGAGCACGGACGCGGGCTGCAGATCATGCGGGCCCTCGCCGACGACATCCGCTTCGCCAACAAGCACGAGGACGGGGCCATGGTGTGCCTGGAGAAGCGCCTGCGGTACGCGCCCGGCGCGGCCGGCACGCACCTCATGACCACCTAGAGCTTGCTGGACCGCTCCGCCGGCCTGTGGTCGCGCAGCCGTACGCGGTGCGGGTGGCCGCCGGCGGACCCGCGCTCCGCGGGACGGCCGCCGAGGCGCAGCCGCCGGCGTACGCGGGGCGTGTTACCGCTCAGCTCGGCCCGCCGCCGCGCCGGCACGGTGCCGCCGCTCAGCTTGAGCTCCAGCCGGCGCTCCCGGCGGCTCAGCCGCCTCCACGCCGCACGCCAGTTGATCATCACGGCGGCCATCGTCACGAAGGTGACCATGGCGGCCACCGCGATGAGCAGCACGGCCATGACGACGAGGAGGACGACGACCGCCAGGGCACCGATCGCGCCGAGCACTTCCACCATTCGGCAGAAGATGCCCGCCGCCCAGCGGTCTATGCCTGATCTTGGGGATATAACGGGCTTACTCGGCCACACCGTTCGCCTGGTCGAGGCGGCCGGGCAGGAGGTCGAGGCGGCGCAGGATGACGCCCTCGCGCAGCGCCCACGGGCACACGTCGAGCCGCTCCACCTCGAACAGGTCCATGATCGCGTCGGCGACCAGCGCGCCCGCCGCCAGCTGCGCCGCCCGGCCCTCGGACACGCCGGACAGCTGGGCCCGCTCGGCGGCCTCCATGGTGGTCAGCTTGGCCGCCCAGTCGGCCATGTCCGCACGCGACAGCGTGCGCGCGACGTAGGGGCCCTCGCTGGAGGGCGCCGCGCCGGCGATCCTGGCCAGCTGCTTGAAGGTCTTGGACGTGGCCACCGCGCGGTCGGCCCCGCCGTATCTGACGATGTCGCCGACGGTGCGGGCGATCTCGGCGCGTACGTGCTTGCGCAGCTTGCGCACCTCGTCGGCGGAGGGCGGGTCGCCGGTGAGCCAGTCGCGCGTCAGCCGCCCGGCGCCCAGCGGCAGCGACACGGCCACGTCGGGCTCCTCGTCGACCCCGGCGGCGATCTCCAGCGAACCGCCCCCTATGTCGAAGGCCAGCAGCCGCCCCGACGACCATCCGAACCACCGCCGTACGGCCAGGAAGGTCAGCCTGGCCTCGTCGCGACCGGACAGCACGGTGATGTCCACCCCGCAGCGCTGGTCGATCTCGGCGAGCACCTGCTCGCCGTTGGAGGCCTCGCGCACGGCGGAGGTGGCGAAGGCCACGAGGTCCTCCACCCCCTTGTCCTCGGCGAGGGCGACGGCCTCCTCCACGAAGGCACCGAGCCGCTCGATGCCCTTGCCGGCCAGCCGGTTGTCGTCGCCGAGATGCTCCGACAGGCGCAGCTCGACCTTGTGGGAGTAGGCGGGCATGGGCCGGGCGCCGCGGTGGGCGTCGACGACCAGTAAGTGCACGGTGTTCGAGCCGATGTCCAGCACGCCGAGTCGCATGGTGAAACGCTACAGTCCTGCGGCTTCGACGACGACAGGGAGCCCGGCGCCCCCGGGCGCGCGGGGAGGGCGGCCGGCGCCGTGGCGTGGGGCGTCCGCGTCGTGACGGGCCTGCCGCAGGCATTACCCTTCCTTGGTGTCACGACACGTTGGGGGGATCTGTGAACGCTTGCTGCGGCCCGAGCAGAAACGCCACCTCCGGGCCCGTCCAGGAGGCCGTGAAGATCGCTGTGCGGCGGACGGCGCCGCGCGGCATGGTGCGCATCCCCGGCGGGACGTTCCTGATGGGCGGGGACGACCCCGACGGACGGCCCGACGACGGTGAGGGGCCGGTCCGCGAGGTGCGGCTCGACCCGTTCCTGATCGATCCGGCATGCGTGACGAACGCGCAGTTCGCCACGTTCGTCAAGGAGACCGGCTACGTCACGGAGGCCGAGCGGATCGGCTGGTCGTTCGTGTTCCACCAGTTCGCCACGGGTGGGGTGATGGACGCCTCCGTGCCGGGCGCGCCCTGGTGGGCCGGGGTGGAGGGAGCCACGTGGCGCTCGCCCGAGGGTCCCGGCTCCTCGATCGGCGACCGGCAGAACCATCCCGTGGTGCACGTGTCGTGGAACGACGCCGGCGCCTACGCCACGTGGGCGGGCAAGCGGCTGCCCACCGAGGCGGAGTGGGAGATGGCGGCCCGCGGCGGGCTGGAGCGCAAGAAGTACCCGTGGGGCGACGAGCTGGCGCCCAAGGGCCGGCAGCGGTGCAACATCTGGCAGGGCCGGTTCCCGACCGCGCCGAGCAAGGGGACGGTGCCCGTCAAGTCGTTCCAGCCCAACGGCTACGGCCTCTACAACGTCTCGGGCAACGTGTGGGAGTGGACGGCCGACTGGTGGGGCACGACGTGGGAGGCCTTCGCCGACAACCCCACGGGGCCGGCCGAGGGCGGCGCCAAGGTGATCCGCGGCGGGTCGTACATGTGCCACGACTCCTACTGCAACCGCTATCGTGTCGCCGCCCGCACCTCCAACACTCCTGACTCCGCCTCCGGGCACACGGGTTTCCGCTGTGCGGCTCTAATCTGATCGCATGTCACGAACCCTGCGACTGTTGATCACCGGCGGCGGCACCGGTGGTCACACCTATCCGGCCCTGACGACCCTGTCGGCCGTTCAGCGACGTCAGGTGCCGCACGACGTGCTCTGGGTGGGCACGGCCAACGGTCTCGAGGCCAGGATCACCGCCGAGCACGGCATCCCGTTCAAGGCGATCACGACGGGCAAGCTGCGCCGCCGCCCCAACCTCAAGGAGCTGGGCACCAACGTCGCCGACGTGTTCCGCATCCCGGTCGGGGTGTTGCAGGCGGTGGGGCACGCGGCCCGCTACCTGCCCGACGTGGTGCTGTCGACCGGGGGTTACGTCGCGGTCCCCATCGGCGTGGCGGCCAAGCTGATCCGCCGCCCGCTGGTGATGCACGAGCAGACGACCGTGGTCGGGCTGGCGAACCGGATCCTGTCCAGGCTGGCGACCAGGATCGCGCTGTCGCACGAGTCGTCGCTGGAATATCTGCCCCCGGCGGCCAGGAAGAAGGCCGTGGTGACGGGCAATCCGATCCGGCCGGAGCTGCTGCAGGGCAAGAGGGCGGCGGCCTACGACCTGTTCGGGCTGACGTTCGAGGTGCCGCTGATCTACGTGACGGGCGGGGCGCAGGGCAGCAAGCAGATCAACACCCTCATCGCCGAGGTGCTGCCCCGGCTGCTGCCGCACGCGCAGATCGTGCACCAGTGCGGGCCCGCCTGGATCGACCAGATGCGGGCCGTCGCGCTGCCCGGCGAGCTGGCCGAGCGCTACCACCCGGTGCCCTACGTGGGAGCGGAGCTGGCCGACCTGTTCGCCGCCGCCGACGTGGTGATCTCGCGCAGCGGCGCGGGCACGGTCTCGGAGCTGACGGCCATCGGCAAGCCGTCCGTGCTGATCCCGCTGATCCCGACCGGCGGTGACGAGCAGCGCAAGAACGCCGGCTACCTGGCCTCGGCCGGCGCGGCCAGGGCGCTGCTGGAGCCGCGTCCGGCGGCCGACCAGTTGCTGGCCGAGCTGATGCCGCTGCTGGCCGACCCCGAGCTGCGGCACGCGATGGGGCAGGCGGCGGCCGCGCTCGGCCGCCTGGACGCGGCCGACACCCTGTGCGACGTGCTGCTGGAGGCCGCGGGTCAGGGTTCGAGGTAGCGGAAGGCCTCGTGGGCGGAGCTCACGCTCCGCCGCAGCGCCTGCTCCAGCCGGTCGGCGTCGCGTGCCAGCCGGTCGAGCTCGGGAACGGCGAACCCGTCGGCCCCGGTCTCGGCCACGAGCTCCTCATACTGGTGCATCCGGCCGCGCAGTTCCTCGATCTGCTCGTGGGCCACGAACGCGCGCTCGGCCTCGGTGACGTTGGCGGCGTACCGTTCCAGAGCCTCCACGCGGGCCAGCACCGCCGCCTCGCTGCTGTCGAGCGCCCCGGCCAGCGGCCTGGCCACGGCCTCCACCTCCGGCGTGAGCCCCTGCGAGACGGTCTCCCTGTGCTTGGTGCGCAGCGCTGACAGCTTGGCCAGCAGCCGGGCGATCTCCCACTCCTGCGCCGGCAACATCACGGCGTTGCGCACGTCGTCGAGCATGCCCTCGGCGTTGACCCGGGAGCCGGTCACGGTGGCGATGGCCCGCTGGGCGCGGGCGAGCAACCGCCTGGACGACTCGTCGAGGTCGTCGGTCAGCACGTAGCGGCCTTCGTACCAGCGCAGCTGCTCGTACGTCTGCCGCTCGTACTCGTCCTCGTCCTCTTCGCCCAGATCGTTCCTGACGAACAGGACGACCATGACGGGGATGAGCATCAGCAGGAGCATGAGGATGCCGAGTCCCCTGCCGAGGCCGCCGACACCCATGATCAGTCCGAAGAACGCCACCGTGCCGAAGCCGGCGGCCATGCGATAGCGCGCGCTCGACGCGGCCCGCCGCTTGTCGGGCACCCAGCCCTGGCGCAGTTTCATCAGCACCAGCCGGCTCTGCCTGAGCAGCTGAGCGTCATCGGGCGGCACCCCGGGGTCTACCACCACATCCGCCACAAAACCGGATCCTAAGGGAAATCAACCCTTGAGGTGGCGAAATGCCTCGTGCGCGGAGCTCACGCTGTTGCGTAACGCCTGCTCAAGGCGGTCGGCGTCGTCCGACAATCGGCTCAGCTCCGGCACGGCCGACCCGTCGGCGCCCGACTCGGCGAGCAACTCCTCGTAGCGGGGCAGCCGGGCGCTGAGCCGCTCGATCTGATACCTGGCGCGGTAGGCGCGCTCGGCGTCGGCCACGTGGCCGGCGTACCGCTCCAGGGCCTCGACGCGGGCCAGCACCGCCCGCTGGCTGCTGTCGAGAGCCTCGGCGAGCGGCCCCGCAACGGCGGCCACCTCGGGGGTGACGCCCTCCGCGACGACCTCCTGGTGCTCGGCGCGCAGCGCCGACAGCTTGGCCAGCAGCCGGGCGATCTCCCACTCCTGCGCCGGCAGCATCACGCCGTTGCGCACGTCGTCGAGCAGCCCTTCGGCATTGACGCTGGAGCTCATGACCTGGTCGATCGCCGCCTGGGCGCGGCCCAGGAGCGGTCGCGCGGCGTCGTCGAGGTGCTCGCGGAGCACGAAGCGGCCGTCGTACCCGCCGGCGTGGTCGTAGACGACGCGCTCCAAGGCGTGCCGGCGCTCCACCTCGGCGTCGGGCCTGGGCCTGAGCAGGACGCTGACGATCAGCAGCGCCGCCCCCGTCATGATCACCACGAAGGCCGTGTACTGCTCGGCGACGAACAACGTCAGCCCGTACACCGCGGCCGCAACGGCCGTCACGGTGGCCGCCAGCCTGGCCACGGTGCCCGCCATGGGCCGGTGACCCCTGTGCGCGGGCGCCCAGCCCGCGTGGATGCGGACGAGCAGCTTGCGGTTGTCGCGTAAGAGGGCCGCGACGTCGTCAGGCACCGCCGGATCGATGATCACCTTCGCATGACGTCCGGCCACGTTACTGATCCTATGTCCCGGTCTGTCCGACTGTCAGCTCTCCAGGTAGCGGAAGGCTTCGTGCGCCGAGCGCACGCTGCGCCGGAGCGTGCGCTCCAGAACGTCGGCGTCCTCGGCCAGCCGCTCGATCTCGGGTACGGCCAGCGCGTCCGCACCCGACTCCGCCAGCAGCTCCTCGTACTTCGGCAGCCGGGCGCGCAGCTCCTCGATCTGGCCGCGGGCGTGGTAGGCGCGCTCTGCGTCGGCGACGTGGGCGGCGTAGCGCTCCAGCGCCTCCACGCGGGCGACCACGGCCGCCTCGCTGCCGGCCAGCGCCCGTTCGAGCGGCTCGATCACCGCGGCGACCTCGGGCGCGATGCCCCTGGACACCAGCTCCCTGTGCTCCAGGCGCAGCGCCGACAGCTTGGCCAGCAGCCGGGCGATCTCCCACTCCTGCGCGGGCAACATCACGGCATTGCGCGCGTCGTCGAGGAGGCCTTCGGCGTTGACATGGGAGCGCAGCACGGACCCGATCGCCCGCTGCGCCCTGGCCAGCACCTGCCCGGCCTCCTCGTCGAAGTCCTCGGGCAGCAGGTAGCGGCCGTCGTGCCAGCGGGCCTGCTCGTACACGCCGCGCTCGTGCGGCCGGTCCTCCTCCACCACCTCGCCCATCGAGGCGATCTTGATGAGGACGATGAAAACGTACGTGCCCAGGAGCATGAACCCGGCGGGCGCGAGCGGCGAGGCCATCAGGACGGCCATGAACGCGATCACGGCGGGGGTGGCGGCCAGCAGCAGCGCGCTGGAGGCGCTCGGGTGGCGCGCCGGGGCCCGGGTGGCCGGGGGCACCCAGCCCGCCTTGATCCTGGACAGCAGGGGGGCGTTCGCGCGCAACAATCCGGCGACCTCCGGGGATACTCCCGGATCGACGACCACACCCACGTTCTGTCCTGGCACCCTGGCGCCCCCAACGCTCGTGATGTGTGGATATTACGTAACTTTTTCCCCGGATGTCAGCCTCCGAAAGGTCAGGTTGGGGAACCACCAATTGCGCGCACCGAGCACCTCCATGGCGGCGGGCACCAGAACCAGGCGGACCACCGTGGCGTCGACCAGCACCGCAGCGGCCAGCCCCACACCCATCACGCGCAGCGCACGATCATCGAACGCGCCGAAGGCGGCGAACACGCAGAACATGATCGTGGCGGCCGCGGTGATGACCCTGGCGGTCGCGGCCAGCCCGCCGGCGACCGCGCGGCTGTTGTCGCCGTGCGTCAGATACTCCTCCCTGATCCTGGACAGCAGGAACACCTCATAGTCCATGGACAGCCCGAAGGTGATGACGAACAACATCGTCGGCACCCACGCGTCGATCGGCCCCGCGGTTCCCTGCCCGAGCACGTCCTGCTGGAAGACGGCCACGACGACGCCGTAGGCGGCTCCGATGGACAGCAGGTTCACCGCGATCGCCTTCACCGGCAGCACCACGCTCCTGAACACCCCGGCGAGCAGCACGAACGACGCCAGCAGGACCGCCCCGACCATCCACGGCATGCGGCCGGACGCATGCCGGGCGTAGTCGATGGCCGCGGCGGTGGACCCGGTGACGAGCACCGGGTCCGGCAGGCCGGCGCGCAGGCGGTGGATGAGGACGGTGGTCCGCTCGTCCTGCGGGCCGGTGGCGGGCACCACCATCGCCGAGTGCTTCCCCACGGGGAACGCCTGCGCAACGCCGGGTGTGGCGGCCGCCCGGCGCACCACGTCGCCCAGCGGAGCCCGTCCCGTGTCGCGTACGGCCAGGATCAGCGGCGCCTCCATGCCCGGCCCGAACCCCCGGGCGAGCAGGTCGTGGGCACGGCGCGTGGTGTCGCTCACCGGCCGGTTGCCCGCGTCGGACCAGCCGACCCGCAACTGCGTTCCGGGCAGGGCGAGAGCGGCCAGCGCCAGGAGTGCCACCGTTCCCATCAGCCACGGCCTGCGCTGCACGACCCGGCTCCACCGGTACGCCAGGGGCCGGGCCGCGGAACGGCGGGACAGCGCGAACCGGTCGATCCGCGTGCCGGCCAAGGCCAGCAGAGCGGGCAGCAGGGTGAGCGAGGCCAGCATCACCATGAGCACGCCGCACCCGGCGGACAGCGCGATCCCGCCGCCGATCGACGGGCCGAGGAACAGGATGCCGGACCCGGTCACGATGACGATCAGCCCGGCGAGCAGCACGGACCTGCCCGCCGTGCGCATGGCCCGCGTGACGGCCTCCGCCACGCCGAGCCCTTCGTCCAGGCCCGCGCGGAACCTGGTGACGATCAGCAGCGCGTAGTCGATGCCCACGCCGAGCCCCAGCATGATCGTGAGGTAGACGGCGAAGCCGGGCATGTCGACGAGGTGGCCGAGCACCGTGAGCAGCGCGACGCCGCACGCCACCCCGACCACGCCGATGACCAGCGGAAGCACGGTCGCGATCAGCGAGCGGAACGCGACCAGCAGCACGATCGCGGCGGCGAGCAGCCCGATGCCCTCCGTCAGGCCGCCGGGGGTGAAGTCAGCGAAGTCGTCGCCCGCCAGTTCCACGGTGACGCCGGAAGCCTGGAAGCCGTCGCGGAGCCTTTTCAGCTCCGGGGCGGCGGCGGGGTCCGGGTAGTCGATGGGGATGGAGGCGAGCGTCCCGTCCGGTGACACCCGCTGGGCGTCCAGGGAGACGCGTACGCCGGGGACGGCGTTCATGCGGCCGGCCAGCGCGGCCACGGCCCCGCGCGGCCCGGGCTCCCTGACCCCGCTCGGGGCGGAGACGACCAGGGTGCCCGGCGGTTCCTCAGCGGCGGGGCCGAGCAGTTCGGCGGCCTGCCGGCTCTCCGAGCCCGGCAAGGTGAAGTCGTCGTCGGACGGGGCCGGCCAGGTGGCGGCGGCCGCGATGAGGGCGGCGGCCAGGACCGGCCAGAGCACGACGACGAGCCATCGGTGACGGATGCAGAAACGGATCATGCGGCGACGGTAGGAAGCACGCGCGCCGCCCGGCGTCCCCCGTGCGCGGTCAGCCGGCTACTGCACCCGTGGTACTCCCGAACGGACGGGCTGACGGGGTGACGGGGCCACCCGGGATTCCGGCGGGCGCCCGGTGCGCCGGCAGCGGCCCGCTCGGAGCCTCAGGTCCTGGGGGCAGAGGCTCGGTCCGCGAGCAGGGGCCCGCTCGGGTCGTCAGGTCCTGGGGTGGGCTGTCAGCCGGCGTCTCCGGGATGGACGAGGCCGCTCTCGTAACCGATGACGACGAGCTGCGCCCTGTCGTGCACCGCCAGCTTGGTCATCATGCGGTTGACGTGCGTCTTGACGGTCAGCGGGCTCATGGAGAGCTGCTCGGCGATCTGGACGTTGGACAATCCTCTGGCGACCCTGGCGAGCACCTCTCGCTCGCGGCCGGTCAGCGGCGCCAGCCGGCCGTCGTCCAGGCCGGTGAGCCGCCGCGCGGTGAACTGTCCGATCAGCCTGCGCGTGACCCCCGGTGACAGCAGGGCATCGCCCCGGGCGGCCACCCTGACGGCGTGCCGGATCTCGCCCGGCTCGGCGTCCTTGACCAGGAAGCCGCTGGCTCCGGACCTGAGCGCCTCGTACACGTACTCGTCGAGGTCGAACGTGGTGACCACGACGACGCGCACGCCCGTGGCGGTCAGGGCGCGGGTGGCCTGGAGCCCGTCGAACTCCGGCATCCGGACGTCCATCAGCACCACGTCGGGCCGGAGCCGGCCCGAGAGCCGCACCGCCTCGGCGCCGTCGGCGGCCTCCCCGACCACGATCATGTCGTCCTCCGTGTCGAGCAGCGCCCGCAGACCGGCTCGGACGAGCGGCTGGTCGTCGGCGATCAGGACCTCGATCACGCCGGCAACCATGCGGTGACGCGGAACCCGCCGGCGGGGCCGTCGCCGGTGGTGAGCAGGCCGCCCACGGCGGCGACCCGCTCGGCCATGCCAGTGAGGCCGTGACCGCGCGGTGCCCTGCTCCCGTCGCCGTCGTCGTCCACCCGAACGGTCACCGCTCCCCTTTCGTAGCGCAGCGTCACGGTCGCCGTGGTGGCGTTCGCGTGCCGCATGGTGTTCGTCAGCGCCTCCTGGACGACACGGTAGACCGTCAGGTCGGCGGCCGGCGGCAACGGGCGGCGCTCACCCTCGACGTCGAGGGTCACCGGCAGGCCCGCCGTGCGCAGCAACCGCGGCAGCTCCGCCGAACCCGGCAGCGGCTCCCTCGGGCCACGGGCCTCGACCGGCCCCGGGCCCGGCCTCATGTGAGCGCCGAGGCCGAGGGCCGCTCCGGAGCCGGCAGGGTCCGGGGTACGGGAGCCGGCCGGGCCGGGGCGCAGGACGCCGAGAACGGCCTTCATCTCGCCGAGTGCCTGGCGGCTGGAGGTCCGGATGACCTGGAGGGCGGCGGCGGCCTCGGCCGGGCCCCCGGCGCGTTCCACGGCCTCGGCGGCGACGGAGGCGTGCAGCGCGATCACCGCCACCGTGTGCGAGGTGACATCGTGCAGTTCCCTGGCCACCCGAAGCCGCTCCTCCTGGGCCCGCCGCAGCGCCTCCTCCTCCCGGGTCCGCTCGGCGTCGGCGGCCCGCCGTTCGACCTCCGCGGTGTGGTCGCGCCGCGCCCGCGACACCTCCGCGGGCTGGGCGACGAGCAGCACGAGGGCGGCCCAGACGACGACCGCGATGGTGACGTCCGCCTCGGCGCGCAGCACGGCCGGCACCGCGGGCACAGCCACCAGGAACGCCGCGCCCGCCCAGCCGGCGGCCCGCCGCCCGGCCGCGATGGCCGAGAAGAGCGCGATCAGGGCCGGGACCGTCCACAGCGAGAGCGCGTACCCGAGGCCGAAGATGCCGGCCGCCGACCCGGCGCACACGGCCAGCGCGACGTCGGGCCGCGTCCGCCACCAGACCAGCCCGAGCGCCGTCGCGACCAGCAGCGTGTAGCCGAGCAGGTCCAGCGGTCGGGCCTCCGGCTGGTTCTCGTAGGCCATGGCCGTCGAGAACATCACGACCCCCGCCATACCGCACACCAGGACAATCGTCCGCATTCCCGTACGCTAGTGCGCTGCTCCCGGGCCGCGCGATACCGCCGCCGCGGTTCCCGCGTACGCCGCGCGCGGTACGCATCGCGTCCGGCCGGCGCGGCACGGCCGGCGGGCGGAGGCGCCGGAGCTCAGCGGCCGGGCCCGAGGTCCTCCGCCCCTGACGGCGGGTGCTGCTGGATCTCCCAGAGAGCCATCTCGGGCACGCCGGCCTTGACCAGCGCGTTCCAGGCGCCCATCCGGTCCACCGGGTCGGCCAGCACGGCACGCAGCAACGGGCGCAGCTCGGCGTGGCCGTCGCCGTCCTCCGCCCACATCGCCCCCAGCGCCTGGTGCAGCGCCGGCGACCTGACCGCCACCGTACGGACCAGCTCGTCGAGGATGCGGACCCGCTCCCGGTAGGGCAGGCCGCGCCCCTCCCCCAGGGCTCGCAGCAGCAGGTCGAGCAGGCGGCGGTGCCGGGGCGTGTGGCCGGTGGCGACCGCGACGACGACGTCGCCCATGCCGTCGCTCATCCCGGCGCTCATCCCGGCGCTCATCCCGGCGCTCATCCCGGCACTCGTACTGTCGCTCCTCCCGGCTGCGCTCCTGGCGCCCTCCTCGCCCTCGAGCACGACGTCCTCCGTGCCGCCGTCGATCACCCGGTGCGCCGACAGCGCGGTGAGCAGGCCGTTCCAGCCCTCGTGCCCGAGGTTGCCCTTCCACAGGTGGGTGAGCGCGGACCAGCGGTCCAGGGGGTCGGGCCCCGCCAGGAGCGAGGAGACGCTGACGGGCTGGTCGGAGGCGGCGACGATGAGCAGGGTGAGGTTCGCGGAGTAGGCGGCCAGACGGCGGGGCACCGTGTGACGTACCGGAAGGAAACCGGTGAAGTGGCGGCGGGGGCGCTCGTGCAGCGAGCGCCGCAGCGTCCCGGCCAGGAGCGTGACGCACCGCTCCCGCACCGCGGCGGGCACCTCGGCCAGCAGCTCCAGGATGAAACCGACGGTGGGCCCGCGCTCGGCCAGGCACGAGTGGGACGTGACGGCGTACAGCAGGTCGTCGTCCACGGCCTGGACGAGCGCGAGGGGCTCGTCGCCGGCCAGCCGGCACCTGCGGTCGAGGTCGCGCAGCGCGTAGACGGTCAGCCAGGCCACCAGGAACTCGCCGAACGTGGAGTGCAGGAACGCGTGGCCGTTCCTGCGGACGAAGAAGAACCGTTCCGTGGCCTTGCGCACCCAGTCGATCCGCTCGCCCTCGTCGCCGGGGTCCTCCTCGCCGCCGTGGCACAGGGCGGGCAGGTCGCGCTCGAGCGCCTCGTCGGTGAGGACCTGGCGGCCCCTGGCCAGCATGGACAGCGCCGCCGTGCCGAGCAACACCAGCTCCTGGTCGATCGCCACCCGCCGCGCCCCGCCGGTCTCCCGTTCGGTGTAGTCCCTGAGCAGCACCTCGTACAGGCGGGCGCGCCCGAGCGGGCCGTGGTCGCGCTGCAGCGCGTTGCCGCCGGCGTCGTAGAGGGCCAGCAGCAGCAGGAGCAGCGGCTGCCTGGCCATGTCGCCGTGCACGAGCGCCGCCCGCGCGGGCAGCGGCTTCAGGTCACGCCTGGCCAGCAGGGACCGGTTGGCCTGGTCCCAGATGTCCAGCCACTGCCGCACCTGGCCGTCGTCGAACGGCTGCAGCTGCAGCGCGAGCAGCCCCTCCGGAAACCTGATCCGGTCCGCCACCACCGTACGGCTGGTGACGATCACCGCGACGGGCCGCCCGAGCCCGGCCTCCCTGGCCTGGAACTCCTGGACGTGTTCGAGGTAGTCGAACCGGTTGACGCCGCCCTGCAGCAGCTCGTCCAGCCCGTCGAGCAGGACCACCGGCATCGCCCCGTCGCCGGCCGCCACCAGGTCGGCGTAGCCCACCTGCTCGTCCAGCACCCCCTTGAGGGCCTGCTCGATCTGCTCGGTGACGTCCGCGCGCGCGGCCACCGCGCCCAGCTCCACCCTGATCGGCAGGAACTCCGACCTGGCCAGCCGGGCCGCGAGCACCTCGGTCAGCTTCGTCTTGCCCGCACCCGGCTCGCCCAGCACCAGCAGCGGCGCCCGGGTGGCCCGCAGCGAGGTGAGGTGTCCCACGAGGAACGCCTCGGGGTCGGGCAACAGGCGCCGGTCGTCCCACCAGGCCCGCTCGGCGGGCGCGGCGTAGCGGGTCAGCTCCGCGACCCGACAGCGGGGGGTGAGGTAGCCCTCGCCGAGCAGCGGGAGCGTGACGTCCTCGGGATGTTTGCCGGCGACCAGGAGCGGCTGGTCGAGCGCGTTGGCGGCCATCCTGGCCAGGTGGATCACGGGGCGGTCGCCGACCCTGGGCGGGGCCAGCTCGGCCAGCAACCACGCCACCCGCGACAGCGCGGTGCCGGGCGGCGGCCGCTCCGTGACGAGGCTGCGCACCCCGAACTCGTGGCTGTCGAGCGCCAGCGACCGGTAGTCCTCGTCGTAGATGCGCAGCGCGTGCGCGGGCGGGCCCTCGGCCAGCATGCGGGGCAGCAGGAGCTGGTCGTCGACGCTGAGCTCGTCCCAGACCGACAGGCCGCCCACGTATCCGGCCAGGGCCTCGGACATGTGCAGGAAGGCACGTTCCACGGCGCGCCGCGTCTCGGCGTACGGCAGGTGCGGCTCGGGCGTGGGCAGCCGCTCCAGCAGCAGCTCGGCCACCAGCCTGGCGAACCGCTCGGGCGTCGGCACGCCGTGGGAGATCTTCTCGCCGCGGTCGAGCCGGTCCAGCGTGAACGGCAGCTTCGCCTCGCCGAGCGCCTCGAAGTACGCCGACACGACGATCGCGGCGTGCGCCGCGGCCAGCCGCTCGGTGCGGGTGTGCCGGTCGACGCCGCCTTTGAGCTCGGGCATGCGGCGCACGACGTCCTTGCCGTAACGGACGATGCCGTCGCGCATGTCGTTCAGTCCGGCCGCCAGCCGCCCGCCGCCGGCCAGCGCCCAGCCGGTGCGCTCGGCGGCCGAGGCGAACCCGACGACCTTGACCAGCCTGCCGTCCTTGCAGCCGAGAATCCTCAGGGCGTCGGCGTAGCTCGGGGTATCGATCATGGCCTTCTCCCGGGGACAGGGGGTGTCCCATCATGCGCTCCACGCCCGCGATCGCGCAGGCTTCCACACCGTGCAGGTCTGCCGCCAGGTCTGTTGCCGGCCCGAACGTTATGTACCCTTCAGGGCGCGCGCGATCTCCGGCAGCGCCGCCGGATCCTCGATCGTGGACGGCGTGGTGTACGGGCGGCCGTCGGCGATGTCGCGCATCGTGGCGCGCAGGATCTTGCCCGAGCGGGTCTTCGGCAGCCGGGCGACCACCAGGGCGCGGCGGAAGGCGGCGACGGGCCCGACGCGCTCGCGTACGAGTGCGGCCACCTCGCGCTCCACCTCGGCGGGGTCGCGCTCCGCACCGGCCTTCAGCACCACGAACCCCATCGGCAGCTGCCCCTTCAGCTCGTCGGCCACGCCGATCACGGCGCACTCGGCCACGTCGGGGTGGGCGGCGATGACCTCCTCCATCGAGCCGGTGGACAGGCGGTGGCCGGCGACGTTGATCACGTCGTCGATGCGGCCCATGACGTAGAGGTAGCCGTCGGCGTCGAGGTGGCCGCCGTCGCCCGACAGGTAGTGGCCGGGGTAGCGCTCCAGGTAGGAGCGGGCGAAGCGGGCGTCGTCGCGGTAGAGGGTGGGCAGCGCGCCGGGCGGGAGCGGCAGCTTGACGGTGACCGCGCCGTCGACCCCCGGCGGGCAGTCGTTGCCGTCGGCGTCGAGGATGTGCACGTCCCAGCCGGGCACCGGCTTGGTGGGCGAGCCGGGTTTGATCGGCAGCCGTTCGATGCCGGCGCAGTTGGCGGCCACCGGCCAGCCGGTCTCGGTCTGCCACCAGTGGTCGATGACGGGGATGCCGAGCAGGTCCGACGCCCAGTGGTAGGTGTCGGGGTCGAGCCGCTCGCCGGCCAGGAAGAGGTACCGCAGCCCCGACAGATCCCACTTTTTCGCGAAATTTCCGGATGGATCCTCTTTCTTGATGGCCCTGATCGCGGTCGGCGCGGTGAACAGCGTACGCACCCCGTGCGTGGCCACCACCCGCCAGAACGCTCCCGGGTCCGGCGTGCCGACCGGCTTGCCTTCGTACAGCACGGTCGTGCAGCCCGCCAGCAGCGGCGCGTACACGATGTAGGAGTGGCCGACCACCCAGCCCACGTCGGAGGCCGCCCAGTAGACCTCGCCCGGAGCGGCGCCGAACACGTTGGCCATGCTCCAGTGCAGCGCCACCGCGTGCCCGCCGTTGTCGCGCACGACGCCCTTGGGCGAGCCGGTCGTGCCGGAGGTGTAGAGGATGTAGAGGGGGTCGGTGGCGGCCACGCTCACGCAGCCGGCCGGCTCGGCCTCGCGCACGGCCCGCTCCCAGTCGAGGTCGCGGCCCTGCGCGAGCTCGGCCACCGACTGCGGCCGCTGGAGGATCACGCAGTGGTCCGGCCGGTGCGCGGCCTGCTCAAGCGCCGCGTCCAGCAGCGGTTTGTACGCCACCACCCGCGCCGGCTCGATGCCGCACGACGCCGAGAGCACCACCTTGGGCCTGGCGTGGTCGATCCGCATCGCCAGCTCCCTGGCCGCGAACCCGCCGAACACCACCGAGTGCACCGCGCCCAGCCGCGCGCAGGCCAGCATCGCGACGACCGCCTCCGGCACCATCGGCATGTAGACGACCACGGTGTCGCCGGCCCGCACGCCCAGATCGCGCAGCATGCCCGCGGTCCTGGCCACCTGGTCGAGCAGGTCGGCGTAGGTGAGGACGCGGACCGTGCCGGTGACCGGGCTGTCGTGGATCAGCGCCGCCTGCTCGCCGCGCCCGGCCGCGACATGCCGGTCGACCGCGTTGTGGCAGGTGTTGAGCCGCCCGTCGGGAAACCAGCGGCCGCCGTCGCCGAGCGCGGTGGCCGGCGCCACGTCCCAGTCGATGCCGCGCGCCGCCTCGGCCCAGAACGCGCCAGGCTGTTCGATGCTCTGCCGGTAAGCCTCGTCGTAACCGCCCACTGATCGATCAGATCAGCCCGCGCCCCCATGGCGCAAGATACATGGGTGAGCGATGACTTGATCCTTTCCGTCGTCATGGGATCGCGGGCGTACGGGCTGGAAACCGAAAATTCCGACACCGACCGGCGGGGCGTGTTCGTGGCGCCGACCGCGGCGTTCTGGCGGCTGGAGAAACCCCCCACGCACCGCGACGGGCCGCTGCCCGAGCAGTTCTCGTGGGAGGTCGAGCGTTTCTGCGGCCTCGCCCTCGAGGCCAACCCGACCGTCCTCGAGTGCCTGTGGTCGCCTGTCGTGGAGGTGATCACCCCCGCCGGCCGGCGGCTGCGCGAGTTGCGGACGGCGTTCCATTCGCGGCGGGCGCAGCGCTCGTTCGCCGGCTACGCCGAGGACCAGTTCCGCCGCATCGACCCGGTCGCGCCCAGGTGGAAGCAGGCCATGCACATGGTGCGGCTGCTGCTCAGCGGCCTGCACCTGGTCCGGCACGGCGAGCCGCTGGTCCGGGTGGGGCCGCACCGCGAGCGGCTGCTCGCGATCCGGCGCGGAGCCCTGCCGTGGGCGGAGGTGGACGCCTGGCGCGCCGCCCTGGCCGCCGAGCTGGCCGCGACGCCGAGCGTGCTGCCCGCCCGGCCGGACCGGGAGGGGGTGGAGGACTTCCTGATCGGCGTACGGAAGGAGAACCTGTGAACGACCTGCCCGGATGGCTGGCGGAGATCCCCGGCGAGCAGCCGTACCCGCCGGTGTTCGCGACGGTGAGCGGGGCGCACCTGTACGGGTTCCCCTCGGCCGACTCCGACGTGGACCTGCGGGGCGCCCACCTGCTGCCGGTGGAGGAGGTGGCCGGGCTGCGGCACGGCCCGGAGACGCTGGAGCGGACGTGGACGCGCGACGGCGTCGAGGTGGACCTCGTGACGCACGACCTGGCCAAGTTCGGGCGGCTGCTGCTCGGCCGCAACGGCTACGTGCTGGAGCAGCTGCTCTCGCCGCTGGTCGTGGCGTCCTCGGCGGCGCACGAGGAACTGGTCGCCCTGGCCCCTGGCTGCCTGACGCGCCACCACGCGCACCACTACCTGGGGTTCGCGCGCACGCAGTGGCGGTTGTTCGGCAGGAGCGGCGAGCTGAAGCCGCTGCTCTACACCTTCCGCGTGCTGGCGACGGGGACGCACCTCATGCGCACCGGCGAGCTGGAGGCCGACCTGACCCGCCTGTACGCGTACGGGCCGGCGTACCTGCCCGAGCTCGTCGCCGCGAAGCGGGAGGCCGAGCACGGGCAGGCGCCGTCCGTGCCGGGAGTCCAGGAGGACGTGGCGCGGATGACGGCGGCGCTGGAGGAGGCCCGGGAGTCGTCGGCGCTCCCCGAGCGGGCCTCCGCCGGGGAGGCGCTGCACGATGTGGTGGTCAGGGCCCGGCTGCGCGGGCCCTCGCCGGGCATGGCGGAGCCCGGGGACCGGGCGGCCAGGGTCTGACGGGGAATCCGCCGTTACGGAGCCGCGGGATCGGCCGACAGGACGAGCCTGACGGCGAAGTTGCGGTAGCCGCCCCGCTCGAACGCCCTGGCCATCGGCACGTTGCCGGAGTCGGTGTCGGCCACGATCCGCTGGACGCCCCGCTCCGCGTGGAAGCGGGTGATCTCGGCGAGGAGGTCGTCGACGTACCCGTGGCCGCGCCGCTCGGGCACCACACCGAGATAGCCGACCACGGGCCCGGCGTCGTTGGCGGAGGGCAGGGCGACACCGACGAGGTCGCCGCCCTTGTCGTAGGCCAGCCGCCACCAGGACCGTTCGCCCCGCATGGACGCGCAGTCGCGGACGTCCTCGCGGGCCTGCTCCACCGGGTCCATGGTGCGCAGGGCCTGGCGGGTGGCGAAGTCGAGGGAGCCGGCGGCCACCCGCCGGAACGCCTCCACGAAGACCTCGTCGTCCTCCTCGCCGCGGAAGACGAGCCGGTCCGGCGGCTCGGGCACGGGCGCGTCGCCCGCCGTCCACGCGTAGCGCAGGCGTTCGAGCTCCTCGGTCAGCCCGGCGCGGCCGGCGGCCTCCCAGCGCCAGCCGACGGCCGCCGTGGCCGCGGGGTCGCCGCGCCAGCCGTTGGGCACGAAGACGTGGTACTCGGGCGCCCGCCCGAAGGCGGCATGGGCGTGGCGCAGCAGGTCGGCGGCCACGCCCACGCGGTCGCCGACCGAGGGGTGCACGTAGAGACAGTCCAGCGCGAGCGGCCTGGCGCCGTCGGGGAAGCTCCACCAGACGGCGCGGGCGAGGATGTCGTCGGTGTCGTCATCGGTGGCCAGCCAGATGCGGTCGTAGCCGTAGTTGCGGCTCTCCACGTACGACAGCAGCCGCTCAGGGTGGGCCCAGCTGATGGGCTCGTCGACGACGCAGCCGAGCAGGCGGTCTAGGTCGTCCTTGACCGCGGGACGGAAACGCATGGTTCCTCCGAGAAGTGGAAGCGGGCGCGAGGAGCGCCCGTGGTGATGCCGGACATCTCAGCGCCTCCTTTCTTCCGACTTTTCGGTGTCGGCTGGCACTTTAACAGAAATATCGCGACAGGATGGGCTGGTGAGCTCCTACCACGACGACACGCTGCCCCTGCAACCACCGATCCGGCTGCCCGGCGAGGCCACGCTCGCGGCGGCGGTGCGCGCCGCCCCGCTGGCCGGGGAACTGAAGCCGGAGGGCGACGACTCCGAGGTGCTGGCCGCCTGGGCGGGACACTGCCGCGACCTGTTGGCCGCGGACGGCGCCCTGCTGCTCGAGCTGATCAGGATGTTCCTGACGCGCGAGCCGCACCAGGGCGAGGTGCCGGAGACGCTGACAGGGCTCGGGCTGGTCCGCCAGGAGGAGCCGTACACGCTGAGCTGGCTCGGCCTGTGGGCGGCGCGGCTGATCGTCGCGGCGACCACCGGGCAGGAGGTCCCGGTCATGGGCTCGCTCGCGGACGGCGACGCCGCGGCGCTGCTGCACGGCCTGCGGTCCTACCCCGAGGCGGAACGCGACGAGGAGCTGGCCGGATGGCTGAAGGGCCGGGAGCGCGACGAGGCGGTGGCCGAGATCGCCGCGGCGCTGGCCACGGTCAGCCCGCTGAGCCGGGCGATCGGCGTGGAGTTGTTGTCGACCCGGTTCGGCGACGAGGGCCGGCTGGCGCTCTCCCGGCACCTGGAGAAGCGCAAGCTCGGCGCGGTGATCGCGGCCAGGACCGGCCGCACCGAGCGGCAGCCCGCGCCGGACGAGATCGCGTGGGTGCTGGTGGACATGGCGGCGGCGCTGCTGGAGTTCGGGGACGAGCCCGGCCAGGTGATCGAGTCGATCGCCCTGGGCATGGACGTGGAGGAGCAGGCGGGCACGATCCCGATCCTGGCCTTCGGCGACCATCCGTGGACAGGCCAGGTGCTGCGGTTGTTCATCGACCACCACCCGGACCAGCGGGTCTCGGCGGCCGCCCGCAAGGCGCTGCGCCGGCTGCGCGGGCTGGCCGACGTCCGCGGCTGACGTGTGGTCCGGCGCCGGCCGAGGCCCTGGCTGCTCAGGGCGTGCCGGCCTGCCGCTGCTGTTCCAGGCGCACCTTCTTCGGTACGCACATCCGCCAGGCCTCCAGCACCAGTTCGCGCATCTCGGCGGCGTCGATGGCGGCGAGCCGTACCTCGACCCAGTTGAAGCGCAGGTCCGACTCCCCCGGCATGAGGAACTTGTCCGGCTCGGCCGCCACCAGCGCCGCCCGCTCCTCCTTCGGGAACGCGAAGCCCATCTGCGTCTCGTCGCGCGAGAACGCCACGTAGACGATCTGCCCTATCCGGAACTTGACGCGGTCCCTGATGAGGTGCTCAGTGGAGCGCGGGAGCGTGCGCGCGAACCGCCGCACGTCGTCGACTGTGACCACGCGGGCAACGTTACCGATTTCCCTCGGCGGCCGAAATGTCGGCGAGCGCCGAATCCGGGTCGCGCTCGACGGCCAGGTCTCCCAGGCTGACGATGCCGACGGCGCGGCCGTCCTCGACCACGGGAAGGCGGCGGACGGCGTGCGAGCGCATCATCCGCACGGCCTGCTCGATGCCGGTGTCGGGGTCGACGGCCTCGACGGCCGGACTGCACGCCTCGCGTACCGGCGTGTCCGGGCCGCGCTCGGCGGCGACCACGCGCACGGCGATGTCACGGTCGGTGACGATGCCCTGCATGCGGCCGTTGTCGTTGACGATGATCGCCCCGGTGTCGTGCTCGCGCATGAGCGCCGCGGCGGCGGAAACCGGCTGGTCGCCCTCGATCGTGGCCGGGTGGGCTGTCATGACGTCTGCCACGGTCTTCGCCATGGGTCCTCCTGTGGGTCGGTGCCCGCCCCCTACCCGGGCGCTCGCCCGATTCACCGGAGGCCGCGCCCACGCCGCGCCTGTCTCGTACAGCAAGACACTTTCTCTTGAATGGTGAGATTGGCGTAGGCTCGCCGGCAACGGTCCGGCGAAGACGAAGGAGTTCGGCGATGGAAGCCGTCTACACGCATGGCCACCACGAGTCGGTGCTGCGCTCGCACCGCCGGCGCACCGCCGGGAACTCGGCCGCGTACCTGCTGCCGCACCTGAAGCCCCACATGAAGGTGCTCGACGTGGGCAGCGGCCCCGGCACCATCACCGCGGACCTCGCGGCCAGGGTGGGGCACGTGACGGCGTCCGAGGTGAGCGCGGAGGCGCTCGACCTGGCCAGGGCCGAGGTGCGCGCCCGCGGCCTGGGCAACGTGGACTTCGCCGTCGCCGACGTGCACGCGCTCGGCTTCGACGACCACACGTTCTGCGTGGTCCACGCCCACCAGGTGCTGCAGCACGTGGGCGACCCGGTGCGCGCGCTGCGGGAGATGCGCAGGGTCACCAGGCCGGGCGGGTTCGTGGCCGCCCGCGACAGCGACTACACGGCGTTCGCCTGGCACCCGCGGCTGCCGGTGCTGGACGAGTGGATGGAGCTGTACCAGAAGATCGCGCGAGGCAACGGCGGCGAGCCGGACGCGGGGCGGCGGCTGCTGTCGTGGGCGCGGGCCGCAGGGTTCGAGGACGTCACCGCCACGTCGTCGACCTGGTGCTTCGCCACGCCCGAAGACCGGGCCTGGTGGGGCGGGATGTGGTCCGAGCGGATCCTGCACTCCGCGATGGCCCGGCAGGCCCTGGCCACCGGCGCCGCCACGGAGGCGGACCTGCGGCGGATCTCGGAGGGGTGGCTGGCGTGGGCGGCCGACGGTGACGGCTGGATGTCGCTCCTGCACGGCGAGGTCCTCTGCCGCGCCTGAGCCGCACCGCCCTGAGCCCGGCGCGCTGTCAGATGCCGAGGGTCCTGGCGCGCTGCCACCGGGGGTCGCGGTAGAGGACCATGTCGGAGCCGATGAGCTCGTCCGGCGCCGACAACATGGTGATCTCGCCCGCGGCCTGCAGTTGCAGCAGCAGGTCGCGCACGCGCGGCCCGACGGGCAGCCGCCCGGCGGGCAGCCCCAGACCCGTCCTGACCGTGTCGGCGATCTCCGACAGGTGGAACGGCCCGTCGAAGCCCGCCACGATCCCGCGCACGATGGTCATCGTGATCAGGTGCTCGGCCTCGGCGTGCGCCAGCTGCCAGGTGACCTGCTCCCTGCGGCGACCGCTGCCCGCGCACGACGGGCACCCGCGCGTCATGCCGGCCGTCAGTTCTTCCTCCGCCGAGCCGAGGCACGCCGAGCACAGGCCGTTCTCGGCGGCGTGGAGCTCGGCCGGCATCCGGCCGGCCAGGGCCACGCCGCAGGCGCACCCGAACGTGTCACCGAGAATGCCGGCCTGCGGGGTGATCGCATGCTTCGTCATCGGGCCGACTCTACCGGCCCGCCCGCCCCGCGAGGCAACACCGGCCCCAGCGGTGACGCTCCCGCGGGCGGGCGTGGACGTCAGCCGGCGACGCTGCGGTAGAGGTCGCGGGTCAGCCTGGTGATGCGCTTGACCGAGCCGCTCCACGTGCCGCCCACCGGGTGCGCGGTGAGCACCGCCATGACGTACCGGTCGCCCCGGCCTGCCAGGCCGGTCGTGTGCAGCACCGGGCGGCCGTAGTCGGGCACGCCCGAGCCGGTGGCCCGCTGCGCCACCCACGAGATGGGCGCGCCGACGGCCTTGGCGTCCTTGCAGCGGCTCGGCGGCGTCATGCCGAACCCGGACCAGCCCTGCTTGACCGCCCACGGCCGGGGGATCGCGTCGGGGATGCCGAAGGTCTGGTCGAAGCCGTCGGCCCCGCACGGCGCGGCCTTGCGCAGGTGGCCCAGGATCAGGTTCCTGACCTTGGCGTCGGCCCGGTCGAACAGGTAGCGGTAGGTGCGCACGATGTCGTACGCGCTGAGCGAGGTGTAGCCCCAGAAGCCCGGCTTGGAGGCGGGCGGCGGTGTGGTGTCGGCCAGGCCGAGCCTGCGGGCCGTCCTGACGACGATCTTCCCTTCGCCCTCGCGCTCCCAGAACGTCGAGGCCGCGTCGTCGTCGCTGGCCCGCAGCATGCCCTTGAGCAGCTTGGCGTCGGCGGCGGGCACGCTCTTGTGCCGCTCCAGGTAGTCGATCGCGATCAGGATCTTGACGATGGAGGCCGAGCGGTACTTCCTGTGCGCGTTGCGCGTGGCCACGAACTTGCCCGCCTGCCGGTCGAAGACCAGCCACGCGGCCGTGGTGCCGGCGGGGACGGAGGGCGGCTTGGCCCTCTCGGCGTGAGCGGGTACGGCGGTCAGCGCCGTGGCGAGGACGACGGGCACGGCGGCAAGGGGCTTGATTCGCACCCGCCTACAACTACCAGATTCCGCCCGCATCCCCTTGACCGCACAACTAAGCGGGTATAAACACAGATGAAACCAACTCGAAACGGCGGTGAATCAACATCATGTACGCCGAGGAGCGGCAGCAGGAGATCCTGCGGAGAGCGCGGTCCGCGGGCCGCGTCGACGTGGTGACGCTGGCCGCCGAGCTCGACGTGACCACCGAGACGATCCGCCGCGACCTGACGTCGCTGGAGCGGGCGGGTGTGCTGCGCCGGGTCCACGGGGGCGCGATCCCCGTGGAGCGGCTGGGGTTCGAGCCCGCGCTGGCCACCCGTGACGAGGTGATGACGGGCGAGAAGGAGCGCATCGCCAAGGCGGCGCTCGCCGAGCTCCCCGACGACGGTTCCGTGATCATCGACGCGGGCACCACCACGGGACGGCTGGTCCAGGTGCTGCCCGCCGACCGGGAGCTCACCGTGGTGGTGAACTCTCCACCGCTGGCCACCGCCCTGGCGGCCCGCGCCAACCTGCACGTGATCATGCTCGGCGGCCGGCTGCGCGGCAAGACGCTCGCCACCGTCGACGACTGGGCGCTGCGCCCGCTGGCCCATCTCAACGTCGACGTGGCGTTCATGGCCACCAACGGCTGCTCGCTGAGCAGGGGCCTGACCACGCCCGACCCGGCGGAGGCGGCGATCAAGCGGGCCATGGTCAAGGCCGCGCAGCGCAGCGTGCTGCTGGCCGATCACACGAAGTTCACCAACACCTATCTCGCCACGTTCGCCGAGCTCGCCGAGATCGACGTGCTGATCACCGACACCGGCCTGGACGTCGCGCTGGCCGCCGACCTGGCCGCGGCGGGCCCGGAGGTGATCCGGGCGTGATCCTCACCCTGACGCTCAACCCCAGCCTCGACCGCACGATCGAGATCGCCGCCCTGGACAGGGGCGCGGTCATCCGCGCCGCCGCCGCCCACCTCGACCCGGGCGGCAAGGGGGTGAACGTCTCGCGCGCCCTGCTGGCCAACGCGGTCGCCTCGCGCGCGGTGGTGCCGTTCGGCGGCGACGAGGGCAGGCAGCTCGTACGGCTGCTCGCCGACGAGGGCCTCGACATGGTCACCGTCCCCGTCGCGGGCCCGACCAGGTCGAACGTCACCCTCGCCGAGCCCGACGGCACCGTCACGAAGGTCAACGAACCCGGCACGGCCCTCGCGCAGGACGAGCTCGACACGATCGCCGACGCCGTGCTGGAGGCCGCGCACTCCGGTGACCGGGGAGCCGACTGGGTGGTCGCCTCGGGCAGCCTTCCGCCCGAGGTCCCCGCCGACGTCTACGCGTCGTTGTGCCGCAGGTTCGCCGGGGCGGGCATCCACGTCGCGGTCGACACCAGCGGCCCGGCGCTGTCCTGCGCGCTCGGCGCCGCGCCGGCCCTGGTGAAGCCGAACGCCGAGGAGCTCTCCGCCGCCACCGGCATGCCCATCCGATGCGTGGGCGACGTCGTGGAGGCGGCGGCCACGTTACGCGCCGCGGGCGCGCGGGCGGTGCTGGCCAGCCTGGGCGGCGACGGCGCCGTCCTCGTCGGCCCGGACGGCATCTGGTACGGCGAGGCCCCCGTCGCCGAACCCCGCAGCTCCGTCGGCGCGGGCGACGCCATGCTGGCCGGTTTCCTCGCCGGAGGCGGGCGCGGCCCCGGCGCGCTGGCCCAGGCGCTGGCCTGGGGCGCCGCGGCGGTGCGCCTGCCCGGCAGCCGGATGCCCGGCCCCGCCGACATCGACCCCGGCGCCGTCACCGTCGGCTCCCCCGACCCGGCCCGTCTCCTCTCCTCCCCCGCCCTGCCGTCCCCGCCCGCACCCGCACTCCCCTGACCCAGCGAAGCGGCTGATCACTGCTCATCCCCCGAAGGAGCAAGTCCCATGGCCGAAAGTTACACGCCCCCGGTCACCGGAACCGGTGTCAAGGCCACCGTCCAGCGCATCGGCGGCCATCTGGCCGGCATGATCATGCCGAACATCGGCGCGTTCATCGCCTGGGGTCTGATCACCGCGCTGTTCATCCCGACCGGCTGGCTGCCCAACGAGACCCTCGCGAAGATGGTCGGCCCGATCATCGGGACCCTGCTTCCGGTGCTCATCGCCTACACCGGCGGCCGGATGGTGCACGGGCAGCGCGGCGCGGTCGTCGGCGCGGTGGCGGTCATGGGCGTCGTGGTGGGCACCGAGTCCCCGATGTTCCTCGGCGCCATGATCATCGGGCCACTCACCGCCTTGATCCTGAAATATGTGGACAAGTTCACGGAGCAGCGGACCAAGGCCGGCTTCGAGATGCTGGTGGACAACTTCTCCGCCGGCATCGTGGGCGGCGTGATGGCCGTCATCGGCATGCTGGGCATCGGCCCCATCGTGGAGGCCGCCACCACCGCCGCGGGCAACGCCGTGAGCTGGCTGATCGGCAACAACCTGCTCCCCGTCGCCTCCGTGCTGATCGAGCCGGCCAAGGTGCTGTTCCTCAACAACGCCATCAACCACGGCGTGCTCACCCCGCTCGGCATCGCCGAGGCCGCCGAGACCGGCAAGTCGATCCTGTTCATGCTCGAGTCGAACCCCGGCCCCGGGCTCGGCCTGCTGCTGGCGTTCCTGCTGTTCGGCCCGCGCCAGCTGCGGCCCAGCACCCCCGCCGCGATGCTCATCCAGTTCTTCGGCGGCATCCACGAGATCTACTTCCCGTACGTGCTCATGAAGCCGCGCCTCATCCTGGCCGTCATCGCGGGCGGCGCGGCCGGCGTGTTCACGTTCATCGCCACCGGCGCCGGCCTGGTCGCCTCGCCGTCGCCCGGCAGCATCTTCGCGTATCTCGCGGTCACCCCGAGGGGCGGCTGGCTCGGTTCCAGCCTGGGAATCCTCGTGGCCGCGGCCGTGTCGTTCGCCGTCGCCGCCGTCCTGCTCGGCTTCGGCCGCGGCGAGAAGGCGGAGCAGGACGACTCCGCGGGCCCCACCGCGTCCGCAGAATCCGCAGAATCCGCAGAAGGCACCGAGCCCGCCACCGGGCCCACCACCGGCTCCACCACTGAGCCCGCTACCAAGGAGGCCTGAACCATGCCCAGCATCGACAGCAAGGACATCAAGAAGCTCATCGTCGCCTGCGACGCCGGGATGGGCAGCAGCGTGATGCTCGCCTCGCAGTTGCGCAAGCAGCTCAAGGACAGCGGCGTCACCGTCGAGCACACCCCGGTCAACTCCATCCCCGACGACGCCGACGTCATCGTGTGCCACTCGGGGCTCGCCGCCAGGGCCAAGGCCTCCGCCCCCGGGAAGCCCCTGGTGTCGTTCCAGATCTTCCTCGGCGACCCGGCGGTGACCAAGCTGGTGAACACCATCAAGAACGGCGGCACCGTCGATGCGTGACGACCTGCTCGACCCGCGGGCCGTGCTGCTGCACGAGAGCGCCCCCGACCGCGAGGCGGCCATCCGCCGGTGCGGGCGGGCGCTGGCCGACGTGGGGGCGGTCGCGGAGCCGTACATCGAGGCGATGCTCGAACGCGAACGGTCGATCTCCACCTACGTCGGCGAGGGGGTGGCCATCCCGCACGGGACGAACGCCTCCAAGGAGGACGTCCGGCGCGACGCGATCTGCGTGGTCCGCTTCCCCGGCGGGGTCGACTGGGACGGCGAGCAGGTCACCCTGTGCGTCGGCATCGCCGCCAAGGACGACGGGCACGTGCGGTTGCTGTCGCAGCTGGCCGAGATCCTGCTCGACCCCGACCGCGCGAGGACGCTGCGCGAGGCCACGGAGGTCTCGCAGGTGATGAAGGAGCTCACATGAAGGTCGCCAGATTTCACGCACCCGGCGACATCAGGATCGAGGACGCGCCCGAGCCCGAGGCGGGGCCCGGCGAGCTGAAGATCCGGGTGCGCAACTGCTCGACGTGCGGCACGGACGCCAAGATCTTCACGTTCGGCCACCACCACATCAGGCCGCCGCGCGTCATGGGCCACGAGATCGCCGGCGAGGTCGTCGGCACGGGCGCGCGGGTGCAGGTGATCGCCGCCATCCCGTGCGGCACGTGCCAGGAGTGCGTACGCGGCCGCCGTACGGTCTGCCCGAACCAGGAGTCGATGGGCTACCACTACGACGGCGGCTTCGCCGAGTACATGATCGTCCCTTCCAAGGTGCTGGCCGTGGACGGCGTCAACACCATCCCGTCCGGCGTCGGCTTCGCCGAGGCGTCGGTGGCCGAGCCGCTGGCGTGCGTGCTGAACGGCCAGTCGCTGGCGCGCGTCGGCGCGGGCGACGACGTGGTGGTGATGGGCGCGGGCCCGATCGGCTGCCTGCACGTGCGCCTGGCGCGGGCGCGCGGCGCCTCCCGGGTCTTCCTCGTGGACGTCAACGCCGAGCGCCTGGCGATGGCGGCCGAGCTCGTACGCCCCGACGCGGCCATCGACGCCGACCCGGCCGAGCAGGTGCTCAAGCTGACCGGCGGCAGGGGCGCGGACGTCGTGATCACGGCGGCGGCGTCGGGCGCGGCGCAGGAGCAGGCCGTGCGGATGGCGGCCAGGCAGGGCCGGATCAGTTTCTTCGGCGGCCTGCCCAAGGACGATCCCGTCATCGCGCTCGACTCCAACCTGGTGCACTACCGCGAGCTGACCATCGTCGGCGCGAACGGCTCCAGCCCCGCGCACAACGCGGAGGCGCTGCGACTGGTCGCCGACGGCGCCGTGGTGGTGTCCGACCTCATCACCCATCGGCTGCCGCTGCCCCAGGTGCTCGACGGGATCGATCTCGTCAGCAGGGGCGCGGCCATCAAGGTCACCATCGAGCCCTGACGAACGAACGCTGACGAACGAACGCTGACGAACGAACGCTGAAGACACGAAGATCGAGCACGCGAGATCGAACATGGAGCCTGGGAGGCTTCTCATGGCACAACGAACGGTGGCCGTGGCCTCGGCCAGTGGCCTGCACGCCCGTCCCGCCAAGCTGTTCGTCCAGGCGGCGGCGAAGCTGGGGGTGCCGGTGACGGTCCGGCTGGGCGAGAAGTCCGTGCCGGCCAGGAGCATGCTGGGGGTGCTGTCGCTGGGCGCGGTGCGCGGCTCAGAGGTCACGCTCGAAGCGGAGGGGCCCGGGGCGGAGGAGGCTCTGGACTCCCTGGCGGCGCTGCTGTCGCGCGACCTGGACGCGGAAGAGGCCCTCGATGCGTGACCTGTCCCGCCCTGCCCCCCTTCCCCCCGGCACGGGACCGCAGAGGGCCACGACTCACGACGGCGGCCCCGGCGGCGGCTCCGGCGGCGGCTCCGGCGGCGGCTCCGGCGGCGGCTCCGGCGGCGGCTCCGGCGGCGGCCCCGAGGCGGGCGCCGCCGGAGGGCTCGCCGGCCTCGGCGTCAGCCAGGGTCGGGCGGCGGGCCCGGTGATCCGGATGGCGGGGCCGCCGGCGCTGCCCGAAGCGCGCCCGGTCACCGACCCCGCCGCTGAGGCGGCCACGGTCGCCAGGGCCCTGGAGGCGGTCGCCGCCGACCTCAACCGCCGCGCCGCCGCCGCCCGCGCCGCCGCCGCCCGCGCCGGAAGGGTGACGCGTCATAGGGGCGGGCGCGGCGAGGAGGGGGGGTCGGGCCGGGCAG
>NZ_JBVJHP010000013.1:229240-268831 GCF_055586745.1 Nonomuraea sp. NPDC049378
CTACTCTTCCCCCCCCACCCCCCCCCCCCCCCCCCCCTCCCCCCCCCCCCCCCCCCCCCCCCCCCCCCCCCCCCCCCCCCCCCCCCCCCCCCCCCCCCCCCCCCCCCCCCCCCCCCCCCCCCCGCGACGACCGGTGAAGCGGGGGTCGCGGGCGGGGAGCAGGCGGCGGAGATTCTCGAGGCGCTGGCCATGATGGCCGAGGACCCCATGCTGCTGGAGGAGGCCGAGCGGCGGGCGCGCGACGGCGCCGGCGCCGCGCACGCCCTCGACGCCGCCTTCGCCCAGCACCGCGACGCCCTGGCCGGGCTGGGCGGCTACCTGGCCGAGCGGGCAGCCGATCTGGACGATCTCAAGCACCGGGCGGTGGCGTTCGCGCTCGGCCTGCCGATGCCCGGCCTGCCCGCCCCCGGCCACCCGTACGTGCTGGTGGCCGAGGACCTCTCCCCCGCCGACACCGCGGGGCTGGGGCCGGACGTGCTGGCGCTCGTCACGGAGCGGGGCGGGCCCACCAGCCACACCGCGATCCTGGCGCGGGGCCGCGGCCTGCCCGCGGTGGTGGCCTGCGCGGGCGCCATGGGCCTGCCCGACGGCACGGTCGTCGGCGTGGACGGCGGCACCGGCGAGGTCACGACCGGCCTCACCGAGGAGCGGGCGGCCGAGATCGTGGCGGGCGACCGCGCGGAGCGGGCCAGGCTGGCCGCGAGCAGCGGCCCCGGCAGGACCGCCGACGGCCATCCGGTGAAGCTGCTGCTCAACATCGGCTCGGCCAAGGATCTGCGGCCGGGCGCGGAGGGCGTCGGGCTGTTCAGGACGGAGTTCCTGTTCCTCGGCCGTACGGTGGCGCCGTCGTTCGAGGAGCAGGTGGCCGCGTACGCGGAGGTGTTCGAGCAGGCGGAGTCCGTGATCGTGCGCACGCTCGACGCGGGCACCGACAAGCCTCTGCCCTTCCTGGGCCTGCCCGAGGAGCCGAACCCCGCCCTGGGCGTGCGGGGCCTGCGGGTGGACCGGATCCTGCCCGGCGTGCTGGACACCCAGCTCGACGCAATCGCCGAGGCGGCCAGGGCGACGGGCACGCGGGCATGGGTGATGGCGCCCATGGTCACCACCGTCGAGGAGGCGAGCGGGTTCGCCCGCCGCGCCCGCGAGCGGGGCGTCGCGAAGGTGGGTGCGATGGTGGAGGTGCCGGCGGCGGCGCTTCGGGCCGGGGCGCTGCTGCGGGAGGTCGACTTCCTCAGCATCGGCACGAACGACCTGGCCCAGTACACCTTCGCCGCCGACCGCCAGCACCCGGCGCTGGCCGATCTGCTGGACCCGCGTCAGCCCGCCCTGCTCCAGCTCATCGGCATGTGCGCGCGGGCGGGCAGGGAGGCGGGCAAGCCGGTCGGGGTGTGCGGCGAGGCGGCCGGCGATCCGCAGCTCGCGCCGCTGCTGGCCGGGCTGGGCGTGACGAGCCTGTCCATGGCCCCGGTGTGCGTGCCCGCCGTGCGGGAGGCGCTGGCCGGCCTCACCCTGGAGGAGTGCCGGCGCCGCGCCGAGGCCGCCGTCGGCTGAACCGGTCAGTCCGACCCCCGGTCAATGGTCATAGGAGACCAGCGGCCGGGCTCGTGACGGGATCACCGCGAAGCCGTCCCGTCAGGGCGTCCCGTCAGGGCGTCCCACCGCACGACGCGGGGCCTCACTGCGAGGACGGGGCGTGCTTGCGGTCCGGGTCGGGGCCGGAGGACGCCTTGGAGGGCTTGCCCAGGAGGAGGATTGCGGCGAGGTTCGCCGCGGCGACCAGGGCACCGCCGATCAGGGCCAGCGCCGTCACCCCGGTGACGGCGGCCAGCGGTGCCGCCGTCGCCAGCCCGAACGGTCGCGACGCGAACGAGATGAGGTGGTCGAACGACCGCACCCGCCCGAGCGCGTGCTCGGGGACCTCGTCGGCCACCACCGTCTCCCACAGCGGGCTGAGCAGCCCCAGCCCGAACATCGCCACAAAGTACGCGCTCGTCATGACCCAGAGGGACGAGCCGGCGGCCAGGGCCGCCATGGGAAGCAGGTAGCACGCGGCCCCGGCCTGCACCACCGCCAGCGGCCGGCGGATGGGCAGCCGGGGAGCGGCGAACACGCCCAGGACCATGCCGGCCGTACCGCTCTGCACGATCAGCGCCCAGCTCGCCTCGCCGCCCAACTCTTGGACGGCCACCACGGGGCCGAGCGTCAGGAACACTCCGGCCACGAGATGCCACACTCCGTGTCCCAGCACGCAGGCCAGGAACCACGGCCGCGCCCTGATCTCCCGCCACCCCTCGGCCACATCCCGGCCGAAGGAGGAGGTGGCGTCCTGCCCGCCGCGATCCGGAGCTCGGGTGCGGATCCCTCCGAGGGTCAGCGCCGAGCAGGCGAACAACACCGCCGTGAGCGCGACCGCCCAACCGGGACCGGCGGCCACCGTGATGGTGCCGGCCAGCGCGGGAGCGACGACCGCGGAAAGGCTTGTCGCCACGCCGATTCGGGTGTTCATCCGCAACCTGTCCTGCGACGGCACCACCGCGACCACCATCCTGGGCACCGCCGGGCTGCCGAACGAGATGGCCGCGCCCGAAAGCGCCGACAGCAGCGCGAGGTCCAGGAGGCGATGCACGCCGAGCAGCAGTTCGACGGCGATGACGGCCTGCGACAGGCATCGGACGAGGTCGGCGAGGAGTGCGACCAGCTCGGGCCGGATCCGGTCGGCCAGCACTCCCCCCACGGGCAGCAGGAGCAGGAGGGGGACCATCTCGCTCGCCAGCACGATGCCGAGCGCCCCGCCGTCGTCGGTGATCCGCAGGACCGCCAGGGTCAGCGTGGTGGGGATGAGAGCGGTGGCCAGTGCGGACAGGCATCGACCGATCAGGAGCCGCTGGGTCATGAGCCCCGAAGCTATTTCGCCAGCGAAACATTCGTCAAGCAATAATTCGCTTCCGTATGATTTCTCCATGGAAGATTCGGTCGATCGTCATCTGGCCCGCTGGCGTGGCAAAGCACCCTTCGACGAGCGGACCGAGGGCATCGTGACGCGGATGCAGGCCCTGGTGAAGCATCTGTCCCACACCAAGGAGGCGGCGCTGCGGGAGGTGGGCATGCAGGACTACGAGTTCGACACCCTGCACCGGCTGGTGGCACGCGACGGGTCGGCGACCCCGTCCGAGCTGGCCGGCGACCTCCTGCTGTCCCCGGCCGGGATGACGGGCCGGCTCGACACGCTGGAGCGGTCGGGTCTCGTGCGCAGAGTGCGCAGCGCTGAGGACCGCCGCCGCGTGGACGTCGAGCTGACCGCCAAGGGCAAGCACCTGTGGACGGACGCGATGTCCATCTGCGCGGAGGTGGAGAACGGCCTGGTGCACACCCTCACACCCGCGGACCAGGTGCGGCTCGACGGCCTGCTCAAGCAGCTCCTGGTGTGGATGGAAAGCGACCGCTGAACCGTCGCGCGCGCCGGCGCGGCCTCACATGTTCCTGAGGATGACCTCGGGGGTGCGCGGATGGGCAGCGGCCTCGATGGCGGAGCGTTCGGCCGCGTCGATCAGGTTGAGCTCGTACAACAACTCGGCGGACCTGGACCAGCAGTCCCGCGCCCGAGCGCCCTGATCGAGGTCGTCCAGGGCCAGGCCGAGCCCCCACCAATGGATGGCCTCCGTGCAGCTCCCGAGATCACCGGCCACCCGGTCGGCGTCGAGAGCCTGCCGGAAGTAGTCGGCCGCCTCCTTGCTCCGGCCACAGCGCCGGTGGGCCTCGGCGAGATGGCCCAGGGCGATGGCGGTGCCGACCGAGTCGCCGATCTCCCCGGTGATGGCCAGGGAACCCTCGTACGCGTCGATGGCCTCCTCCAGGCGGCCGGCCCGCCGGTAGGTGAGCCCGAGGTTGGCCAGCGTGATCGCCTCGCCGAACCGGTTGCCCTGGCCGCTCTCGAGCCCGACCGACTGCCGGAACCTGACGATCGCGTCGTCGTAACGCCCGAGCCTGCTGTGGACGACGGCCAGCCGGTCGAGCTGCGCCGCTTCCCCGCGGCGGTTGCCGCTCTCGTGGTACAGCTCGCGGGAGGTCTCCAGATGCCGGATCGCGTCGCTGTGCCGGCCCAGGTCGGCCAGCACGTACCCCATGTCGCTGTGCGCGACGGCGCGGTGGTGCGCGCCGCCCAGCCGGTCGGCCGACGCCATCGCCAGCTCGGCGATCTCGTGCAGCTCGCGCCATCGGCCGCGCTCGTAGAGCGGGAAGAACAACGCCGCGGACAGGGCCGTGACCAGATCGTCGGCGGCCAGCGCCGCCGCGGTGCCGACCACCGCGGGCAGGTTCGCGGCCTCGGCGTCCACCCAGGCGTAGACGTCCTGCCTGTCGGCGAAGCGGGGAGGCGGAGCGGACGTGGCAGGGCCGAGGGTGGTGCGCCAGACGGCGACGGGGATCACGATGGCGCTGGCGTTCCTGGCCAGGGCCAGATAGGCGTCCAGAGCCCGCCGTACGGCTGCCGCCCTGTCCCCGGCCGGGTCCTCGGCGGCGGTCAGCTCCCTGGCGAGCAGGCGGGTCAGATCGTGCAGGCAGTAGCGACCCGGCGCGACCGCCTCCACCAGGTGCGCGTCGGCGAGCCGGTCGAGGAGGCTCTCCACGTCGGTGTGCGGGAGCCCGGTCAGGGCCGCGACGGTGTCGGTGCCCAGCTGCGGCAGGTCGAGCAGGCTCAGGTACCGGAACAGGCGGGCCTGCGCCGGGTCGAGATCGCGGTAGCTGACCTGCAGGCTCGCTCGGACGGCGCGGTCGTCCGTCTCCAGCTCCGCCAGGCGGCGACGCTCCTCGGTCAGCCGGCGCGCGAGCCTGCGCAGCGTCCAGGTGCCCTGGGTGGCGACGCGCGCCGCCGCGATGGAGATCGCCAGCGGCAGGTGGCCGCAGTGCCGGGCCACGTCGGCGAGCGATTCCTCGTCGGCGGGAACGCCGTGACGTGCGATCAGCCGGGTGAGCAGGGCGCGGGAGTCGTCGTCGGACAGGACGCCCAGCTCGCACAACGACTGGCCTTCCAGCGAGGCCAGTGCCTTGCGGCTGGTCACCAGGACGGCGCAGGTACGGCTGGCCGGCAGCAACGGGCGCACCTGCGCGGCGTCCCGCACGTTGTCGAGCACGATCAGCAGGCGACGCCCCATGGTCAGCGAACGGAACCGGGCGGCGGCCTCGTCGGGGTCCGCGGGCACGGCGGCGGCGTCCAGGCCGAGCGAGCGCAGCAGCCGGCTCAGCGCTTCGATGGGCTGGAGCGGCCTGCCGCCGGGGGACGCCCCGTGCAGGTTGAGGTAGAGCTGGCCGTCGGGGAAGTCGTCGCGTACGGCCCAGGCGACGTGGATGGCCAGCGCCGACTTGCCCACGCCACCGCCTCCGGAGATCACCAGCGGGATAGGGCGCTCGCCGGCCACCTCGGCCGTCAGCTGCTCGACCAGCCCGGTGCGCCCGGTGAACATCGGCGGGTCGGCGGGCAGCTCGCACGGGCCGGGCGGCCGGCCGGGCAGTTCGAGATGCCGCTCATGGCCGAGTATCGCCCGGTGCAAGGCCTCCAGCTCGGGACCGGGAGCCAGGCCGAGCTCCTCCGCCAGGAGCCGCCTGCCCTCCTGGTACACGTTCAGGGCGTCGTTCTGGCGTCCGGAGCGGTAGAGGGCCAGCATGAGCTGGGCGCGGAAGCCTTCGCTGAACGGGTGGTCGGCCACGAGCCCGACCAGGTCGGGGAGGAGTCGCGCGTGCGCACCCAGCGCGAGCTCGGCGTCGATGCGGCACGACTGCGCCACCAGGCGGCGTTCCTCTAGGCGGTGAGACTCCTCCCGCAGCGACGGGTGGTCGGCCAGCTCGCCGAAGGCGCGGCCCCGCCACAGGCTCAGTGCCTCTCCGTACCAGCGGGCCGCATTGACCCGGTCGCCGCCGGAGCGGGCCCGGTCGCCCTGCTCGACCAGCTCCTCGAAGCGGGCCGCGTCCAGGCCGGCCTGCCCCAGGTGCAACCGGTAGCCGCCCGCGTCGTGCTCGATGGACGTGCCCGCACCGAGCGTGGTGCGTAAACGGTAGACGTAGACGCGCAGGTTCTCGCGCGCGGACTTCGGCGGCTCGTGTTCCCAGAGGGCGTCGAGCAGGCGGCCGGAGGAGACGGGGGCTCCGCGGCGAGCCAGCAGCATGGCGAGGATGAGGCGCTTGCGGACGGACCTGATGGCGATCGGGCGGCCATCGACGGTGAACCCGACGTCGCCGAGGATCGTGAACTCCAACAGCCCACCTACCTGTCAGGATGACCACGTGACGTGGCGATCGTATATGCGGGATATACGCCCCCCTTTTACTTTATGACTTCACTGGAGTAAGGCTCGCGGGAGGCGCTCATGCTGGACCTCGGCTCGATCCGCTGCTCAGCCGAGCCCATGCCGCTGATCGAGACGTTGAACAGCCTTCACTCGCTCAGCCGCGTCCGTCATGAGGGGGAACTGCGCGGGTGGCAACGGCACGCGGCCGCGCGCCTGCCTGCCATGGCCAGGCCGTTGCTGGACATGGTGACGCTCTGCCAGAACGCGCTGACCTTCATCGCTCCGCCCGAGCCGGAGCTGGATCGGGCGTTGCGCCTGGTGGCCGGCATGCCTGACAGCACCGTGTGGGGGGAGCTGCGCGCGGCGTTCGCCGGGCGGGAGATCCCGCGGTGGCTCACCGCGTTCGTCGGGAGCACCGGCCAGCGGACCGGGCTCACGGCCGCGCTGCGCTCGTACTTCCGCGCATGCCTGCTGCCGTACTGGGACGACGTGCGCGCGGGGCATGAACAGGAGGTGGTCGAGTTCAGCCGGTCCGTGACCCGGCACGGCATGCGCAGCGCGGTCCAGCCGCTCGCCGAGACCATCCACGTGCCGTCCGCCTCCGGCGAGGGGCCGGTCACCTTGGCGCCGTCGCCCCTCTGGGACGGCGAGCCCGTCGGCCGGTCGTTCCTCGGCGGTGAGCTGATCGTGGTCTATCCGACCACCGCCCCGCTGCCGCCCGAGCCGTCCACGCCGCGGGAGCGCCAGGTGGCGATGGAGCAGTTGCTCGGCCACACGCGTGCCGCCATCCTGCACAACCTCACCTCGCCCTGCGGGACGACGGAGCTGGCCCGGCGCGTCGAGATGAGCATGCCGACGACGTCGGAGCACATCGCGGTGCTCAGAGCCACCGGGCTGGTCACCACGACCAGGATCGGCAAGAACGTGCGGCACGCGCTGACGCCGCTCGGGCTGGTCCTGCTGAGCGGCCGTCGCTGACGTCACCCTCCGCACCGGCGCCGGAGGCCGTCATCGCTTCGGCCCACGCCGAATTCATGGACGGGCCTCGACCCCGCGAGTTTACATGTCACTTGACCGCAATCGAGAAGGGAATGCGCATGATTTCCAGAGAGCTCATCGACGCCGCGACCACGTACGTTTCCCGCGATGAAATCGCCGCCGACGGGACCGAACTCACCGAGATGGCGCCGCTGACGACGATGAGGTAGCGAGTCAACCCGACCGTGCATGGGCCTTCGGTTACGAAAGCCCATGCACGGTCTTCGGATACAGGCGCACGGAGGAATGGACATGTCGGCGGACCGAGCAGCGGACATCCGGTCGCTCCTGGCCGGGATGGGATATGCGGACTTCGTCGCCGACCCGGCTCCGCCGCGTGGCCGGAACCTCATCTGGACGGGATACTCCACATCCGCCGGCGGTGCCCCGCGGCGCCTTTTCGCCAAAAGGCTCACCGGCGCGGTCGCGGACACGGCGGAACGATTTTCGAGAGCACTTCACTTCGCCGAGTTCGCCGGCTTCGGAGACAACTCCCTGGCGGCGCGCACACCGGCGCTGGTCGCCTCGGAGGAAGGCGCCCGGCTGCTGATATACGACTACCGATCGGGCCCGTCCGCTTTCGAACTGCCCGTCGACGACGAGCTGTGCCGCGAATGCGGGCAGCTCATCGCGCTGCTTCACTCCCGTGACCTCACGGCCGGGATCTCCGCGTCGCCACTCGCTCGTCCGGCGCTGGACGAGTTCAGAGCGTTGCCGCTGCGAAGCTATCTGGGAGCGAGCGGCGGCGAACTGGCGATGTGGCGGCTCCTGCAGCAGGACACCGCCCTGATCAGCGCGATCGCCGCGCTGCTTGCGCTGGAGGACGACGCGCCCCGGGTTCCCGCGCACTGCGATCTGCGTCTTGACCAGTTCCGCCGCGACGAGGAGGGGCTCTATCTCACCGACTGGGAGGAGTTCAGGGCGGCGGATCCCGCCCGCGACGTCGGCAGCCTCGCGGGCGACATCGTCTACCAGGCTCTGTGCGGGGCGCTGTCGGGCAAGGCCGGCGCCGGCGACCTCGGGCAGCGTCTGGACTCCGCGTTCGGCAGGGCGCGGGGACATGTCTCCGCGATGTGGGAGAGCTATCTGGCGTCGGTGGACGTCGACCCCACGGGCCTGGCGGAGCGGGCGGGCCGATTCGCGGGCTGGCACCTGATCGACAGGACTCTGGCGCTCACGCAGATCAGCGGCCGCCTGCCGGCCAAGGGGAAGGTCATGCTCGGGGTCGGCCAGATGTTGTTACTCAGCGGAAGCGAGGCCGGCGCGCGCGTGGGCCTCGATCGATCAGCGTGAGCAGGATCCGTATCGCCCGACGCCTGCGCCCGCTCCTTCACGGGATCACCGTGTACCCCGACGGCACCCGGGCGGAGGCGGGCCCGCGCCACCGCCTGTCCGCAGCCCACCCGGCCGAGCTCGAACGGCTGCTGGCCAAGCTCGTCTACGACCGTTTCCATGTCGGGAACGACGACCACGACATGACGCCGTCCCCCGCCCTGGAGGAGCCGTTGCGGGCGTCCGTGCCGCATCGGCGCACCCCCGCACCGGTGGAGGTCCTGAGCGAGGAGGCGGGTTCCGCCGACGTCGTCGCCCGGATCGACGGCGTGCGCGTCCTGATCCCTGCCTCGTCGATCCGGCCGGGCACGGGGGTGGCGGAGCTTCCGTGCGCGCGTGCCGCGCTTTCCCCGGGATTCCTCGTCGTCGACGGCTCGCGCGGGTCCTGTCCGGACACCGCCGTCCTCCGTGTCTACGTGCATCTCGCCGATCCGGCGGCGGCGCCGGCCGTCTGGGCTCGTACGCTCCGGATCCTGGAGGAGGCGGAGGTCCGTTACCGGGCGAAGGTTCTCTCCCGGGCGGGCATGTACCCACGAACTGATGCGCTGGTCGCCTATCTCCCCGAGGAGGCGGCCCCGGTGGCCGCCCTCGTCGCGGACCGGCTCGACGGTGTCCCAGGGCTCGGCAGGGGAACGTCCGTGTTCGCGCGGCCCATCGCGGACTCCGTCGCGGTGGCCCGCGAGCCGGTGGGCCGGCCGGGCGGCGCGCTGAGCTTCGGCCTCCACCGCGCGACCGCGGTCGCGGCCGGCCTCATCCGGCACGCCTCGGGCCCGCGAGCGATCACCAAGGAGGAGGCCGTGGCCGACGCGCTCGCGCGATGGCGGATCGACCCGGCCGCGCCCGAACGCAACCTCCGCTGCTCGCACGGGTGGACACCCTCGCGGCGCCGATCGTGCCGGCGGTGTGGATGAGCGCGAGTCGCCGTACGCGGATGGGGGGGAACGCCCACGGTTCGGCGCATTCCGAAATCATCGACAGGCGTGCTTTCTTCCCGCAGCCTGTGATTGTCAATGCGCCAACCGTCGAAAGGAGACGCAGTGTCCGTGGACCTGTCAGTCGCAACGCCGGTCGATTCGGCGACGTCACCGGGAGAGATCTTCCAGATCAGCGACGTCGCCCTGCCGCAGCAGTACACGGCAGTGGACGAGAACGGCATGGAAATGATTCCGTGCATCGGATGCGGCACCAGCATCGGCCCCTGTCTCTACTGCCGCGGATAACAGCGTAGGGCGACCTGACGATGGGCCGCCTTTTTCGCTGCAAGGCCGGTAAGGCGCGTATCTCGCAGCGCCTTACCGGCCCGTCACCCGGAAAACCAGGAAAGGGTTTCGCCTTGCGTCTGTGCATGATCGGCAAGTATCCCCCCATTCAGGGCGGGGTCAGCCGGGAGATGTTATGGGACAGCTACGCGCTGGCGAGCATGGGACACGAGGTCCACGTCGTCACCAATGCCAGTGAGGTGGAAGCGGCCTTCAGAGTTCAGGACGATCTGTACGCCGGCCAGCCGGGCGCCGATCCGCGCGAGGAGTCGGCGGTCCGGGTGCACCAGACGGCGAGCGACCCGCGGACCCTGCGTTACGTGCCGTTCGCCAATCCCTTCGTCAGCAAGCTCGCCGGCACGGCGGCCCGTGTCGTCGAGGATCACGGCCCGTTCGACTTCGTCTACGGCTATTACCTGGAACCGTACGGGGTCGCCGCGCATCTGGTCTCCACGTGGACCGGCGTCCCTTACGGGCTGAGGCACGCGGGCAGCGACATAGGGCGGCTCTACCGCCACGACGGGCTGCGCGAGACGTACGGGCACGTGGCGCGGAGCGCGGATTTCTGGATCGCGCCGACACTGACGAGCCGCGGCCTGCACCATCTGGGCGTCGAGCCCGAGAGGCTGCACCGGCACGTCCGCCACAGCGTGCCCACGCCGTTCTTCCACCAGGACGCCGAGCCGATGAACGTGGCGGCGGTTCAGGACCGGATCAACGAGGACGGCGAGCTGAGCGGGGTCTACCGGCGGCGCGAGAGGTCGTTCCGGCAGGGCGAGCCGACCCTGGGCATGTACGGCAAGGCCGGGGACACCAAGGGGATGTCCGACCTGCTCCGTGCCTTCGCCGCCACGCCGGGGAGGGACGCCGGGCACAACGTGGTGATCGCCACGAGCGGCCCCGCGACGGAGGTGCGGCGCCTGTACGCGCTGGCCGAGCAGCTGGGCATCCGGCGCAACCTCACGTTCCTGCCGTTCATGCCGCCGTGGAAGGTGCCGTCCTTCATCGCGGCCTGCGACGCGGTGGCCTTCCTGGAGCGCGACTTCCCGATCGGCGTGCACCGGCCGCTCGTGCCCCGGGAGATCCTCGCCTGCGGCGGATGCCTGATCCTCTCTCGCGACGTGGCCCGCTACCAGCTGTACGCCGACCAGTTGCGCGACACGGAGAACTGCCTGCTGGCCGACCCGCGAGACGTCGGCGAGCTCGGCGACGCCATCGGCCGGGCGCTCGGCGATCCGGTGACGGCCAGGGCCATCGGCCGGCGCGGCCATGACGAGATCTCGCGAGAGCTGGAGGACTGGGAGGGCTATGTCACGTATGTGGCGGACAACTTCGCGCGTATCGCATCGGAGGCCGAGTCGAGGAGGACCGAGATGACCATGGCGGAGACCCAGGCCGCGCTGGCGCGCCTGTACGTCGACGAAGCGTTCAGGGGCTGGTTCGCGCACGCGCCCGAGGAGGCGCTGCGCAAGTACGAGCTGACGGAGCCGGAGAAGGACACGCTCAAGGCGATCGACAAGAAAATGGTCGATCTGTTCGCCCAGACCCTGCGCGACAAGCGTCGCGGGCGCCTCGTCGCCACGTTTCCCCTCACGTCGAGGGTGTGCGGCAGGGAGGTCGTCGGCCGCTATTTCGAACGCTACTACGATCTGCACCCCGCCCAGCCCAACATGCTGGTGGCCGAGCACGCCATGGCCTTCGGCCGGTTCCTCGTGGACTGCATCGCCGTCACGGCCTCCCTCCCGTCCTACGCGACCGATCTGTGCCGCTACGAGCAGGCCATGAGCGAGATGCGGTTGACGCCCCTGCCCACCGACGATCTGCTGCTGCTCGACGCCGTTCCCCCCGAGGGGGCGAACGTGGCGCCGGAGGCCCGGCCGGTGCTGGCGCCCGGCATCCGCGTGCTGCGCTTCGACTACGACATACCGTCGATCGCCGACGCCGTCGAACGAGGAGAGGCCCCCGAGTCCGCACGGCGGACGCCGGTCGTGCTCGTCATGCGGGTGCTCCCGCAAGGCCTGCCCGAGGCGTTCCGGGTGAACGAGGCCACGGCCGCCCTGCTCGACCTGTGCACGGGAGACAGGACGCCGGCTCAGATCACCGCCCTCCTGGCCACCCGCTTCGGCAGGCGGGCCGGCATCGAGGAAGCCCTTTCGGGGGCGCTCACGAGCCTGCTGGCCAGGAACGTCGTACGGGTCGGCGCCGAGCACGCCCCGACCGGCGCGGACGAGAGCCGAGGTGCCTGACATGCTGGACATCCCCATGCTGGGTGCGGGGCTGGGTTTCCGCGAGGAACTGTCCGAGGAGATCTACGCGGCCCGCGACCAGATCGACTTCGTCGAGATCATCGCGGACCAGTACATGAGGCCTGCCGCCGACCTCGGCGGGCTGCGCAGGCTGGTCGACGCCTTCACCGTCATCCCGCACGCCGTCGGGCTGTCGATCGGCACCATGGGCCCCGTTGACCGGGAGTACCTGGAGGGGGCCAAGCGGGTGAGCGACGCCTGCGGGTCCCCGTACTTCAGCGACCACCTGTGCATGACCAAGGTGCCGGGCATCGACCTGGGGCACCTGGCCCCGCTGTGGTTCACCGAGGAAGTCCTCGCCAACACCGTCGAGAAGGTGAACGTGGTCCAGGACGTCCTGGGCAAGCCGCTGGTGCTGGAGAACGTGACGTACGTCGTCGACATCCCGGGCGCTCAGATGGCGCAGCCGGAGTTCTTCCGGAGACTGACCGACGCCACCGGCTGCGGGGTCCTGCTCGACGTCACCAATCTCTACACCAATTCCGTGAACCACCTGTTCGACGCGGAGAAGTTCATGGCTGAGATGCCGCTCGGCCATGTCGTCCAGGTTCATCTGGCGGGCGGCTTCTGGCGTGACGGCATCCTCATCGACGGACACTCGGACCCCGTGCCCGAGGAGGTCTGGGAGCTCTACGCCACTCTGTGCGCCCGGGCGGACATCAAGGGCGCGCTCCTCGAACAGGACCAGAACCTGACGGACATCAAGCCTCTTCTGGAGCAGGTATGGCGGGCCAGGAAGATTCTGAACGGCTGACCGCCACGGCGTCGGTGAGGCTGCGTCCCGGGGTGGGCTGCGTGCCCCACCACGGCGGCGGTCTCTATCTCGCGGCCTGGCCGCACGGCCAGCACCTGCCGGCGATGACGCCCGCGCAGCGGGAGGTGCTCGCCCGGCTGGCGGAGGGCCCCTGCGACAGGCACGGCCTGACGGGGGAGGAACGCGAGCTCGCCGAGCTGCTGGAGCGCGGCGGCTGGCTGGAGACGACGCTCCACCAGGGTGAGCGGCCGCTCTACGGCATCGTTCCCGTCAAGCCGCTGGACGCGCCGGGCGGCCCGCCTCCACGCGGTGCGGATCCCCGATGGCGGCTCTCGCGCTTCGCCCTCCTGCGGCGGGAGCGGGCGGGGATGGTGCTGGAGTCGCCGTGTGCCAGCGCCGACATCCTCATCCACGACCCCGCCCTCCTGGGCCTGCTCGGCGGGCCGGACGGCGCATGCGGAACGTGCCCCTCCCTGCCGGCGGACGTGTTCTGGCGCGACCTGTGGCGTACCGGGTTCCTGGTGGATGAGGAGGCGGGCGAGGAACGGCGGCTGCGCCACTGGAGCGTGCACGACCTGTGGTTCCACACGCGCAGCCGGTCCGGGAGCCGGGGACGGCCAAGGCACGGTTTCGGGGCCACCTTCCGGGGGCGGGGACGCTTCCCCCAGCCGCCCGCGCGCCGCGCGGCATCCTCCGGTCCGCTGATCGATCTCTTCGTCCCGGACCTCCGGGGTCTCCGCGACGCGGATCCCCGCCTGACGGCCCTCGTGGAGGACCGCGAGTCGATGCGGGTCCACGACGACGGCGATCCGCTGTCCCTGCGCCGGCTCGGGGAGTTCCTCTACCGTTGCGCCCGCGTGCGCGACGTCACCACCAGCGACGGCATGCAGCTCGTCGACGTGCCGTACCCCTCGGCTGGGGCCCTGGGAGAACTCGACCTCTACCTGGTCGTACGCCGGGTCACCGGACTCGATCCCGGCCTGTACCTCTACGACGGGCACGCGCACAGGCTGGAGCGGCGCCCGGCCGATGCCGCGGCACGGCGGCAACTCGTCCGCGATGCCGCGGCGTCCGCGGGAGGAGCGCCGCCGCCGCAGGTCGTCATCGTCGTCGCTGCCCGGTTCGCCCGCCTGATGTGGAAGTACGAGGGCATGGCGTACGCGGCCGTGCTCAAGGACGTCGGGGTGTTGTTCGAGCTGATGTACCTGGTCGCGGCGGCCATGGGGATGGCGGGGTGCGCGCTGGGCGCGGGCAACGCCGAGTTGTTCAGCCAGGCCGCCGGGCTGGACCGCTTCGAGGAGTCCAGCGTCGGGGAGTTCCTTCTCGGCAGTGCGCTGTCACCGCCCGTCGCGGAAGGGGGCGCCGATGGCGTTCCGGCTGCGTGACGGCGTCCATCTCACCCCCACGAGCACAGGGGTGCTGATCCACACCCCTCACGGCAGGACCGACGTGGACGACCCGTCGATGTACCGCCGGCTCGCCTCGCTCCTGCCGCTCCTCGACGGCAGCCATGCCCTCGGCGACCTGATCGGCGCCTTCCCCGCGCGCGAGGAGGCGGAGGTACGCCGGGCGGTCTCGTTGCTGCGCCGGGCGGGAGCGGTCGTGGACCGCGCCGCCGACGACGACCACACCCTGCGGCCGTGGGAGACGGCGGAATACCGCAACGAGATACGATTCCTCGACTACCACCGGTCCTTCGCGGCGCGGGCGTTCGAGGATTACCGGAACACCGCGTGCCTGGTGGTCGGAGCGGGAGAGCTGGCCCTGGCGTGCGTCCGCGGCCTGATCGCCACGGGGATACGGCTCGTGCGCGTGGCCGTGCCTCCAGCCGCCGACCGGCAGGTCTTCGCGTCCGTCACCCCGCGCGACGCCGGCCAGCGGATCGAGTGCCACGTCCTGGAGAGCGCGTCTCACGCGCGGCCGGCGGAGCTGCTCGACGGCGCGGGAATCGTCCTGGCGGTCACGGGCCCGGGCATGCCGTGGCAGGGGCACGTCGAGGTGGCGCCGGGCACGGTGTTCGCGGAGGCGGTGCACGCGGACGGCCACGAGGTCTGGCTCGGCCCCGTAACGACCTCCTCTTCCGGACCGGCACCGGCGCGTCTGCCGGATCTGCTGGCCCGATGTGCCGACGCCGCCCCTCGGGCGGAGGACGGAGGGCGACCGGAGGGGGAGGGCCGGATCACGTCGGAAGCGCTGCGCTCCGCGACCACGGTGGCCGGCCACAGGTTCGCGCAGTCCGTCTTCCGGCAGGTCACGGGCGTGGGGGGCGCCACGGAGCCATGCCATGCCCGGCTGGACCTCACGACGCTGGAGAGTACGGACCATCACGTTCTGGCGCATCCCTTCGAACAGCCCGCGGACCGGCGGCAGTCGCGTGACGGCTTCATGGACCGTGTCGCCGCGCTGGAAGCCGGGCGGCCACTCGGCGGGCAGGAGCTGCGCAGCCGCGCCCGGCCCTGTCTCGACCCCCGTACCGGGATCTTCACGGACGTCACCCGGGCGGGATCAGCGGGTCCACCGGTCCACGTCCACGAACTGGCCGTCGTGGATCCCGCCGGGCGAGGCAGGGCGGGCACGGTCGCCGGATACGGGGCGAGCCGCGAGAGCGCGTACCGCGACGCTCTGCTGCGCGGCTTCGCGCTCTACGGAACGGCTACCTGCGACCCGCGGCGGTTCGCCGCCGGCGGGACGGTCCGGATGAGCGCCCGCGCGGCGGCCGAGGCGTTCCGGCGAGGGCAGGTGGACGGCGAGGTCTGGGGGCTCGACCTGAGCGTGCGGGACGCCGTTCGCGTCGACGCGCGGCGGGCTTTCCCGCCTCTGCCGTGCCCGGAGTGCCCGCCCGACGGGGTCGCGGCCGGCCTCGACTGGGAGCAGGCGCTGACGCGGGCGCTCCTGGGGCGGGCCCGCCGGCTGGCGCTCTCGCGGATCGCCGATGGGAGCGCGGCCTTTCCCGAGATCGACCTCGCCGACGCGCCTCTCACCGGCTGGGGACTCGCCTGCCGGGACATCATGGCGACAGCGGCGGCGACGCCACGCTGCTACGACCTCAGCCCGGTGACCGTCGCCCCCACGCTCTGCCTGTGCCTCGGTTCGCGCACGGTGGCCTGTGCCAGTGGTGTGTCGGTCGTCGCGGCCCTCCACGAGGCACTGCTGCTCGCACTGGCCCGCCTCCAGGCGGCGGCAGGCGACGCGTGGTGCCCACCGCCTGTTCCGCCGCTTCCTGACGTCCCGCCCGGCACAGGTTCGCGAGCCGATCCGGAGCGAGCGCCTCTCACCGCGGCGGATCTGGCCGAGGCTTTCGTGGCGCGGGGCCACAAACCCGTCGCGGTGCCACTCGACCATGATCAAGAAGTAGGCCGGATTCTCCCCTATGTCGTTAACGTGGTGATGTGCCGTGCCTGATATCGCGCTCGTCGGCAGCGGGCTGATCCACGACGCCGCTGCCGTCCGTCTGAGCGAGTCATGGAACGTCATCCGGCCCTCGATCAGCGATCCGAGGTGCGCTGCCGCTTCCGGAGCAGTCATGTTCATCGCCGTGAGCGACGCCTGGGGGACCCGGCACCAGGAGCCCGCCCGGGAGGCGTGTCGCGCCGCCGGCCTCCCGTGGCTGCCGGTACGGACGGAGCTCGGACGTGCCGTCGTCGGGCCGGTCGAGCGGCAGGGCGCCGCCGGCTGCCAGGCCTGCTGTGACTTCAGACGCGGCAGGGGAAGCAGGGCCGCCGTCGGCGACCGCGCGATGCGCGAACGGCACGCGCCGGTTCTCTCCCGGACGCCGTCGCCCTGGCTGACCGGGCTGGGGTGCGAGGCCGTCGCCGCGGTGGTCACCGGGGAAGCGCACCTGATCGCGGCCGGAGCGCCGGAGCGCCCGCGGACGGACCGCGCGCTGGTGTCGGTGGCGCTGGACACCCTGGCCGTGACCGTGAGCCGGTTCCTGCCGGACCCCAAGTGCCCCTCTTGCGGCGGCCTGCCCGACGACACGCCGGGCCTTGCCAAGATCTGCTTGTCCACCCTGCCCAAACCGTCCCCGACGACGTACCGGCTGGCGCGTCCCGACCCCGACGAGCTGTTCGCCGCCTACGTCGACAGCGAGACGGGGCTGGTCGGGGAGGTGATCGAGGACGTGAGCAGCGGTCTGGCGACCGCATCGGCGCTGGCGGGAGTGCGGCACGTCGCGTACATGGCCGGCCACGGGCGCGCCGGCCGGGCACGGGACAGCCGGGCCCTGGCCGTCCTGGAGGCGCTCGAACGGTACGCAGGCTTCGAGCCGAACGGCAAGAAGCCGGCCGTCCGCGGCAGCTACGCCGAGCTGCGAGCCGACGCCCTCGACCCGCGATCGCTCGGCACGCACGCGCCCGTCCAGTACGCCGCCAGGGGATTTCCGTACCAGCCGTTCCACGAGGACATCGTGTGCGACTGGGTGTGGGGCCACTCCTTCTCCAGGGACCAGCCGATTCTCGTGCCCGCCTCGGTCGCCTACTACGGCCGGGGCCGCGACCGGCCCTTCTTCTACCCCTGCTCCAACGGCTGCGCGATCGGCAGCCGGCTGGAGGAGGCCGTGCTGCATGCGATCCTCGAGACGGCCGAACGCGACGCGTTCCTGATGACCTGGCACGCCGCGCTCTCCACCCCGGCGCTGGACCTGCGCACGGCCAGGGACCCTGGGGTCGCGCTGCTCGGGGCGGCGATGGAGGCACGAACCGGCTACCGCCTGCGCGTGCACGACATCACGCTGGAACACGGGGTCCCCTGCGTGTGGGCCATGGCGGTCGGGCAGCCCGGCGGCCCGCGGTCGGTCTCGGTCGCGGCCGCACACCCCGACCCGTGCCAGGCTGTCGCCAGGGCGCTCGGCGAGCTCGCGGTGCTCATCCCCGCCGTCGAAGCCGACCACGCGGCGAACGGCTGGCGCGCGTCGCTCATGGCCGAGCGGCCGGAGTTCGTGCGGAGGCCCTCTGACCATGGCCTGCTCCACGCCGCCCCCGAGGCCTTCCCCCGGCTCGGCTTCCTGACCGGCGCGCCGGAGGGACGCCCGTTCCACGAGGGCTTCGGCGCGGAGTTCCCCCAGATCCGGCACGACGACCTGCGCGACGACCTGGCCGCGCTGGCCGGCCGCTATCTCGAGACCGGGATGGACGTGATCGTGGTGGACCAGACGGCCCCCGAGCATCGGGTCCAAGGGCTCGCCTGCGTGAAGGTGATCATTCCTGGGACGCTGCCCATGACGTTCGGCCACGACCACCGGCGGCTGGAGAACCTTCCACGGCTGACCGAGGTCCCGTACGCGCTGGGCCACCGTCCGCAGCCGATCTCGCCGGACGAGCTCAACCTCTTCCCGCACCCTTTCCCGTGAGGCCCGACGTGAACCCCGTCTTCCTTCTGGCCCCCGCCCGCTCGTGCTCCACCGTGGCGGTCGCCATGCTCTCCCAGCATCCGCGGATCTACGGATTCCCCGAGCTGCTGTTGTTCACGGCGCCGACCCTCGGGGAGATCCTCCACGGTGCCGGCAGGCGGTCCAGGCTGCCGCCGCAGTGGATCCAGAACCAGCTCAGCGGTCTCGTACGGGCGGTCGCCCAGCTGCATCACGGCCGTCAGGACGACGCCGCGACCGGAGAGGCCCGGACCTGGCTGGAGCGGCACGCGCACTGGCCCTCGACCCGGCTCCTGGATCACCTGCTCGACCTGGTGCACCCCGACGTGGGGCTGGAGAAGTCGCCGGACACGGTCGCCGACCCGCGAGCGCTCCAGAGGTGTCTGGCGGCCTATCCGGACGCCGGGTACCTGCATCTGACACGGCACCCGCTGGCCACGATGAGGTCCATGCGGGAGCACTGGGGCGGGGTGCGCGCCGACCTGGACCCGGAGGCGCTGTCCGCACGATGCGCCGCGGCCTGGTACCGCTCGCACACCGCCATCGTCGCCGCGCTCGCGAAGGTGCCGGAGGAACGCCGGCTCCGGGTGCGGGCCGAGGACCTGCTCGGCCGGCCCGCCACGGAACTCCCCCGGATACTCGGCTGGCTCGGGCTCGAGCGGACCGACGCGGTGCTCGACCGCATGCGCGCCACCCAGGACTGGCCCTTCGCCGGGCGGGGCGCGTCGCAGAACCTGTTCGGCGGCGACTGGAAGTTCCTCCGCGACCCTCGGCTGCGTGCCCTGCCGGACCCCGGCCCCGTCGACTTCGACGAGTCATGGGGGATCGGCGAGGGCTCCCGGCGGCAACTGGTACGGCTCGCCGCGTCCCTCGGCTACGAAAGGACATGATCATGAAGGTCGTCATCGTCGGGGCGGGCATCGCCGGGCTGGCCGCCGCCGTCCGGCTGCATCGCGCCGGGTGGGAGGTGATCGTGCTCGAACACGCGCCCCGGCTCCGCGACGGCGGTTACGTGGTGAACTTCTCCGGCCTCGGGTACGAGGCCGCGGACCGGATGGGCATCCTGCCGGCGCTGCAGGAGCACCGCGTGGTCTACGACTGGATCACCCACATGAACGCCTCCGGCAGGTGCGCCAGGATCTCCGCGCGGGCCCAGGACGCGCTCGGCGGGAACCAGAGCTACAACCTGATGAGGGGCGACATCGAGCGTACCCTGTTCGACGCCCTGGACGGCGGCGTGGACATCAGGTACGGGTGCACGGTCAGCCACATCGACCAGCTCGGCGGCGGCGTCCGGGCCTGGTTGAGCGACGGGACCGTCGAGCGGGCCGATCTGCTGATCGGCGCGGACGGCCTGCACTCGGCCGTCCGCCGGCTGGTGTGCGGCCCGGAGGAGCGGTACCGCCATGACCTGAACCACCTGGTCGCGGTCTTCGCGTTCGACACGGCGCCCGCCGGTCTCGCCCCGCGTACGTCCACGTCGCTGAACGTGGACGGCCGCCAGGTCGCCGTCGCCAACGTGCCGGGCAGAGGCGCCCTTGCCCTCTTCTCCCATCGCACGACCCGTCAAGGGGCTGAGCTGTCCGCCGGGGCACGGGCCACCCTGTCAAGGGTCTACGGCGATCTCGGCTGGGTCGTGCCGGAGCTGCTCGCGCGCATGCCGGACGACGGCTCGGGCTATTTCGACGGGGTGAGCCAGATCAGGATGGACCGCTGGAGCCGGGGCCGGGTGGTGCTGCTGGGAGACGCGGCCTGGTGCGTGACGCTGTTCGCCGGAGCCGGGACCTCGCTCGCCGTCGGTGGCGCCGACCTGCTGGCGACCTGCCTGGAGCGGGCGGACAGCGTCGAGGACGCGCTGCGTGCCTGGGAGGCGCAGTTGCGGCCCCAGGTGGTGTCGAAGCAGAAGGGCCGGAGATCGATACATCGGCTGCTCGCGCTGCTGGCGGACCCGCGCGGCGAGATCGAGGTGTTCGACGGCGGGCCCGTCGGCCTGGGCGTGCCGGCCACAGCGGAGGCCGCAGCGGAGACAGCATGCTGATCTGCGGGCTGAAACTGACGCACGACGCGGGCGTGGCGGTGGTCAAGGACGGTGAGCTGGTCTTCAGCATCGAGGTGGAGAAGCTGGCGAACCGGCGTCGCTACAGCCCGATGCACGATCTGGACCAGGTGGTCGGGATTCTCGCCGCCGAAGGATTCGAACCCGGCGACATCGACCGTTTCGTCATCGACGGATGGATGGGAGACGGCGACGGCGGACCGGCCGGACTCGCCACGTGCTCCGAGGGCAGGCCTCTGACGCTGCGAGCCGCGCCGTACCACGAGCCGGTCGGGGCCCGCGAGGCGGTGTCGCGGCTGGAGTTCGGCGGGCTGCCCCTGGGCGGGCGTTCCTACCGTTACTCCAGTTACGCCCACGCCGTCGACCACCTGTACTCCGCCTACTGCACGAGCCCGTTCGCCGAGCGCGGCGAGGACGCGCTGGTGCTGATCTGGGATGCCGGGATGGCGCCTCGGCTGTATCACGTCCGCGCGGCCGGGCAGGTGGAGGCGCTGGGAGCGCTGTTCCCCCTGGCGGGCAGCGCCTTCGCGTCCTTCTCGCTGCGCTTCGAGCCGTTCCGCCGCCGGGTGCCCCCGAGCGGGCGGGCCGAGCGGGTCACCACGCACCTGGAGGTCGCCGGGAAGGCGATGGCCTTCGCGGGGCTCGGAACGGTCGAACCGGGCGCGTTCGGCGCCTTCGACGACATCGTCCGCGCGGCGGGGCCGCTGCCCCGGCCGGCCGCCCTCGCCGTGGCCGAGCAGGCGGAGGCACGGCGGGCGGAGCTGTTCCGTGGCCTGTCGGAAGCGGACCTCATCGCGACCTACCAGGCGTACCTGGGCGAACTCCTGCTGGCCGGGCTGCGGCGCAAGCTCGACGCGCACGGCGGCCCCGGGCAGAATCTGTGCGTCGCCGGCGGCTGCGCGCTCAACATCAAATGGAACAGCTCGCTGCGGCGCAGCGGCCTGTTCCGCGCGGTGTGGGTGCCCCCGTTCCCCAACGACTCGGGATCGGCGCTCGGCGCCGCCTGTGCCGAGCTGGCCCATCTCGGCACGGCCGCGCTGTCATGGGAGGTGTACTCCGGCCCTCGCCTGGACAGGACGCCGACGCCGCCCGGGTGGCGATCCAGGCCCTGCGACGAGACGGAGCTGGCACGCGTCCTCCACGAGGAGGACGAGCCGGTCACGGTCGTGGACGGCCGGGCGGAGCTGGGTCCCAGAGCGCTCGGCAACCGCAGCATCCTCTCCGCGCCCGTCAGCCCCGGGATGAAGGACAGGCTGAACGAGATCAAGCACCGGTCCGGCTACCGGCCCGTCGCCCCCGTCTGCCTCGAATCGAGGGCCGCCGAGATCTTCGACCCCGGGCTGCCGGACCCCTACATGCTCTTCGACCACGTGGTGCGTGCCGGATGGACGGCACGGGTCCCGGCCGTGCTCCACGTCGACGGGACCGCCCGGCTGCAGACCGTCACCGCCGCTCGCCAGCCCGTGCTCGCCCGCGTGCTCCAGGCCTACGAGCGCCTGTCCGGCATCCCCGTGCTCTGCAACACCAGCGCCAACTTCAACGGCAGCGGCTTCTTCCCCGATCTCGCCTCAGCCATGCGGTGGAACGGGACGCGCCACATCTGGTCGGAGGGAGTGCTGCACACCCGGCGGTGCGGTGCACCGTCGCGGGCAGAGCCATCGCCACCCGCCCCGCCCGCCGCCACCGGCCTGTCGCCGGAGGACTAGACCCCTTCCGGGCTGTACGCCCTGAGCTGGAGGCCGTCGCCTTCGACGTCCACGGTGACCCGGCCGTGCTCCTCGATCTCGCCGGTCAGCAGCATGGTGGACAGCCGGTTGTCCAGCTCGCGCTGCACGGTGCGGCGCAGCGGCCGGGCGCCGAACTCGGGCTGGTAGCCGCGCTCGGCCAGCCAGTCCTTGGCGGCGTCGGTGACCTCCAGCGTGACGTCCTGGCCGCGCAGCCGCTGCCGGGTCCGTTCCAGCATCAGGTCCACGATCTCGCGGAGCTGCTCGCGTTCCAGCCGCTTGAAGATGATCGTCTCGTCGATGCGGTTGAGCAGCTCGGGCCGGAGCGAGTGGCGCAGCAGGTCCATGAGCCGGTCGTGCAGTTCCTGGGTGTCCTCGGAGCCGAGGATCATCTGCGCGCCGATGTTGCTGGTCATGATGACGATCGTGTTGGTGAAGTCGACGGTGCGGCCGTGGCCGTCGGTGAGCCGGCCGTCGTCGAGCATCTGCAGCAGGATGTTCATCACGTCGGGGTGGGCCTTCTCGATCTCGTCGAGGAGGATGACGCCGTGCGGGCGGCGGCGTACGGCCTCGGTGAGCTGACCCGCCTCCTCATATCCGATATATCCGGGCGGCGCGCCGATGAGGCGCGAGACCGTGTGCCGCTCCTGGAACTCGCTCATGTCGATGCGCACCATGTGGTCCTCGCCGCCGAACAGCGCCGCGGCCAGGGACCTGGCGAGCTCCGTCTTGCCGACTCCGGTGGGGCCCAGGAACAGGAAGCTGCCGATGGGGCGGTTCGGGTCGGACAGGCCCGCCCGCGCCCTGCGCACCGCCTCGGCGATGGCGACGACGGCCTCGTCCTGGCCGATCACGCGCTGGTGCAGGTGCTCTTCGAGCCTCATGAGGCGCTCGCGTTCACGCTGGGTGAGCTGGGTGACCGGGATGCCGGTCTGCCGGGACACGACCTCGGCGATGTCCTCCACCACGACCTGCGGGACGCTGTCCTCGCCGCGCCTGGCCCGCTCCAGCTCCGGCCTGACCTTGCCGATCTCGCTGGTCAGTTCCTTGGCGCGGTCGAAGTCGTCGGAGGAGACGGCCTGCTCCTTGTCGCGGCGCAGCGAGTCGAGGCGCTCCTCCAGCTCGCGCACGCCGGCGCCGGGCGTACGCGAGCGCAGCCGCACCCGGGCCGAGCCCTGGTCCATGAGGTCGATGGCCTTGTCGGGCAGGAAGCGGTCGGAGATGTAGCGGGCCGACAGGTTCGCGGCCGCGTCGAGGGCCTCATCGGTGATCCGCACCTGGTGGTGGGCCTCGTACGTGTCGCGCAGCCCGGCCAGGATCTCGACCGTCTGCTCCACGGTCGGCTCCGAGACCAGGATCGGCTGGAAACGGCGTTCGAGCGCGGCGTCCTTCTCGATGTTCTTGCGGTACTCGTCGATCGTGGTGGCGGCGATGACGTGCAGCTCGCCGCGGGCGAGAGCCGGCTTGAGGATGTTCGCGGCGTCCATGCCGCCCTCGGCGGAGCCGGCGCCGACCAGGTTGTGCACCTCGTCGATGAAGACGATGGTCTCGTCGGCGTGCGCGCGCACCTCGTCGATGACCTTCTTGATGCGCTCCTCGAACTCGCCGCGGTATTTCGTGCCCGCCACCATCCCCGTCAGGTCGAGGCCGATGACGCGGCGGTCCTTGAGCATGTCGGGGACGGTCCCGTTGACGATGCGCTGGGCGATGCCCTCGACGATCGCGGTCTTGCCGACGCCCGGCTCGCCGATCAGGCACGGGTTGTTCTTGGTGCGGCGCGACAACACCTCGATGCACTGCTCGATCTCGTCCTCGCGGCCGACGACCGGGTCGATCCCGCCCTGCCTGGCCTCTTCGGTGAGGTCCCTGCCGTACTCGTCGAGCGTAGGGGTGTCGCCGCCTCCCCGGCGCTGCTCTCCCGCCTGCGCGCCGCCGGACATGATGGCCTGCTGCAGCTCGTTCGCGGATGCGCCCTGTTCCTGCAGGAGGCGGGCGGCGCCGGAGTCGGGGTTGGCGGCCAGGGCGAGCAGGAGGTGTTCCGGGCCGATGTACGACGACTGCAGGGCGCGCGAGATCCGCTGGGCGTCCAGGATGGCGCGCTTGGCCGCCGGTGAGAGCGTCGTGGGCGGCTCGCCGGGCGGAAGCTGGGCAGGGCCGGAACCGGTGAGCGCGTCGATGCGGTCGCGCAGCCGTCCGACGTCCACGCCCGCCGAGCGCAGTATGCCCTCCGTGGCGTCGTCGTCGACCAGGGCGTCGAGCAGGTCGAGCACGTCCAGGTCGGCGGCGCCACGCTGGCCGGCCTCCTCCAGGGCGCGTCTGAGGACCTCCCTGGCCGACGCGCTGAGCAGCCTGCCGACGTCCACCCGCTGGATGCTGGGCCGGGCCGGCGGCCAGGCCTCCATACCTCCGAAGACGCGACCCGTGAGGTCCTCGAACCCCCTGAACGGGTCCCCGCCGAAGAACGACCTGAACGGCATGTCAGACATGAATCCCCCTAAGGCTCAGGGGACATCTAGCCCTGTGTGTCGCACTTCATAGCCAGATTTCGGCAAAGCCTGCTGCTCCTGGGGCGGCCGATCGCCGCGCCTCACCCACCCGCGACGGCGTCGGCGACGGGCGTGTCACCGGAGACGAGCTCCAGCGTCCGGTGGACGGTCCCCGGGGCGTCGAGCAGGGCCGCGATGACGGCGGCCACGTCGTCGCGCGGCACGGAGCCCGGCGGGACCTCCGGCGCCAGCCTGACCAGGCCGGAGCCCGGGTCGTCCGTCAGCCGGCCCGGGCGCAGGATCGTCCAGTCGAGGTCACGGGCGCGCAGGTCGTCCTCGGCCTCGGTCTTCGCCCTGATGTAGGCGGCCCAGACCGCGTCCCTGCCGGGCGCGGGCGGCTTGCCCGCGCCCATGCCCGAGATCTGGATGAACCGTCGCACGCCGGCCGCTTCGGCCGCGTCGGCGAGCAGCACGGACGCGCCCTTGTCGACGGTCTCCTTGCGGGCCGCGCCGCTGCCCGGCCCCGCGCCCGCGGCGAAGACCACGGCGCTCGCGCCCCCGGCGATCCGCGCGACCTCACCGGCCGACGCCCGCTCCAGGTCGCACACCACGGCCTCGGCGCCGGTCGCCTCGACGTCGGCGACATGAGCCGGGTTGCGCACCAGGCCCACGACGCCGGATCCGAGGCGCCGCGCCAGGCGCAGTGCTATCTTCCCGTGGCCGCCCGCGATGATGATCCGCATCGTTCCCCATGGTGTCGTGACTCCCCCGCCCCCGCGGGGAGCGGCTTGCCCGCCTCCCCCGGCTGAGGGCGGCGGCCAGACCGGCAATGCCCGTTCGGCACGTCTTCATTCCCCGCCGGCCGACCCGCGGTTGCCCACCTGCGGGCGGGCACAACCCGATGGCGGCCGTCCGGCATCGGGCGGGCGCCGGCGGGTATGGCAGGGAGGACGTTCTCGTCGTCCTGCCAGACGGCTCGAGGAGCCGGGTGTACGGCAGGCGGTGCGCGGTGGGAATATCCCTCCCAACGCCCGGGCTGGATCATGCGTACCCCCACAGAGGAGATTCACTATGGATTTGGCAGACATCGGCGTCACCGGCCTGGCCACCATGGGACGCAACCTGGCCCGCAACCTCGCCAGGCACGGATACGCGGTGGCGGTGCACAACCGCTCGTACAGCCGTACCCAGCAGCTGATCAAGGAGTTCGGCGGCGAGGGCACGTTCGTGCCGTCCGAGGAGCTGGCCGCGTTCGTGGCCTCTTTGAAGCGCCCGCGCCGGGCGATCATCATGGTGAAGGCGGGGGCGGGCACCGACGCGGTGATCGACCAGCTCGCCGACCTGATGGAGCCGGGCGACATGATCGTCGACGGCGGCAACGCGCACTTCCAGGACACCCGGCGGCGCGAGGCCGCGCTGCGCGAGCGGGGCATCCACTTCGTCGGCACCGGCATCTCCGGCGGCGAGGAGGGCGCGCTGCTCGGCCCGAGCATCATGCCGGGCGGGTCGAAGGAGTCGTGGGAGGCGCTCGGCCCGATCCTTCAGGACATCGCGGCCCAGGTGGACGGGGTGCCGTGCTGCGTGCACGTGGGCCCCGACGGCGCCGGACACTTCGTGAAGATGGTGCACAACGGCATCGAATACTCCGACATGCAGCTCATCGCGGAGTCCTACGACCTGCTGCGCCAGGCACTGGGCGCGACGCCGGCCGAGCTGGCCGAGGTGTTCAGGGAGTGGAACCGGGGCGACCTCGACTCCTACCTGATCGAGATCACCGCGGAGGTGCTCGACCAGGTGGACGCCGAGACGGGCAAGCCGTTCGTGGACATCGTGGTCGACCAGGCCGAGCAGAAGGGCACCGGCCGCTGGACCGTGCAGAGCGCGCTCGACCTGGGCGTCCCGGTGACCGGAATCGCCGAGGCGACCTTCGCCCGCGCGCTGTCCGGCCACCCGGAGCAGCGCGCCGCCGCCGCGGGCCTGCAGGGGCCGAAGCTGTCGGGCGTCGGCGGGCGCGAGCTGGTCGAGGACGTGCGCCAGGCCCTCTACGCCTCCAAGATCGTGGCGTACGCGCAGGGCTTCGACCAGATGGCGGCGGCCTCGAAGGAGTACGGCTGGGACCTCGACCTGGGCGCCATGGCCACCATCTGGCGCGGCGGCTGCATCATCCGGGCCAAGTTCCTCGACCGGATCCGGGCCGCGTACGACACCGACAGGGCGTTGCCGACGCTGCTCGCCGACCCGACGTTCGCGGCCGTCCTGGACGCGGCCCAGGAGTCGTGGCGGCGGGTGATCACCACGGCCGTGCAGATCGGCGTGCCGACGCCGGGCTTCTCCTCGGCGCTGGCCTACTACGACGGGCTGCGGCGCGACCGCCTGCCCGCGGCGCTGGTGCAGGGGCTGCGCGACTACTTCGGGGCGCACACCTATCACCGGGTCGACAAGGAGGGCGCCTTCCACACCGACTGGTCCGGCGACCGCGCGGAGCGCCCGGCCTGACGGTGAGCGCCGCCGGTCAGCCTCTCCCGAGAGGCGCCGGGTTGGCCACCGCCGTCACCAGGCAGAAGCCGAGCGGTCCGGCCGGGTCGTGCAGCGTGACCTGCCCGGTCGCCACGCCGCCGGTGCTGAGGTGGCCGGTGGCCTCGATGCCGAGGAGATCGCTCTCGGGGGGCCTGGCGAGCGTCAGCGTGTAGTCGGCGTTGATGAACCGAAGCCCGTCGGCCCCCGTGTTGCTGAGCGGGCTGGCGAAGTCGGCGGCCAGGGCCGCTCGTACGAACGGTGTCAGCGGCTCGTCGTCCACCAGCGGGTGCCGCTCGCGCAGCCACACCCGTCCCGGCCCGGGTGCGCCCCAGCCGGACACCCGCCACAGGTCGAACGGCGGCGTCCACGCGCTCCCTTCGACCGGCGGGCCCGAGGGCGGCGGCTCGTCCCACGCGGGCGTGACGACCGTCTGCTCTCCTTCGGGCTGCTCGCCCTGCCTCAGCAGCACGGCGCCGGCCCGCGCGATCACGCCCTGCTCGGTGGAGATCGTCGCGTCGGCCACCCGGATCCGGCGGCCGTCCCGCACCAGGGTGGTCTCGACCGTGACGGGCAGCATGGGGCTGTTGCGGAAGAGGTCGACGGTCAGCCTGGCGAAGCGCAGGCCCGGCTCCGCGTGGCGCCGCTCGATGGTGCGGGCCGCCAGCCCGCCGAGCAGCCGGCCGTGGAGCATGTCGGGCGACCAGGGGCCGCGGGCATGGGGGGCGGGGACGAGTTCGTCCCCCTTTCGCGTGAAGAAAGCTGAGGACGGCACAGAATCAGATTCTAGAGGCGAGCAGGCGGCGGCCGGGCGCGCGCCGGGATGGATTTTCGCTAGCTTGACCCCATAAGCTCCCACAATGCGCGATCTAGGTGAGGACCCCCGGCCCGCCCGGGGTGCGGTACGCGAGATCCATTCCCTGCACGGGCCCGCCACCCTGGCCTACTCCCCCGACCTCGACGGCATGGCCGACCCCGGGGAGATCGTCTGGGCCTGGGTGCCGTACGAGGAGGACCCCTCGAGGGGCAAGGACCGCCCCCTGCTGGTCGTGGGCCGCACCGGGCGCAGGCTCCTGGCCATGATGTTGTCCAGCAAGGGCGACGACGGCCCCGACTGGCTGGAGCTGGGGTCGTGGGGCCGCGACGACCGGGTCTCCTACGTACGGCTCGACCGGGTCTTCGAGCTGGACGAGGACGACATCCGGCGCGAGGGCGCGGTGCTCGACGGCGAGCGCTTCGCCCGGGTGGCGGCCAGGCTCATGAAAACCCACGGCTGGGACGCCGGCTAGCCGTTCGCCGCGTGCGGGCAAGGATCGCGTAGCCGGTGGCGCCGCGGCGGCCGCCGGGCCGGGAGATCGTGCGCGGCCGCGGGTGCGGCGGCGAGCCGCGCCCGGGGACCGCCCCGGCATGAGAGGGGCGCGGGCCGGTATCGGGATGGTAAGGGGACGACCCGGGCATCAGGCCGGTTCGGAGAGGCTGCGACGATTGGACCATGCGCGTTGTGGTGATCGGAAGCGGCATCATCGGAGCCGCCGCGGCCTACTACCTGACCGGCCGCGGCGCGACGGTGACGGTGGTGGAGTCGGGCTACCGGGGCCAGGCGACGGAGGCGGGCGCGGGAATCGTGTGCCCGTGGGTGGACCACGCGGAGGACGACGCGTGGTACCAGCTGACCCGCGAGGGCGCCCGCGACTATCCGGGGCTGGTCGAGGAGCTGGGCGAGGACATCGGCTACGCCAAGGTGGGCGCCCTGCTGGTGACCGAGGAGCCGGCCGAGCTGGAGCAGGTACGCGCCCTGTTGCACCGCCGCTACCCCGAGGCGCCGGAGATGGGCGAGATCACCGACGTACCCACCCCGTCCGAGCTCTTCCCCCCGCTGTCCGACGACCTGAGCGCGATCCTGGTGCCCGGGGCGGCCCGGGTGAACGGGCGCGCGGTCCGCGAGGCGCTCCTGCGCGCCGCCGTCGCCCGGGGCGCGCAGGTCCGTACGGGCATCGCGACGCTCACGCCGGGCGGCGAGGTTCTCCTGCGCCCCGTGGGCTCCGCCGTGCCCGGCACGGCCGGCCCTCTGCCCGGACCGGCGGACGGCGACGCCACGGCCGGACGCGCCGGGCCTGCCGGTGACGACACCACGGCCGCGGGTGGTGGCACGCCGGCCGAAGCCCCTGGCGACGCCGCCACCGCCCGCCCGGCTGGTTCCGGCGTTCCCGCCGGAACCACCCCGGGAAGGCTCCCGGGCGGCCAGGCCGGGGCGGGAGCCACGGGCGGCCCGGCCGGAGCCGGGCGCCCGGGGCAGCCGGCCGGCGCGGAGGTGACCGGCGGGCCGACGGTTGAGCGCACGGGTGGAACGGCGGGTGCGGACGTGACGGGCGCGCCGGAGGGTGCGGAGGTGCCTTTCCGCGGCGGCGAGCAGGTGGCCGGCGCGGGCAGCACGTCCTGGCGGCAGGCGACGCCGCTCGAGACGACGGACGTGCCGCTCACCGGCACGGGAGCCCACAGCTTCCCCGGTGAGGGTGTCCCGCTCGACGCGGACGTCGTGATCGTGGCCGCCGGGGCGTGGACAGGTGAGGTGTGCCGGCCGCTGGGTGTCAAGCTGCCGGTCTTCCCGAGGCGCGGTCAGATCCTGCACGTCACCCTGGAGGGCATCGACACGGCCTGGTGGCCGATCGTGCTGCCCAGGATCGGCCCCTACCTGCTGGGCTTCCCCGGCTCCCGCGTCGTCATCGGCGCGACCATCGAGGACGTGGGATTCTCCCCGCGGGTCACGATGGGCGGGCTCGGCGAGGTGATCGCGGCGGGGCTGCAGGTGGCGCCGGGCCTGCTGGGCTCGACGGTCGCGGAGACGAGGGTCGGGCTGCGGCCGGTGTACGCCCCCGGCGGCGCGCTCATCGGACGCCTCACCAGCCGTGTGGTGGTGGCGACGGGCCTGAGCTCGTACGGCCTGACGGCGGGCCCGTTCACCGGCCGGATCGCCGCCGCTCTGGCACTCGGCGAGGACCCGCCCATCGACCTCACCCCCTACGCGCCTGCCGTCGCCTGAACGCCCGCCCGCGCCACCTCCCGTGTCGCGCCCCGGAGCCCGGGCCCTGCCGCACGACCGAAGCCGCCGTTCGGCACGGAGACCATGGCCGGCGAATGCACCATCACCACATAGGTCGCTGAAAAGTCGTACAACCCACAAGGCACCCCCTTCACCGGCGCAACCCCCACCCCGCCCGACAAGCGTGACAAGCAGCCTCGTATGATCGGATTTCTCCCCACCGTGATCTCGTGGGGAGGCCACGTTGCCGCTGCTCGCACTGCTGCTGATGCTCCTGCTCCTGCTGGCCACCGGATGCGGCACCGAGCCGGCCGCCCCACCAGGCGCCCCGCCGGCCGCCCCACCGGCTGCCTCACCGGCCGCGACCCCCGGCAGCACCTCCAGCGAGCCGCCGCCACCCCGCGGACGGCGACCGCCCGCGCCCGTGCGGGTGCCGCACGCGGCGTCGGGGACGTACGCAGTCGTGCGCGGCGGCACGCCCGCGAGGCCGGGACGCGGCCCGGTGGTGCGGTATCTCGTCGAGGTGGAGCGCGGCCTGCCGTTCGATCCCCGTACGTTCGCCTCCGAGGTGCACCGCACGCTCAACGACGAGCGAGGCTGGGGGCGTTTCCGCAGGGTCGATCATCCGCCGGTGAGGGTGCGCGTCGCCCTGTCCAGCCCTCGCCTCACCAGCCGCCAGTGCCGGCCGCTGCGCACCGGGGGCACCCTCTCCTGCTGGAACGGAACCCGCTCGGTCATCAACGCCCTGCGCTGGGCCAGGGGCGTCCCGCAGTACGACGGCGACCTGACCGCCTACCGGCACTACCTGATCAGCCATGAGGTGGGGCACAGCCTCGGGCACGGCCACCGCCGCTGCCCGGGCCCCGGCCGGCCGGCCCCGGTGATGGCGCAGCAATCCAAGTCGCTGGGTGGCTGCCGCCCCAATCCGTGGCCGTTTCCGGGTCGCAAATCTCGCGAAAAACACCAGACTGAAGATCGGAGACGCTGAAGGAAGGAATCGAATGATCACTATCGGCGCCGGCCGGGTACGCGGTTCTGAGCAGAACGGCATCTCGGTCTTCAAGGGCATACCGTTCGCGAAGACCCCGTTCGGGCCGCTGCGGTTCGCCGCGCCCGTGCCGCCCGACCCGTGGGACGGCGTGCTGGAGGCCGTACGGTTCGGCCCGCGGCCGCCCCAGCCGCCGATGATGCCCGGCCTGCCCGCGTGGAGCCCGGACGAAGGGCTTGACTGCCTCACCGTCAACGTCTGGACGCCCGACCCCGGCGGTTCCGGCCTGCCGGTCATGGTGTGGATCTACGGCGGCGCGTACCGCTCGGGCTGCGCCGACCTGCCCGTCTACGACGGCGCGACGCTGGCGGGCCACGGCGTCGTGGTGGTCACGTTCAACCACCGGGTCGGCATGGAGGGGTACGGCCACGTTCCCGGCGCTCCTGACAACCGGGGCCTGCTGGACTCGGTGGCCGCGCTGCGCTGGGTGCGGGAGAACATCGCCGCGTTCGGCGGCGACCCGGGCAACGTCACGGTGTTCGGCGAGTCGGCGGGCGCCGGCGCCGTCGCCTGCCTGATGGCGATGCCCCTGGCCGGCGGCCTGTTCCGGCGGGCCATCGCGCAGAGCGTGCCGGGGATGTTCTTCACGCCGGCGCACGCGGCGCGGGTCACGGAGTCGATCGTCGCCAGGACCGGGGGAAGGTCCCCGTACGACAGCCCTGCGGAGGTGCTGGTGGCGGCGGCGGAGGCGGTCGCCACCGAGGACATCCCGGGAAATCCCCGTGAATGGGGGCCGATCGCGTTCGCCCCGATCGCGTTCGCGCCCGTGGTGGACGGCGAGGTGCTGCCCGACACGCCGTGGAACGCCCTGGCCGCCGGAGCGAGCCGGGACGTCGAGCTGATCGCGGGCTTCAACCGGGACGAGTACCGGATGTTCCACGTCATGGGCGGCGGGCGGTTCGACGACGTCGGGCGGGCCATGCGCGTCCTCGCGCCCGCCGGGGCCGAGCGTGCCTACCGCGAGGCGTTCCCGGAGGCGTCCGACGAGGACCTGTACGTGACGCTGCTCTCGGACTGGATGTTCAGGATGCCGAGCGCGCTGCTCGCCGACGCGCACACCGGCACGACCTTCGCCTACGAACTGACCTGGGCGCCCACGCCGGTGTTCCGGGCCTGCCACGGCCTGGACGTGCCGCTCACCTTCGGGGCGCTCGACGACGAGCTGGCGCAGATGCTCGCCGGCGAGTCTCCCGACCTGCCGAAGCTGTCGGACCAGGTCCGCACGGCCTGGACGGCGTTCGCCGCCACCGGAGACCCGGGCTGGCCCCGGTACGACGCGGCGACCGCCACCACCCACGTCTTCGACGTCGGACCCGCCGACCTGAACGACCCGGAGGCGGCCTCGCGCGCCATCTGGTCGGAGCGGGGTTTCTCCCCGATCGGCTGACCGCCGAGCCCCGCGGCCACCGGTGCGCGCGCCCTGGCGCGCCCACGCCGCCATCGTGTCCACCGGCGCGCCGCGCTCGCCACGTGGCCGGTCCCGCCGGCAGCGTCGACCACATCGTGGATGGCGGGGCGATCAAGCCAGGGGAACTATCGCGATATATCGTAGGTTGGAGAACTCCGGGGTATCCCGCCGGGTTGAGCGGGACGGACTGAATTTCCAGGGGAGTGAGCGATGGCACGAATGCGGACGGCACGGCGCGTCCTCGCGGGTGGTGCGGCCCTCGCCGCAGCCGGCTGGGCACTGCGCGACCTGCCCGCGGAGCTGGGCGTACGGCCACTGACGTCGGGGCCCGACCGGGAGGGGCGGATACGACGTTCGCCGCAGTTCAGGGACGGCGCGTTCGCCAACCCGACGCCGGAGACGGCCCTGGCCAGGCCGCCCGCGAGCATGCTCGGCGACCTGGCCAAGGACAGGGAGCAGCGCCGCCCCGGCGGCATCGTCCCGTTGCGCGTCCCGCCGTCCGGCCCGCCGCCCGCCGACGGCGTGCGGGCGGTCTGGTACGGCCACGCCTCCACGCTGGTCGAGATCGAGGGCAGGCGGGTGCTGTTCGACCCGGTGTGGAGCACGCGGGCCTCGCCCTCGCACCTCATCGGCCCGAAGCGCCACCATCCGGTGCCCGTGGAGCTCCGCGAGCTGCCGCAGGTCGACGCGATCGCCATCTCCCACGACCACTACGACCACCTCGACCTGGCGACCGTGCGCGGGCTGACGCGGACGCAGAAGGCGCCGTTCCTGGTGCCGCTCGGCATCGGCGCGCACCTGGAGCGGTGGGGCGTGCCCGCGTTCCGGATCATCGAGCTCGACTGGAACGAGGAGGCCGAGGTCGCGGGGCTGCGCTTCGTCGCCACGGCGGCCCGGCACTTCTCCGGCCGGACGTTCACCCGCAACGACACGTTGTGGGGCTCCTGGGTCGTCGCGGGGGCGAGCAGGCGGGTGTTCTACGCCGGCGACTCCGGCTATTTCGAGGGTTACCGGGGCATCGGCTCGGCGCACGGGCCCTTCGACCTGACGCTCGTGCCGATCGGCGCCTACAGCCCGGCCTGGCCGGACATCCACATGACTCCGGAAGAGGCCGTCAACGCCCATCTCGACCTGGGCGGCAGGCTGCTGCTCCCGGTGCACTGGGCGACGTTCACGCTGGCCCTGCACCCGTGGGCGGAGCCGGTGGAGCGGTTGTGGCGCGAGGCCAAGGCCCGCGACGTCACGATCGTCGTGCCGCGGCCGGGCGAGGCGGTGGACACGACGGCCGCCCCGGTGGTGGACGGCTGGTGGGAGACCCTGGCCTGACCACCCGGCGCGGGACGTACAGTCGGAGCGTGAGCAACCTGGAGCGGGACCCGCGGGAGATCCGCTGCGGCGCCGGCCCGGACGGTGAAGGCCCGGACGGTGAAGGCACGGACGGTGAAGGCCCGGACGGTGTAGGCACGGGCGAGGTGCTGGCGGGCCGCGAGGTCCCGCTCGGCGGCCCGCGCGCGATGGCGGTGAGCAGGACCCTGCCCGGCCGGCAGCGGCGGATGATCGGCGCGTGGTGCTTCGTGGACGCCTACGGGCCGCAGCGGGCCGAGATGCGGGTGCCTCCGCACCCGCACACCGGCCTGCAGACCGTGAGCTGGCTGGTCTCGGGCGAGGTGCTGCACCGCGACAGCCTCGGCACCCTGCAGGAGGTACGCCCCGGGCAGCTGAACCTGATGACGGCCGGCCGCGGCATCTCGCACTCGGAGGAGTCGCCGCTCACCGTGCTGCACGGGGTGCAGCTGTGGGTGGCGCTGCCCGGCGAGCACCGGCACGCCGGGCCCGCTTTCGAGCACCATCCCGTCATGCCCGTGCTGCGCGGGCCCGGCTTCGAGGCGAGAGTGATCATGGGGGCGCTCGGCGGGGTGCTCTCCCCCGCGACCACGTTCACGCCCCTCGTGGGCGCCGAGATCACCGTGGACGGCGCCGGAGAGGTGCCGCTCGACGCGGGCTTCGAGCACGGGTTGCTGCTGCTCGACGGCGCGGTCGGGCACCTGGAGCGCGGGCCGCTGCGCTATCTCCCGCCGGGACGCTCCCGCGTCCGGCTGTCAGGGCGGGGCCGGGTGCTGCTGATCGGCGGCGAGCCGTTCGGTGAGGAGATCGTCATGTGGTGGAACTTCGTCGGCCGTTCCCACGACGACATCGCCGCGTACCGGAAGGACTGGATGGAGGGCGAGGGGTTCGGCGCCGTCGAGGGGTTCGGCGGGGCGCCGCTCCCCGCGCCCGTCCTGCCCGCCATCCGGCTCAGGCCGCGCGGGCGGGCCCGCTAGGTCCGGTCCGCGGTCAGGTCAGCCGCTGCGCCCTGCTCAGCAGCCGCTGCGCCACCACCACCAGCGCCAGGAACAACCCGCTCACCACCTGCTGGAACGCCGATGTCAGGTCGCCCACCTGGTTGATCAGGCTCTGGATCACGCCGAGCAGCAGCACCCCCGCCACCGTCCCCGTGATCCCGCCCGCTCCCCCGGTCAGGAGGGTCCCGCCGATCACGACGGCGGCGATCACGTCGAGTTCCAGCCCGATGCCGAGGATCGTGACCCCGGACGACAGGCGGGCCGCGTTGAGCGCGCCGGCCAGCCCGGCGAGCAGCCCCGACATCAGGTACACGTAGACCTTGGTCCGCGCCACCGGCACGCCCATGAGCGCCGCCGCCTGCTCGTTGCCGCCGATGGCGTAGACGTTCTGGCCGAAACCCGTACGCTGCAGCAGCACCATCGCGGCCAGCGACAGGGCGATCGTGATGTAGACCGGGTACGACAGGCCGAGCACCTGTCCCCGCCCCAGCTCCGCGAAGGCCGGGTCCTTCACCAGATACGTCGTGGCGCCCTCGTCGGAGATCGCCAGCATGAGGCCGCGCACCCCCAGCAGCCCGGCCAGGGTGACGATGAACGGCGCCATGCCCGTACGCGCGATCACCAGGCCCTGCAGCAGGCCGACCAGCCCGCACACCGCCAGCGGCAGCAGCAGCGCCACGGCGAGCCCGTGCTGCGAGCCGTAGGCCCCCAGCACGCCTCCCAGGACGAACAGCGACCCGACCGACAGGTCGATGCCGCCGCTGATGATGACGAACGTCATGCCGATCGCGATGATCGCCAGGAACGACGACGACACCACCACGCTGACCGCGTTCCCCGGCGTGGCGAAGGAGTCGAACGCCAGGCTGCCCACGATCACCACCACGCCCAGCACCATGACCGCGCCGTGCTGCTGGAGCACCCGGCTCACCTGTCCGCGGTTCATCGAGTTGCACGCTCCCTGGTGGCGTAGACGGCGGCCAGGATGATGACCGCCTGGACCATCTGGGTCCACGACTGCGGCAGGTTGTGTTTGATCAGCGTGGCCGCCAGCAGCTGCATGAGCAGCGCGCCCATGACCGTGCTCAGCACCCTGATCCGGCCGCCGGTCAGCGGGGTGCCGCCGACGACGACGGCGGTGATCGCCGACAGCTCGATGAACAGCCCGAGCGACGTCGGGTCGCTGGCCTGCAGCCGTGCGGTGGCGAGCACCCCCGCCAGCGCCGCGAGCAGCCCGGAGATCACGTAGACGATCAGCAGGACACGTTTGACGGGCAGCCCGGACAGCTCGCTGGCCGACCGGTTGCCGCCGATCGCCACCACCTGCCGGCCGAACGTGGTCCGCCGCACCACGAACATCACGACGAGCGTGAGGGCCGCCGCGATCAGCACGATGACGGGGATCCCGGCGACCGAGCTGCTGCCCAGCGCGATCAGGTCGGGGTTGCGGAACTCGACCAGCTGCGGCACGAGCACGTTGGCCAGCCCTCGTACGCCGACCAGCAGGGCCAGCGTGGCCACGATCGGCTGCACGTTGACGTAGGCGACCAGCGCCCCTCCCACGGCTCCCACCGCGGCCCCGCCGAGCACGGCGACGATCAGCGCGGGCAGCCAGCCGTACCCGAGGTAGAGGACGACCAGCGCGGCGGCCAGCGACATCGCCGAGCCGACCGACAGGTCGATGCCCTGGGTGCCGATCACCAGGGCCATGCCCAGGGAGACGATCACGATGGGGGTGACCTGGACGAGCTGGGTGCGGAAGTTCGACACGTCCAGGAAGTGCGGGGTGAACAGCACGTTGAACAGCAGCAGCGCGAGCACGGCCGCGTACACGCCGTAGTCCTGCACCCAGGCGAACACGCGTGGTTTCAGCACGGTGACCCGGCCGCCGCCGTGGGTGGTGAGCTCAGCCATCGGACTGCTCCGCGATCGTCGCCATGATCCTCTCCTCGGTGACGTCGTCGCCCGACAGCTCCCCGGCGACCGCGCCGTCGCGCAGCACGAGGATCCGGTCGGCGCCCTCGACCAGCTCCTCCAGATCGGAGGAGATCAGCAGCACGCCCAGCCCTTCCCCGGCCAGCTCGTCGATCAGCGCCTGCACCTCGGCCTTGGCGCCGACGTCGATGCCCCGGGTGGGCTCGTCGAGCAGCAGCACCTTGGGCCGTACGGCGAGCCAGCGGGCGAGCAGCACCTTCTGCTGGTTGCCGCCGGACAGCTCGGAGACGAGCTGGTGCGGCGAGGCGGCCTTGATCCTCAGCCTCCGCATGAAGATCTCGACCACGCGGTCGATCTTGACGTCCGACACCACGCCGCCCCGGCCGAGCGAGGGCAGCGCGGCGAGCGCGATGTTCTCGCGGACGGACAGGGTCGGGATGATGCCCTCGGCCTTGCGGTCCTCGGGCAGCAGGCTGACGCCCGCGCGGATGGCCGCCGTGGTGGAGCCGGCGCGCACGGGCGCCCCGGCCACGAGCACCTGCCCGCCGTCCAGCGGGAGCGCGCCGACGATGGCCTTGGCGGTCTCGGTACGGCCGGCGCCGAGCAGCCCGCCGAGCCCGACGACCTCGCCCGGCCGGACGGACACGTCCACGCCGTCGAGGACGTGCCGCCGGGTCAGGCCGCGTGCCTCGACGGCCGGGGAGCGCCGGCTCCCCCCGCCGTCAGGAGAGCCGTCGGAGTCCGCGCCCGCTCGCAGGCCCGCGCGGTCGCGGGAGAAGCGGGTCATGCCGTGCGAGCGGACCTCGTTCAGGTCGCGGCCGAGCATCAGCGAGATGAGCCGCAGGCGTTCGACGTCGGCCAGCGCCCCCGTGTGGGCGACCCGGCCGTCGCGCAGCACGGTCACCTGGTCGCACACCCGGTAGAGCTCGTCGAGGCGGTGGCTGACGTACATGACGGCGATGCCCTCGTCGCGCAGCCGCCTGATCACCCCGAACAGCGTCTCGACCTCGCGCGGCTCCAGCGACGAGGTGGGCTCGTCCATGATGACCACCCGCGCGTCGATGGACACCGCCCTGGCCAGGGCGACCATCTGCTGGGCGCCGACGCCGAGCGACCGCAGGGGCCGCCTGACGTCGGTCTCGACGCCGTAGCCGGCGAGGACCCGTTCCGCCTCGCCGTTCATGGCGGCGGAATCGATCACGCCGAAGCGGCGCGGCTCGCGGCCGAGCAGCAGGTTGCGGGCCACGCTCATCATCGGGACGAGGTTGACCTCCTGGTAGATGGTGGAGATGCCGGCGCGCTGCGCGTCCATGGGGGTGCCGAAGGCGGCGGGTTCGCCCCTGTGGCGCAGCTCGCCTCCGTCCGGCTGGTAGACGCCGGTGAAGACTTTGATCAGCGTGGACTTGCCGGCGCCGTTCTCCCCCACGAGGGCGTGCACCTCACCCGGGCGGAGGGCGAGGGACACGCCGTCGAGGGCGAGCACGCCGGGGAAGCGTTTGCTGACCCCCCTGGCCTCGAGAACCGGTTCCAAGTCAGTACGCCTCACCGAGGGAGTCCTTGGCGTTGGTCGTGTCGTAGTCCCGGTCGGAAATGATCACCTTGTCGGGGATGGCCTCTCCGTCCAGGAACTTCTGCGCGGTCTCGAAGGCCAGCGGGCCGAAGCGGGGGTTCGACTCGATGACGGCGTGCAGCCAGCCGTCGGCGATGGCCTGGACGGCGCTGCGGGTGCCGTCCACCGACACGATCTTGATGTCGCCGGCCTCCTTGCCCGCGCCCTTCAGCGCGGTCACGGCGCCCAGGGCCATCTCGTCGTTCTCGGCGTAGATGCCGTTGATGTCGGGGTTGGACTGGATGAGCTGCTCGGTGACCTGCTGGCCCTTCTCGCGGGCGAACTCGCCGGTCTGCTCGAACGAGATCGTGATGCCCGGCGCCTTCTCCTTGACGCGGTCCTTGAAGCCGTTCGTCCGCTCGGTGGTGACGTTGTTGCCGGGGGCGCCGAGGAGGATGGCGACCTTGCCCTTGCCGCCGAGAGCGTCGATCATGCGGTCGGCGGCGCGTTTGCCCTGCTCGTAGAAGTCCGAGCCGATGAACGTCAGATAGTCGCTGCACGGCTTGGCGTTGATCTGCCGGTCGACCGTGATGATCGGGATCTTCTTGGCGGCGGCCTGCTGGAGCACGGGCTCCCAGCCGTCGGAGTTGAGCGGGGCGATCACCAGGAGCTGCACGCCCTGGGCGATGAGCTGCTGGACGTCGGTGATCTGCTTGGAGAACTGCGACTGGGCGTTGGTGACCTTGAGGTCCTTGATGCCGAGCTCGGCCGCCTCGTCCCTGATCGACTTGGTCTCGGCGATCCGGAACGGGTTGGCCTCCTTCTCCGACTGGGAGAAGCCGACCGTGGCCGTCTTGAGGTCGAACTTCGTGCCGCCGAACTGTTCGAGCGTGCACGTGGGCCCGGCCGAGCCGGTGGGGCTCTGGACGACCTGCTGCCCGGCGGTGCTGGTGGCGGCGGGCGCGCTCTGCGGCTCCTCCGACTTGGCGCAGGCCGACGCGGTGAGGAGCACGGCCAGCGTCAGCGCGGCTGCCCGGACATGGGGGGTCATGGCGTTCCTTTCCTATCAGGAGCCGTGGGGGGGGGGGAGGGGGGGGGGGGGGGGGGGGGAGCGGAAATAGGTGGGGGGTTGCGGCCGTCCACCTCTTTTTTGC
>NZ_JBVJHP010000013.1:268841-350140 GCF_055586745.1 Nonomuraea sp. NPDC049378
AAAACCCCGCCGCACGAGTCCCCCCTAGCGGGTGCTTCCCCTCCCCCCCCCCCCCCCCCCCCCCCCCCCCCCCCCCCCCCCCCCCCCCCCACGGCGGAGCTCAGGCGCAGGGCGGGTTGATCGCGCCCGTCAGCGCCTTGTGCGCGTCGTGGACGCGCTTCACGTCGGGCTTGGTGACCGCCCGGTCGTACGTCATCAGGCCGTTGATCTCGGTCTCGACGTCGGTCGTCTGGGTGTAGATCGCGGCGCTGAGCTGCTCGCAGGCGTGCAGCCGCTCCAACTCCTCGATCATGCCGACGTAGCGGTCGGTGAGGGACTCGGGGTCGGGTTCGACCGCGTAGCCCCAGCCGCCGCCGGACCAGGTGTGGCCGACCATCGGCAGGGCCAGCCCGCCGTACTCGCCGATCACGTTGGCCCTGGTCCCCTCGGGCTTGCCGGGGTTGCCGGGGCCGGGGTAGATGTGGAAGTCCTTGACGTCGCCGTTGCCGCCGTCCACGGCGCCGCAGCAGTTGACCCCGCTCATGTTGTTCACCAGGCGCGAGGGGTCCCAGCCCTTGACCAGGTCGGCGATGCGCGCCTGGTCGTACTGCCCCCAGCCCTCGTTGAACGGCACCCACATCACGATCGACGGGCTGCTGCGGTGCTGGTCGACCAGCTCGCGCAGCTCGGTCTCGAACTGGGGCCGGTCGTCGGCGCGTACGGTCGACGGCATGTCCTGCCAGACCAGCAGGCCGAGCTTGTCGGCGTGGTGGTACCAGCGGTCGGGCTCGACCTTGACGTGCTTGCGCACCGCGTTGAAGCCGAGCGCCTTGGTCTGCTCCAGGTCGTGGCGCAGGGCCTCGTCGGTCGGGGCGGTGTAGATGCCGTCGGGCCAGAAGCCCTGGTCGAGCGGGCCGATCTGGAAGACCGGCCGGCCGTTGAGGAGCATCCGGTTGCCGGACACCTCGATGGAGCGCATCCCGAAGTACGACTCGACCCTGTCACGCTCGAGCCTGACCTCCAGGTCGTACAGGTGGGGGTCGTCGGGAGACCAGAGCCTGGGCTTGCGCACCGGGATCCTGAGCTCCTCGCCGGTCCTGCCGGTGGCCCTGCCGACCACGCGCCGGCCGTCCCTGGCCGTCACGATCACCGTGCCCGGCGAGCCGTGCACGGTCACCTTGACCGCCTGCCCCGGCACGTCGGGCACGGCGTCGACGCGCTCGACGTGGTCCTTGGCGACCGGCTCGAGCCAGACGGACTGCCAGATGCCGGACACGGTGGTGTACCAGATGCCGCCCGGGTTGAGCCGCTGCTTGCCGACGGCCTGGCTGCCGGTGTCGGTCGGGTCGTACACGCCCACGACCAGTTCCTGGCGGCCGTGGCGCTTGAGCGCGCCGGTCACGTCCACGCTGATCCGGTCGTATCCGCCCTTGTGGGTGGTGACCTGCTTGCCGTTCACGTAGACGGCGGCCTGCCAGTCAACCGCGTCGAGGTGCAACAGGACGCGCTCGCCGCGCCAGCCGCGCGGCACCTCGAACGTCCTGCGGTACCACATGCGCTCCTCGTGCCGGCCGATGCCGGACAGCTGGGACTCCACGGGGTACGGCACGACGATGCGTTCGGGCAGGTCACGGCCGATGGGCGCGGCCTCGCCCTCCTTGGCCGGGCCGAACTGCCAGGTGCCGTTGAGGCTCTGCCAGCGGTCCCTGACGAGCTGCGGCCTGGGGTACTCGGGCAGCGGCCTGGCCGGGTCGACGTCGTCGGCCCACTTGCTGCGCAGGATGTAGGCGGAGGCGTTGAGCACGTAGCCGTAGGTGTAGGCGGCCAGCTCGGTGCCGTCGGCGTAGGTGATGCCGCCGGTGCCGTCGTAGCCGGTGCGCACGGTGTTGCCGGCCTTGGCGGGGATCGGGTGCTTCAGCTTGAGCTCGACGGTCTCGGGGCTCTTCAGGGTCGCCGAGGTCACGGGCCAGGCCGTCCCGCCGACGGTGACGGCGAGCTTGCCGGCCGTGCCCGCGGGCAGTTCGGCGAGCGCCTTGGGGAAGGTGAGCGTGGCGACGTCGCCGGCCTCGTCGAGCCGGGCCTCGGCCGGGCCTCCGGGTTCGAAGTCCTCGGGCAGCGTGAACGCCTCCGCGGGGACGACGGCCTTCGGCTGGCTCGGGCTCTGCCACCGCAGCCGCAGGTGGGCGCCGCCGTAGTGCTCGAAGTACTCGACCTTGACGTCGTACTTCCTGCCGGCCTCCAGGGCGATCGGGGTGCCGGTCTGCTCCTTGTCCCAGTCGTCCACCCAGTGGTCGATGATCGGCTTGCCGTCGATCCAGAGGCGGAAGCCGTTGTCGCCGATCATGGAGAAGGTGTAGGTCTCGGAGTGCTCGGGCTGGATCTGCCCGGTCCACCGGACGGTGACGTCGTCCTCCCTGCCCGTCAGCATCGTGAAGACGGGGTTCAGGTCGGCCAGCTCCAGGTTGGGGTCGACGACGCTCGCCTTGAGCTCGGCGAAGTCGAACGCGCCCGCGGCCGAGGCGAGGTAGTAGTCACCGCGCAGGCCGTGCCGCTCGACCGCGGCCGAGCCGGAGGAAGGGGCAGAGGAGGAGGCGGAGGCGGATGGCGGCACCTGCCATAAGACGGACATCAGAACGGCGAGCAACAGCACGAGGGGCTTACGCAACGGGGGGTCCTTTCGGTGCGCTGATCACGTTCGGACAGCTTTTGACCCTGACATGCTCCAAAGTAAGCACTGCCGGACCGAGCCGGTCAAGATTTCCGATCAGATTCGTTCGCGTTCGGTCAGAGGTGAACGCATGTTGGCGCGTCGAATATGATCGGGACGTGAGCGACACGCAGAGCGACGGCCGCAGGCCCGTGTTCGCCGCCGAACGCAGGCAGCGCATCCTCGAGCTGGTGCGTGCCAACGGCGCGGTGTCGCTGCGCGAGCTCGCCCAGGCCGTCCGCTCCTCCGAGGTCACCGTCCGCCGCGACCTGCGCGCCCTGGAGTCGGAGGGCCTGCTCAACCGCCACCACGGCGGAGCCACCCTGCCGGGCGAGCTGTCGCGCGAGGCGGGCTACGCGCACAAGGTCTCGCTCGAGTCCGCCGAGAAGGCCGCCATCGCGGAGCTGGCCGCCGCGCTCGTGGAGGACGGCGACGCCATCGTGGTCGGGCCCGGCACCACCACGCAGGAGTTCGCCCGCCGCCTGACGCGGCACTCCGAGCTGGCCGTGGTGACCAACTCGCTGCTGGTCGCCCAGGTGCTGGCCGGCTCGCCGCGCGTCGAGGTGATGCTGACCGGCGGCACGCTGCGCGGGTCGATCCTCGCCCTGGTGGGCAGCGCGGCCGAGCACTCGCTGGCGGGGCTGCGGGTGCGCAGGGCGTTCATCTCGGGCAACGGGCTGAGCGCCGACCGCGGCCTGTCCACGCCCAACGTGCAGGTGGCGGGCGTCGACCGGGCGCTGGCCGCGGCCGCCGAGGAGGTCGTCGTGCTGGCCGACCACACCAAGGTCGGCGTCGACACGATGGTCCAGACCGTGCCCGCCGACCAGATCGACCACCTGGTCACCGACGACTCCGCGCCCCGCGACGTGCTCGACGAGCTGAGCGGCCGGGGCGTGCGCCTGCACGTCGCCCAGTTCTGATCGCCCTACTGATCGAATGTGACAAACCCGTTACGGGAATGTTTTCTTGCTCGACCACCATCAAGGCGGAGGCAACCGTGCTACAGGTGGCAGGCGTTCTCAAGACCTTCCAGGGCGTCACCGCCCTCGACCACGTCACCATGTCCGTACGCCCCGGCGAGGTGCACGCCCTGGTCGGCGGAAACGGCGCGGGCAAGTCGACTCTGGTGAAGGTGCTCTCCGGCGTCTACCCGCCCGACGCGGGCGAGCTGCGCGTCCACGGTGACCCGGTCAGGTTCGCCGGCCCTGCCGACGCCAGGCGGGCCGGGATCGCCACGATCCACCAGGAGACCAACCTCGTCCCCACCATGAGCGTCGCCCGCAACCTGCTGCTCGGCAGGGAACCGCGGGGCCGGCTCGGGCTGATCGACGCAGCGGCCGTGCACGCCCGCGCCGAGGAGGTGCTGGCCGCGTACGGGCTGCGGGTCGACGTGCGCCGCCCGCTCGCCTCGCTCAACGAGGGCACCCGCCAGCTCGTCGCCCTGGCCAGGGCGGCCACCGCGGACGCCCGCCTGGTCATCATGGACGAGCCGACGTCGGCGCTGGAGCACGCCGAGCTGGAGACCCTGTTCGGCGCCGTGACCCGGCTGCGCGAGGAGGGCCGCTCGGTCATCTACGTCACCCACCGGCTGGAAGAGCTGTTCGGCATCTGCGACCGGGTCACGGTGCTGCGTGACGGCCGGGTCGTGCACACCGGGCCGATGGCGGGGCTCGACCGGCTGCGGCTGGTCTCGCTCATGCTGGGGCGGCCGTTCCACCCGGTGGAGCCGCCGCTCGCGGCCGGCCAGGCCGACGAGCCCGCCGACGTGCCCGTGCTGGAGGCCACGGGCCTCACCCGCCACCACGTGCTCGACGGGGTGTCGCTGGCGGTGCGGGCCGGCGAGGTGGTCGGGCTCGGCGGGCTGCTCGGCGCCGGCCGCAGCGAGACGGCCCGCGCCATCGCGGGCGCCCTGCCGGTGGACGCGGGACAGGTGACGGTGGCCGGCGCGCGCCCGTCACCGGGGGCCCGCAAGTGGTCGGTCAGGAGCGCCGTACGCGCCGGGATCGGCCTGGTGCCGGAGAACAGAAAGACCGAGGGCATCGTGCCCACGCTGTCGGTGCGCGACAACATCGCGCTGGCCGCGCTGCCCCGGCTGTCGCGGGCCGGGATCGTGTCCGACGCGCAGGTGGACGGCATCGTGACGACGTTCATGAAGCGGCTGGGGATCAAGGCGGTCTCGCCCCGGCAGCCGGCCGGCGAGCTGTCGGGCGGCAACCAGCAGAAGGTGCTGCTGGCCCGGTGGCTGGCCATGCATCCCAAGGTGCTGCTGCTGGACGAGCCGACCCGCGGGGTCGACGTGGCGACCAAGCTGGAGATGCAGGCGCTGCTCGACGAGCTCGCCGTGGACGGGCTGGCGATCCTGCTCATCTCGTCCGACGTCGCCGAGCTGGTGGAGAACTGCGACAGCGTGGTGGTGCTGCGCGACGGCGCGATCACCGAGCAGCTGACCGGTCCCGAGGTCACCGAAGACCGCCTGCTGGCGGCCCTGGCCAAGGACTGACCGGTCAATAGACCGAGATGTGCGGGTGGTCGTAGTGGTTGGCCGTCGTGCCGCCACGGTCCGACATCGTGCGCCACGTCCCGGACCTGGCGTGCCAGATGCGCTGGCGATAGATGACGTACATGATGCCGAGCCGCTTGGCGTTCTTGATCGCCCACTTGGCGATCTGGTCGCCGCGTTCGAGCTCCGCCGCCGACGGCATGGCGCCGCCGCGGCTCAGCATGAAGTCGCAGGCGCGTCCGAGCGGATGCTCGCCGCCGTCCTGGATCGCCCGGAAGCAGCCGATCCCGTACGGCACGTCGAACCGGTCCTGGATGAGCTTCCTGACCAGCCGCATCCTGGGCGTGATGTGGTCGGACCCCTCGGGGCAGCTGCGGCACCCACGTGCCGTCGGAGCGCCGCACGCCCGGCGCCTCGTGCAACTGATCGATCTTGTCCTTGGTGCGTTCGATCTGCTTCTCGGCCTTCTCCTTGCGCTCCTCCAGGTCGCCCGTCGTGCGGGCGAGCTCCTTGGCGCGGGCGGCGGCCTCGCCGGTCGCCTGACGGTGCTCGTCCCTGACCCTGGCGTGATCGCGCAGCCTGGCGTCCTGCCGGGCGACGAGGTGCCGGGCCAGGGCCGTCCGGCCGAAGAGGGCCGTCGGCTCCCGCTCTCCGGACAGCAGGGTGAGCGCGCCGGGCTCGCCGCCGGTGTACTGGGCGACGGCCATGGCCCTGAGCTCGGTGGAGTGGCGGTCGTAGACCTTCTGGGCGGCGGCCAGCTTCTTCCGCGCGGCCTTCTCCGCCTTCTCGGCCTTCTCCCGGGCGATGCGGCTGCTGTAGTAGCCGGCGATGAGCTTGTCCGACTCCTTCCGCAGGCCGGCCAGCTCCTTCTTCAGCCGTTTGACCGTGGGCTTGGGGTCGGCGTGCGCGGGCGCCGACCCGAGAAGCCCAGCGAGAAGCCCGGCCAGAAGGCCGACGAGCAGCGCGGTGGCGAGCAGGCCGGCCCCGCTGCGTTCGCGGGCAGGGCCGTACGACCGGACGGCGGGTGACGCAACCGCCACTGTTCTCCTCACCCCGAACCGCAGGGCGAGTTCCGGTCAGGAGCTATTCAGGCCGGGGGGACGCCCTCTATTCGACGCCGATAGTAGACGATCATGGCCCGTGGCACGCAACTCACGGCCGGCCCCGCTCGCGCGACCGGCGTACCCTGCGGACCACGATCTGCCGTCCGAGCAGCACCGACCCCGGCACCAGCACGACCCCCAGAAGGCTGGAGCCCAGGCCCAGGCCGATGCCGGCGTCCACCAGGCCGTCGCCGTCGCCGCCGAGCACCGGCAGGCCGAGCGACACCGAGACCGAGACCGACAGGAGCGGCTCCCTGTCCCGCACCGGAGGGTCGGGCTCGTTCGTGCCGGGCGGCGGGTCGTCGGGCGGATCGTCAGGAGGGTCGGTGGCGGGCGGGTCGCCGGCGGTGGGCAGCGTCGTCGGCGGGGTCGTCGGCGGGGTCGTCGGCGGGGTCGGCTCCGGACGGCTGGTCCGGGTGGGCTCGCGAGTCGGCTCGCGGGTGGGCTCGCGAGTCGGCTCGCGGGTCGGGCGCGGCCTCACCACGGGCGGCGTGTCCGGCCGGCCGACGTGGGTGACGGCCGGCGGCGTCTCCCTGAGCGACACGCTCGGCTCCGGCTCCGGCGAGGTCGGCGCGGCGGACGTCGGGGAGGCCGCCGTCGGGGTGGCCGGCGCCGCCACGGACGCGGACGCCGACGCGGGCGGCGGAAGGGCGGTGCCGCTCCTCGTGTCGGGCGGATCGCCCAGGACCACGAACGCCGACACCACCGCCGCCGCGGTCGCCAGCACCAGCCCGCCCGTCACCGCGAACTTGGTCGCGGGCGCCAGCGTGGTGTGGAACAGGCTCGTGGAGCCCCCGTCGGCCGCCGGCTGCGGCCGGGGCAGCAGCGCGGTGAGCGGCACGGTCAGGAGGCCGAGGCCGGCCCGTCCCCGCCGCTCCCAGTCCTGCCCGTACGAGGCCAGCGCGACGCCCTCCAGCTCGGCCAGGAACACGCGCGCCGACTCCGGCCGGGCCGCGGGGTCCTTGGCCAGGCCGTGCTCGACGATCGGCCGCAGCGGCTCGTCCACCTCCTCGACCGGCGGCGGGACGTGCTGGTGCTGGTAGGCCAGGGCGGCCACGTCGGTCCCCTGGAAGGGGCGATGGCCGGTCAGGCACTCGAAGAACACCAGCGTCGCGGCGTAGACGTCGGTCGCCGGGCCGGCCGGGGCCTCGTCCCACTGCTCGGGGGCCATGTAGGAGGGGGTGCCGACGAGGTCGGCCGTCTCGCCGACGTGCGCGGCCACGCCGAAGTCGACGAGCTTGCTCTCACCCTCCCGGGTGATGATCACGTTCTCGGGCTTGAAGTCCCGGTGCACGACGCCGCGCTCGTGCGCCTCGGCCAGCCCGAGCAGCGCCCCCTTCAGCACCACGAGCGCCGACTCCGCTCCGGTCGCGCCCTCGTCCGCCAGCAGCCGCCGGAGCGTGACGCCGTCGACCAGCTCCATGACGATGACGGCGTCGTCGCCGGCCTCGACGTAGTCCAGCACGCGGGCCGTGTGCGGGCTGTCGATCTCCTGGATGACCTGCGCCTCGGCCCTGAACCTGCCGGCGAACTCGTCGTCCTCGCGCAGCGGGTCGGACAGGTGCTTGATCGCGACCGCCAGCCCGTCGGAGTCGCGTACGGCGAGCATGACCCGCCCGGTCCCGCCGTGTCCGAGTTCCCGGATTTCGGTGTAGCCGGGAACGTCCATAGGGGACCTCCTGACCCGATAAAGATCCTTATGTCAGGACGCTAACCCGGTGTAACACCGTGTGTCGACCCTCTTCGCCCGGGTGACCGGCCCTCTGCCGCAATCGATATCCTTCCTCCTCCCTAGAGTGGCCTCGTGGCGATCGACGATCATCTGCGCGAGTGGCTCGGCGCCTGGCCGCCCACGGAGAAACTCCAGGTCACCGGCTCCCGCCGGCGCACCCTGCCCGGCTGGGACGGCCAGATCCACCCGGCGCTCGGCGTCCGCACCCCGGACGGCGGCGTGTTGTCGGTGCCACCGGAGCACGTGACCCGCGTGGCCGCCGCTCGGACGATGGCCGAGGTGCCCAAGATCGTCGCCTACGCGGAGCGCGGCTGGTTCGAAGCCGCCTTCCGCTGGACCACCCGCCCGGCCCCGCTGCAGGACGCCGGGCGGTGGCGGCCCGCCACCGACCCCGGCGTGCCGGCCTGGCTGCACCCCTTCGGCGGGGAGGTCCTGGTGGCCACCGACCCCGGCACGGGCGAGCACCTGGCGGGGGTGGGGATCAAACGGCACGACGCGTACGGGCACGAGCTGGCGGTGGTCACGGCCCCGGCGGCGCGCGGGCGCGGGCTGGCCAGGAGGCTGGTGGCGCAGGCCGCCCGGCGGGTGCTCGACGAAGGGGCGGTGCCGACGTACCTGCACGCCCCGGAGAACGCCGCGTCGGCGGCCGTGGCGCGGGCGGCGGGTTTCCCCGACCGGGGCTGGACCGCCTTCGGCGTCACCGAACGGTGACCGCCCGCCTCGCACCCGGCTGCCGCACGCACCAGCGGGCCGACGGGCCGGGCGGGCACGGGTTTCAGGCGGCCGGGCGGGCGGGCGTGGCGGCGAGGTGGTCGCGGACGTTGCGGGCGGCCGTGCGGCCGGCGCGGTTGGCGCCGATCGTGCTGGCCGACGGGCCGTAGCCGACGAGCTGGAGCGCGGGCTCCTTGACCACCTGGGTCCCGTCCACCGTGATGCCGCCGCCCGGCTCCCTGAGGCGCAGGGGCGCGAGGTGGTCGAGGGCGGAGCGGAAGCCGGTGGCCCAGATGATGGTGTCGGCCTCGACGGTCCGCCCGTCGTTCCACGCGACACCGTGCTCGGTGATGCGGTCGAACATCGGCAGGCGGTCGAGCGCCCCCTTGGCGAGCGCCTCGCGCACGACCGTGGTGTAGGGCAGGCCGGTGACGCCGACGACGCTCTGCGGCGGCAGGCCGGCGCGCACGCGCTCGTCGACCATCGCCACGACCTCCCGCCTGGCCTCCTCGTCGAAGTCGTCCCTGAACAGGGGCGGGCGGCGGGTGAACCACGCCGTCGTGGCGGCGACCCCGGCCGTCTCGGACAGCACGTGCATCGCCGAGGCCCCGCCGCCCACGACGGCCACGTGGCGGCCGGCGAACTCCGCCGGCCCGCGGTAGCTCACGTAGTGGAGCGCGCGCCCGCGGAATCCGGCGGCTCCCGGATAGTACGGCCAGTGAGGTCGCGTCCATGTGCCGGTCGCGTTGACCACGGCTCTTGCCGCCCACTCCCCCGCGTCGGTCACGACCGCCAGCCGGCCGCCCGGCCCGCGCCGCACGGAGTCGACCCTGACCGGCCGGAGCACCTCCAGCCCCTGCTCGCGCTCGTAGTCCGCGTAGTAGCCCGCCACCACCTCGGCGGCCGGCCGCCGGCCCGTGGTCTCCGGCGGGCGGCGCAGGCCGGGCAGGTCGAAGACGCCGTGCACCTTGTCCATGGTCAGCGTGGGCGAACGGTGCCGCCACGCTCCCCCGGGCCCTTCCGCCGCGTCCAGCACGACCGGCTCGAAACCGAGCCGGCGCAGGAAGTACGCGCTGGACAGTCCCGCCTGCCCGGCGCCGATCACCACGACCTCGCTCTCCTCCACGAACAGAGGCAACCATTTCCACGCCCACGATCTTCCCGGCGCGGCGAGGACGGCGACGTCGCCGAGCCGGCGGCGGACGTTCAGGCGGGTGCGACGGGGGCCGTGGAGCCACGGACCACGAGGCCGGTGGCGAGCTCGACGTGGTGGGAGTCGATCTTCTCCCCGGCCGCCAGGCGCAGCGCGGTGCGGAGGGCCACGCCGCCCATCTCGCGCAGCGGCTGGCGGACGGTGGTCAGCGGCGGTGAGGCCATCTGGGCGATCTGGGTGTCGTCGAACCCCACGATGCTGAGGTCTTCGGGGATGCGCAGGCCGCGCGCCCGCGCGGCCTCCATGATGCCGAGCGCGGTCTCGTCGCTGGCCGCGAAGATCGCCGTGGGGGCACGCGGCAGCTCGAGCACGGCCGCGCCGCCCGTCACGCCGTCGTGGTAGCGGAAGTGCCCGGTCTGCACGTAGCCCGGCAGCACGGGCGTGCCCTCGGCCTCCATGGCGGCGCGGTAGCCGTGCAGCCGGGCCTGGTTGCAGGCCGCGGCCGCCGGGCCCCCGACGTAGGCGATGCGCCGGTGGCCGAGGGAGAGCAGGTGCTGGGTGGCGGCCAGGCCGCCGGCGAAGTTCGTCGACCCGATGCTGGTCACGCGGGTGCGCGGCAGGTTGAGCGGGTCGATGAGGACGAGCGGCACCCGGGCTCTGGCCAGCGCGGCGAGCTGCCCGGTGGTCAGCTCGCTGGTGACCGCGATCAGCGCCCGGCGGCCGGCGGCGGCCAGGCCGCGGGCCCAGGCGGCGGTGCGGTCGGCGCGCCTGATGCTGACCACGACCCCGACGCCGGCCTCCCCGGCGGCGGCCACCGCCCCCTGGATGATCTCGGTCGAGTAGGCGTTGAGGTCGGCGTCGAACTGCAGCTCGACGCTGCCCGCCCCGGCGACCTCGCCCCGGCGCGGGCTGGGGGCGACGTAGTCGTGCTGCCGCAGCAGCGCCTCCACCAGCGAGCGGGTGGCGGGCGCGACGTCGCTGCGGCCGTTGAGCACTTTCGACACGGTCGCGACCGACACGCCCGCCGAGGCGGCGACGGTCGCGAGCGTGGCCCGCCTAGGACTGGCCGACATCTCCACCCCCTTGCCCGGCGGCGCCGTGACCGACGTCAACGGGTGTCACGAGCCGCCGTCCGGGGCCGGGACGGCGCAGCGGACCGGTCAGGCGTACGGTGCCGCGGCACGGCAGGTCGGCGGCCGAGGTGCCGACGAGCACCTCGATCTCGCCCGGCTCGACGATCCTGCGCAGGTCGCGGCCGGTGAAGGCGGTGCGGTCGGCGTGGACGTGGAAGCGCACGCGGGTGCTCTCGCCGGGCTCCAGCCGCACGCGGGCGAACCCGGCCAGCTGCCGCACCGGTCTGGTCACCTGGGCGACGACGTCGTGGAGGTAGAGCTGGACGACCTCCTCGCCCGCCCGGCCGCCGGTGTTGCGGACGTTCACCGCCACCGTGAACTCGCCGTCTGTGGGCACCTCGGCGTCGCTGATGACCAGGTCGCCGACGTCGAAGGCGGTGTAGGAGGCGCCGTATCCGAAGGGGAACAGCGGCGTCGGGTCGAGGTTGCTGATGCCCTCGCTCTTGGTCCCCAGCGGCGGCTGCAGGTAGGTGCCCGGCTGCCCGCCGTGCCCGCGCGGGATCTGCACGGGCAGCCGGCCCACGGGCTGGACGCGTCCGGACAGCACGCCGGCGATCGCCGCCGCGCCCTCCTCGCCGGGCATGAACGCCTGGACGAGCGCGGCGGCTCCGGCGTGCACCTCCCCCAGCGCGTACGGGCGCCCAGAGACCACGACGACGACGACGGGCGTGCCCGTGGCGGCCAGCTCGGCGAGCAGGTCGGCCTGCACGCCGGGAAGCCGCAGGTCGTCGGCGTCGCAGCCCTCGCCCGAGGTGCCCTGGCCGAACAGCCCCGCCAGGTCGCCCACGACGGCGACGCACAGGTCGGAGCCACGCGCGGCCGCCACCGCGGCGGCGAAGCCGGAGCGGTCGTCGCCGCGCACGTCGCAGCCGCGTTCGTGGCGGATCTCGGCGCCGGGCAGTTCCCCGCGCAGCGCGTCGAGCACGGTGGGCGCCTCGATGCCCAGCCCGAGGCCGGGATGGCGGGGCAGGACGTGGTTGGGGAAGGCGTAGCAGCCCATGAACGTGCGCGGGTCGTGGGCGGCGGGTCCGACCACGGCGACGCTGCGCGGGCCCTCGCGGCCCTCGCCGAGCAGCGGCAGGACGTCTCCGCCGTCCAGCAGGACGATCGAGCGCTCGGCCAGCTCCCTGGCCAGGGCGCGGTTGCCCGGCGAGTCGAGGTCGACGCCTCCGGCCGCGGCGACCGAACGCTCCGGTGTCCAGTCGTGGTCGAGCAGCCCGAGCTCGGCCTTCTGGGTGAGCAGGCGGCGGGCGGCCCGGTCGATCAGCGACTCGGGAAGGTCGCCGTTCCTGACCCGCTCGGCCAGGTGCCGGCCGAAGCCGAGCGTGTCGGGCAGCTCGACGTCGATGCCGGCGGTGAGCGCCTGCACGCCGGCCTCGTCGGTGTCGGCGGCGACCTCGTGCATGGTCGCCAGGAACGGGACCGCCCAGTAGTCGGAGACGACCGTGCCGGTGAAGCCCCACTCGTCGCGCAGCAGCTCGGTCAGCAGCCAGGGGTCGGCCCCGGCGGGGACGCCGTCGACGTCGGAGTAGGAGTTCATCACCGAGCGCGCGCCGCCGAGCGTGATGGCCGTCTCGAACGGCGGCAGGATCATGTCCATCAGCTCGCGGCGGCCCATCGGCACGGGGCCGTGGTTGCGGGCCGCCCGGGAGGCGGAGTAGCCGGCGAAGTGTTTGAGCGTGGCGATGACGCCGGTGCTCTGGAGCCCGCGGACGTAGGCGGTGCCGAGCATCGCCACGAGGTACGGGTCCTCCCCCATCGTCTCCTCGACCCGCCCCCACCGGTAGTCGCGCACGACGTCGAGCACCGGGGACAGGCCCTGGTGCACGCCCAGGGCGGCCATGTCGCGCCCGATGGCCGCGGCCATCCGCTCGACCAGGCCGGGGTCGAAGGTGGCTCCCCAGGCGATGGCCGCGGGGTAGACGGTCGCGCCGTAACTGGTGAAGCCGGTCAGGCACTCCTCGTGGACGATCGCGGGGATGCCGAGCCGGGAGCTCCCGACCACGGCCCGCTGCAGCCGGACCACCTCGGCGGCGCCCTCGGCCGTGGTCACGGGGGCGCTGCCGTACACGCGGGTCAGGTGGCCGAGCCCGTCGCGGACGGCCTCCTCCAGCGGGACGGAGCCGGAGGCGGCGAAGACGTCCTGCATGGGCGCGACGTTCGGGGACTCTGAGCCGGGCTCCGGCTCGTCGGGCTCCGGCATGTCGTTGCCGATCCACCGGCTGCCCAGCTGGCCGATCTTCTCCTCCAGGGTCAGCTCCGCGAGGAGGGCGTCGACTCGGTCGGCGACGGGAAGCGCCGGGTCCTGCCACGGACGGAGTGCCCGGTCCGCCTCAGGTGTCCGCTCTAGAGCCGTCATCTGCTGCTCTCCTCAAGAAGTGCGTTTGTGTCGGAGACATTTCGAAATATTTCGAGGCCGGCCGACGATCTCGTCGCGGATTTCCGAAGGCCAGGTGGACCAGCGATAGCCCGCGCCCCAGTACTGTACACGGGCCTTGGCCGGACCGTAATCTGTTCGCTCCGCGGCGGGTCTTGACACACCTTTGGCCGAAACCTAGATTGGCGAAACCCGCGGTCATGTCGAAAAAGTTTCGGAGAGCTGACTCAAGGAGGAGTGGACCAGTGGTGTCCCCGAGGACGCCGATCCACGACCGCCGGCCACCGCATCCGATGACCAACGAGCCGCGGCCAGACACCGCGACGTTCGAGTACGGAGATCCCCGTGGAGCCAAGGACAACGTCTCGCCGCACTTTTCTCAGCCTCTCCATGGGCCTGCCCCTGGGAGCCGCGCTTGCCGCCTGTGGCAGCTCGGGCCCGACCAGGCCCGGCACCCCTAGTGGTGGCGGCGGCAGCGGCGCTACTTACTGGTACCTGTCGACGCAGCCGCAGGAGGGCGTGCGCACCAGGACCGTCGAACGGTTCAACAAGGCCAACCCCAACGGTCAGATCGCGGGGACGACCTTCCAGAACGACGCGTTCAAGACCAAGATCAAGACAGCTATCGGCGCGGGCCAGGCGCCCACGCTCATCTGGGGCTGGGGCGGCGGCACGCTGCGCAGCTACGTCCAGGCGGGCCAGGTCGACGACCTCACCTCCTGGTTCGACCAGAACGCCACGCTGAAGGACCGGCTGTTCCCCTCCTCCTTCGGCGCCGCCACGATCGACGGCAAGATCTACGCGATGCCCTGCGAGACGATGCAGCCGATCGTCCTCTACTACGACAAGCGGGCCTTCGACAAGATCGGCGCGCAGCCGCCCCAGACGTGGGGCGACATCATGGACCTGGTGCCCAAGTTCAACGCCAAGGGCATCGCGCCGTTCGCGCTCGGCGGCCAGTCGCGCTGGACCAACATGATGTGGCTGGAGTTCCTCTTCGACCGCCTCGGCGGCCCCGAGGTGTTCCAGGCCGTGTTCGACGCGGAGAAGGACGCCTGGAACAACCCGGTCGCCATCGACGCCCTGGGCAAGATGCAGGAGCTGATCAAGGCCGACGGGTTCATCAAGGGCTTCTCCTCGATCACCGCCGACTCCAACGCCGACCAGGCGCTGCTCTACACCGGCAAGGCCGCGATGATGCTGCACGGCGGCTGGACGTACGGCAGCATGAAGACGGACGGCGGCGACTTCGTCTCCGGCGGCAACCTCGGCTACATCAACTTCCCGCCGATCGACGGCGGCAAGGGCGACCCGAGCAACACCGTCGGCAACCCCGGCCAGTACATGTCGATCTCCTCCAAGGCGACCCCCGAGCAGAAGGAGATCGCCAAGAAGTTCTTCGCCACCGAGCTGATGGGCGACCAGGCGGTCAAGGAGTGGGTCGCGACCGGCGCGGTGCCGATCGTCAAGGGCGCCGACAAGGAGTTCGCCGCCTCCGACGACGCCGAGTTCCTCAACTTCGTCTACAACATCGCCGTCAACGCCAAGACGTTCGCGCAGTCGTGGGACCAGGCGCTCAGCCCGACGGCCGCCGAGGTACTGCTGGACAACATCGCCAAGTTGTTCCAGCTGTCGATCTCCCCGAAGGAGTTCGCCACCAACATGAACGCGGTCATCGGCAAGTGAGCGCGCTCGCGACCTCCGCCACGGCCCCCAAGCGGGAGGGCCGTGGCGGCTCGCTCGCGTGGATGTCCGTGCCCGCGCTGGTGGTCTTCACCGGGTTCGGGCTGATCCCGCTGATCGGGGTCCTCGTCCTCAGCTTCACCTCGTGGGACGGACTCGGCGACATCCACTTCGCGGGCGTCGACAGCTGGAAAACCGTGCTCGCCGACCCGGGGCTGCCGCACGCGTTGTGGGTGACGTTCCTCGTGATGGCCATGTCCTGGGCGGTGCAGACGCCGGCCAGCATCCTGCTGGGCACGTTCCTCGCCAACCACCACCGCTACCGCGCGATCCTGTCCGTGGTGTACTTCATCCCGTTGCTGCTCAGCTCCGCGGCCATCGCCATCGCCTACAAGGCGCTGCTCGACCCGAACTTCGGGCTCGGCGCCGGGCTGCAGATCCCGCTGCTCGTGCAGGACTGGCTCGGCGACCCTTACCTCGCGTTCGGCGTCGTGATCTTCGTGGTGTCCTGGCAGTTCATCCCGTTCCACTCCCTGATCTACCAGGGCGGCGTACGCCAGATCCCGCGCTCGATGTACGAGGCCGCCGAGCTCGACGGCGCCGGCCGGGTGCGCAGGTTCTTCAGCATCACCCTGCCGCAGCTGAAGTACACGATCATCACGTCCTCGACGCTCATGGTCGTCGGGTCGCTGACCTTCTTCGACCTGATCTTCGTGCTGACCGCGGGCGGGCCGGGAGACGCCACCAGGGTGCTCGCCCTGGACATGTACGTGCGCGGATGGCAGGCCAGCCAGATGGGCCTGGCCAGCGTGATCGCGGTCATCCTCGTGCTCGTGGGGCTCGTGCTGGCGCTGGTGCTGCGCCGGCTCGGCGGCCGCGACACGAGCCACAGCCAGCTCGAAGGGGCCTAGAACATGGCGTCCACGCTCACCACGAAACCCGAGGTCATGGAGGGCGGGCCCCAGCCGCGGCACCGGCGCCGCAACCGGCCCAGGGGCCGGCCCAACTGGCTGGCGGGCCTGGGCTCCTGGATCTGGCTGGCGGTCGTGGTCGTGCCGATCTACTGGATCGTCATCACCAGCTTCAAGTCGCAGAGCAACTACTACGCCGAGAACCCGCTCGTGCCGCCCGGCGAGCCCACGCTGGCCAACTATGTGATGGTCATCGAGTCGGACTTCCCGCTGTACTTCGTCAACAGCGTCGTCGTCACGCTGGGCGCGGTCATTCCCGCGGTGCTCATCTCCTTCATGGCGTCGTACGCGATCATCCGGGCCGGCAAGCGGAGCCGGTTCCTGCGGTTGACGAACTCGCTCTTCCTCATGGGGCTGGCCATCCCGCTGCAGGCCACGATCATCCCCGTCTACCTGATCATCATCCGGCTGCACCTGTACGACTCGCTGCTGGGGATGATCCTGCCGTCGATCGCGTTCGCGATCCCCCTGTCGGTGCTGGTGTTGTCCAACTTCATCCGCGACGTGCCCAAGGAGCTGTTCGACTCGATGCGCCTCGACGGCGCAACCGAGACGGCGATGCTCTGGCGGCTGGCGTTCCCGCTGACGCGGCCGGCCGTGGTGACGGTGACGATCTACAACGCGCTGACGATCTGGAACGGCTTCCTGCTGCCGCTGGTGCTCACGCAGAGCCCCGACAAGCGCACGCTGCCGCTGGCGCTCTGGTCGTTCCAGGGCCAGTACAGCATCAACGTGCCGGCGGTGCTGGCGTCCGTGGTGCTCACCACGCTGCCCATCCTGATCCTCTACGTCGTGGGCCGCCGCCAGCTGCTCAGCGGTCTGACCGTGGGCTTCGGCAAGTGAGGTCACGCCGCAGCGCGGCCTCGTGCAGCGCGAGGTGGGCGAGGTCGCACTCGTAGTAGACGTCGTCGCCGCAAGCGACGTGGCCGGCGAACGCCTCGTCGCCCGCGGCGGCCCGCTCGTGCATGTGGCGGACCAGATGCTCCAGGCGGGCCCGCGCGGTCGCGACGAGCGCGGCGCGGTCGTCGTCGCCGAGCCCGTACGCGCCGGCGAACAGGCGCAGCCGCCGCGCCTGCTCCTCGACCGGGCGGGCGCCGGCGTGCCGGGGGTCGCTGAGCGGCACGAACCGGTAGGCGGCGTAGGCCACGTCCCAGACGCGGGGCCCCGGGTGGGCGGTGTCGAAGTCGATGAACGCGACCGGCAGCCCTCCGCGGAACACGCAGTTGTACGTGGCGACGTCGCCGTGGCAGATCACCTCGACCGGGCTCACCGGCGGGAAATACCAGACGGCGCCGGGAGGAACGGGGAAGCCGGCGGTGGCGTCGTGGTAGCGGCGCAGCAGCCGGCCGGCCGCGACCAGGGCGTCGTCGGAGCGCGCCCATGCGGGCAGCGGATGGCCGGCGGTCCGGCCCGGCACGAAGTCGAGGATCTCGCGGCCCTGGTCGTCGATGCCGTGGCTCCTTGGCGCCCCGGAGAACCCGCGGGCCGCCAGGTGGTCGAGCAGGGCGTGCACGGCCGGCGTCCACGGGCCGGCCGGCCTGCGTACGGTGGCGCCGACCCTGACCACGTGGTTGACGCCGCCTCCGGCCAGCACCTCTTCGTCGGCCATCACATCCCCCTGATCACCGCCGGTCCGGCGGCCAGTGTGGCACGCGGCGCGCGGACCGAGCACGCGAATATCCGGCCTAGGCTGCTCACACACAACTCCCAGGCAGACCGGATACAACAGCCCGCATGGACGCACCGAGCCCCCGCACCGCCGGCAACCCCGTGGTCCTGGTGGTCGACGACGAGCCCAACATCCGCGAGCTGCTCCAGGACGCCCTGGAGCTGAACGGCTTCGCCGTGCGCACGGCCGCCTCGGGCACGCAGGCGCTGGCCCGCGTCGGCGAGGAGCGTCCCGACCTGATCGTGCTGGACGTGATGCTGCCCGACCTCAACGGGTTCGCGGTGGCGCAGAGGCTGCGGCCGGACGGCGGCGGGCCGCCGGTGTTGTTCCTGACGGCGCGCGACACGGTGGCCGACCGGATCGCGGGGCTGACGGCGGGCGGCGACGACTACGTCACCAAGCCGTTCAGCCTGGAGGAGGTGGTGCTGCGCATCCGCGCCATCCTGCGCCGTACGAGTCCTCGTGAGCAGGCGCACGACGACGGGCTGCTCCGCTACGCCGACCTGGAGCTGGACGAGGAGACCCACGTCGTACGGCGGGCCGGGCGTCACGTGCACCTGTCGCCGACGGAGTTCGCCCTGTTGCGCTACCTGATGATCAACGCGGAGCGGGTCGTCAGCAAGCCGCAGATCCTCGACCGGGTGTGGGACCACGGTTTCGGCGCCGACAGCCGGATCGTGGAGTCCTACATCAGCTACCTGCGCCGCAAGATCGACGTGGCGGGCCCGCCGCTGATCCACACGTTGCGCGGCGTCGGCTACTCGCTGCGCGACCAGAGCCTCCTGGACCGCGGCCGATGAGGCCGATCGCGCGGGCCTGGCCGCTGCGCCACCGGCTGCTGGCCGCCCTGCTCGGGTTGTCGGCGGCGGCGCTGGCGGTGTTCGCGACGGCCGGGGTGATCCTGCTCGACCGCTCGCTGCTGTCCCGGGTGGACACGCAGCTCACCGCCTTCGCGGCCACGTTCGGCAAGGGACGGCCGCCGCCCCCTCTCGTGCGGCCGCCGCGCAGGGGTGAGGTGGAGCTGCCCAGCCAGTTCCGGGTGGACTTCCACCGGCCGTCGGGGGCGCCCGCCCGCGCGAGCCCCCGCCCCGCCGACGGGCCGGACGTCCCCGCGGACACCATCGCCGCCCTCCCGCCGCGCCCCTTCACCGTGGCCGGCAGGTCGGGGGACACCGACTGGCGCGCGCTCGTGGTGGCCCTTCCCGACGGCAACCGCGCGGTGGTGTCGATGTCGCTGGAGGCGGCCAGGAGCACCGTGCGGCAACTGCTCGTCATCGAGGTGGCGGCGGGCGCGCTGGTGCTGGTGCTCCTGGGCGCGGTGGCGCTGGCTGTCGTACGGCTCGGCCTGCGCCCGCTGACCCGGATGGAACGCACCGCCACCGCGATCGCCGGCGGCGAGCTCGACCGGCGGGTCTCCGACAGCGACCCGCGCACGGAGACCGGGCGGCTGGGGCACGCGCTCAACATCATGCTCGGCCGCCTCGGCGAGGCCCTGCGCCAGCGCGAGCACTCGGAGCAGCGGCTGCGCCACTTCCTCGCCGACGCCTCGCACGAGCTGCGTACGCCGCTGACGTCCATCCGGGGGTTCGCCGAGCTGTACCGGCACGGCGACCGCGAGCCGGATCCCGCCGTGGCGCGCATCCTCAGCCGCATCGAAGACGAGGCCGAGCGGATGGGCGTGCTGGTGGAGGACCTGCTTCTGCTGGCGCGGCTGGACCAGGAGCGGGCGCTCGACCTGACGGAGGTGGACCTGCACGTCGTCGCGGGCGACGTGGTGCACGGTGCGCGGGCCCGCGCACCGGGACGGCCGATCGAGCTGGTCCTGGACGAGCGGCCGGTACGGGTGACGGGCGACGAACACCGCCTGCACCAGGTGGTCGCCAACCTCGTCGGCAACGCCGTGGCCCACACCCCCGAGGGCGCGGCGGTCCGGGTGACCGTCAGCGAGGCCGGCGCCGACGCACGGGCCCCGGCCCGGACGCCGGGAGAGGGCCCCGCCTCATGGGCCGGCGACGGGACGGCGAACGCGAGCACGACCGCGCGGGCCGGCAACGGGACGACGGGCGCACGGGCCGGGAACGGGACGACTGACGCGGGCGGGGTCGCGGGCGCGTGGGTGGGGGCTCGGGTGACCGGACGGGCGGCGGTCATCGAGGTGCACGACGCCGGGCCGGGCATCGCGGCGGAGCATCTGCCGCACGTCTTCGACCGCTTCTATCGGGCCGACGCCGCCCGTTCCCGCGGCAGCGGCGGCACCGGCCTGGGGCTGGCCATCGCGGCGGCGCTGGTCGAGGCGCACGGCGGCCGCATCGAGGCACGCAGCGGCGGCGGCACCACCTTCCGCGTCGTCCTGCCGGTCGAGGGACCGGTCGAGCCGCCGGTCCAGGGGCCGGTCCAGGGGCCGGTCTAGGGGCCGGTCTAGGGACAGGTCGACGGCCCGATCGACGGCCCGATCGACGGGCCGGTCGACGGGCCGGTCGACGGGCCGGTCGACGGGCCGGTCGAGCCGCAGGCCCAGGGCCGGCGACGTCTGAAGCGGCCGCGGCGCGCGTGTTCATCGCCCGGTGCGACAGGGTTCACACACTATTCCCAGGTTGTTGCTGTCCCCTATGGGCTGTCACGAAGGGAGAGACATGCTGCGAAGATTCCGCAGGCGCCCCGTCCCCGCACACAGGCCCGAGGTCCCGGCGGCCGGCGCCCCCGGCGAGGCGGGGCACGCGCTGCGCGCCCCCAGCCGGCTGCACGCGTTCAACAGGTACGAGATCAAGTATCTCGTCGACGCCGCCGTCGCCCGCGAGCTGCGCGACGAGATGGACACCGTGCTCGACCGCGACCGCCACAGCGGCGACGGCGGATACGGCGTCTGGAGCGTCTACTACGACACCCGCCGGCTGCGCTTCTACTGGGAGAAGATCGAGGGCCTCAGGTTCCGCAGGAAGCTGCGCATCCGCCATTACGGCGACCGCTTCGCGGTGACCGGCGAGACCCCGGTCCATGTCGAGATCAAGCAGCGGGTCAACCGGGTCACGCAGAAGCGCCGGGTACGCCTGCCGTACCGGGACGCCCTGCGCCTGTGCGACGGGCGGGAGCAGGTGGGGCACGAGCCGTCCGAGCGGGGCTTCCTGGAGGAGGTGCTCGACCTGGTCTGCCGGCTCGACCTGCGCGCCACCGCGATGACCGGCTACCAGCGGCACGCCTACGTCGGGCGGGGCGCGGACGTGGGCCTGCGGGTTACCTTCGACCAGCGCGTACGCGGCCGCGACCGGGACTTCCACCTGGGCGCGGACGCCGCGAACCGGTTCATCGTCCCGCCCGGCAAAGCGATCATGGAGGTCAAGGCGAACGAGCGCGTCCCCTACTGGCTCACCGACCTGACCGCCGAGCGGAACCTGCAGGTGGTGCGGCTCTCGAAGTACTGCCAGAGCGTGGAGGCGCACGGGCTCGCGCCACGCTCGATCTTCCACATCCCCGGCCACGACCTGGATTCCGGACTCTCGTCGGCCCTGACCGCCCCCGCGGAGGCATGACCCATGGACCTCTCCTTCCAGGACCTGTCCGGCACGTTCAGCGTGGCCGACATCGCGATCGCGATGTCGCTGTCGTTCGTGCTCAGCGCCATGATCGGCTGGGTGTACCGGGCGACGCACCGCAACGTCTCCTACAGCCAGTCCTACGTCCAGACGCTCGTCGTCCTCGGCATGCTGATCTCGCTGATCATGCTGGTCGTCGGCTCGAACATCGCCCGCGCCTTCGCCCTGGTGGGCGCCCTGTCGGTGGTACGGTTCCGCAACGCCATCAAGGAGACGAGGGACGTCGGGTTCATCTTCCTGGTGATGGGGGTCGGCATGGCCGTCGGCACCCGCTTCTACCTGCTGGCCGTGGTGGCCGCCGTGACGATCTCGCTGATCATCATGATCATGAGCAGGTTCAACTGGTTCCAGCTGAACGTGCGCCGCCAGGTCGTCAAGGTGCAGGTGCCGTCGGACGAGGACTACACCCACGCCGTCCAGGACGTCCTGGTCCGGCACACCGACGAGTTCGAGCTGGTCAGCATGGAGTCCATCAGGGCCGGCGCGCTGACCGAGCTGATGTACACCGTCCGGATCAAGAAGGGCAGCGAGCCCGCCGACCTCATCGCCGGGCTGCGGGAGCGCAACCACGGCCAGCAGGTCACGGTGCTGACCGGCTACGACCAGAGCGACCTGTAGCCGTGGCCCGCCTCAGACACCGCATCCCCGTCAGGCTCCGGCACCACTGGAAGCTCGTGGCGGCGTGCGTGGCGTTCCTGGCCGCCTGCTACGGCGTCTTCGGCAGCGGCACCGTCCGCCCGTACGTCACCAGCGTGCGGACCGCCTCGGCCGGCGTCGTCGTCCGGGACCTCGCCGGGTCCAAGGAGCTGTTCGACGCCGCCACGCCGCACGAGGTGGCGCTCACGTTCCGGGACGAGGGCTACCAGGACATGCTGGCGGAGTACTTCAAGGACGGCGACAAGAAGTACGTCGAGGCCGACCTGACCATCGACGGGACCACGATCCCGAGCGTGGGCATCCGGCTCAAGGGCAACTCGACCCTGCACGCGCTGACGTGGAAGGGGGAGACCCGGCCGCGCGACACGTCCGGCCGCGGGAACCCGCCGGAGGGGCTCCGCCCGCCTGACGGAGCCGAGCCTCCCGCCGGCTTCCAGCCGCCGGCAGGCGGGCAGCGGCAAGGCCGCGGGCGCGGCGCGGCGCTGAAGGCCGAGGAGCCGGAGAACCTGCCCTGGCTGATCAGCTTCGACGAGTTCGTCGAAGGACGCCGTTACCAGGGCCATTCCCAGGTCGCGGTGCGCCCGTCCTTGGGTTCGTCGGCCCTGCTGCACGAGGCCGTGGCCATCGCCCTGGTCGGCGCGGCGGGCGAGCCCTCCCAGCGGTCGGCCTATACGTCCTTCTCCGTGAACGGCCGCGCGTCCGCTCCGCGCCTCCTGGTCGAGTATCTGGACGAGGGGTACGCCGAGCGGCTCGGCGACGGCGTGCTCTACAAGTCGCTCGCCTCCGGGAGCTTCACGTACAAGGGCGAGGACCAGACGGCGTACGTCGACGACTTCAAGCAGGTCAACCTGGTGGGCCAGCGCGACCTGCAACCGGTCATCGACCTGGTCAGGTGGGTGGAGCAGGCCTCGGACGAGGAGTTCGCGTCGGGGCTGGCCGAGCGGCTGAACGTCGTGTCGTTCGCCCGCTACGCGGCCCTGCAGAACATCCTGCTGAACCACGACGACATGGCGGGCCCCGGCCACAACTACTACCTCTGGTACGACCTGGGCACGAAGAAGTTCAGGGTGATCAGTTGGGACCTGAACCTCGCGCTGAGAGGGGATGCCACAGCCGGTCCCGACGACGCCGTCGGCAGGAGGAGTCCCGGCGACCGAGGCGCCCGCACAGGCCTGCCCGGGCAGGGTGAGCAGGCGGGACAGCAGGGCCGCCCGACCGCCGGTCAGCAGCCCGGCGCCCGGCGTGCCACCGGGCCGCGCGGCGGCCACGCGCTGAAGGAGAGGTTCCTCAAGGACGCCGGTTTCAAGAAGCTCTACGAGCGGGAGCACGCGGCCCTCGCCCGCGACCTGCTGGCCGGCGGCACCGCCACGGCCCTGCTGGACCAGGCGCTCAAGGCGTACGGCCTCAATGCGGGCGCCGACCGGGCGAAGGCGGCCGAGGAGGCGGCCGACCTGCGCGCCACGCTGGAGACCCGCGCCACGTCGCTGGCGGGTTGATCACCGGCGGGAGCGGAACGCCACGGCCGTCGTCGAGGTGATGGCGGTCACCAGCACGACGGTGAGCAGGACGCCGCCCAGGGGGTTGTCGCGGCGGCCCGCCGGCGGGAGGGGACGCCGCGCGCCGGCCCACCCCGGCACGGAGGGCGTGGGGCTGGGCGAAGGGGTCGGGGTGAGCGCGGGGACGCGCACCGGCCCCGCCTGGGGCACGGGCAGGGGGGCCACGCGCACCCGCCGGCGCGGACACTCCCCCACCCGTACCCCGCCCGTGCACAACCCGTCGCGGTAGACCGTCACCCGTGGCAGCGCCACCTGGGGTGTGGCCCGCCGCTGGCGGGGCGGCACGGAGATCGAGACTTTCGGGACGGGCCGTCGCCGGGCCGAAACCCTGGGCACGGTCACGCGGCCCGGCCTGGCGGTGACGCCCTTCGGGGGCACGGGGGCGCGTACGGTCACCCGCGGCGCCGGGCCCGGCCACGGCGCCCGGTCGGCCGCCGCACCGTTCGCGTCGGCGCCGGCGACGCCGGCCACGAGCAGGGCGGCGGCGAGCAGCAGCGGAACGCGCCTGAAGGCCACGGTCACAACCCCCCGGCGATCCGGCTGAACTCCTGCAGGGCACCCGCGAACGCCTCGGGCCCGACGGCCAGCGGCCCTGCGAAGACGTGCGCGATGTCCCACGTGAGATAGGTGCCGAAGCCGAGCAGCCCCGCGGTCGCCAGCAGCGGCAGGATGGCCAGGCCGCGCGGCCTGGCCCCGGCCAGGAACGGGAAGACGACGACGAGCGCCCCGGTGAGGATGGTCAGGATCAGCAGCCCGTCGGGCGGTGTCGCGGCGGCGTCGGCGGTTCGCTGGGCGCGCGCGGCGGCGATGCCCCTGATGTGGTCGAGCACGGCCGCCTTGGCGTCGGACTCCTCGTCGCCCGCCACCTCGAGGGCGTGGACCGCGCCGCGCAGCTGGTCCATCCTGGCGCCGCCGACCGGGTCCATCACGCCCTCGGCCATGAGCGGCCACTCGTCCCTGACCACGAACGTGACGTAGTCGTGCAGAGCCCTGCGCACGTCCTGGGGCCCCGTGCCCGGCAGCTCGCCGGCGGCCCAGTAGGCGTCGACCGCGGCCTGGCTCTCGGCGTGGGTGTTGAGCCTGGCGGCGTCGGCCGTGGTCCACGGCACGATGATGGCGATGGCGAACACCAGCAGGAACATGGCCGACAACATCGCCCCCGCGTGGGCGGCGGAGGGGCCGCTGGGATCGCGGTCCTCACCCGCCGCCCTGACCCGCCTGAACACCAGCGCGGTGAGCGCCACGGCGCCCACCGCCGCCAGGATGGAGAGTGTGTACGCCACCATGAGGATCTCCCGAACCCTGTCGACTACGCAGTGCGACATTACTATCACATAGGGCGACGATGGCGGCAGGCGGTGATCGGTAAAGTCCCGGGCGGGTTCCGCGCTCGTGAGGGTTCAGCCGAAGTACTCGCCGTACGGGCCGCCGTGCCGGTGCCGGCTGGACGGATTGCCGATCATTGAGGGCCCTTCCTCGCCATTTGTCCAACGAGAGGCTGATATTTCGAGACTTGCAGGGAGCATGGGGGCGTGAATCTCAACGGCCGCAAATTCGTGATGGTGACCTCGACGGCGAGCGAGGTCGACCTGGACAGCCCGACGGAGTTCCAGTACTGGGAGGCGGACGGGGTGGTGTGGGGCCACTACTCCGGCGACACCGTGACCCACGGGCGCTTCGTCGGCACGCGGGACGGCGACCTGGTGTCGATCAGTTACGCACACGCGCTCAAGGCCGGGGGCACGGCGGGCGGGCACAGCAGCAGCCGCGTCGAGGCCGGGGACGACGGGCGGCTTCGCCTGGTGGAGGAGTTCTCGTTCGAGGGGGACGACACCGTGCACGTCAGCGTGTGCGCCGAGGTGTCCTGACCGGCCCTCGTCACGCGGGCAGCCGTGGTGTCCTGATCAGCCCTCGTCATGTGGGCAGCCGGCCGCTCAGCCCTCCTTGTGGAGGGTGGCGCGGCCCTCGGCGGCGCCGACGAAGCGCATCTTGCCGAGCGGCACCTCGCCCTGCGTCTCCTGGGCGGGCCGCCGCGCCGGCCTGGCCCGGTCGCTGGGCAGCACGTACGGCCGCCTGAGCACCTCGTCGAGGATGAACACGGTCTCGGTCGCCTTCACCGCCGGGATGTTCGCCAGCCGGTCGGTGACCATGGTGTGCACCTCGGCCACGTCGGACACGCGTACCTGGATCATCGCGTCGTGCTGGCCGGTGGTGATCGCGCAGTATTCCACCTGCGGCATCCTGGCCAGCTCGGCCCTGAACTGCTTCCACATCTGCTGGCGCACGGTCACGAAGATCAGCGCGGTGATGCCGAGCCCGGCCCGCACGTGGTCGATCTCGGCCGTGAACCGCTTGATCGCGCCGTCGGCGCGCAGCGCCTCGAAGCGGGTGTAGGCGTTGGCCCGGGAGATGCCCACCCGCTCGGCCAGCGCCGCGACCGAGATCCTGCCGTTCTCGCGCAGGACCTCGAGGATCTTCAGGTGGACGTCGTCCAGTTCGAGACCGATGCCGATCCGTCCAGACTGACCGCCGTCGCCGCCACCATTTCTAGAAATTTCACTCATCATTACCTCACCGACCTTTATATACGTCTCGCTGGGCGCACGGTGCCTGGACGTTCTGCCGGACAATCCTCCGCATCCCCTGCTGAACGTCCCATCATGGAGGACCTACATGGCGACCCGCTCGCAGACGGCGGCTGTGCTGCTCGCCGGTGCACTCGCCCTCGCCGCCTGCGGAAGCGGCGGCACGTCCCGGACCCCCGCCTCCGGCGGCGGCGGCAAGACCCTCGTCATCGACACGTCCTTCGACCTCAAGACGGCCGACCCCGGCCGCACGTACGAGCCGACCGGGCTCATCGTCGGCAAGGCGGTCTACGAGACCCTCCTCACGTTCGACGGCGCCGACGTGACCAAGCCGGTGCCCGCCCTCGCCGAGTCGTACGAGCTGGCCGAGGACGGCAGGAAGCTGACGCTGGAGCTCAGGCAGGGCGCCACCTTCGCCGACGGCTCGCCGGTGACGGCCGACGACGTGGTCTTCTCGCTGACGCGGGTGCGTGACATGAAGGGTACGCCGTCGTTCCTGCTCGACGGGGTCGAGGTGGCCAGGACCGGCGACTCCACGATCACGCTGACGTCGAAGGCGCCCAACCCGGCGCTGCCGTACATCCTGCCGAACCCGGCGCTCGGCATCATCAACAGCAAGGTCGCCAAGCAGCACGGCGCGACCGCCGACGCCCAGGACAAGGCCGAGCAGTACCTGAACGCCAACTCGGCCGGCTCGGGCCCGTACCGGATCGAGTCCTTCAACGTCAGCAGCCAGGTCGTGCTCACCTCGAACCCGAAGTACTACGGCGCCAAGCCCGCCTACGACAAGGTCGTCATCCGCAACGTCGAGGCCGCCACCCAGAAGCTGAACGTGCAGCGCGGCGACAGCCAGATCGCGCTGAACCTGTCGGGCGACCAGGTCACCGGCATGCCCTCGACCCTGCAGGTGAAGAAGACCGCCTCGGCCAACGTCATCTTCCTGCTGGCCAACCAGGACTCCGCGATCAGCAGGACCACCACGAACCCCAAGTTCGTCGAGGCGGTGCGCAAGGGCGTCGACTACGCGGGGCTGCTGGAGCTGGCCGGCGAGGGCTCGACGCAGGCGCCGGGGGTCATCCCGTCGCAGCTGCTCGGCGCGCTGCCCGCCGACCAGGGCGCCGAGCGGGACGTCGCCGGCGCCAAGGCGGCGCTGGCCGCCGGCGGGCTGTCGAACCCGACCGTGAAGCTGGAGTACCCGACCGAGCTGACCGTGAACGGCCTGTCCTTCCAGCCGCTGGCCGAACGCATCCAGGCCAACCTCAAGGAGGTCGGCATCACGGTGGACCTCCAGCCCGCGCCGGTCAGCACGGCGCTGGACAACTACCGCAACGGCAAGGAGGAGATGGGCCTGTGGTACTGGGGGCCTGACTACCCCGACCCCAGCGACTACCTGGCGTTCCTGCCGGGCAAGACGGTGGGGCTGCGGGCCGGCTGGAAGCCTGGGGCGGCCAAGGAGATCGAGGAGGCCGGGGAGAAGGCGGCCGCGGCGATCGGCGACGGCGCCCGCGAGGAGGCCTTCGCCGACGTGCAGACCAAGCTCAACGCGTCCGGGCCGTTCGTCCCGCTGATCCAGCCGAGCCAGAACATCGTGACGGCCGGGTCGGTGACGGGCCTGGACTACCACCCCGTGTGGACGGTCGACGTCGCCGACCTCGGCGTGAAGTAAGGGATCAGGCAGGTGCCCGACAAGGAGGGTCCGCCCGCCCCGCGACCGCGGCGGACCGCGCATCCGCTGGCCCGCTTCCTGATCCGGCGCCTCCTCCTGGCCGTGCTCATGGCCTGGGGGATCACGCTGGTGACGTTCGTGCTGACCAACCTGGTGCCCGGCGACCCCGTGGCCGCGAACCTCGGCCAGCGGGCGCTCGGCGACCCGGCCATCGTCGCGCAGTGGCGGGCGGAGCACGGCCTGGACAAGCCGCTGTGGCAGCAGTACCTGATCCACCTGCGGGGACTGGTGCAGGGCGACCTGGGCACCAGCCAGCAGAGCCACCGCCCGGTCGCCCAGGACCTCGCCGAGTACGTGCCCGCCACGCTGGAGCTGGCCGGCGCCGCCATCCTGGTCTCCCTGGTGCTGGGCGTGGCGTTCGGCGTGATCGCCGCCCTGCGCAGGGACCGGCTGCCCGACCACGCGCTGCGGGTGCTGAGCCTGGTCGGCATCTCCGTCCCGACGTTCTGGCTGGCGCTGGTGGCGTTCTACGTGTTCTTCTACCGGCTGCAGCTCACCCCGGGCAGCGGCCGGGTGGACGCGGCCCTCGGCTCGGCCCCGCCCGTGACGGGGCTGCAGACGGTGGACGCGCTGCTGGCCGGCCGCTGGGACATCTTCTCCTCGGCCGCCGGCCACCTGGTCACGCCCGCCCTCGTGCTGGCCCTGTACACGATCGGCCTGCTCACCCGCTTCACCCGCTCGGCGGTGCTGGAGGTGCTCGGGCAGGACTACGTGCGCGCCGCCCGCGCCAAGGGCCTCCCGGGGCGGACGATCCTCTTCCGGTACGTCCTGCGCTCGGCGCTGGTGCCCATCATCACCGTGGCGGGCCTGGCCTTCGGCAGCCTGCTGTCCGGCACCGTGCTCGTCGAGGCGATCTTCGCCTGGCCCGGCATCGGGCAGTACGCGTACAAGAGCGCCACCACGCTCGACCTGCCCGCCGTCATGGGCGTCGGCCTGGTGGTGGGCGTCGTCTACCTGGTCATCAACCTGATCGTGGACGTCCTGTACGGCGTCATCGACCCCCGAGTGAGGCTCCAGTGACACGGAACCCCCTGGCCCGCCGGGGCCTGCTCAGGCGGCTCCCCGAGGCGTGGCGGCAGCCGCTGGCCGTGGTCGGCGCCGTACTGGCCGTGGCCTGGATCGTGATCGCGCTGGCCGCGCCCGTGCTGGCGCCGCACGATCCGCTGGCCCAGGACCTGCCGCGGCTGGCCGCTCCAGGACCCGGCCACTGGTTCGGCACCGATCAGCTCGGGCGCGACATCCTGAGCCGGGTCCTGCACGGGGCGCGGGTGTCGATACCGCTGACGTTGCTGCTGGTGGCGCTGTCGGTGCTGATCGGCGGGCTGCTCGGGGCGTGTGCCGGATATTTCGGCAGGTGGGTGGATGAGACGATCATGCGGGTGGCGGACCTGGTGTTCGCGTTCCCGACCGTGATCCTGGCCATGGTGGTGGCCGCCGCCCTGGGCGCGAGCCTCGGCAACGCGGTGCTGGCCGTGCTGGTCGTGGCCTGGCCCGCCTACGCCCGGGTGACGCGCGGGCTGGTGCTGGGGGTCCGGGAGCGGGAGTTCGTGCTGAGCGGGCGGCTGCTGGGCTTCTCGGTGTGGCGGTCCCTGCGGGTGGACGTCCTGCCGAACGTGACGGGTCCCGTCCTGGTCCTGGCCACGCTCGACATCGGCACCGCCCTGCTGCTGCTGTCGGGGCTGTCGTTCCTCGGCCTGGGCGCCAAGCCGCCGTCCCCCGAGTGGGGGGCGATGGTGGCCTCGGGCGTGGAGGTGTTCGACAGCTGGTGGGTGGCGACGTTCCCGGGCCTGGCGATCTTGACCGTGGTGCTGGCGTTCAACTTCCTGGGTGACACGCTGCGGGACGCGCTCGATCCCCGGACCGCCCGCGCGATCAAGGAGCGTGCCCTTTGAGCGAGCGAACGAGCCCGCACGGCGACCTGGCCGCAGGTTCGACGGAGGAGGACCGTGACCGAGCGGAGCGAGGGAACAAATCAGCACGGCGACCTGTCGCAGGTCCGACGGAGGAGGACCGTGACCGAGCGGAGCGAGGGAACAAATCAGCACGGCGACCTGTCGCAGGTCCGACGGAGGAGGACCTGTGACGTTGGACATCAGCGGGCTGAAGGTGTCGATCGGCGGCAAGGAGATCCTGCGCGGCGTCGACCTGAAACTGGCCGCGGGCCGGGTGCACGGCCTGGCCGGGGAGAGCGGGTCGGGCAAGACCATGACCGGGCTGGCCGTGCTGGGGCTGCTGCCGCACGGCGCCCGGGCGTCGGGCACGATCCGGCTCGGTGAGCGCGACCTGCTGGCGCTGCCGGCCAAGGAGCTGAACCGGGTGCGCGGCGGCGAGGTCGCCATGGTCTTCCAGGACCCCGCGACCAGCCTGCACCCGATGCTGACCGTCGGCAGGCAGCTCACCGAGCACATGCGGCACCACCTTCGCCTGGGCAGGGCCGAGGCGAAGGAGCGGGCGGTGGAGCTGCTCGGCAAGGTGCGCATCCCCGGGCCCGCGGAGGCGTACGGGCGGTTCCCGCACCAGTTCTCCGGCGGGATGCGGCAGCGCATAGCGATCGCCGTCGCGCTGGCCTGCTCGCCGAAGGTGCTGATCGCCGACGAGCCGACGACGGCGCTGGACGTGACCGTGCAGGCGGGGGTGCTGCGGCTGCTGCGCGGGCTCTGCGACGAGCTGGGGCTGGCCGTGCTGCTGGTCACGCACGATCTGGGGGTGATGTCGGCGGTGGCGGACGAGGTGAGCGTGATGAAGAACGGCCTGGTCGTGGAGTCGGGGCCGCGCGGGCGGGTGCTGCGGGAACCGGCTCACGCCTACACCCGCGCGCTGCTCGGCTCCCTGCCCGGCGCGGGCACAGCCGAACCCGGCGAACAACCCGGCGGGCCCGCCTCCGGTCCCGTCCCGGAGGGTGAACGATGAGCCTGCTGAGCGTGGACGACCTGGTCGTCGAGCACCGCTCCCCCGGCCGTCCCGCGGTGCGCGCCGTGGCGGGGGCGAGCCTGACCGTCGGCGCCGGCGAGGTCGTCGGGCTGGTCGGCGAGTCGGGGTGCGGCAAGTCGACGCTGGCCCGCGCCGTCTGCGGGCTCAACCCGGTCACCGCCGGCTCGATCACGTTCGACGGGCAGCCGGTCACCCCGCTCGGGCTGCGGCGCAGGCGGCTCACCGGGATCCAGATGGTGTTCCAGGACCCGTACGCGTCGCTGAACCCGCGCCGCCGGGTCGGCGACCAGGTCGCCGACGGGCTGCGCACCGCGCGGGACACCGTCACCTCACCCGCCGACCTGCTCGAACGGGTCGGTCTGCCGCGCGAGTTCGCGGGCCGGCACCCGCACGAGTTCTCGGGCGGGCAGCGGCAGCGCATCGCCATCGCCAGGGCGCTGGCCGCACGGCCGCGGCTGCTGATCGGCGACGAGCCCATCTCCGCCCTGGACGCCTCCGCCCAGTCGCAGGTGGCCAGGCTGATGCGGGACCTGGCCGTGGACGCGGGCGCGGGACTGCTGTTCATCAGCCACGACCTGTCCGTGGTGCGGCTGATCGCCGACCGGATCGCCGTCATGTACCTGGGCAGGATCGTCGAGGTGGGCGACACGGCGGAGGTGTGGGCGGAGCCGCGGCACCCGTACACGAAGGCGCTGCTGCAGGCCATCCCGCAGCCGGACGGGAGGGGCGTGCTGCCCGCGGAGCTGCCCGGCGACGTGCCCGATCCGGCGAACCCGCCGCAGGGGTGCCGGTTCCATCCGCGCTGCCCGCACGTGATGGACGTGTGCCGCGGCAAGGAGCCGGACTTCGGGCCGGTGGCCTGCTGGCTGCACGAGCCGCCGCGGTGACGCCCCCACCGCGCTCCCCGCAGGACGCCGCGCCGGGCGGCGGGTCGGCGGTCAGGGCGGAGGTGGAGGACGCCCAGCTGATGAGCGGGCTGGTGAGCGGGCTGATGAGCGGGCGGATGAGCGGGCGGATGGTGGCCGTGCGGGAGGCCATGGCCGGCGCCGGGGTGGATGCCCTGGTGTTGCGGCCGTCACCGGACTTCCGGTTCCTCGGCGGCGGGAAGGGGCCGTACCTGGTGGTGACCCGCGACGCCGTCGCCGAGACCGCCGAGCCCGCCCGGCTGGTGCCGGAGGGGGCGCGGCGGGTCGGCGTGGACCCGGAGATGCGGGTGCGCGAGCTGTTCGGGCTCGCCGTCGAGGCCGAACTGGTGCCCGCCTCCGCCGTGCTGGCGCCGCTGCGGCTGCGTAAGGAGCCGTACGAGATCGAGGCCGTCGCGCGCGCGGTGGCGGCCGCGGAGGAGGTGCTGGGGCAGGCGCGGGAGCTGGCCTGGTTCGGGGCGGGTGAGCGGGCGATGGCCCGCCGGCTGCGGTCGCTGCTGGTGGAGTCGGGCTGCGAGGAGGTGCTGTCGCTGCGGGTGGCGGCGGGCGAGCACACCGCGCGGCCCGCGCACGCGCCCGGTGAGCGGGTGATCAACCCGGGCGACGCGCTGCTGGTCTCGGTGTGCGGGCGGTGGGACGGCTACTGCGCGGAGGTCGCCAGGGTGTTCGCGGTGGCGGAGCCGCCGGAGGACTTCGAGGCGATGTACTCGGTGGTGGCCGCCGCGCACCGGGCGGGCCTGTCGGTGATGCGTCCCGGTGTCCCGGTGGCCGCGGTGTCCAGGGCGGTCGGCGAGGTGATCGACGGCAGCGGGTACGGGCGGTTCGCGGCGGCGCACGCCGGGCGGGGCATCGGGCTCGGGCACGACGAGGGGCCGCGGCCGGGCGAGGACGCCGTGCTGGCGGCGGGGATGACGTTCTGCCTGGAGCCGGCCATCTACGTGCCCGACCTGTTCGGGGCACGGGTGGCGGACGTGGTGGCCTGCACGGACGGCGGGCCGCTGGCGCTGGGCACGAGCCCGCACTCCCTGACCGTTCTGGACCGGTGAGACCGCCCGCACCTCGCACACGGTCCGGTGAGGCGGTCGCGCCGGTCACAGGTGCTCGGACAGCCGGCGGGCCTCGTCCGCCCAGCCCGCCAGGTACATCAGGGCCGCGCCGCGTTCGCGGTAGCGGCGGGCGGCGACCACCGGCCTGCTCCCGCCGTAGTCGAGTTGCTCCTCCCCCGCCCGCGCCAGCATCAGCGGGGCCAGGAAGTCGTACTTGACCGCCGACGCGCAGACCGCCAGCCGTACCAGGCGCTCGTCGCCGCGCCAGCCGGACTCGCGCAGCCCCCGCAGGTAGGACCCGTAGACGGCCGCGTCGAGCTCGGGCAGCAGGGCGGCGGGGAGGAACAGGTCGAAGACGCTGTCGGGGATGTGGTTGCCGACGTCCTCCCCGAGCGCGCCGTCGCCGGTGAACGCCCAGTCGAGCAGCACGGTCTCGCCGTCGCCGTCGATGACGTTGCTGGGCCACAGGTCGAGGTGGCACAGCGTCCTCGGCAGCGCCTCCATGATCGACAGGAACTGCTCGCGGTCGCGATGCAGGCGTACCAGCTCGGCGCGCAGGCCCGGCGGGAAGTTCTCCGCGACCAGGGGGTGCCGCCAGGCCGCGTCGTCGTCGAGCAGTGCGTACGGCACCCGGTGCGTCGCGGTGTAGTCGCGCAGGAACGACCGGCTCAGCCAGGGCCGCTCCACCTCCCCCGCCGCCCCCTGCGCCAGGCCGAGCCGGAGCCCGAGGCGGGCGTGGCGGTCGACGCCCCAGGAGGTGCCGGGCGCGCCGGACACGTCCTCGGTCCACAGCGCGAGGTCGCCGTCGTCCCGCTCGACCAGGTCGAGCAGCCTCGGAGCGCGCAGGCCGGCGCCCGCCCACAGCTGCGGCAGGCCGCCGGCGTAGACGTCGGCCTCCCTGCGCCAGTAGTTCCAGTGGTGCGGGTCGTCGGAGTGCCGCCACCCGTCCGGGGCGTCCTTCCGCCGGGTCAGCACCTTGAGGACGGCCGAGCGCGAGCCCCTGCGGACCCGCCAGATGCCGCCGGTGACACCGTTCTTCGGGTTGTGCGTGAGCGGCTCCATGACGGCGTCGGCGCCGCCGAGCACCCGCGTGAACTCCTCTTCCACCCGGGAAACTCTAGACCGTGACGGCGTGAGGGCCGGGTCCCCGGCGGCCCGTCCGGTCGGGCGCGAGGTGCGGGCGAGTTTGAGTACGACGATACAGGCGGGCTCGCGCGCGCCCGCTAGGGCAGCTCGACGAAGGACCGCCGTTCTCTTGGTGGCCGGGCACGAATCCCGGCGGGCGCACCATGGCATACCGTCGCCAGTGAACGCGTCCACGAGGAGGAGCGGCAGGTTGATCGAGGTCAGGGAGCTCCACGAGATGGCGGAGTTCGAGCGGGTCAACGACCTGTTCGAGGACATCTGGCACTTCGGGCCCGGCGACCCGCCCATCACGATGGAGCTGATGCGGGCGCTGTCGCACGCGGGCGGCTACGTCGCCGGCGCCTTCGAGGGCGACCGGCTGGTGGGCGGCTCGGTCGGGTTCCTCGCCGCGGGAGGGGCGCTGCACTCGCACGTCACCGGCACGACGCGGCGCGGCGCCGGGTTCGAGCTGAAGCTGCACCAGCGCCGCTGGGCCCTGGGGCGCGGGATCGAGCGCATCACCTGGACCTACGATCCGCTCGTGCGCCGCAACGCCCACTTCAACCTGGCGAAGCTGGGCGCGCGGCCCCAGGAGTACCTTCCGCGCTTCTACGGCGTCATGGGCGACGCGATCAACCAGGGCGACGAGTCCGACCGGCTGCTCGCGGTGTGGCCGCTGACCGCGCCGCACGTGGAGGCGCTGGCCCGGCGCGAGCCCGGCGAGAGCGCGGCGCCGGAGGGCGCGGTGGTCGCGCTGGCCGACGACGGCGGCCGGCCGGTGCCGGGGCAGGCGCGGGGGCAGGCGGGGGCGGGCGCCGTGCTGGTCGCCGTTCCCGCCGACATCGAGGGGTTGCGCGGCAGCGACCCGGGAACGGCCAAGGCGTGGCGCCTCGCCGTGCGCGAGGTGCTGGGTGGCCTGATGGCGGAGGGCCGGGCGGTCACGGGGTTCTGCGGCAAGTCCTACTACGTAGTGGAGCACGCGTGAAGATCACTGGAGTTGAGCTGCGCCGGATCGCGATGCCGCTGGTGGCGCCGTTCCGCACCTCGTTCGGCACCGAGACGTCCCGCGACGTCCTGCTGGTCAGGGTCGTGACGCCGGACGCCGAGGGCTGGGGCGAGTGCGTGGCGATGTCGCAGCCGCTCTATTCCTCCGAGTACGTCGACGGCGCGGCCGAGGTGATCCGCCGTTTCCTCCTGCCCGCGTTGCCGCAGAACGTCGACGCGCAGGGCGTGGCCCGCGCCCTGGGGCCGGTCAAGGGTCACCGCATGGCCAAGGCCGCGGTGGAGACGGCCGTGCTGGACGCGCAGCTGAGGGCGGCGGGCGAGTCGTTCGGCCGGTTCCTCGGCGCGTCGCGCACCCGGGTGCCGTGCGGGGTGTCGGTCGGCATCATGGACTCGATCCCGCAGCTCCTCGACGCGGTGGCGGGCTACCTGGACGAGGGGTACGTCCGCATCAAGCTGAAGATCGAGCCCGGCTGGGACGTCGAGCCGGTCAGGGCGGTGCGCGAGCGGTTCGGCGACGACGTGCTGCTCCAGGTCGACGCGAACGCCGCCTACTCCCTGACCGACGCCCGGCGGCTGGCCCGGCTCGACGCGTTCGACCTGCTGCTGATCGAGCAGCCGCTGGCCAACGACGACCTGGTGCAGCACGCCAGGCTGGCCGGGCAGCTCGCGACGCCGATCTGCCTGGACGAGTCGATCGAGTCGGCCGAGCACGCCGCGGCGGCGATCGCGCTCGGCTCGTGCTCGATCATCAACGTCAAGCCGGGCCGGATCGGCGGCTACCTGGAGGCGCGGCGCATCCACGACCTCTGCCGGGCCAGCGGCGTGGCGGTGTGGTGCGGCGGCATGCTGGAGACCGGGCTCGGCCGGGCGGCGAACGTGGCGCTGGCGGCGCTGCCCGGGTTCACCCTGCCGGGCGACACCTCGGGGTCGCGCCGCTACTACGCGACCGACATCACCGAACCGTTCGAGCTGGCGGACGGGCATCTCGAGGTGCCGGCCGGGCCGGGTCTCGGCGTCGAGCCGATCCCGGCCGTGCTCGACGAGGTGACCACGGCCACGGAGTGGATCACCCTCTGAGGCGGGGCACCGCGGCCAGGAGGGCGCGCGTGTAGTCGTGCGCGGGCTCGCCGACGACCTGCTCGGCGGGGCCCGCCTCGACCAGCCGGCCCTGGTGCATGACGGCGACCACGTCGGCGACGTACCTGACCACGGCCAGGTTGTGCGAGATGAACAACATCGGCAGGCCCAGCTCGTCGCGGAGCCCGCGGACGAGGTTGAGCACCGCGCCCTGCACCGACACGTCGAGCGAGCTGGTGATCTCGTCGGCGACGAGCAGGCCGGGGTCGCCGCCGAGGGCGCGGGCGATCGCGACGCGCTGCCGCTGCCCGCCGGACAGCTCGCGGGGATAGCGGCCGGCCACCTCCGCGGGCAGCCGCACGAGGTCGAGCAGCCGCTTCACCTCGCTGTCGCGGTCGCGGCCCCTGATGCCCTCCGCGACCGTGTCGCCGACGGTCATGCGGGGGTTCAGCGACGCGTACGGGTCCTGGAACACCATCTGCACGCGGCGGGCGCCCTCGATGCTCCCCGTGTACGGCACGAGCCCGCAGACGGCCCTGGCCAGCGACGACTTGCCGGATCCCGACTCGCCGACGAGCCCGACGACACGGCCGTCGGGGATCTCCAGCGTGACGTCGTCGACGGCGGTGAAGCCGCCGAAGCGCACGGTCAGGTTCTTGATGATCATGAGACCTCCCAGCACGCGACCCGTCGGCGGGGACCGTGCGCGACGAGTTCCGGGCGCTGCGTGGCGCACCGCCCGGTGGCCAGGGAGCAGCGGGGGGCGAAGGCGCAGCCGGGACCGACCTGGTCGGGCGCGGGCTGCGTGCCGGGGATGCCGGCCAGCGGCTTGCTCCTGTCGGTGTCCAGGTCGGGCAGGGAGGCGATCAGCGCCCTGGTGTAGGGGTGGGCGGCCCCCTCGGCGAGCCGGTCGGCGGGCAGTTCCTCGACGACGCGGCCGGCGTACATGACGACGACGCGGTCGCACAGCTGGCCCACGACGGCGATGTCGTGCGAGATGAACAGCGTGGCCGCGCCGGTCTCCTCCACGACCTCGCGCAGCAGCCGCAGGATCTGCCGCTGCACGGTCACGTCGAGCGCGGTCGTGGGCTCGTCGGCGATGATCAGGCGGGGCGTGCCCATCAGGCCCATGGCGATCACGGCGCGCTGCCGCATGCCGCCCGACAGCTCGTGCGGGTGCTGGGCGGCGCGCCGTTCCGGCTCGGGCAGGTGCACCTGGCCGAGCCGGTCGACGGCGCGGCGGCGGGCCTCGGCCCGGCTCGCGCCCTCGTGCACGACGGCGACCTCGGCGAGCTGGCCGCCGACCCTGAGCGCGGGGTTGAGCGCGGCGAGCGGGTCCTGGAAGACCATCGCGAGCGAGGTGCCGAGCTCCTTGTCCGACAGCGTGGCGACGTCCTTGCCGCCCAGGTGCAGCCGGCTGTGGGTGACCTTCCCCGGGTAGGGGACGAGCCCGCCGACGGCGGCGGCGGTCAGGCTCTTGCCGCTGCCGGACTCGCCCACGAGCCCGACGACCTCTCCGGGCGCGACGGTCAGCGACAGGCCCCGCACGGGTGTTGCGCCTCCGGGAAAGGTGACGGTCAGGTCCCGCACGTCCAGCACGGCGCCGGGGTCCGGCTCTCCCGGCTCGGGCGGCGGCGCCGGCGGCTCCTCGGCCCTGCGTACGGTCGTGCGCGCGGCGGCCCTGGCCAGGGCGTCCCCCAGCAGGTTGAAGCCGATGCCGGCGAGCGCGACGGCGGCGGCGGGGCCGAGCGCGACCTCGGGCGTCACGTAGATCCGCGAGAACCCGTCGAACAGCAGCCGGCCCCAGTCGAACGAGGGTGGTTGCACGCCGAGCCCCAGGAACGACATGCCGGCCAGGCCGAGCAGGGCGCCGCCGAGCGCCTGGGTGAGGTTGAGGATGAGCGGCTCGGCGATGTTGGGCAGCACGTGCCGGGAGAGGATGCGGCGGCGGGGCACGCCGAGCATGCGGGCGGCGGAGACGTAGTCGGCGCCGGCGACCGTGGCGGCCAGCGTCTGGGTGAGCCGGGCGAAGCCCGGCGCGATGGCGGCGCCGATGCCGAGCACCGCGCCGCGCGCGCCGAGGCCGGCGACGACCGCGGTGAACATGGCCAGCAACAACCCGGGAAAGGCCACCAGCGCGTTGACCGTGCCGGTGGCCAGCCGGGCCGCGCGTCTGGGCAGCACGGACGGGAGCGTGCCGAGCAGGATGCCGGCGACGGCGCCGATGAGGGTGGCGGCCAGCGCCAGCGCCAGCGAGAACCGGCCCGCGACCAGCACCCTGGCCAGCAGGTCGCGGCCGAGGTTGTCGGTGCCGAGCGGGTGCTCGGCTGAGGCGCCCTGGAGGATGGCGCCGGCGTCGATGCGCTCGGCGGCCTCGCCCCAGATGATCGGGCCGGCGACGGCGAGCGCCGCCATGAGCGCGACGATCACGGCTCCGGCCACGGCGGGGCCGCTCCATCGGACGGACATCAGGACTGCTCCCTGATCTCAGAGGTGGGGTCGAGGGCGCCGAGCAGGAGGTCGACGGCCAGGTTCACGACCAGCACGATCGCGCCGTAGACGAGGATCACGCCCTGGGCGACCGGGTAGTCCTTCTGCGTGATCGACTCGACGATCTTCAGCCCCAGCCCTGGCCAGGCGAAGACGTACTCGACGAGCACGCTCCCGGCGATGAGCGAGGTCAGCAGCAGCCCGCACACGGTCAGGGTCGCGGTGAGCGTGTTGGGCAGCACGTGCCGCAGGTGCAGCCGGCGCGCGGGCAGGCGCTTGGCCCTGGCCAGGCGCACGTAGTCCTTGCCCAGCTCGCGCAGGGTCTCCACGCGGGCGATGCGGGCGATCATGGCGACGGGTCCGGCCGCGAGGGCGAGGACGGGCAGCACGTACGTGATCGGCCCGGCCTTGCCGGCGGGCGGGAACCAGCCGAGGCCGATGGCGAAGGCGGACACGAGGCCGATCGCGTACAGGAACTCGGGGACGGCCACGGCGGTGCCGGTGACGGAGCCGAAGGTCAGCTCGGAGCCGCGGTTGCGGCCGTTCTGGGTGCGGACGGCCGCCCACATGCCGAGCGGGACGCCCGCAAGCAGGGCGAGGAGGGTGGCGAGGAGGGCGAGGGCGAGGGTGTTGGGGAGCCGGGCGGCGATGACCTCGCCGACGGGCTCGCTGGTGATGAACGAAGTCCCGAAATTTCCTGACAGGACGTTGGTCGCGTAGGTCACGAACTGCTCCGGGAGCGGGCGGTCGAGGCCGAGCGCCGCCCTGCGCGCCTCCACCAGCTCCACCGGCGCCGTCGGCCCGAGCGCCGTGCGCACGGGATCGCCGGGGATGAGGTGGATCATCGCGAAGGAGGCGGCCAGCAGCACGGCCAGCGACACGGCGAACCGCACCGCCCGCCGCACCGCGACCCGAGCCCTGCGCCGCCCGGCCCCTTTCCCGGCCGCCTCGGGTGCGCGGCCCGGAGGAGGGCCGGGCGGGGAGAGCGGCGGGTCGGTGACGGTCCCGGGCGTCTCGAGACCGCTGGTGTCGCGCACTCAGCCTCCCTGGGTGAGCCTGATCGAGGTGGGCACGAACTCTCCCGCCTGCATGTCGTACGTCGCCCCCTTGGCCGCGTGCAGCACCGTGTTCTCCACCACCGGCACCAGGTCGGCGGCCTCGAACAGGGCGGACTCCGCCTCGAGCCATTGGCCGCAGCCCTCGGCCGACGGCAGCTGCCCGGCCTCGGCGATGAGCGACTCGTAGCGCTTGTTGTCCAGGTGGGCGAAGTTGGCCCCCTTGGGCGCGGCCGGGCCGGACAGGAAGCCGATGAGCTGGGAGGGCAGGGTGACCCCGATCGGGAGCCAGACGACGTCCCAGTCCTGCGTGGCGTTGAGCGACTCCGACAGCTTGGCGTCGATGATGCCGTTCAGCTTCACCTCGGCGCCCGCCTTGCGCCAGGCCTGGCCCAGATACTCGACCGCGGCCTGCACCCCGGCCCCGCGCGTGGTGGCGTACATCACCCGCAGCGTCAGCCGCTTGCCGTCCTTGACCCGGACCCCGTCGGGCCCCGCCTTCCAGCCGGCCGCGTCCAGGGCGGCCGCGGCGGCCGCGGCGTCGTGGGCGGGGACGTGCCCGGTGACCGAGTCGCCCTTGCAGGGACGCGGCTCCATGACGAGCCCCGTGGCCGGCCTGCCGGTGCCGCTGGAGGCGATGCCGGCCAGCTCCTTGAGGTTGACGGCCTGGGTGAGCGCCCTGCGCACGTCCGGGTCGTGCGCGGGCCTGTCGTCGCCCTGGTGGTAGAAGTACTGGCCGTTGGTGAAGGGGACGACCTTCTTGACCACGCCCGGTGTGGCCTCCAGGCGGGCCCGGTCGGGGCCGTAGACGGTCGCGCCGTTGATGGTGCCCGAGACGAGCAGGTTGGCGGCGGTCTGCTCGTTCGGCACGACCTTGAGCACGACGGTCTCGGGCAGGTCGGCGGCCGTCGCGCCACCCGGGCCCCAGGCGTACTCCCTGCGCACCTTGAACGTGTAGTGGTCGCTGGGCACCGCCTCGGTCAGCCGGTACGGGCCGGAGCCGGAGGTCCCGCGGGCCAGCAGCGAGCGGTCCTTGACGCCCTTGCCGCACACGATGAACAGCGACCGGGCGCTCTCCAGGATGAAGCTGAACGGCTCCGGCATGGACAACGTCACCGTGCCCGCCGCGTCGTCCGCGGCGGCCTTCATCCCGGTGGGCACCAGCACGCCGTAGATGGGCGACTTCGTGGCGGGGTCGGTGATGTGGTTGACGCTGTCGGCGACGTCGGAGGCGGTCAGCGGGGAGCCGTCGGAGCAGGTGACGCCCTTGCGCAGGGTGAACGTGGCGCTGTCGGGCTCGACCTCCCACTTCTCGGCCAGTCTGGGCACGATCTTGCCGTCGTCGGAGGCGGTGACGAGCGTGTCGTACGCGAGCGAGAGCGTGGTGTTCGTGATGGAGAGCACGCCCATGGCGGGGTCGAGGCCGCCGGGGTCGGCCGAGATGGCGTAGGTGAACGTGCCGTCCCTGACCGGCGCGCCGGCACCGGCGCCGTCACCGGCACCGTCACTGGCACCGCCGGTTCCTCCGCAGGCGGCCGCGAGCAGGGCGAGCGAGGTGAGAGCCGCAGCTGCCGGTTTTCTCATGGGGACTCCCGTCGGGCGTGGGGGGTGTGCACCACCTTCGTCCCTCGCCGGGCCCGGTGCTTCGTGCCGGGTGACGAAAAAGCCGGGCGGCCTCGTGCTAGCGGCCGAAGATCCGCATCTGCAACATCACCGTGAGCCGGGCGTCGGGGTCCGACAGGTCGAGGCCGCTGATCTCGACGAGACGCTTGAGCCGGTAGCGGAAGGTGTTGGCGTGCACGTGGACCCGGGCGCAGGCGGCGTTGACGTCGCCGAACGCGTCCAGGTACGCCCGCAGCGTGGCGGTCAGCTCGGTGCCGTGCTCCGCGTCGTGGTCGAGCAGCCGCTGGTAGGGGCCGGTGGGCGTCTGCTCCTCCGCGGCGGCCACGTCGGCGACCTGGAGGAGCAGCGCTTCGAAGTGCACGGAGGTGTATCCGGCGACCTGGCCGGTGACGCCGCGGGCGCGCAGCACGCGCAGCGCGCGGTCGGCGTCCGCGCGCGACCTGGCGACGTGCGCCAGGTTGGGCGCCAGGCGGCCCGCGCCGATGTTGGCGGCGTGCCGGGGCCCGACCCTGGCCAGGAAGCTCTCGGCCACGCGTACGGCCCGGGCCTCCTCCCCGCTGCTGTCGGACCCGCCCGGCTGCAGGGGCAGCACCGCGTACGCGACGGAGCCGACGAGCGCGGCGGCGGCCTTGGGATGGATGGCGCCGACGTGCAGCGCGAGCGCGTCGCAGAAGCGCTGCCGGTCGCTCTCGCCGCGTGCCGGGTCGGCGGCGGAGTCGCCGGTCAGCTGGGCGGCCAGCACGCACAGGCGGGTGGTGGCGATGCCGAGCCGTTCGGCCGCCTCGGCCGCGTCGGTGCCGCCGGCCAGCACGGTGGACAGCAGGTCGGCGCGGAGCCGCCGCCGGGTGTCGGCCCCGGCCCGCTCGCGCAGCAGCTGCAGCGCCACGATCTTGGCGGCGTCGGCGAGCGCGCGCTGCCGCTGCTCGCTGAGCGGCTCGTGCACGGCCACCCAGATGGACCCGAGGATCTCGTCGCCGGTGCGGACCGCGACGGCGACCCGGTTGATGACGTTCTCGTCGTCGAGCTCCATGTAGACGGGCTCGCGGCTCTGGTAGAGCTGCTTGAAGAAGCCGCGTTCGTCGAGCATGCGCAGGTAGCGGTCGGGGACCTGGCGGCCGAGCACGGTCTCGACGCGGCCCTGGTCGGCCTCCTCCTGGCGGCCGGAGTAGGCGAGCACCCGCGACGACCTGTCCTCGATCGTGACGGGCGCGTCCAGCAGCGCGCAGACGGCGTTGGCCAGGGAGAACAGGTCGTCCGGCGGTCCCTCCCCCGGCTCGGCCAGGTCGCCCTCGGCCAGCAGCGAGCGCAGCAGCGCGGCCACCTGCGACCAGGAGGCCGCCCTGGTGAGCCCGAGCACGGCCACGCCGGTCTCCAGCACCACGGCCCGCACCCGCTCGTCCACGTCGACGGGCAGCTTGACGACGACGCCGGCGGCCTGCCCGGCCCGCTCGATCAGGGCGCAGATGTCGTCCGCGCGCTGGACGCCGACGGCCAGCAGGATCCCGCCGGGCGGGACGATCAGCTCGTCGAGCGGGTCGTAGACGTGCACGCCGGTGACCTCGGTGTCGAGGTCACCGGGTGACGCGGCGACGTCGAGCAGCGTGGTGCCGAGATCCTGGAGGATGCGCCCGAGACTGGCACGCGGACGATTCCTCATCCGATCACGATAATCCACGAAAACGGAGTTCACCCGGGCACGCCGCGCGCGCGGGCCGCCTCGCCCGGCCCGTCCCGCAGGTCCATGCCGCCCCTCAGCCGGTCTTCGGGGTGGCGCGGGCGCCCATGTGCACGTACGGGGAGCCGTCGGGCAGCTCGTAGAACACGACGGACGTCCAGTCGGGCGAGCCGGCCATCCGGCAGACGAACGTGACGTCGTCCACGGGCACCAGCTCGCACTCCTCCGGCTCCTTCTGCAGGGCGGCCAGCGCTCCCGTGGCCTCGTACCGCAGCCAGGGCCTTCCGCCGCGCGACGACACCGTGATGCGGGCGCCCACCCGCTCGTAGACGCCGGTGTGGCGGGAGGCGTCCCCGCCCACGTCCACGTCCGCGTCCTGCTCGGGCGGCTCCGGCTGCCGGGGCACGGTGAGGCCGTCGAGCTCGGCGAACAGCTCCGCGGCCACGGCGCGGGCGAAGGGGCCCGAGTGGCCGCCGTTGGCGGTGACGCACGCGATGGTGCCGGTGCCGGGCACGGCCCAGAGCATGGCGTGCTGGCCGATGGTGTTGCCGCCGTGGGAGATGACGCGTTGCCCGTCCCACTCGTCCAGGATCCAGCCGATGCCCCATTGCTTGCCGAGGGTGTGCGGGTTGGGGATGTCGATCTGCGGCTCCCACATGGCCCGCGGGTCGTCGAGCAGCCCGCCCTTCCCGGCCGTGCGCAGGTGGGCCTGGGCGAAGGCGACCACGTCGGCGGGGCGGGCGCAGATCAGCCCGGCCGGACCGGCCGAGCGCATGAGCCCCCACGCCGGAGCCGGCGCCCCGCCGTCCACGTGGCCCATCGCGGCGCGGAAGCGCAGCACGTCCTCGGGCAGGGTCCAGGTGTGGGTGAGGCCGAGCGGCTCGACGATCTCCTTCCTGAGCGCGTCGTCCCAGCGGTCGCCGGTCAGCCGCTCCACGACGCGGCCCGCGATGACGAACCCGGAGTTGCAGTAGGACTGGGTGACGCCGAGCGGGTGGTTCTGGGTCAGGTCGGCGCACGCCTCGACGTACTTCTCGACGCAGTCGTCACCGCGGCCGGTGTCGAGGAACAGGTCGCCGTCGATGCCGCTGGTGTGGGAGAGCAGGTGCCTGATGGTGACGGTCTTGGCGACCTCGGCGTCGGCGACCTTGAACTCCGGCAGCACCTCCGCCACCGCCGTGTCCAGCGTCAGGCGGCCCCGCTCGATCAGCCGCATGAGCAGGGTGGCGGTCCACACCTTGGTGACCGAGCCGATCTGGTAGAGCGCGTCCGGGGTCGCCTCGACGCCGGTGGCGGTGTTGAGCGTGCCCGCGGCGAACTCGTGCAGCTCTCCCTCGTGCAGGTACGCCAGCGCCGCGCCGGGCACCTCGTACTGGGCGATCAGCTCGGGGAGCCGCTGACCCATTGCTCCAGCCACGTGATGATCCTTTCGTTGTAGTCGTACCGGTGTGAGGGCCGGCCGTTCAGGATGAACAGGTGGCTGGCGCCGGGATAGCGCACCAGCCGCACGGGCACGCGCCGCTCGCGCAGCGCGGCGAACCACTGCTCCGACTGGCCGACCGGGCAGCGGTCGTCGCTCTCGCCGTGCAGGAGGAGCGTGGGCGTGCCGACCTCGGACACGTACGTGATCGGCGACTGGGCGGCGAGGTCACCGGCCCATTCGTGCACCTTCATCACGTGGCCGAGGTCCGAGGTGCCGGCCAGGCTGGTCAGGTCGCTCACGCACCCGCCCGGGATCGCGGCCTTGAAGCGGCCGGTGTGGCTCGTCAGCCAGCACGTCATGTAGCCGCCGTAGCTGTAGCCGGTGACGGCCAGCCGGTCGGGGTCGGCGACGTTCTCCTCGATCAGAGCGTCGACGGCGGCGAGGAAGTCCTGGGCGTCGGCCAGCCCCCACGCGCCGACGGCGGCGGTGTAGAAGTCCTCGCCGTAACCGTCGCTGGCGCGCGGGTTGAGCGCGAGCACCGTCCAGCCCCTGGCCGCGAGGGCCTGGTGGTAGAGGTGGAAGCCGTCGAGCACGGGGGCCCAGGCGTTGTGCGGGCCGCCGTGCACGTCGAGCAGCAGCGGGCCGGGGGTGGCGGCGTTCTCGTCCCGGAGCACGAAACCCTCGACGAGGGTGCCGTCGGGGGCGGTGAACGTGCGGCGGGCCGGCGTGAACAGGTCGACGCCGTCGAGCGCGTGGTCGGTGAGCCGCTCCGGGGTCTCCCCCGGCCGGCCGAGGTAGACGTCGCCGGCGCTGTGCGGGGTCGCGGCCACGTACGCGATCCGGCCGGCCGCCACGCTCGCCCCCGACACGCTCGCCTCCTCGGGCACCAGTCGCTCGCCGGTGGCGCGGTAGAGGTGGGAGCTGCCGCGGTCGCGCACGCAGAACATCAGGTCGTCGCCGTCATCGGTGAGCGGCGCGGGGGCCGCGCCGGGGTAACCGGGGGCGCCGGTCATGACGTTGCGGTCCAGCCCCGTCTCGATCTCCTCGGGACGACCGCCGGGGACGAGCGTGAAGAGCCGCACGTGCCCGACGGGGCCGCCTTTCATGCCGGTGACGACCAGCCGCTCGCCCAGCCACCACACGCCGGTGCAGATGAGCTCGGGACCGGTCAGCCGCCGCGGCTCCCCGCAGGTCCCCCCGCCGGCTTCCCCATCGGGTCCCCTGCCGACCTCCACGGTGTGGACGGCGCCGCGCACGTCGAGGTCGCGATCGGACTCCATGGCCGCGACGAACGCCAGCGTCCCGTCCGGACCCCACGACGGCTCCCCAGCGGAGAAGTCGCCCTCGGTGACCTGGGTCGTCTCCCCGCTCGCCACGTCCACCACGAACAGGTGCGCGCTCATCCCGCGCAGCAGCCCCGTGCCATCCGACTTGTACTCCAGCCGGTCGGTCACCACGGGCGCGTCCGGATCGGGGGCCTGCCTGCCGGGCCCCACCGGAGCGCTGAACGCGATGCGGGTGCCGTCCGGCGACCACCGCGGCGCCCCCGCTCCCAGCGCCGCCGAGGTGAGCGGGGCCGGCTCGCCGCCGTCCATGGGGAGCAGGTGGATCTGCGGCCTGCCGTCCACGGGCCGCAGGAACGCCAGCGTCCGCCCGTCCGGCGACCACCGGGCCGCGCTCCCGCCGGCCAGCCTGCGCGGCGCGGCGCCGGGCGCGGCGAGCCAGATCTCCGTACGGTTCTCGTCGGCGTCCCGGTCGACGGTGGTCAGCGTGTACGCGACCGCGCCGCCGTCGGGGCGCAGGCAGGGATCGGAGGGAACGGCGAAGCGGTAGAGATCATCCAGGGTGAGTCGCGCCATATCCGAACCGTAGAGCAGCACCCTTCCCCCTTCTTCGGCCTATCCGACGAACGGCGGGGGTTCCGTTGTGCCCGGGCCCAACCAGCAGAGAGGTGGCCACATCCCTCCACCAAGGCAACGACGACATGCTCGTGCCGCGGCCTCATCATGCCTCCATGGAAATGGCCGACGCATCCGGCCCGGCCGACGGCGCGTCCTCCACTGACTCCGACGCCCTGCGGATCAGGTCGGAGCGCAACCGTTGGGACTTGCACACCCTCGACGGCCAGTTGCCGGAACGGTGGCCGAACCACCCGCACGTGGAGGCGGTCCACGAGGTGCTGGCTGAGTGGCCGGGGAAGAAAAGCGGCACAGGACGGACCCCTGTCCCGGTGGTCAGGTCGGTGCGGCGTACGTTCGCCGGCCGGACGGCCACCGGTCGGTGCTCACCCGCCAACGGAATCATTCACACCACTCAGCCGGCTGAAGAATCGAATGGAACGCCGATGTGTGCGGATCTTGCCCATTCGTCGTCAATCGCAGCACGGCACAGTGCTTCGGCGGTGATCAATGTGGCGAGACCCCAACTGTTGTCCCACGTTTCCCGGCCGGCTGGGGTGGCGGTGATCCATCGCTCGACACTGGCGAGATCGGGAACTGGATCCCAGTCCCGATCCATCGCGTCGAACTCGACGACGAGGCCGGTTTCCGTGCGGTAAGAGACTAACGGTGGGACGTCGTCGATCCATTGAATACTCAGACAAGGACCGTACTGCGCCAGGGCGGGAAGAGCTGCGCGGGTGGTGGGATCAACGCTGTAGTCCATGATGACGGCGCCGTTGCCGAGGCGCCCGATGAGCATGCGGAGGCCCCAATCACCGAAGTATGCCCGCTGAGCGCTCTCGGGCGAGATGCCATAGGCCGCCAGAACATCATCGATCTTGGTGGCGGAACACCAAGTCAAGACGACGACGTCCGAAGTGTGCTGACTAAACCACTCCAGATAAGCAGAATCGATCATAGATGTACCTCTTGGTTGACAGCACTCCGCCGGCGACCACGCCTTGAAAAAACCGTACGAAGTAGGACGATATACACCATTTGATCATTTGCGCGCACAGCACTATCGGCAAGCGATTCCAGCGCGCTGATCGAGCAAGTGCACGCGATCTCCCTGGCATTGTGCCCGAGCGCGACAGTAAGGACCCGGATGGCCCCGTGCTGGTGTTCAACCACCGGGAGTGGAAGGCGTTCCTTGACGGCGTGAACAAGAACGAGTTCGGCCTGCCCTGAGCCTGAGCATGGCCCCGGAGTCAGTCCGGACCTGAACACCTGTGACGCTTTCCCCTGTCCCGTGCCGTCCAGGAGCGGCCGCTGCGCGCCCACGACAGCCGGACACGGCGCACGGGAATAATGTGTTGCGTTGCCGTGCTGATCCACGCACTATGTTCCGCATGTTCCCGCGCGCTCACCTGACGACGCCCGCCCTGCCGGCGGGCGCGTTCGAGCGTGCCTGCGACGGCCTGGAGCGCTGACCTCTTCCCGTTCGTCCTGAAGTGACCCGGCGGGGGGAGGTCGACCGGCCCTGACGGGTCACGAAGCTCGGGAGTCTCAAGAGAGGGAATCATGGCCAAGCAGGCCTATGTGCGCAACAAGCCGCACCTCAACATCGGCACGATGGGCCACGTCGACCACGGCAAGACCACGCTGACCGCGGCGATCACCAAGGTGCTCGCCGCGCGGGGGCAGGCGACGTTCACGCCGTTCGAGCGGATCGACAGGACCCCGGAGGAGGCCTCCAGGGGGATCACGATCAACATCTCGCACGTCGAGTACGAGACCGCCACCAGGCACTACGCGCACGTGGACATGCCGGGGCACGCCGACTACGTGAAGAACATGATCACGGGGGCGGCGCAGCTCGACGGCGCGATTCTCGTCGTGTCCGCGCACGACGGGATCATGCCGCAGACCAGGGAGCACGTGCTGCTCGCCAGGCGGGTCGGCGTCGAGCACCTGGTGGTGGCCGTCAACAAGGCCGACGGCGCCGACCCGGAGCTGCTCGACCTGGTGGAGCTGGAGCTGCAGGACCTGCTCACCGGGCAGGGCTACGACGGCGTCCCGATGGTGCGGGTGTCCGGGCTGCGGGCGCTGGAGGGCGACCCGGTCTGGACGGCTTCGGTCGACGCGCTGCTCACGGCGGTGGACGAGCACATCCCCGTGCCGGTGCGCTACGTCGACGCGCCGTTCCTCATGCCGGTGGAGAACGTGCTGACGGTCACCGGCCGCGGCACGGTCGTCACCGGAGCCATCGAGCGTGGCGCGGTGCGCGTCGGCGACGCGGTGGACGCCGTCGGGTTCGGCGAGGGGTTCGGCGCCGTCGTCACGGGCGTGGAGACGTTCGGCAAGACGATGGAGCGGGGCGAGGCCGGCGACAACGCCGCCGTGCTGCTGCGCGGCGTGCGCCGCGAGCAGGTGCGGCGGGGGATGGTGCTGGCCGCGCCGGGCACCCAGCGGGCCCGCTCGTCGTTCACCGCCCGCGTCTACCTCCTGACCGCGGAGGAGGGCGGGCGGCGCAGGCCGGTCGTGTCCGGGTACCGGCCGCAGTTCTACGTGCGCACGACCGACGTGCCCGGCGAGCTGGCGCTGCCCGAGCCGGCGCAGCCGGGCGACACGGTGGAGGTGGCGGTGGAGCTGGGCAAGGCGGTGGCGCTGGAGCCCGGGCTCGGCTTCGCGATCCGCGAGGGCGGGCTGACGGTCGGCGCGGGCACGATCCTCACCGTGCCTGACTGACGATCCCGCTCCGGACCGGTCAGCCTGGTCAGGCTCGGCCGGTCCGGACGGTCTCGCGGGTGCGCGGCGACGGCGGCCCGGCCTGCCGTCGTCGGGTCCGGGTGCGAGGGCCGGGTCCGGGTGCCAGGGCCGGGTGCGGGTGCGGGTGCCAGGGCCGGGTCCCGCGGCGGGCGGGGCCCGGCCCGCCGGGGTCAGGTCCGGTCGAAGCGGATCCGGAGCGTCGACCGGCGGGCCCGCAGCTCGTACGCGGGCAGCACCCCGGGGCCGCAGGTGGCGGTGCCGACGCCCTGGTGCGCGAGGTCCAGGTGGAGGTGCACGCGGTCGTCCGCCACCAGGTCGGGCCGGTGGCGGGCGCGGGTCAGCGCGTCGTTGCTCCACGGGCGCGCCGTCATCCCGAACACGGGATCCCCCGTGATCCTGAACCCGCCGAGGTCGGCCCACCGCACCTCGGCGCGGTGGCCGTTCTCCTGCGGCTGGACGTACGGCGTCTGGAGCTCGTCGATCGTGGCCGACCAGCGGCCCACGCGGGCGGCCAGCCCGGTGTCCGGGTACGCCTCGCCGGGCCCCATCCCGAACCACGTGACCCGGTCGAAGGTGCGGGGCAGCGACATGGTGACGCCGAGCCGCGGGATCGGGTCGCTCCAGTCGCCGGTGGGCTCGATGTCGAGGAGCAGCCGGAGCCCGCCGTCGAACGTCCACCGGTACGTCGCCCGGATCCCGTGGTCGGTGGCCGCGGGCGCGACCCGGGTGCGGACGGTCAGCTCGTCGCCCTGTTCGACCGCGTCGACCCGGTGCGTGAGCCGGTGCAGGCCGAGCCCGCGCCAGGCGCCTTCGAGCCCGCCGTACCTGTCGTTGTCGGTGGGCGGCCGCCACAGGTCGAGCCGCGGGCCTTCGACGTCGATCCCGAAGAGCCGGACGAGCCGGCCCGACGCGGCGTCGAACGCGCAGTCGCCGGCGGTGATCTCCGAGCCGCCGCGCACGAGCGCCGCGGCCGGCCGTTCGAAGCGGGCGGGGTGCCGGACGAGCAGCGCCTGCCCCCACGCGACCTCGTGGCCGGCCCGCGCCCACGGCTCGTCGCGGGCGAGCACGGCGCGCACGGTCAGCCACCGTTCGCCGTCGGGGCCGCTCGCGCCGGGCACCTTGCACTCGCCGCCGCCGGCGGGCACGTCGAGCCGGTGCTCGGCGACGGTCTCGCCCTCCACCTCCACCGAGGCGACGAACTCCAGGTGGGACAGGTCCCGGAAGCCGTGTCCGTTGACGATGCGCACGACCCCGTCGCCGAACTCGAACCGGACCGGCTCGAACACCTTCTTCAGGTCGAGCAGCCCGGGGGACGGCGTGCGGTCGGGGAACACGAGCCCGTCGATCACGAAGTTGGAGTCGTGCACGGGCTCGCCGTAGTCGCCGCCGTAGGCGTACTCGTGGTCGGGGTGCTCGAGCCCGTGGTCGATCCACTCCCAGACGAACCCGCCGGCCAGCCGCGGGTAACGCTCGAACAACTCCTGGTACTCGGCCAGCCCGCCGGGCCCGTTGCCCATGGCGTGGGCGTACTCGCACTGCAGGAACGGCATCGCCCGCCGCCGCGCGTCCTGGCCGGGGTCGTCGAGCGCCTCCTCCTCGTAACGGCCGATGGCCTCGACCTCGGCGTGGGAGGCGTACATCCGCGAGTAGACGTCGGTGTGCGCGCAGGAACGGTCACCCTCGTAGTGCAGCGGGCGGGACGGGTCGCGCTCGCGGGTCCATGCGGACATGACGGCCAGATTCCTGCCGACGCCCGCCTCGTTGCCGAGCGACCACATGATGACGCTGGGGTGGTTCTTGTCGCGTTCGACCATGCGGCGCATGCGGTCGAGCAGCGCGTCGGCGTAGCGGGGGTCGTCGGTGGGGTTGCCGTACCAGCCGACCTGGCCGAATCCGTGGGTCTCGAGGTCGCACTCGTCGATCACCCACAGGCCCAGCTCGTCGCACAGGTCGAGGAAGGCGGGGTGCGGCGGGTAGTGGCTGGTCCTGACGGCGTTGACGTTGTGCCGCTTCATCAGCAGCACGTCCTCGCGCATCGTCTCGTAGGTGACCGCGCGGCCGTGCCGGGGGTGGAACTCGTGCCGGTTGACGCCCTTGAGCAGCAGCGGGCGCCCGTTGGCGAGGAGCACGCCGTCCGCGATGGAGATCGTCCGGAAGCCGACGCGCAGGTGCACGGCCTCGCCCGGACAGGCCAGCACGGCGTCGTACAGGCGGGGGGTCTCGGCCGTCCACGGCTCCGCCTCGACCGTGATCTCGGCGCCCGGCTCCAGCCCGGCGACGCCGAGCTCGGGGACGCTCAGGGTGCCCTCGCCGTCGAAGCGGAGCGTGCCGCGCCCGTCGGCGTAGGACGCGTGCACGAAGACGTCGGCGGTGGAGCGGGTGAGCGTGACGTCGCGGAAGATGCCCGGCAGCCACCACATGTCCTGGTCTTCCAGGTAGCTCGCGGCCGACCACTGGTGCACGCGCACGGCGAGCACGTTGCGTCCCGGCTGCAGCCACGGGCCGGCGTCGAACTCGGCCGGCACCCTGCTTCCGGTCCAGAAGCCCAGCTCGTGGCCGTTGAGCCAGACCCTGGCGAAGGATTCGGCGCCGTCGAACCGCAGGCGGCCGCCCGTCCACCCCTCGGGCAGGTCGAACGCGCGGCGGTAGTCGCCCGTGGGGTTCTCCCCTGGCACATGGGGCGGGTCGACGGGGAACGGGTAGGAGACGTTGGTGTAGGCGGGGGCGCCGTGGCCGTGCAGCGGCCAGTGACTGGGGACGGGCAGGTCGTGCCAGCCGGCGTCGTCGTAGTCGGGCCGGGCGAAGTCGTCGGGGACGCCGGCCACGGGCGAGAGGCGGAAGCGCCACGTGCCGTTGAGGTCGATGGCGGGGGCGTCGGAACGGAGGGCCGCGCGGGGTTCGAGCAGGCCGGAACCGGGGCGGAAGCTTTCGAGGTCCATCGCCGCCGAGCCTAGGGCTTCGCCGCGGTTTCGTCATGGTCGCGTTGTCTGTCCGGTGCTCCGTTCACGTGCCGGGGCCCAGGTCGTAGACGCGGCGGGCGTTCTCGACGCCGATCATCGAGGCCACCCGCGCCGCCTGGGCGGCCGACCACTCCCCCTCGGCCACGAACCCGCCGAGCACGCGCGCCATCGCCCGCCGCCACAACAGGGCTCCGAGAAGGTGCAGTTCGGCCGGGCCCCAGGCGTCGGAGGAGAAGAGCACCTTCGAGAACGGCGCCACCTCGAGGCTCTCGGCCACCAGCGCGGTGCTCCGCGCCCCCGTGTGGGGGACCCCGAGGCCCACGTCGAAGAAGACGTTCGGGTACGCCTCCGCCAGCAGCCCCGCGTGCCGGTGGTAGGGGTAGCAGTGCAGCAGCACCAGCGGCACCCCGGTGGGCTCGGCCCGCTCGATGAGGCCGCGCAGCAGCAGCGGGTCGGAGCGGCGCAGGTCGATGTCGGGGTCGCCGTAGCCGATGTGGAACTGCAGGGGCAGCCCCTGGTCGAGCCCGGCCCAGATCAGGTGCCGCAGCAACACGGGATCGTCCAGCCGCCCGCCTCCCCCGGCCAGCCAGCGCCCGGCGGCCTCGGCGACCTCCGCCGCCGGGGGCGGCTCGGGGTCGAAGTCGAGGCCGTGCCGGTAGGCGACGATGGTCTTGAGCCCGCGCGCCGTGCGGGCGCGCTCCCACAGGGCCTCCGCGAACCGGCCGGCGAACGCGCCCGCCTCGCATCCGGCGGCGGCGACCTGCTCGGCCACGGTCTCCAGCCGCACCACCTCGTCGGCGGGCGAGCCGCTGGCCTCGGCCATGCCGGCCGGCCCGAGGAGCTCGTCGCCGCGGTAGCCGGTCTCGACGAGGAAGTGCCCGGCGCCGCAGGCCGTCAGCAGCAGCCGGTTGACCTCGCCGGTGCCGAGCCTGGCCCGCCTGGCCAGGTATTCCTCCGGCGCGCAGTGCGGGGCGAGGCCGAGCACGGGCGCGCAGTGGCGCAGGATCGCGTAACCGAGCTGGGAGTCGAAGCGGGTCATCCACTCGGGCACCGGCCGGTCGGACTCGCCGATCATCTCCTCGAACGCCCTGCGCGGCAGGTCGCGGGTGGTGGCGCCGTGCACGTGGTGGTCGACCAGCGGCAGCTCGTCGATGACCCGCGCGAGGCCGCTGGGCACGAGGTCGAGCTCCATGGACATCGGCGATGTCTCCCAAGGTCAGCGTAGGCGACCAGGATAGGCGAAGCACCGCGCCCGCCGGGGTTCACGCGCCGCCGCCCGGCGGACGGCCCACGCAAAAGGTCCGGGACGTCCATATATGTCCGGCTTTGTTTGTGGATAAGGTAGAAGATCTTCAATGACAGCAGCGACGTGCCAGGGCAGGGTTGTGAGCCAGGAGACGGGGATGACACCACCGGCGGAGCCTCTCGACGCAGCAGGAGATCAGGAGCTCGGAAGGCTGCTCAAGGGCTACCACGAGGACGTGGCGGCGCTGGAGCGGCTGAACGAGCAGGTCACCGCGGTCAAGGGCCGCGGCGAGGCGGCGCAGGGACGCGTGGTCGCCGAGACCTCACAGACCGGCGGGCTCACCGGGCTCACCATCGACCCGCGTGCCATGCGCCTCGGCTCGGAGGCGCTTGCCGAAGCCATCCTGGAGGCGGCGGGCGAGGCGGCGCGCGACGCCGGGCAGGCGGCGGCCGACCTGGTGACTCCGTTCCTCGCCGGAACACCGCTGGACGACGGCATGCAGGACGACCCCCGCGGGGGTCGCAGGCGTTGAAGTTCAACTTCGGCCGCGCGGGCATCCTCGGTTTCGGGACCCTCGGACTGGCCGGCTTCGTCTTCCAGATGCTCGCCGTCGACTATCCGAAAGGGGATCCCGCCAAGGCCCGCCAGGCCGCCGTCGTCTGGAGACGGCTCGCCGACCGCATCGAGCAGAGCCCGCGCCACACGTTCCCCGCGGCCGAGGCCGTCTGGCGGCGCAACGGCGGTGACGGGGTGGACGCCTACAAGCGCGCCGTCGCCGCCGATCTGTATCCCGCGGACGAGGGCGCGGGGTACGCCGCCAGGCTCGGCCGCCGCTGCCGGCAGAACGCCGCGGCCTGCGAGGAGTTCGCCGACGTGATCGACGCGGCGCGGCGCACGTACGAGACGCTCGCCATGGCCAACTTCGCCAGCTTCGTCTACATCGCCACCTTTCCCTGGCAGGCGGGAGCGGCGTACCAGGTCACCCAGTTCCTCATGCGCCGGGCGCAGGCGGGCATGCTGGCGAAGCTGCTGGAGCACAGCATCGCCAGGATCGTGCTGAGCAAGCTGACGGAGTACTCCCTCGGCAGCGCCATCTTCGCGGTCGGCGACGTGTCGGTGATGGCGGGGGTCAAGGCGCTGCGGGGCGAGGACGTCGGGTCGTTCGAGGAGAACGCGACGCGCGCGATGAAGGAGTTCGCCGCGTCGGTCGCCTTCTACGGCGTGTTCGACGCCGCGGCGCCCCTCGTGAAGAGGGTGAGCGCCAACCCTGACGTGCAGTACTACCTGAGCCGGCTGGCCGGCGGATCGATCGGCTACGGCCCCACGTACGACGTCCTGAGCGGGGAGACGGGCGCCGAGCTCGTCCCCACCTTGAAGGAGACCATCGGCAGGACGCTGGTGTATTTCGCCATGGCTCACAAACCCGCGCAATGAAGGGACCCACATGGAGATCGACCGACCGGGGATCGAATCGTCGGCGGAGGCGTTCGAGATCGAGGCCGGCGAGTTAGCCGCGTTCGTCACGCTGATGGGGGAGGAACTCGACGCCATCGGCGACTTCTGGGGCGACGGCAAGGAGGGCGTGACCTTCTTCAAGGGCCAGGGCGGCGGCATGGGGTACGAAGCGGTCACCGGCCAGGTCATGGAGGGCATCGACGTGTTCCACTCCGCGCACCAGGAGATCGCCACCCGGCTGCGGGCGATGTCCGGCAGCGTCGCGGTGGCCGACTGGGAGAGCGTGCTGGCCATCCTCGAGACCCTTCCTCCGCCCGACCCCGGCACGCCGGTCTGGGGCACGATCTAGCCGCGTGGACGTGCCGATACCCGGGCCCGGTGAAAAGTTGTGGCCATGGGTGACAAGAAGGGCGAAAACTGTTTTAATCCCGCCTAGATGACAAAGGGGCTACATAGCCCCGTGTGACCGTTTTCCTCGAGCGGGAAAGGCGGGTCCGTGCGAGCACCAGGTGGCGAAGTCGTCATCACCGGCGGTCTCGGTTTCATCGGCTCTCATCTCGTGGACGCCTACCTCGCGGCCGGCCACCGCGTACGGATCATCGACTCGAACGCCGGCGCGGTCATCGACGGCGAGGACTACGACGCCGACCCCCGGTGCGCCGTCATCAGGGAGCGCGTCGAGGACTACCTGGCCGCGGGCGGCGACTTCGCGGGCGTGGACCGGGTCATCCACGCCGCCTCCTACGTGGGCCCGGCCAGCATCCTGTCACGGGCGGGACGGCTCGGCCACGACATCATCGGGAGCACCGCGCCGGTCATCGAAGCGTGCATGAACGCGGGGACGCCGCTGTGCGTGTTCAGCTCCGCCGAGGTGTACGGCCGCAGCGGCGTCCTGGACGAGAAGGACGACATCGTCGTCCCGACGCAGTACAACACCCGCATCGAGTACGCGGTCGCCAAGACCCTCGCCGAGGCGATGGTCTGCAACAGCCGCAGGCACGGGTTGCGCGGGATCGTCATCCGGCCGTTCAACGTGGCCGGGACGCGGCAGTCGCGGGCCGGCGGGTTCGTGATGCCGACGTTCGTGCAGCAGGCGCTGGCCGGGCGGCCCATCACCGTCTTCGCGGGCGGTGACCAGATCAGGGCGTTCATCGCGGCGGGCGACCTGACGGGCTTCCTCACCGGCTACATGGACCTGGCGCTGCAGGGCGACGAGGTCATCATCAACGTCGGCAACCCCGCCAACGCCGTCACCATCATGGACCTGGCGCAACGCGTCAAGAGCCTGCTCGCCAGCCCCTCCCCCATCGTCAGGGTGGACGGCAGGAGCGTGCACGGCCCCCACTACGCGGAGGCCGAGTCGTTCCACAAGATCCCCGCGCTCAGGGCGGCCACCGACCTGGGCTGGCGGCCCCGGATCCCGCTCGACGAGCTGATCCTGAGCACCGCCGACTACTACCGTGCCAGAGAGGACCGAAGGGCAGTGAATGCGCCGCTTTGACCGCGTCTTGGTGATCTCCCCCCACGCCGACGACGAGGTTCTGGGCTGCGGCGGCCTGATGGCGGCGCAGGCCGACGCCGGAGCCGAGGTGCACGTCCTGTACCTGGCCGTGGACGGCATGCGCCACTACGGGCTCGACGGGGCCACCACCTACCGCCAGCGCCTGGACGAGATCGAGAACGTGCGCGACGTGCTCGGCTTCACGTACGAGATCGCGTACGGGGACCGCGGGCTGACCGAACGGCTCGACACGCTGCCGCGCAGGGAACTGGTCGACCTGTTCGAGCAGGCGCTCAACGAGCGGCGGCCCGACCTGCTGCTGCTGCCCAGCTTCGCCGACTACGACCAGGACCACTGCGCGGTGTTCCACGCCGCCTTCGCCGCGGCCCGGCCGATCGCGCCGCAGTTCGGCAAGTGGCTGGTGCCCAACGTGTTCATGTACGAGATGTCGAAGATCCAGTGGGCCTCGGAGCCGATCCCGCGCTCGACGGCATACTGCGACATCGGACCTCACCTGCGGCGCAAGCTCGACGCGTTGCGCGGCTACAAGAGCCAGCACCGGCCCTCGCCGCACATCAGGAGCGAGGAGTCGGTGACTGCGCTGGCCACGCTGCGCGGGGCGGAGATCGGCGTCGCCCACGCCGAGGCGTTCGGGGTGCTGAGGGAGGTCCTGTGAAGACGTTCGCGTTCGCCACCGGCATGGAGTTCGCCGCCCCGGCCGTGGACGTGCTGGTCGCGCAGGGCACGCCGCCGTCGCTGCTGATCGGCTACCCGCCGCGGCTCAGCCACCGCTCCGGATACGCGCCGCTGCGCGAGGCGTCGGACAAGCACGGCATCCCGCTGCTGGAGACGGACGACATCAACGACGGGCAGGCCTACGAGCGGGTCAAGGACATGGACCTGTTCGTCATCGCCGGATGGTCGCAGCTCGTCCGCGAGCCGCTGCTGTCGGCCTGCCCGAGGGGGTCGATCGGCCTGCACCCCACCCGGCTGCCCGAGGGGCGGGGACGGGCCGCGCTGCCCTGGACGATCATCAAGCGGCTCACCACGAGCGCGGTCAGCCTCTTCTTCCTGGACGAGGGCGCCGACACCGGTGACCTGATCGCGCAGCGGGAGTTCACCGTCAGCCGGCGCGACGACGTCACCGCGGTGTACCGCAAGGTCACCGGGATCAACATCGACCTGCTGGCGACGTACATCCCGCTGCTCCTGGACGGGCGGGTGGTGGCGCGGCCGCAGGAGCCCGGCGGGTCGTGGTGGGAGAAACGGCGGCCGGACGACGGGGTGATCGACTGGTCGCGGCCCGCCTCCGACCTCTACGACTGGGTGCGCGCGCTGGCCGCCCCCTATCCGGGCGCGTTCACGTCCGTGGCGGGGCGGCGGCTGTACGTGCACAGCGCCGACCTCATCGAGCACGGCGGGCCGGGAGCGGGGGCGGAGCACCCGGGCACGGTGCTCGCGCCCGTCTGGTCGACCGGCACCGGCGGGATGCTGGTGGCGTGCGGGTCGGGGCTGCTGGTGGTACGCGAGGTCCAGTGGGAGGGCGGCGACCGGCGCGACGCCCTCGGCCTGCTGGAGTCGGACGAGCTCGCGGTCGGCGCATGCCTGGGCACCTGAAGCCGTCCACGGTGCGGCTGACCGGTGCGGTGATGGCGCATCCCCGGCGCAGGGAGGCGGCCGCCCGGCTGGCCGGGGACGTCCTGGACGTCGTGACCGACCCCGATCCCGCGGGCACGCCCTCGGCGTTCCGCACCTCCCTGCTGGCCTGGTCGAGCATCCCCGAGCACGCCACCCACCACGTGCTGCTGCACGACGACATGGCCCTGTCCGGCCGGTTCTTCGAGCGCGCCGAGCGCGCCGCGCGCGCCATGCCGGGCGCCGCGCTGGCCCTGTTCGCGTTCTGGAACTCGCGCAACGGCGCCGCCGTGCGGATGGGCGCGCTGGCCGGGGCACGCTGGGTGCGCGGGGCGGGCGAGTACACACCGGTGGCCGCGCTGCTGCTGCCCAGGCACGTCGCCGCGGGATACGTGGAATGGGCCGGGGACCGGGGCGGGACCTGGCCGGACGACGTGCTCATGGGCCGCTACCTGCGCCAGGCCGGCGTGCCGGTGTACGTGGCGGTGCCGAGCCTGGCCGAGCACGAGGACCTGGCCAGCCTGGTGGAGAACGACTTCCAGGGGGTGCGCCGCTCCCCGTGCTTCTTCGCCGACGACCCGCCGGCCGGCGCGGGCGAGGAGCGGGTGCTCGACCGGCTGCCGGTGATCCCGTTCTTCAAGCGCGGCGTGGCCCAGTGCGCGGTACGCGTGCCGGAGACCGGCCGGTGGCGGGACCTGCGCTGCGACGACTACCTGGCGGGCCTCGGGATCGACGCGGGCCCGCTGCGGAACCAGGCAGGTGCCGGGCCGCACTTCCCGCTGTGGCTGGCGGCGTACACGATGGGGGTCGTCCACCGCGGGCCGCGCGGGGACGCGCGGGTCGTGGACGAGGCGCTGGCCACCATGGGCCCCGGCGGGCTCTGCCACGAGCTCGGGGCGCGCGAGCTCGCCCGGCTGTGGCCGGAGATGCATGACGTCGCCCGGGCGGGCCTCGAAGCGGGGCTTTCCCGCGCGCCGGCCGCGCGCGGGCCCCGGCCGCTCCCGGCCACCGCCCGCACACCGCCCGCCGCCCTGGAGCGCGTCGGGGTGGCCGTGAGCGGCGCGGCGACGTTCGTCCGGCAGCACGTGGCGGACGCGCTGGCCGACCGGGGCTTCCGCCTGTCCGGGGGCGGCGGGGGCGACGCCGGCGTCGTGGTGCACGTCTGCGCGCTCGGCTGGGACGCGGACGCCGACCCCGAGGAGGAGGTACGGCTGGCCCGCGCCGCCTTCGCGGGCGGCCGTGGCGGGGTGCTGCTGAGCTCGTGCCGCGTCTATCCGGCGCGGAAGTGGGTGGACGAGGAGACGCCTGTCGACCCGGCGGCCACACCCCTGGCCCGGGCCCTCAGCGCCGTCGAGTCGGCCGCCCCGGGCTCCGTGGTGCTGCGGCTCGGCGAGCCGTACGGGCCCGGCATGCCCCAGCGAGGGGCCGTGGCGGAGCTGGTGCTGCGCTCGTCGCTCAACCGCCCGGCGCCCGTCGACGGCCCTCCCGTGCAGCTCGTGCACGTCCGGGACGTGGCTCAGGCGGTCCTTGCGGCGCTGGAGAACGGGGTCGCGGGGCGGGTGTACAACGTCGCGGGGCGGCGGCGGTGGCGCATGCGGGAACTGGCCGAGGCGGTGTCCAAGGCGGTGCGGCCGGTCCACATGGAGACGTCGGAGAGTCCCGGCGGGCCGCTGGTCAACGTGGAGCGGGCAGGTGTGGAACTGGGCTGGCGGGCCGAGGTGACGCTGGACTACGGGCTGCACACCTTCGCGCAGTGGCTGGCGTACGAGAGCGACCGCGCCTGACCCGGCCCCGCAGAGCACCCGCGCCCGGCCGTCACCCGCAGACCACCACCGGCCGCGCGCCCGGTCCCGTTCATGCGATCGGCCGCCAGCGGAGAGCGCCGCCGGGGCCCGTGCCGATGAGGCGGCCGGACGCGGCGGCGAGGACGGTCTGTCCGGCCGCGGGGCCGAGATCCGCCCATGGGGTTTCGTGGCGGCTCACCGATCTGGTGAGGACACGGTCGCCGGCGACGCCGAACAACCTGCCGTTCATCGCGGCCAGGGCTGCCGAACCGACCACTGTGCCGATCTCCGGGCCGATCTCCGGGCCGATCTCTGCGCCGATCTCCGGGCCGATCGTTGCGCCGGGCGCCGGGCCGATCAGGGTCCAGTCGTGTGCGGGGAGCCGCCGGATGGGGAGGTGCCAGAGCTCGTTCGCGGTGGTGACGGCGAACAACGCTTCGTCGGCGGCGGCGAGTCCGGTGGTGCCCTCAGGTGCCAGGCCGACGTCCTGCCAGGGTGCGGGACCCGGCACGGGGTCTCGGTAGCGGATCGTCGCGTCGGGGGCGACGCCGTAGAGACCGGCGGGCGGGCCGCCGTGCGCCTCCCTCGGAGCGGCCAGGGCGATCGCGTCCGTCTCGTCGATCGTTCGCCACGGAAGGTTCTGGCCGGAGATGTCCCGGTACGCGAGCGTGCCGTCCGCGCAGGCGGCGAAAAGCCGGCCCTCACAACACACCAGCGCCCGGACGCCACCGGCGCGCGGGGCGGGCACGGCGGGGGTGGGGCCGATCGGTTCCCAGGTGGGTCCGGGCGGAGGTTGGGAGAGGCGGTCGAGGACGTTGCGGGTGATCCGGGCCAGCGCCGGGTCGTGCAGGGTGTTGCCCCAGTTGATGGTGCCCGCGTTGAAGACGGTGCCCGCGCCGAGGCGGTGCACGCTCATGGTGGCCGCCCCGGCCCTGCCGTAGCCGCGCCAGTGGGCGAGGTCGGCGGTGGCGAGCACGACGAGCGACGCAGGCGCGCCGTCGCGGCCGGAGGCCCGGGGGACGCCGTCCACCCAGTCGAGGTCGGCGGCGTCCGTCTCGTAACCGATCGCCCCCCGCCCGAACGTGTCGCCGTCGGCCAGCCCGGCGCCCTCGAACACCCAGTGCCCGGCGAAGCGGACGGTGTAGGACTCCTCGGCCATGACGCGCGAGTCGACCCAGCAGCCGGCGCCGTTCCTGAAGGACAGGCCGGTCAGGAGGTTCTCTGGGCGGTTGACGGGCTCGCTGGGCCATTCGACGGTGACGCGGCCAGGGTCGGTGGCGGCCATCGGGTCGGCGACGGCGTCGCGGTAGCAGACCATGGTCCGCAGGTCGTCCTCGAAACGGACCTGCCACCAGCAGGTGTTGCCGGAGAAGATGGCGATGTTGCCGCCGCGGCGGGCGAACTCCTCGGCCGCGTCCCGCATCTCCCACGACCAGTACTCGTCGTGCCCGTTGACGACCAGCAGCCGGTAGCGGCTCAGCAGGTCGAGACCCCCATGCGGGCCGGGGCCCTCGCGAGGGGCGAGGTCAGGGCGGTCGAGGGCAGGACGGGCGGGGGCGCCGTGCAGGTCGAGGGCCGAGCAGTAGTCGACGGTGTAGCCAGCCGGCGCGAGCCAGCGGAGCAGGCCCAGCTCCCACTCCTCGATCTGCGGCCCGGCTCCCGGCCGGTCGAAGGTGACCTTGACGGCGCGGTCGGGCTGCTCCGACTGGTAGAGGCCCTCGCCGGGGACGCCGGCCCGGTTGTACGCCTCCCAGGTGGGGAACGGGATCGACACCAGAATCGGCGAAGCGGCCATAACACTGCGTACGACGAAATATGCCGGAATTTCGTGGTAGACGGCTCGGTAGAGCGAGCTGGGCCAGTCCGCCCCCACCTTCAGCGTCCAGCCCGGCCCGGGCGCGGCGGCGCCCTCCAGGACGGTCCGCCCGGACGGCACGTCCTCCACCCTGATCGGCCCGCCGCCCTCGTCGAGCAGGCGGAAGCGCAGTGCCTCGCCCTGCGCGCACGACGTCGCCGTGGCGTACAGGCTCATGAGCGGGCCTCCCCCACGACCAGCGTCTCCAGGTCGAGCAGGTAGCGCTCGGCCCCCGGCGGCGGCAGCAGCGCGGTGTCGGCGTAGCACGACACCTCCATCCGGCCTGGCTCGCCGCCGACGTGCACGCGGAAGTCGCAGATGTTGCGGTCCATCGCGTCCGTCCTCGCCACCTCCGTCACTCCTGGTACGGGCTCACGCGGCGCGCCGTCCTCCTGCACGAGCCGCTGGTCGTTGAAGCAGCCGAACGACCTGATCCCCGGCCCGGCGGCGCCGACCGCCTCCGCCATCGCGCACGGGTCGTACTGGGCCAGCCGGTAGGCGCGCAGCGCGCTCCCCCACGCCTGGCGTACCAGCGCGTCGAACGACTCCGTACGGAGGTCGAGCACCACGAGCGCCTCCTGCGAGATCGTGCCCACCACGTCGCGGCGGCCGGCCGCGAACCGGTTGTTCACGATCACCCGCATCCCGTGGAACCGCTGCCCGGTGAGCCCGCCGGCCAGCCGCATCGCGGCCGCCAGCAGCACGGTCGAGGAGCTGACCCGGTTGCGGGCGGCGACGTCCTGCGCGGCGGCGTCGAGGGCGGTCGAGCGGAGGGTGACCTCCACGAACCGGGGCCGGCCCGGCGGGTGGGACGGCGGCGGGACCGGATCGAGGCGGGCGTGCTCGGCGAGCCAGGCGGCGATGGTCTCGCGCGACAGGCGCAGGCCCCCGGCCGAGCCCTGCCAGGCGGCCAGTTCCCTGGGGGTCGGGCCCTGCGGGGGCGGCAGGGAGTCGCGCAGCAGGAGCAGCCGGAAGTCCTTGACGACGAGGTCGGCCGCGTGGCCGTCGGCGGCGAGGTGGCTGAGGACCAGGACGACCTGGCGTACGTGTGCTCCCTCCGTCACGAACGCCACCCGCAGCGGCCACTCCTGCTCGTACCGGAACGGCACGGCGGCCAGCCGGTCGCACACCTGCTGGGCCGGCTCGTCCCCGGTCACCTCGAAGGCGGGCCGCGCCTCGGGGAAGATCCGCTGCAGCGGCGCGTCGCGCGGTCCGGCGAGCCGGGTGCGCAGGGACTCGTGCCGGGCGACCAGCCGGTCGAGGGCCTGGGCGGCGCGCTCCACGGTGACGGGCCGCTTCCTGGGGGCGTCGAACACGCGGCCGATGGTCAGGTAGTGGTCCTGCGGCTCGGCCGCGCGGACGGCCCGCCAGATGTCCTGCTGGCCCCAGGTGAGCGGCACGGTGAACGGCACGGTCAACGGCGCGGCGAGGGGCGCGGTGAGCGGCGCGCCGACCGGTTCAGCCATGCCGGGCGGGTCAGCCGTGCAGCCGTACGTAGTCCACCAGCTCGTCGAGGCCGTCCAGGGTGGCGGGTTCGAGCTGCACCCCGAACTCGGCCTCCACCGCGTCGATCAGCCGCAGGTAGGCGAGCGAGGTGACGCCGAGATCGCTCAGCCGGGTCCGCCCGGCCATCACCTCGGCCGGGTCGACGGCGCCGTCCGTGGCCTTGACGATCATGCCGGCGAGCCGCTCGCGGAGCTCTCCATCCATCTGCACCTGGCGAACCCTCCGTGATCGGGGAATCCGCGGCGAGTGTGTCACGCGTGACCAGATGTCGGCAAGCGCCAGAAGGTGAGGGCTTGACGCCTTTGTGCATTTTTTCTAGCGTCAAGCGGCACGACGAAAAAAATTCTGGGGGTGGTTCCGTCGGCCCTTCCAGTCCCCGAACTCCTGTCGTCCCGAGCAGCCACCGAACCCGAGCACGAAGCGCTCGTCGTCGCCGGCCAGGGAGCCCTGACCCTGCGCGAATGGGACGAGCGCTCCACCGCCGCCGCCCGCGGGCTGCCGGGGCCCCTCCAGGGTGATCGGGTGGCGCTGGTGTTCGGCGGCCAGGACTGGCTGGACTACGCGGTGACCTGGATGGCCGTGCTGAAGGCGGGCGGCGTGGCGGTGCCGCTGCCGGACCGGGCGGCCCCTCCCGAGCAGGCGTACATGATCGGGCACTGCGGCGCCGCCGCGGTGGTGCGCGGCCGCGACGCGCTGCGCGAGCCGCCGGCGGGGCCCGCCGTCATCGCCTTCGAGCAGCTGTCACGCCCCTCGGAAGCGCCGCCTCCGCCCGCGCTCGACCCGCTCTCGCTCGCCCAGATCCTCTACACCTCCGGCACCACCGGCCGGCCCAAGGGCGTGGCCGCAACCCACGCCAACCTGACCTCACCGACGGTGCACCCCAAGCGCCGCCCGTTCGCCCATTCCCGGCATCTGGTGCACGCCTTCCCGATCGGTACGAACGCCGGCCAGGTGATGTTGCTCCACGCGCTCACCGCGGCCCCCACGGTGGTCACGCTGCCGGTGTTCACCCCGTCCCGTTTCGCCGCCCTGATCGAGGAGCACGCGGCCGGCACCTGCTTCGTGGTGCCCGCGATGGCGATCGAACTGCTCAACGCCCGCGTGCAGGACCGCCACGACCTGTCGAGCGTGCTGCTGCTCGGCTCGGCCGCCGCCGCGCTCCCGCCGGCCGTGGCCGCCGAGCTCACCGGCGCGTTCCCCAACGCGACCGTGGCCAACTACTACACCTCCACGGAGGCGGCGCCCGCCCAGACCATCATGATCTACGACGGCGACCGGCCCGGCTCCCTCGGCCGCGCCGCGGGCGGGTCGCGGCTCAGGATCGCCGGCCCCGCGGGCGAACCCGTACCCGCCGGGACGACCGGCGAGGTGTGGCTGCGCGCGGCCGACCACCCCCGCGCCTACTACGGCGAGCGGGACGACGCCTTCCAGGACGGCTGGGTGCGCATGGGCGACCTGGGATACCTCGACGACGAGGGCTACCTGTACCTCGTCGACCGCGACGGCGACGTGATCAAGTCGGGCGCGTTCAAGGTCTCGACGCTGCAGGTCGAGGCCGCGCTGCACGAGCATCCCGCGGTGGCGGACGCGTCGGTCTTCGGCGTGCCGCACCCGGTGATGGGCATGGCGGTGGCCGCGGCGGTGGTGGCCCGCGAGCCGCTGGCGCTCAGCGACGTGCGGTCCTTCCTCGGCGGCCGGCTGGCCGGGCACGCGCTGCCGTCGAAGCTGCTCTGCCTCGACGTCCTGCCGAGGAACGCCGCGGGCAAGGTCATCAAGCGGGAACTGCGCCGTCTGGCAGAGGAGTGAACATGGTCCTGGCATCGCAGGCGCAGCACGGCATGTGGATCACTGAGGTGCTGCACGGCACCGGGACGGCGTACCACATGCCGTTCGCCCTCTGGTTCGACGGACCGCTCGACCGGGAGGCGATGGTGCGGGCGTGCGAGGCGGTCGTCGACCGCCATCCGGTGCTGAGGTGCGCGTTCGAGCAGCGCGACGGCGAGCTGCACCTCGTGCCGGCCGCCCGTCGGCCGCCCGTGGTGTTCACGACCGCGCCGGATCCGGGGCACCTGCTGCGCACCGAGATCGCGCGGCCGTTCGACCTCGGGCGCGGGCCGCTGGCGCGGTTCACGCTGGCCGAGGTGAGCAGGGAACGGCACGTGCTGCTGTTCGTCGGGCACCACCTGGTGTTCGACGGCATGTCCAAGGACCTGCTGACGCGCGACCTGGCGGCCGCCTACGCGGGCGAGGCGCCGCCGCCGCTGCCCATGCCGTACGGTGCGCCGCCCGCGATCCCGCCGGAGGCCTCCGCGTACTGGCGGGCCCGCTGGCGGGACGCGTCCGAGGTGGTGATCGGCGGGACGGTCAGGGCCGTGAGGACGGCGGGCCGCGCCGAGGAGGTCCTGCTCGACCTGACCGGCGAGATGGCCGCGGCGCAGGCGGCCGGGGTCACGCGGTTCGAGGCGTTCCTCGCCGCCGTGCACGGCCTGCTGTACTCCTACGGCAACGCGGAGGTCGCGGTCGCCATCGCCATGTCCACCCGGCAGGCGGGGACGCGGGACCACATCGGTCTGTTCGCCACCGAGCTGCCCGTCTACTCCGCCCCCAAGCCGGACACCACGTTCAGGGAGCTCGCCCACGCCCTCAGGGCGGAGGTGCGCGAGCTGAACCGCTTCCGCGACGTCCCCGCGGCCCGCGCCGCGGGCGGGGTCAGGCCGCGGCCCGCGCTGGCGCCGGTGTCGATCAGTTTCCGGCGGCGGGCGGCGAACGTGGTCTTCCCCGGCCTGCGGACGTCGGCCGAGTGGAAGATGTCGAGCCGCACGGTCAGGAACGTGCTGCACCTGCAGGCCGTGGACGGCGACGACGGGCTCCGGCTCACCCTGCACTACAGCCCGGACCTCGTGTCCGCGCGGGACGTGGAGGCGGCAGGCGAGGACCTGAGGGCCGTGCTGGCCGCCGCGAGCGCCGCCCCCGACGTGCCCCTGACGGCTCTGGCGCCGGCTCGCGCGCGGCCCGCCGCCCCGCCGCCGGTCGCCGCCGGCTCCGGCGGCCCTCCCGCGCCGGCGCGGGAGACGGGAGCCGTGGACGGCGAACTGGTCGAGCAGGTACGGCTCATCTGGATGGAGGTCCTGCGGATCGACGACGTCGCCCCCGACGAGGACCTGTACGACCTGGGCGGCCACTCGCTCACCATCACCCAGATCAGCGCCAGGATCAGGAAACGGCTCGGCGTGGAGGTGCCGTTCGACGTGTTCCTCGACGATCCCACGGTCACCGGGGTGGCGGCGGCGGTGAGCGAGCTGCGCGCATGATCTCTTTCGGGCAGGAGCGGCTCTGGTTCCTGCAGCGGCTCGACCCGGCCGACCCCGCCTACCGGGTGGTCGTCGCGCGGCGGCTGCGCGGCCCGCTCGACGCCGGGGCGCTGACCGGCGCGTTCGCCGACGTGGCGGCCAGACACGAGGCGCTGCGCACCAGGTTCCCCGAGGCCGACGGGCAGCCGGTCGCCGTGGTCGACCCGCCGGGTCGCGTACCCGTCGAGCTGGTCGAGCTCGCGACGCCCGAGCAGGCCGAGCGGCTGTGCGAGGAACGCGCGAACACCCCTTTCGAGCTGGGCGCCGCGCCGCCCCTGCGGATCACGCTGATCCGGCTGGCCGGCGGCGACCACGTGCTCTGCGTCGTGCTGCACCACATCATCGGCGACGGCTGGTCGCTCAACGTGCTCATGGACGACCTGGCCAGGTGCTACGCCGCCCGGGTCCACGGCACGCCGGCCGCGCTGCCCGAGCTGCCGGTGACGTACGCCGGGTACGCCGGCGCGCAGCGGGCCGCGGACGCCGACGTCGGTTACTGGACGGGCAAGCTCGCCGGCGCCACCCCGCTGGACCTGCCCGCCGACCGCCCGCGCCCGGCCCGTCGCGGCAGCAGGGGCGGCGAGTCGCACTTCGACCTCGATCCGGCGCTGATGGGCGGGCTGCGGCGGCTGGCGCGGGCGGGGCGCTGCACGCTGTTCATGGTGCTGCTGGCCGCCTACCAGGCGCTGCTGGCCCGGCACACCGGGCAGGAGGACATCCTGGTCGGCACGCCCACCGCCGGGCGGGCCCGGCCGGAGCTGGAGCCGATGGTGGGGCTGTTCGCCTCCACTCTGGTGCTCCGGGGCGATGTGTCGGGCGATCCGCCGTTCACCGAGCTGCTGCGCAGGACCCGGCGTACCGTGCTGGAGGCGATGGCGCACGGCGAGACGCCCGTCGAGCGGGTGCTGTCCGCGCTCGACATCGACCGCGACCTCAGCCGCACGCCGCTGTTCCAGACCATGTTCGGGCTGCACAACGCGGCGGTCGGCTTCGGCGAGGCGGCGACGTTCGCGGGCCTGGAGAGCACGCCGTTCCCGCACGGGGTGCCGCCCGCCATGGTGGACCTGCGGGTGGACCTGTGGCCCGACGGCGACGGGCTGCACGGCGCGTTCGTCTACAGCGCCGACCTGTTCGACCAGGCGTCCGCCGACCGGCTGGCCGCCCGTTTCCGCACGCTGCTCGCCTCGGTCGCGGGCCGCCCTGAGGCGCGGCTGTCCGAGCTCGACGTGCTGCCGTCCGGGGAGCGCGAGCTGGTCGCCACGACCTGGAACGCCACCGCGCTCGCCGTGCCTGACGGCACCGTGGTGGACCTCTTCCTGCGGCAGGCGCGGGCGCGGCCGGACGCGGTGGCCGTCGAGTGCGACAGGGAACACGGCGGGGAGCAGGGCGGGGAACACGGCGGGGAACACGGCGGGGAACACGGCGGGGTGCGGCGCACGTACGCCGAGGTCGCGGAGCGGGCGCGGGCGGTCGCCGGGGAGTTGCGGGCGTGCGGGGCCGGGCCGGGGTCGGTGGTGGCGGTGTGCCTGCCCCGCACCGCCGACCTGCCGGGGGCGCTCCTCGGCGTCATGCTGGCGGGGGCCGCCTACCTGCCGGTGGACCCGGCGCTGCCGGCGGCGCGGGTCGCCGGGATGCTGGATCGGGCGGGGGTACGCGTGGCGCTCGCCGGCCCGTCGGCCCCGCTCCCCGAGCACATCAGGACGCTGCCCCTGACCGCGCCGGCCGGCACGATGCCGGGAGGCGCTCCGGCCGGGACGGGGCCGGGCGGCGGAGCGCCGGAGGCCGGTCCCGGGCCTGGCGCGGCCGCCTACGTGTTGCACACGTCGGGGTCCACCGGGGTGCCGAAGGGGGTGGCGGTGCCGCATTCCGCGCTGGTCAACCTGCTGGCCGGGATGGCGGACCTGCTCGGATCCGGCCCGGGGGACGCGTGGCTGGGCAGCACGTCGCTGTCGTTCGACATCGCGGGACTGGAGCTGTACCTGCCGCTGGTGACGGGCGGGCGGCTGGTGCTGGCCGGCGACGCCGCCGCGCGGGACGGCGTGGCGCTGGCCGGGCTGGTCGCCCGGTCCGGGGTGACGCACGTGCAGGCGACGCCGTCCGGGTGGAGCATGTTGCTGGCCGGCGGCCTGGACCCGGCCGGGCTGGTCGCGCTGGCCGGAGGCGAGGCGCTGCCGCTCGCGCTGGCCGGAAGGCTGCGGCGGCGGGCGCGGCGGCTGTTCAACATGTACGGGCCGACGGAGACCACGATCTGGTCGACCGCCTGGGAGGTGCCCGAGTCACCCGGGCGGATCAGCATCGGCAGGCCCCTGGCCAACACGACCGTCCAGGTGCTCGACCGGTGGGGGTCGCCGGCGCCGGTCGGCGTGCCGGGAGAGCTCGTCATCGGCGGGGCGGGGGTCGCCCTCGGCTACCTGCGCGGGCCCGGGGAGCCGCCGGAGCCGTTCGAGGGCGGCCGGTACCGGACGGGCGACCGGGTCCGGTGGCTCGGCGACGGCACCCTCGAGTTCCTCGGACGGGACGACGGCCAGGTCAAGGTGCGGGGCCACCGCGTCGAACCCGGCGAGATCGAGGCCACGCTGCTGCGGCATCCGCGGGTGCGCGAGGCCGCCGTGGTGGCGCGGGACGACGTGCTCGTGGCCTACGTCGCGCCCGGCGCTCCCGGCGACCTGCTGGATCGGGCGGCGGAGTGGCTGCCGGCGTACATGGTGCCTTCGGCGGTCGTGGCGCTGGACGCGCTGCCGCTGACCCCGAACGGCAAGGTGGACCGGCAGGCGCTGCCCGCGCCGTCGCGTCCCGCGGCGGGGCGGGGCGGGCGGCCGGCCACCGCCAGGGAACGGCAGGTGGCGCGGATCTTCGCCGAGGTGCTCGGCACCGGCGACCTCGGCGCCGGCGACGACTTCTTCGCGCTCGGCGGCCACTCGCTGCTGGCGACCCGGGTCATCGCCCGGCTGGCGGCCGCGGGCACGCCCGCGCCGCTGCGGGCGTTGTTCGCGCACCCGACCGTGGCCGGATTCGCCGCGACGCTGGACGAACAGCAGGACGCGCCGGGCAGGCCGCTGCTGCCCCGCCCCGCGGGCACGCTGCCGCCGCTCTCCCCCGCCCAGGAACGCCTGTGGTTCCTGCACCGGCTCGATCCCGGCGACGCCTCGTACAACATGTACGTCGTGCGCAGGCTCCGGGGCCCGCTCCACGAGGAGGCGCTGCGGCGGGCGCTGACCGGGGTGGTCGCCAGGCACGAGTCGCTGCGAACCCGCTACCCCGAGGTGGACGGCCGGCCGGTGGCCGTCGTCGAGCGCCCCTCGCCCGTCCGCGTCGAACGGCTCGGCGCCCGCGACGAGGACGAGGCCCGCGCGCTGGTCGCCGCCCGCACCAACGCGCCGCTGGATCTCGGTGCGGCGCCGCCGCTGCGCGTCTCCCTGATCCGGCTCGGCCCCGACGACCATGTGCTGTGCGTGGTGCTCCACCACATCGTCGCGGACGGCTGGTCGATCACCGTCCTCCTGGACGACCTCGCGGCCCTGTACGAAGCGGCCCTCCACGAAACGGCCCCGTCCGGAGCGGCCCCGTCCGGAGCGGCCCCGTCCGGAGCGGCGGGCGCCGTCGGGTCGGGCCCGCCGGGGCTGCCCGCCCTGGCCGTGCAGCACGGGGACGTGGCCCTCTGGCAGCGGGAGCAGGACACCGGGGAGGCGCTGGAGTACTGGCGGGCCCAGCTCGCCGACCCGACGGCGCTGGACCTGCCCACCGACCGGCCGCACGGCGCGGAGCCCTCGCGCGGCGGCGTCCACCTGCTGGACGTGCCCGGCGACCTGCTGGCCGCGCTGGAGGCGACGGCGCGCCGGCATCAGGTCACGTTGTTCATGGTGCTGCTGGCCGCGTACCAGCTCCTGCTGTCGCGGCACACCGGGCAGGACGACGTGCTAGTGGGCTCGCCCACGGCGGGGCGGAACCGGGTGGAGCTGGAGCCGCTCGTCGGTTACCTCAGCACCACGCTGGTGCTGAGGGGCGACCTGTCGGGTGACCCGACGCTGGAGGAGCTGCTGGCCCGCACGCGCGGCACGGTCCTGGACGCGATGGCGTACCAGGACGTGCCCTTCGAGCAGCTGCTGGCGGAGCTGGACGTGGAGCGGGACATCACCAGGAAGCCGATGTTCCAGACCCTGTTCGCGCTGAACGGCCAGGCGGCCGACCTCGCCGGTCGCGACGGGGCGCGGGACCGGCTGGGTGACCTGCGGATGTCGTTCTTCGACGACGGGTACCGGCAGGCGAAGTTCGACCTGACCGTGGAGGCGTGGCGGGCGCCCGGGCGGTTGCGGGTGGCGTTCGGGTACGACGCCGGGCTGTTCGACGCGGCGACGGTGGCCGGGCTGGCGGCGCGGTTCGAGGTGCTGCTGCGCGGGGTGGCCGACGCCCGCAACCGGCACGCGCCGCTGTCGCGCCTGCCGGTCCTCACGGCCGCCGACGAGGCGCTGATCGAGACGGCGAGCTGCCCTCCGCCCGGCTGGGCGGCCGCGGGCGGGGACGGCCCCGATCCCGCGGCCCGGGTGCCGGAGTTGATCGCGCAGGCGGTGGCGGTGTACCCGGACCGGGTGGCCCTGAGCTGCGGCCAGGACGCCGTCACGTACGCCGGCCTGGAACGGCGCGTGGCCCGGCTGGCCGGGCAGCTGGCCGGGCGGGGCGCGGGGGGCGCGGTGGGGCTGCGGATGGCCGGCGGCTCCGTCGACGCGGTCGTGGCCATGCTGGCGATCTGGCGGGCCGGCGCCGCCTACCTCCCGCTGGATCCCGCCTACCCGGAGGAGCGCCTGCGCGCCATGGCCTCCGTGGCGTCCCTCGTCGTCACGGACGGCCTCGTCATCGAGGACGGCCCGGCGCGAGGACCCCACGTCGCGCCGCGGGGTGAGGCGGGCGGGGCGGTGCACGAAACCTCCGGCGGCCCGGCCCGCGACCACCGCGACGGGGCGGCGTGCGAACACTGCGGCGGGGCCGCGTACGTCCTCTACACCTCGGGATCGACCGGCGCGCCGAAGGGCGTCGTGGTCGAGCACGCCGGGCTGGCCGAGCGGGTCCGGTGGATGCGGGCCGTCTACGGCCTGCGTCCCGGTGACCGCGTCGTCCAGCTGGCCGCGCTCGGCTTCGACACCCACGCGGAGGAGATCTACCCGGCGCTGGCGGCGGGCGCCACGGTCGAGCTGCTGCCCGGTGGCGGAACCGCCCTGCCGGAGCTGCTCGCCGGACGGCCCGACGTCACCGTGCTCGACCTGCCGACCGCCTACTTCCACCACCTGGTGGGCATGATCGACGAGGTGTCCTGGCCCGAACGGCTGCGCCTGGTGATCCTCGGCGGCGAGCAGGTGCGGGCCGGGGCGGTGGAGCGCTGGCGGGAGCGGTTCGGCGACCGGGTGCGGCTGGTCAACACGTACGGGCCGACCGAGACGACGATCATCGCCACGGCCGCGGAGTTGCGCGGCGGCGACCCGCGCCCGCCCATCGGCCGGCCGGTCCGGGCGACCACGGTCAGGGTGCTCGACGCGTACGGAAGCCCGGTGCCTCCTGGCGCGCCGGGCGAGCTGCACGTCGGCGGGCCCGGCGTGGCCCGCGGCTACCTCGGTGGGGACGACCCGCGTTTCGCCGGCGGGCCGGGCGGCCGCGTTTTCAGGACCGGCGACCGGGTGCGCCTGCGGCGGGACGGGCAGCTGGAGTTCCTCGGGCGGCTGGACGACCAGGTGAAGGTGCGCGGGTTCCGGATCGAGCCCGGCGAGGTCGAGCACTGCCTCCTCGGCCATCCGGACGTACACCAGGCCGCGGTGCTGGCCAGGGACGGCGACCTCGTCGCCTACGTCGTCCCCGGCACGTCCTGCGGGTACGCGCCCGAGCCCGCCGAGTACGTCGCCCGCAGGCTCCCCCCGCACCTCGTCCCCACCCGCTGGGTCGTGCTGGACGCCCTCCCCCTCACCCGCAACGGCAAGCTGGACAGGCGCGCGCTGCCCCTGCCAGGGCCTGCCGAGGGCGGCGGCGTGCCGCCGCGCACCGACGCGGAGGAGCTGGTCGCGGACGTGTGGGCGGAGGTGCTCGGCGCCGGCAAGATCGGTGCCTTCGACGACTTCTTCGCGCTCGGCGGCCACTCGCTGCTCGCGATCAGGGTGGCCGCCAGGCTGCGCGCCCTGGCGGGCGTGGACCTGCCGATCCGCACCCTGTTCGACCGCCGTACCGTGGCCGCGCTGGCCGTCGCCGTCGAGGAGGCGCTGGCCGCCGAGGTGGCGGTGCTGTCCGACGAGCAGGCGAGGAGCCTGCTGGATCGGGAGGGTCCATGACGGAACTGAGCGAGGCGCAGCGGGCGCTGCTGACCCAGCGGCTGCGCAGGCGCCGCCCGCCGGCCGGGCCGTCGATCCCCGCGCTGCCGCCCGGGCAGGCGCCGCCGCTGTCGTACGCGCAGGAGCGGCTGTGGTTCATGGAGCAGTACGCCCCCGGCAGCCCGGCGCACACCGTTCCCCTGGTGCGGCGGGTGCGCGGCCCGCTCACCGCGGACGCGCTGGAGGCGGCGCTGGAGCGGATCGTGTCCCGGCACCAGCCGCTGCGCACGACGTTCCCCACGGGCCCTGACGGGGAGCCGTCCGTGCTGGTCGCGCGGGAGGCGGCGGCGCCCCTGGCCGTCGCGGACGCGGAGTCGGCCGCGGCCGCCAGGGAACTGGTGGGCCCGTTCCTGGCCGAGCCGTTCGACCTGGCGTCGGGGCCGGTCATCAGGGCGCTGCTGGTGCGGCTGGCCGCCGACGACCACGTGCTGGCCATCGCCGTGCACCACATCGCGGCCGACGGCTGGTCGGCGAACGTGCTGCTGCGCGAGATCGTGGCGCTCTGCGGCGGGGAGCCGGTGCCCGGCCTGCCCGTGAGCTACGGGGACTTCGCCGCCTGGCAGCGGGACCGGCCCGGCGGCGACGTGGAGTACTGGCGGGAGCGGCTGGCCGGGCTGGAGCCGCTGGAGCTGCCCACCGACGCGCCGCGCCCTCCCGAGCTGACCCACGCGGGGGCGGCGCACCATTTCTCCGTCGGCGCGGAGCTGGCCGGGCGGCTCGACCGGGTGGGGCGCGAGCACGGCGCGACGCCGTACATGGTGCTGCTGGCGGCGTTCGCGGTGCTGCTCGGCCGGTACGCGGGCCGGCGGGACGTGACGATCGGCTCTCCCGTCGCCGGCCGGATGGTGCCGGAGCTGGAGGGGCTGATCGGGTGCTTCGTCAATATGCTGGCGATGCGGGTGGACCTGTCGGGCGAGCCGACGTTCGCGGAACTGCTGCGCCGGGTGCGTGACACGGCCACCGACGCGTACACGCACCAGGAGGTGCCGTTCGAGCGGCTGGTGTCGGAGCTGAACGTGGCGCGGGAGCCGTCGCGCTCGCCGGTGTTCCAGGTGATCCTCGCCATGCAGAACTACGGCGGCGAGCCGGAGGCGGGGGCGCTGGCGCTGGAGGGGTTCGAGCCGGGACGCTGGGCGACCCGGTTCGACCTGGAGCTCTACACCGGAGGCGACGGGTCGTTCCTGTTCGTCTACAACACCGCGCTGTTCTCGGCCTGGCGGGTCGAGCGCATGGCGGGGCACCTGGCCACGCTGCTGGCCCAGGTGGCCGACGCACCGGAGACGCCGGTGGCGGAGCTCGACCTGCTGACCGCCGCCGAGCGGGAGGAGCGGCGGCGCTGGAACGACACCGCGGCCGACCTGGGCCCGCCCGGGCTGCTGACGGACCCGGTCCGTGACTGCGGCGCCGTCGCCGTGGTCCACCCCGGCGGCGCGCTGACCTACGCCGAGCTGCTCGGGCGGGCCCGCGCGCTGGCCGCCGGACTGGTGAGCGCCGGCGCCGGCCCCGGGCGGCTCGTGGCGGTGGTGATGGAGCGCGGCTGGGAGCAGGTCGCCGCCGTCCTGGCGATCAACCTGGCCGGGGCCGCGTACCTGCCGGTCGACGCCGACCTGCCCGACCAGCGGCGGTTCGAGCTCATCGAGCGCGGCGGGTGCGAGATCGCCGTCACCCAGCCGTGGCTCGGCCTCGCCTGGCCGGCCGGCCTGACCCGCCTCACCGTCCCGGACGCCTGCGGCGACCCGCTGGACAACCCGGCCACGCCCGGCGACCTCGCGTACGTGATCTTCACCTCGGGCTCGACCGGCGCCCCCAAGGGCGTGGTGATCGAGCACCGGGCCGCCGTCAACACCGTGCGCGACCTCAACCACCGCTACCGGATCGGCCCCGCCGACCGGTTCCTCGCCCTGTCGGCGCTCAGCTTCGACCTGTCCGTGTACGACGTCTACGGCGCCCTCGCGGCCGGAGCCACCCTCGTGATGGGCGACCCGTCGGGCGACAAGGACCCGGCCGCGTGGGCCCGCCTGGTCGCCGAGGAGCGCGTCACCGTCTGGAACTCCGTGCCCGCCCTGATGGAGCTGCTCGTCGACCACGCCGAGCACGAGGGGACCGACCTCGGCTCGCTGCGCCTGGTGCTGCTCTCGGGCGACTGGATCCCGCTGACCCTGCCGGACCGCATCCGCGCGCTCGCCCCTGACGCGGAGGTCGTCAGCCTGGGCGGCGCCACCGAGGGCTCGATCTGGTCCATCTCCTACCCGATCGGCGCGGTGGACCCGTCCTGGACGTCCATCCCGTACGGCCGCCCGCTGGCCAACCAGACCTTCCACATCCTCAGCCCCGGCCTGCGGGACGTCCCCGTGGGCGTGCCCGGCGAGCTGTACATCGGCGGCGCGGGCGTCGCCACCGGCTACTGGCGCGACCCGGACAGGACGGCCGCCTCCTTCGTCACCCTTCCGCGCACCGGCGAGCGCCTCTACCGGACCGGCGACCTGGGCCGCTACACCGGCGACGGCACCATCGAGTTCCTCGGCAGGGCCGACGCCCAGGTCAAGATCCGCGGCTACCGGATCGAGCTCGGCGAGATCGAGACCCACCTCGCCCGTCACCCGGACGTCGCCGAGTGCGTGGTGACCACCGACGGTGAGGGCAACGGCGCGCAGCTCGTCGCGTACGTGGTCGGCGCCGGCCCCGACCCGGTGCGGCTGCGGGCGCACCTCGTCGAGACCCTGCCCGCGTACATGATCCCCACCCGTTTCGTCCCGCTCGACCGGCTGCCCCTCACGGCCAACGGCAAGGTGGACCGCCGCCGCCTGCCCGCGCCGCCGCCTGCCCGCGCCGCCGCCCGCGAGGGTGGCGACGGCGCGGGCGGCGCCCGCGCCGAGCCGGGCACCGGCACCGAGCGCCTGGTGCACACCGTCTGGGCGGACGTGCTCGGCGGCGCGGACTTCGGCATCGACGACGACTTCTTCGACGCCGGCGGGCACTCGCTGCTCGCCATCAAGGTCGTGGCACGGTTACGCAGGGAGCTGCCGCGGGGCTCGGCGCCGGTCGCCGTCGTGGACCTGTTCAAGCACCCGACCGTCAGGGAACTGGCCGCCCACGCCGACGGCGGAGCCACCGGGCCGCGCCCCCTCCTGCACGAGCTGACGCCGCGCCGGGCCGGGCCCGCCGACCTCACGTACGTGTGCGTCCCGTACGGCGGCGGCGCGGCGGTGGCGTACCAGCCGCTGGCGGACGCCCTGCCGGCGACGCACGCGTTGTGGGCGGTGTCCATCCCCGGGCACGACGTGGGCCTGGACGAGGACCCGCAGCCCCTGGAGGAGGTGGCGGAGCGCTGCGTGGAGGAGATCCTGCGGAACGTACGGGGACCGCTGGCCCTGTACGGTCACTGCGGGGTCGGGTCGGCGCTGACCGTGGCCATCGCGCGGCGGCTGGAGGCGGCGGGGCGGTCGCTCGAAGCGGTGTACATCGGGGCGATCTTCCCGTTCGCCCAGCCGGGGAACCGGGTGCTGGCGGCCCTGTCGCGGCTGGCCAGGCGCGAGTACATGCGCAGCGACCGCAGCTACGCCAACTGGCTGACGTCGATGGGGCTCGACATGAGCGACCTCGACCCGGGCCAGGCGCGGCACATCATCAGGAACATGCGCGAGGACACGGAGGCGGCCGAGGAGTATTTCACCGGCCTGTTCCGGAGCTCCGTGACGCCGCTGCGGGCGCCGATCATCAGCGTCGCGGGTGAGCGGGACCCGGCGACCGAGTACTTCGAGGAACGGTTCAGGGAGTGGCACTTCCTGACGCCGGTGGCGGCCGTGGTGGAGCTGGACGAGGCTGGCCACTTTTTCCTGAAATATCGGGCGGAAGAGCTCGCCGAGATCGTCACTAGCGTCCACGGGGCCGTGGCCTCGGGAGGCGAGACGTCAGGACCCAGCTGGCGCCTGCGCGAGGTGTCCAGGACGGACCCCGGCCACCGGCCCGCGGCCCGCGAGCACTCCGGCGAGCACCCGGGCGAGCAGGCCGGCGGGCGGTCCTGTGAGCGGTCCGGCGGGCGGTCCGGCGGCGCAGGCGGGCGGTCCGGAGTGGCGGGCCGCCCCGGCGGGCGGGCGGGGGCTCCGGAGCCGAGCATGCGGCGCTTCCTCGGCGTCGTGAGCGGGCAGCTCATCTCGATCATGGGGTCGGCCCTGACCGAGTTCGCCATCCCCATCTGGATCTACCTGACGACGGGCTCACTCGCCCAGTTCGCCCTGCTCGCCGTCATCGGCCTGGTGCCGGGGATGCTGGTGGCGCCGCTGGCGGGAGCCGTGGTCGACAGGAACGACCGCCGCACCGTCATGCTCGCCGGCGACTACGCCGCCATGGGCACCCAGCTCATGCTGGGCGTCCTGCTCTGGACGGGCAACCTGCAGACCTGGCACGTCTACCCGCTGCTGGCGGTGTTGTCCGTGGCGCTCACTTTCCAGCGCCTCGCGTACAGCTCCGCCATCCCGCAGCTCGTCCCCAAGCGATACCTCGGCCACGCGAACGGCATCGTGCAGATGGCCGGGGGCATGACGCAGCTGCTCGTGCCGCTGGCCGCCGTCGGGCTGATGGCCGTCATCGGGCTGGAGGGCATCCTGATCCTGGACGTGGCAGGGTACGCGTTCGCGATCGTGGTGACGTCGCTGGTGCGCTTCCCCGCGAGGCTGGCGTGGCGGCGCAAGGAACCGGTCGTGGCCGAGCTGGTCGCCGGGTTCCGTTACTCCTGGGGCCACCACGGCTTCCGGCGGATGTTGCTGTTCTTCGCGGCGCTGAACATCTTCCTGTCGCCGCTCTTCCTCATGCTCTCGCCGCTGGTGCTCTCGTTCGCCGAACTGCAGGACGTGGGGCGCATCTCCTTCCTGTCGGGGCTCGGGGTGCTGATCGGCGGCCTGGCCATGACGGTGTGGGGCGGGCCGGGGCGGCACCGCATGCGGGCGGTGCTCTGGTGCACGCTCGCGCTGGCGGCGTTCTGCCTGGTCACGGGTTTGCGCGCGGATCTCGTGACGATCGGCGTCGGCGCGTTCGGGATGTCGTTGTGGCTGACGCTGCTCAACGGCATCTACGCCACGATCGTGCAGGTGAAGGTGCCGCAGCGGTTCCACGGCCGGGTCTTCGCGCTGAACACGCTGATCGCCTGGTCGACGCTGCCGCTCGGGTTCGGGCTCGTGGCGCCGTACGGGGCGGCGGTGTTCGACCCGCTGGTGGCCCCGGACGGGCCGCTCGCGTCCACGGCCGGCGCGCTGGTGGGCACCGGGGAGGGACGCGGCGTCGGGCTGATGTACGTGCTGTTCGCGGTGGCGATGGCAGGGCTGGCGCTGGCCGCGCTGCGCTCCCGGCTGCCGTCGCTGGTCGATGACGGCGCCGACGCCCTGCCCGACGACCTGGTGGGCCTACAGGCCCTCGGCCGGCGTCCCCTCTAACGTCTCCTGGAGCGCCTGGAGGAACAGCACGGCGTCCCTGCCGTTGATCAGCCGGTGGTCGTACGAGAGGCCGACCACGGCCACCGTGCGCCCTCCCTCCGGCTGCGGGGAGGTGAGGGCGACGGCGCACGCCTGGCCGGGGAAGATGATCGGCACGGCCATGACGACGCCGGCGTCGTGGTGCAGGGTGACGACGATGTTGCCGCCCGCCAGCTGCTCCTCCCTGAACCCGCCGCGCTGCGCCAGCCTGCGGTACGCGCCCAGCTCCCCGGCGATCTCGGTCACGGACTTCGTGTTCGCGTCCCGGATGACGGGGACGTACAGGCCGGTGCCGAGGTCGATCGTGACGCCCACGTGCGGCGCGTCCGGGACCCTCGCGGTGCCCTCGTCCACGAGGGTGGCGAAGAACAGCGGGAAGTCGTGGTGCAGGCGGGCGACGGCGGAGATCAGCAGGTCGGGCAGCCCGACCAGCATGCGCAGCCGCCGGGTGAGGTCGCGGGCCGCGGCGGCGGCCGCCCCCACGTCCACCTTGACGGCGGCGAACGCGGCGGGGACGGTCCGGTGCGAGAGGCTCACGGTCCTGCCCACCGCGCGCTGGTTCGCGCTCAACGCCCGCGGGCTCCCACCGCCGGTCCTGGGCGCGCTCCGGTCGACGGTCACCTCGCCGCCGCCGCGACCACCTTCACGGCCTGCCGGGCTCGCGTGCGGGCCGGCGGCGGCCAGGCGTTCGACGTCGGCGCGGCGCACCACCTTCACCGGGAGCGCGCGTACCCGCTCCGGGTCGATGCCCAGCTCGTCGATGAGCGCCTGGGCGGGCGCGGTGACCAGCGGCCCGCCACCGGTCCCCGCGGCCACCGGAACGGCGGCGGGCACGGCGGCGGGCACGGCGGACGCGGCGGCGGACGCGGGCGGGTGGCGGGAAGGCGGGCCAGGGGCTTCGGCCGGGGAGGTGACGCGGGCGATGGGGTCGCCGGGGGCGATGTCGCGGCCCGCCGGCGCCAGGTGGGTCAGAACGCCGTCGTGCTCGCAGACCAGCTCCTCCACCGTCTTCGACGTCTCCACCTCGGCCACCACCTCGCCCGCGCGCACCGCCGCCCCGTCGGGTGCCAGCCAGGCGACCAGCACGTACGCCGAGTCGTTGGAGTTCAGCTTGGGCACCCGGATCTCAACCATCGAGCCCTTCCAGTACGGCGCGGCGGATCGTGCTGTCCTGCACCAGCACGTCCCGTTCCAGGTGGGCGGCCGTGGGGATGACGCTGTCGGCCGAGCTGACCAGCTTGACCGGCCGCCGGAGCCGCCCCCAGAGCCGGGTGTGCAGGTCGGCGGCGACGTGGCCGCCCCAGGTGCCGCCCGCGCTGCCGTCCTCGGCGACGCAGATCAGCGGCGCCCGCCCGAGCAGGTCGAGAAGCGGCGCCGGGTCGAAGGGGTACAGGCGGGAGGGGACCAGGAGCACGCCGGCCAGGTCGTAGCCGAGCAGCAGGGCTCGCATGGCCGCCAGCGCCCGGTGGGCCAGCCCTCCGGGAACGATGACGACGTAGTCGAGGTCGCCGGGAGGGATCTCCGGAGCACCGGCGAGCGGCGGTGAACCGGGGCCGGTCACGGGGCCGGTCACAGGGCCGGTCACAGGGCGGGTCACCGGGCCGGTCACCGGCGGGTCGAGGCGCACCACCGCCACATCGCCCACGAGATCCCATCGGAACAGCTCCTCCGCCACTCCCGGCGGATACATGCGCCGCGTGTAGAGCACCTTGTCCTCGAAGAGCAGGCACGGCTCCCCCAGCGCGAGCATGCGGTCGAGGACGGCCCGGTTGTCGTGGAACGGCGACATCTCGAACAGCGACAGGCCGGGGATGCCGATGAAGTGCTTCTGCGGGCTCTGGCTGTGCGTGGGGCCGTAACCGCGGTGGCCTCCGGAGGGGCAGCGGACCACCAGCGGCATGGGGACGCGGGCGCCGTACATGGTGACGGACTTGCTGGCGAAGTTGAGGATCTGGTCGAAGGCGAGCGCGGCGAAGTCGGCGAACATGATCTCGGCGATCGCCTTGCCGCCCGCGAGGGCCAGCCCGGAGGCCGCCCCGACGATGGTCCCCTCGCTGAGCGGGGTGGTCAGGACGCGGTCGGGGAAACGCGTCGACAGGCCCTTGGTGATCTTGAAGGCGCCTCCGTAGGGGTCGAGCAGGTCCTCGCCGAGGACGTACACGGAGGGGTCGTCCTCCAGAAGGCCGTGGAGGGCGCGGTTGAGGTCCTCCCCCACCCGGGCGCCGCCACGGTCCGCGACCGGCTGGACGGCGGGCCCCGGACGCCCGGCGGGCTCCCCCGGGCTCACGCCGCCGTCCAGGCCGCCGGTGGGCGGGCGGCCACCTCGGCGGCGACCTCGTCGACGCGGGCGCGGGCCTCGGCTTCGACCCGGGCCGCCTGGCCGGGGTGGGCGGCCCGGTAGGCGGCGTACCAGTCGGTGCGGGGGAAGCCGGGCGGGCGGGTGTCGTCGCCCTTGCTGTGAGGGCCGAGGCGGTGGGTGGCGAACTCGACGACCAAGGGCCGGGGGTCGGCGCGCACGGACTCGATCAGGGGCGCCAGGCCGTCCCGGATGCGGGGGATCTCGAACCGGTCCACGCGGTGGTGGCCGATGCCGAACGCCCGTGCCCGGCCCTCGATCGTCCCCGCCATCTGGAGGGCCGTCGGCGTGGACTGGGCGATGCCGTTGTGCTCGACCACGACGAGCAGCGGCAGGCGCCACAGTTGCGCCAGGTTCATGGCCTCGTACACGGAGCCCTCGCCCCACGTGCCGTCACCGATGTACACGCACGCCAGCGCGCCCGGCTCGTGCCGCTTCAGCCGCAGCGCCACCCCCGCGGCGACGGGCAGGCTCTGGCCCTGCACCCCGGTCGACAGGTAACGGTCCCGCCGCAGGTGCTGGCTGCCGCCGACGCCCTCGCAGACCGCGCCCTTCCTGCCCATGATCTCGGCGAGCAGCCCTTCGGGGTCGCCGAACCTGGCCAGGTAGTGCCCGTGACCGCGGTGGTTGCTGAACACCCAGTCGGGTTCGCGCAGGAGCGGGCGCAGGGACACGGGGACGTACTCCTGCCCCAGACAGGTGTGGGTGGTGCCGTCGAGCTCGCCCCGCTCGAAGAGCTCGAGGAGTTTCAGCTCGAAGGACCGGATGAGGAGCAGCAGCGCCAGGTCGTCGTCAGAGAGTCTGTCCATAGGCTCCTCGAGCACCAGGAAAACCTCCTGAAAGCGTATACAACACCCGCATATCGCGTCCAGGACGGGGATGCCGCCGGGGGGGGGGGGGGGGGGGGGGGGGGGGGGGGGGGGGGGGGGGGGGGGGGGGGGGGGGGGGGGGGGGGGGGGGGGGGGGGGGGGGGGGGGGG